>NZ_CP049304.1:1243548-1865322 GCF_019444005.1 Liquorilactobacillus nagelii DSM 13675
CAGAAATAGCTTGGTAAAATTTACCATCTATTTTAAATGCAGTATTCAATTTTTTTAGATTTAACAATGGTTGATTCGACATCTTTCATTCATCTCCGGACAAAACTCATAATTAAAATTAATTGAGTTTTATTATACTTCTCAAAGACAAAATTGCAAATCAATGATTAACTAATTAGTTTAGTTTAATAAAGTTATCTGCTGTTTTATATCAATATTCACCGGCCTTGCTTTGATTAACAAAGTTATTTCAACTAAAATAAAAATAAAGCAAAGCAAAAACGTTTTTTAAGATTTTTCTAAGAAAAATGGAATATGCAAAATATCGACCTCTTTTTGAATAAACTTAATTGCTAATAAATAACTGCTGATTAAATAATCCCTTTTTGAACTACTTAACCTTCATTTAATAAACTTAATAAAAAATAAAGTATTTGATAACTAACAGCTGATAAACTGTTGATCATCAAATACTTTATTTTAGATGTTGTTTCTTAAGCTTCTTGTTGTTGGCAATCAGCCTGCATTTTGACTGCTCTTTCATAAGCATAGCGATACAGGTTAATCTTCACGTCCAAAGAGGTATCCTTAGTATCTGACATCACAACTGCCAAAGCAAATTTTTCTGGATCAATTTTCATCGGCTCACATCCTTCCGCCACATATTATAAACTATTTTTAATATGTTTAAAATTAAATTTAGGTATTCCAAAAAATATCTTGTTTTTAACAGATTTCCTCTAAAAAAAACTTAAAAAAAGTGCTTGACAAAAACTGCCAAACACTTACAAATCAATCTTTATTTAAAATAATCCAAGAACAGTCTTGATGCTAGCATATGCCATAAAGATAACTACAAACCAACCAGTATAAGTCAGCCATTTAGGATGATGATAATCTCCCATTAATTTAGGCAAGCGACTAGCTAACAATAAAATTGCTAACGAAATCGGTAAAACAAATCCATTGGCAGCTCCAACAAAAACCAATACTTTTGCCGGTGAACCAACAACATAAAAAACAATAGTTGAGATAACAATAAAACCAATAACTAGTAATTTGTGATAATTTTGATAGAAACTTTTATTTTTACCAACTGCGTAATCAAGGAATGAAGTTGATGTAAAAGTCGAGCCTAAGATTGATGTCATCCCGGCAGCAAACAACAATAAGCCAAAGAACTTATAACCAAAGTTTCCAGCAGCATATTTGAAAATTGAAGCCGCTGGGTTAGTTGGATCAAGTTTGGCTCCAGTGACGACAACGGCTAAACCAGCTAAAAACAGCATCACCCTGATCACTGAAGCAATCCCAATTCCCGTTAAAGCCCCAGCATTGATATATTTAATATTCTTTTTGCCAGTCAATCCGCCCTCTAACAAACGGTGACCACCGGAAAATGAAATATACCCGCCAACTGTCCCACCGACAATCGTCACAATTGAATAAAAATCAACTTTTGTCGGTAAAAAAGTATGTTGAACAGCTTGATGATATGGAACCGTCATGACACAAATAATATAGATCAAGATAGCAACTTTAACGACAGCTAAAACTTGAACTGTTCGATCCATCACGGTCAAAGCGTTCTTAACTACAAAAACAATAATTGCTAGCGCCCCGGCAATCACTGCCCCATTTTCTGGCGAAATACCAAATAACACATTTAAACCAAGACCAGCTCCGCCAACATTACCAATGTTAAAAAACAATCCGCCAACGGCCACTAGAAAAGATAAAACATAACCCAGACCAGGGAAAATATCATTAGCCAGCACTTGCGCTTTCTTACCGCTGACAACAATTACTCGCCAAACGTTCATTTGGACAATTACATCGAAAATAATACAAATTAAAATTGCAAAGCCAAAGTTAGCCCCCATTTGGCCAGTAAAAGTAGCTGTTTGCGTTAAGAAACCTGGTCCAACCGCTGCCATCGCCATTAAGAAGGCAGCACCCATGGCAATATTCCATGGAGAACGACTCGTTTGATCAATCTTTGGTAAATCATTTTTTTTCGGTTTATCAGTCATTTGCAAATTCCTCTCTATCTGTCATAATTCTAAGTCATTCTCCCAGTCGCCTTAAAACGGCTGCAAATCAATTCCCGCTTGCGTCAACGTTTGACGTAACTGTTTAACAATTGCCAGTGCCTGCTGATTATCTCCATGAACACAAACCGTGTCAGGATCAATCTTAATTTCTGAACCGTCAATAGTTGTTATTGTCCTTTTTTTAACCATTTGCACTACTCGCTGAGCAATCAGCTTCGGATCTGTAATTACTGCATCAGACTGGCTGCGAGGAACCAAGCGCCCATCAGGCAAATAATTTCGATCTCCAAAAACTTCTTGAGCCACCGGTAAATCAACTTCTGCTGCAGCTTTGATTAACTCACTACCAGCCAAACCATATAATGGTAGTTGTGGATCAACTTGCTGAATTCCACGACAAATTGCTACAGCTAATTGATGATTACTTGCTGCCAAATTATATAGCGCACCATGTGGTTTAACGTGGTGCAACCGGTGCTTGCTGGTAAAAGCTTGCAAAGCTCCAACTTGATAAGTTACCAAATGCTGAACTTCAAGCGGCGACAACTGCATTTTTCGTCGACCAAAGCCTTGCAAGTCTGGAAAGCCCGGGTGTGCCCCGATTCCCACTCCAGCTTTTTGTGCTGTTGCAACAGTTTGTGCCATTACATCTGGATCACCAGCATGAAATCCACAAGCAACATTAACTGAAGTTACCAGTTGAATCACCTGAGAATCATTGCCTAATTGATAGCGGCCAAAACTTTCTCCTAAATCACTATTTAAATCAATTTTCATCAAAAGTCCTCCACCTCACTTATTCATACTTTAAGCTTGTATTTTTGACATCAGTTACCAGCATATGTCCCGGTGCATGAGTAATCACAAAGGCTGGTTTAACTTGCATAATGACATTTTGCGGCGTTACTCCACAAGGCCAAAAAACTGGAACTTCACCAGGTTTGATTGGCACCGGATCACCATAATCTGGATGAGCCAAGTCATGAATTCCAATTTCACTGGGATGACCGATTTGAATTGGTGCCCCGTGAACCCTAGGCATGGCCGCTGTAACCTTAACTGCTGTCACAACTTGTGCTTCCGGGATTGGCCGCATACTAACCACCATCTGCCCGTGAAATTTACCAGCGGGCTGTAATTCAATATTAGTGTTATACATTGGCACATTTACACCTAAAGAAATTTGGCGAACTTCAATTCCAGCTGCCAGCAGTTCAGCTTCAAAAGAAAAACTGCAACCAATAATAAAGCTAACAAAATCATTGCGCCAATATTTTTCAACGCTGGTAACCTCTGCCGTTAATTTTCCGTCACGATAAATGCGATACTTAGGAAAATCATTAGCTAAATCAATATCCTGAGCAAAATGCTGCAATTTTCGACTACCCGAATCGCTAACTTCAAGAATTGGGCAGGGTTTAGGGTTACGCTGAGCAAACAATAAAAAATCATAAGCCAAACTACGGGGTAAAATCACTAAGTTAGCTTGCGTAAAACCAGCAGCTAAGCCACTTGTTTGCCCACTAAAACCGCCATTGCGGATTAAATGCCGCAATTCAACTGGCGATAATTTGCTTAACGATGACTTCTCCATCCATTCAACCTCCTCGGGTTAATTTGTCTGAGTCAACTGATCTAGCCAATTAATGTCGGCTTTTAATTGTAAATAATCCGGTTCTGTTAAAAGTTGCAGCAAAAAATCTAGATTTGTGTTGATTCCACTAATCACAGTTTCATCAAGTGCCATTTTCATGCGTTGAATGACTGTTTGCCGATCAGAACCATAAGCAATAATTTTAGCAATCATTGCATCATAATTTGGTGGAATTAGATAACCTTGATAGATTGCTGTGTCAACTCGAATTCCCCAACCTCCTGGTAAATGCAACCCTGTTATTTGACCAGCAGTCTGGGCATTGATTCGACATTCTAAAGCAAATCCAGCTAATGGATGTGGGAGAGCTGGTGGCAGTTTTTCACCCGCGGCAATTTTTAGTTGCCACTTGACCAAATCAATTCCACTAGTCAGCTCAGTAATTGGATGCTCAACTTGAATCCGCGTATTCATCTCCATGAAATAAAAATGTGTCGGATCTGCTAATAAAAATTCCATTGTTCCGGCTCCCGTATAATGCAGCTTTTTAGCTGCTATCCGCGCCGTATCCAATAGTTTTTCACGAGTTGAAGCAGTTAAACACTCAGCTGGCGCTTCTTCAATTACTTTTTGATGATGCTGCTGAATTGTACAATCACGTTCACCAACAGCCCAGACAGTTCCAGCTTGATCAGCTAAGATTTGGACTTCAATGTGCCGTGGCTTTGCTAAATATTTTTCTAAATACATTTGTTTACTACCGAAAGCTTTGACTGCCTCATTTTGTGCCAAAGAAAATTCATGTTCGAACTGACTAGCTTGGTTGATAACCCGCATCCCCTTGCCACCACCACCTGCACTGGCTTTGAGCATCACTGGGAAACCAATCTTTTGAGCGGCAGCTAAACCAGCTGTGGCAGTGGTAAACTCGCTCGGGCTACCCGGTGTAACTGGCATTCCAGCTGCCGTCATGGTTTGACGAGCAGCGGCTTTTTCACCCATTAGCTCAATAACTGCCGGATCAGGTCCAATGAAATTCAAACCAGCGTCTTGGCATTGACGTGCAAACTCAGCATTTTCAGATAAAAAACCGTATCCTGGATGAATTGCATCTGCTCCAGTCAACTTAGCTGCTGTAATCAATGCTGATTGGTTCAAATAACTTTCTGTTGCCGCAGCTGGGCCAATACAGATTGATTGATCAGCCAATTGAACATGTAACGCAGCTCGATCGGCTGTCGAGTATACCGCGACTGTTGGAAGATTTAGTTCGCGGCAGGCCCGAATTATCCGAACCGCGATTTCACCGCGATTAGCTATCAAAACTTTTTTCATCCAACTCGCCTCACTTTTGAATTAAAAACAATGGTTGATCATATTCAACTGCTGTTCCATTAGCGGCCTGCAATTCAACTATGCGACCAGCTGCTGGGGCTTTAATTTCATTCATCATCTTCATTGCTTCAATAATTCCTAACTGTTGTCCTTTTTTTACTTGATCACCAACTTGAACAAATGGTTGAGCTTGCGGTTGTGGTGCGGCGTAGAAAGTCCCAATAAAAGGAGCCTTAACCACCAGCTGATTTTCGCTGACAGCTTTGCTTGCTGGTTGGACTGCCTTGGTTGATTCAGCAGCCGGTGGCAATTGCTTGGCGATGGTTATTTGCTTTTCCAAAGTAATTTCTTCGGCTTGATTTTTAATTGCCAGTTTGCTTAAACCAGCTTCATTAAATATTTGAATTAGTTCTTTTAACTCACTTGTTTTCATTTTGCAGGCACTCCTTAATGCTTAAATAATTGAGAAATTCTTTGTCCAGCAGCTTGCTGAGGTCCAAGCGGCAATTGATAACGCTGCTGATAAAAGCGCTGTTGTAACTGGTGTAAGAATGCATGTTGCTGGCGCAAAAGCTCAGTTGCTTGACTAATTGAAATTTCAGTAAAACCAAAAGTTTGTTGCGAAGAAAGTTGAACCAACCGTGGTAGATCAACAGCACAAATTGTTGCAATAACCGGGTAGCCGCCTGCTGTTTGTCGATCAGCCAGCAAAACAATCGGCTGACCACTCCGGGTAACCTGAACACTTCCAGTGACAGTCCCTTCTGACAACATACTTTGCGTTGGTACTGGTAACTTTACTCCGGTCAAACGATAACCCATTCGATCGGCTTGATTTGAAACTTGAAAATGCTGTTGACAGAATAATTTTTGAGCTGAAACAGAAAAGCTATCCCACTGCGGTCCTCTGATAAAACGTAAATTTGTTTTAGCCGGCAATGGTGGTAATTGGCAATACCGCTGCTTAAGACTATTTAGCCTGTAAACTGGGGATAAAGGTAGAAAATCACCAGCTGTTAAAGTTGCGCCATTTAGGCCACCTAGTCTGATGCGACTTGTCGTTGACCGACTAGCCAAAACTGCAGTTGTTTTAATTCCACCAGCAAAAGCCACATAACCAAAACGACCATTCTTCATTGGATCAAAGCTTAAAATATCTCCAGGGAAAACCTGATAAGCTCGATTGCTGGCAATCTCTTGTTGATTTAAATAGGCTTGACAATTCCCGCCTGTTAGGGCAATAAAAGTCGGGCAATTAAATTTGAGTTTCGGTCCGAGCAAGATAAATTCAATTGCTGCTTGATCAGACTTGTTTCCAACGAGCACATTAGCTAAGTGCAAGGCAAATTGATCAATTGCTCCCGAAACTGAAACCCCATACCTTTGGTAGCCCCACCGTCCGCTATCTTGAATCGTAGCCGCTAAACCGGGATTTAAAATTTCAACTGCTGCATCCAAATCATTTTGCCCCCCTTGTTGCTGCCGTCGTCATCAAAAAATGCGTCTTAATGCTATATTTCCCGCTATCAGCCGCTTGTTGAATTTGATAGAACTCATCACTCGAAACTGAATTAAATTGCAACCAATCACCTGCATGGTATGGCGGTAGTGGATTTTTAGGGTCATATAATTGCAACGGCGTTTGACCAATGATTCTCCACCCGCCAGGCGAAGCTACCGGGTACATTCCAGTTTGTTTACCCGCAATTCCGACACTGCCAGCCGCCAGTTGCAAACGTGGCTGCTGCAATCTAGGCATTGCAATTTTATCAGGTACAAAACCAGCATAGGCAAATCCAGGTAAAAATCCCAAAAAGTAGACATAATAAGGTTGGGATGTATGCATTTTAACGACCTCTGCTGGTGACATTTGGGCAAACTCTGCGACTGCCATCAAATCAGGACCAAATTTGTCACCATAGCAAACTGGAATCTCAACTACCCGCTGTTTCTGAGATGAATTTTCGTTGAAATTAAGCGAATTAATAAAAGCTTTTAAATCCTGACTAATTTTTTCAAAATCCGTTTTTTCAACATTATAATTAATTGTTAATGTATGGTAGGCCGGAATCAAATCGATAATTGTTGGCCAGTCGGCCGTTTTTAATTGCTCAGCAATCTGATGAATTAAGCGATTTTCCTGCACATCAATTTTTTCTGGGAAAACTAGATTTAGTGCTTGTTCCCCTACCGGAATAATTTGAAAATTCATTTCCAGCTACCATCCCTTCTCGTTTATTATAAAAATGATATTCTTTTCTAATTAAAAGCTTATTTTTAATAATAACTTATTTCTTAGTTTTGTATACTGACTTAGCTCGATTGATTGACAACAAACAAAAAAAGCTGTTTTTACTTACAAAAAACAACTTTTTCTGAGTTTAACTTAATTTTAAAAAGCTATGTGACAAAGCCAACAAATTAATCTTGCCAAACTTGTTGAGCAATTTTTTTCACTAGTTCAATTTTTGACCATTGCTGTTCATCGGTCAGTAAATTACCTTCTTCGGTTGATGCAAAGCCACATTGAGTTGAAAGTGCTAAATTTTCTAACGGAACAAATTGACTTGCTTCAAGCAAACGCTGACGAATCTCTGCTGGATCTTCCAGTTCACCCTCCTTAGAAGTAAGCAAACCCAAAACAATCCGTTTTTCAGTTCGATTGTTGAAAATTGTTTTTAGCGGAGCAAAGTCTCCCGAACGTTCACTATCATATTCTAAGAAGAAGCCATCGTAATTTAACTGTGCTAAGTATGGTGCTACCGCCTGATAACCACCGGCAAACAAGAACGTCGAGCGAAAATTACCACGACAAATATGTGTCGTAACGGTTAAGTCAGCCGGCAAACCTGTTAACATTTCATTAATTACCGCCACTGATTCTTGAGCCAACGTTACATATTTTTGCTGTTCGACGGGTTGATCTTTAGTTTCATTTAACTTACTAATCAGAAAAGCCCAAGTTGTATCATCTATTTGAAGATAACGCGCACCCAAATCGTAGAAATGTTGAATTGTTAAATGATAAGCCTTAGCTAAATCATGCAGATAATCTGTCCGCTGCTGATAATACTTGGGCCAGTTATCTGAGCGATTATCGCGAAATAGCATCGTTGGTGATGGAATCGTCTGTTTAGGTACAATTCCAGCCGGTGTGATTGATTTTAGGTAAGAAAATGCAGCGAAAAAGGGATGTTCTGGATTATAAGCAACTTGACCATCCAGCTCGGCATTATCCGTCCGTGTTTTGGCTCCTTTGAATTTGTAGCTTTTTTGATAATCATAATGAGCAACGCCACCTAAGCCCCATAAAAAGTCTAAGTGCCACCAACTGCGACTAAATTCTCCGTCAGTAACATCTGCTAAACCATGCTTAACCTCAGCAGCTACCAATTTTTTTATTTCCGCGTGCTGGATCTTTAAAAATTCTGTTGCTGATAATTCTCCATTGCGTTTTTGGGCGAGGGCATCTTTTAAACCTGTTGTCCGTAAAAAGCTCCCTACGATATCATAACGAAATGGTCCGACCTTGGTTGAATTTTGTGTTGTCATTTCAATTTCTCCCTTCATTTTGCGCAAAATAAAAGCCCCTGCTCCCATGATTTCCATGAGGACAAGGGCGATATTACTCGCTTTACCACCTATAATTTTGCAATAACTCACATTACTGCACTCTAAAAGTATGATTAATACTCAGCATGATAATGGATGCTGCCATAAGCACTTAATTATTCGGCACTTATCAGCGCTGAAACCATCTTCGAAATAATTGTTGGTTACTTTTCAGCCAACCGTAACTCTCTTAACAACAATTCAAATCTACTCAATTCAGCTTTGCTGATGATATTTCTGTTCATTATAGGGCGGCAACTGAAAGCTGTCAACTAAGAAATTATTTTATCTGCTTTAAAGGTAGTACTTGTTGCAATGTACTTAAACTTGGATGTTGACGAAAAAGATTACGTAAATGATCTAAATCAACAGCTGCATTCCAAGATAAAATTCCTTGGAGCTGCTGATGGTCATCAAAGTAATAAATTAGCTGACCCTTAGTTAATTTTTCTTGATACATTTGTAAACGAGTATCAAGCATTCCCAATGCTTCCCAAGAAATATCAAAAATCCAGCTATAAAAATATGGTGTATAAGTGTAATCTGTTACCTTTCCAGCCATATTTTGACCTGCAACATAACCAGATTGAATTGCATGTTTAACGTGCTCTGATTTAGTTTGACCTAAAATCACGTCAGGATACGAGATAATATCTCCTGCTGCCCAGACATCAGTTGCTGAAGTTTGCAGCTGCTGATTAACGACGACTCCGTTTTGATCCATCAATAACCCTGCTTGTTGAGCTAATTGATAGTTAACTTCGGCGCCCAAACCAAGGACTAAACCATCACCTAATAACTTGGTACCGTCATCAAGCAGTAACTCAACTTGATTAGCTTCTACTTGATACCCAGCGGCTTTTTTTTGGTAATAAAACTTTACTCCGGCAGCACGGTACTTCTGCTCTAATTCTTGACACAAAGCAGTTGGCAACTTTCGTTCAAATAATTGTTGACCAGCAACCACGTAAATTACCTGAGTGTTCGACTGAGCTAAACCGGCAGCAATCTCACTACCAATAAAACCGTCACCAACCACAATTACCGTTTGTTGTTGACCACTGAAGGCCCGAATTTTTAAGTAGTCTGCTTTTGATCGCAGTGCAATCACTCGTTCACTAGTTGCTCCTGTTAATTGACGAGCTTGCGCACCCGTAGCCAGTAAAAGTTTCTCGTAACTAAAAGCTTGTCCATTAGCGGTTTTAACCTGATGAGCTAATGGATCAATTCCAGTAACTATTGTTTTTAAGAACAATTGTGCTTGCTGCTTTTTGGCTGTTTGCAAATCAATATCTTCATCATGAAAATCATCATCAACCCAGAGCTTTTTGCTTAATGCCGGTCGTGCATAGGGAGCATCAACATCCGCTGACAAAATTCCAATTGAGCCTTTAGCGTCTACCGAACGAATTCCAGCCGCTGCTTGGTCAGCTGCCATTCCTCCGCCGATCAATAAATAATTAAAATGCTGAATTGCTGTCATTCACTTTACCTGCCTTTTCTTAACTAGAGTTATTTACTTTAATTATAGATTAGGTAGTGGTAAATTTAAAAAAGTTTGCTTGATTTTAGTCAACAACAATCTGATTACGGATCCAAATTCCACCTAATAACAGTAAAAGCAAGCCACCTAAACTGCCAAAAGCTGCAGCAAAACTCATCTTTTCAATTAACCAGCCGAGCAACGGAAAAATAACAACCATACTGAGCGAAAAGAAAACACTCGCAACACTGAGTAAAGTTGCCCGTTGTTTTGAAGGGATTGTTTCATTGTAATAGCTGCTAAAAATTGGCTCACTGATTGAACTTAAGGCTTGTACCAGTAAAAAGATGCCTAATAAAATCGGCAATTGATTGAACCAACAAGTCACCAAAATTAATAAACTAGCGGCCAACCAAATCATTAAGGTCGAAACGGCAAATTTTGCTTTAATATGCGGTGCAAACTGCATTGCAAAAATATTAATTACCGCTGCTAGCACCAATACTGCTGAAATCAGCCAACCAGTAAAATTCTTATTTTCCATTAATGTTTGAAAATAGAAATAATAACTGGTACAAATTGCATCAAACAAGGCTTGAAAAATCATCAGATTACGTAACTGCGGTTGTTGCTGCAGAACTTTCCAACTGGCTAGCAGAATTTGACTGGTTGAAACGGCTGCTGGCTGTTTTTTAGGCAACTTTGAAAGCAACGTTGGTTCTCTAACAAGTAATACTGAAAAGAGAGCTAAACAGCTAATCAAAATTTCGATAACATAAGTTAAACCAAAATGCCAATGCACTAATAATCCCGTCAAAACTACTCCACTAGTATCAGCAAATTCAAAAATCATGTTCAAATGGGCCGCAATCTGCGGATAAAATTCGTTTTGCTGCCGTTCTAAAAGCGAATCATAAATCAATGCTTCCAGGGTGCCTGACTGCAGATTGTAAGAAAAAGCACTTAGAACAAAGCCACCGGCATACACCCAAAAACTGCCGCCAATTAACATAATAGCAGCTGAAGTAATCGCCATAATCCGCCCAGCTATCAAAACTGATTTATAGGAAAAGCGATCCGCTAAAACACCACTAGGCAACTCAAACAAAAAACTAGCTAGATGAAAAATACTTTCACAAAGTCCAATTTCAACTAACGACAAACCTTGCTGCTGTAAATAAATTACCCAAAGACTCGTAATGCCAAAAAAGGACCAAAAACTATAAGAATAGCTGCAAATAACGTTTTTTTGATATTCAATTTTCATGTCTACACTCCAGTAAAGCCGAGTATTTCAAAATGACCCGGCAAATTTTTGGTATTTTACTGAAGTGCTAAAATTGTGATAATGCTGTGCTGCAGCGTAATCCAAGCCTGCATGCTCCTCACTCCAATCCTTAAAAATTAAAGTTACTCTAAAATTAACATGTTTTTTATCTGTTAACAATCTTTTTTTGTTGCCTGCAATTTGATGAATGGTAAAATTATCACTTGAAAGGAGATTGAATGATGATTACTTTAGGATTGACAACTTGGAGTGAACACCCGGCGCTAATTAATCAGCAACGCCAATCAGTAACTCTCGCTGAATATGCCGAACATTTTCCCACAGTTGAAGTCGACACTTTTTTTTATGGGATTCCACGACCTCAAATAATCACTGGTTGGCAGCAACAAGTTCCCGCCAAATTTCAATTCATAGTTAAAGCTAATCAAGCATTAACTGGACATCCCGGTGAAATTTTAACCGGAAATCAACTAAAAGAACGTTTCAAACTTTTTGCAGCCATATTAGCTCCTTTGCAGCAAGCTGGACAGTTAAAAACCATCTTGTGCCAATTTCCACCATTTTTCGAGGCAACAACCCGAAACGTTGCCTACTTAAAATTTTTCCGCCAAATGCTGCCAGATTTGCCGTTAACTTTAGAATTACGTCATCGCAGCTGGTATCAAGGCCAAAATACCACCTCTTTAATCAAGTTTTGCCGCGAACAGCGGTATACACTAGCAGTTGTCGATGAACCAACTGGATTACCAACTTCGATTCCTCTCTACCCGGCAGTGACCACACCCGAATTGATGTTTTGGCGGCTTCATGGCCGTAATCAATTAGGGTGGCAAGCTAGAGGCAAGGACTGGCGTAAACAAAGAACACTTTATCGTTATAGTGCAATGGAATTAACTGATTTAAAACAGCAAGTCGAACAATTCACCCATCAAGTTCAAGAAATCTGCATTATTTTTAACAATAATTCGGCGCGAGATGCCGCCCCTAATGCTTTACAACTGCAAAAAATGCTTGGGCTGCATTTTAGCGGTTTAAATCCCAAATCTCCTGAACAACTGGGCCTATTTTAAAATACGCAAAAAATGGTTTAAAGTACTAAAAACTTTTGTGCCGCGGTAACATTTGGTGCTAAATAATTTGCTCCTGCTGCTTGCAGTTCTACTTGCGAACCAAAGCCATACAAAACTCCTAAAGAATCAATCCCTAACTGATGAGCAGCAACCATATCATACTGGCGATCACCCACCATAATTACTTGTCGCAACAAGGCGATTTTTTGTTGCTCTAATGCATAACTGATAACAGCTGCTTTATTCGGTCGCTCCCCTTGAAGCCCACTGCCGGCGACAAAATCGAAATACTGGCGCAATTCAAAATGATCTAAAATTTTTTCAGCAAAAACAGTTGGTTTAGAAGTTGCAACCAAGAGATGCTTACCTTGTTGTTTTAAATTAGTTAATAATTCTGGAATTCCGGGATAAACTCGATTTTCAAAAATTCCTGTCTGACTGAACCGCTCACGGTATTTGGAAACTGCTTTTTGAGCCTGTTCTTGATTCATCCCGTAAAATTGCTGAAACGAATCAATTAAAGGCGGTCCAATAAATTTGTCCAGTTCATGTAAATCGGCAACTTTTATACCACAAGACTGCAGTGCATAAGCAACTGATTTAGTAATACCCTCGCTCGAATCTGTCAAGGTGCCATCTAAATCGAATAGAATATATTGATAAGTCATTAATTTCTCCATAATAATTTTCTGATTTATTTATAGTACATTCTATACATATTTAGGCAAGATTGCCAACTTCTGCAAAAATCACTCTTTTTCCAAACAAAAACATCGGTTTAATGACTTGTTTAACCGCCGTTTTTAGACTTTAATTTAACTTTTTTCTGCGACAATTCTTGTTGCAGCCAGCCAATTATTTGTTTTATTGGATAACAATAAAATTCAGGCTGGCCAATTTTCTTTAAATAAATCATCGTTAGTTGCTGCTGTTTAATTTTCTTATCATGTTTTAAAGCTCGATAAAAATCCGTCGTGCCTAATTCATCATCACTTAGCGGCAACCCAACTGCCTGCAACCGCGTTGAAATTTGTTCTGTTACACCAACAGCAGTTAATTTTTTTTGTTCAAATAGTCGACTTAATTGATAAAGGCCGATGGCAACCGCTTCACCATGAAATAGCCTTCCACCCGCAGCTTGTTCCACTGCATGGCCGAGTGTGTGCCCTAGATTAAGCAGCTGTCGCCGCCGCGTTTCAGTTTCATCTGCAGCAACAATTTGGGCTTTAAAACGAACACTAGCTTCAATTAAAGCATTTGCATTACGCATAATTGCTTGAGGACTCTTGATCTGACCAGTTAACTGCCAGAAGTCTCCACCTACTAAGGCTGCACATTTAACAATTTCACCATACCCTTCTACTAAGCAGCGCGATTTGAGGGTTAATAAAACGGTCGGATCAATTAAAACTAAATCTGGTTGATAAAAAGTACCAACTAAATTTTTACCAGCAGCTAAGTCAATTGCTGTTTTGCCACCGACTGAACTGTCAACTTGAGCAAGTAAAGAAGTTGGTAACTGAATTAAAGCAATTCCACGCAAATAAATTGAAGCTGCTAGTCCAGCTAGATCACCAACGACCCCGCCACCCAAAGCCAAAATACCATCCTGCCGACTGAAATGTTTTTCTGCCAACTGCTGGATGATTTTTTCTAAATTCATCCAAGATTTACTGGACTCACCAGCTGGAATCGTTAGTACTTCAACAACAAAACCTCCAGCATTTAATTGTTGCTGAACTTGATCAGCATATAAGGGGCCAACATTTTCATCAGTAATCACAGCAACCTTCCGTGGTGACCAAACTGTTTGCACTTTTTCCCGTAATTTTTTCAGGCCATGATCAATGATCTCGATATTATAAGTTTTTGATTTTGCATTAACAATAATCGTCTTTTCCATTTTTAAAAGCCTGCTTTCATTCAGCCATTAATTGATGAATTGCTTGAGCTTGTCGAGTCATTGCTAAGTAGGTAGCTGGTTTAAGTGCCTGTGGCCCATCAGAAAATGCATGTTCTGGGTCATCATGAATTTCCACAATCAATCCAATTCCAGCGGCTGCCATCGGTGTTACCAAGTCCCAGCGTCCAACTGCATGACTTGGATCAGCAATTATTGGGTAAGGTGTCAATTGCTGTAAGACAGGAATGGCTGCCACATCAAAAGTGTTGCGCGTATATTTGCTATCAAAGGTTCGAATTCCTCGTTCAATCAACATGATTTGCTGATTGCCACCCGCTGCAATGTACTCAGCAGCATTTAACAAATCATCAATCGTTGCTGACATGCCACGTTTCAAAGCTACAGGTATCTTTGTTTTACCAACTTCTTTTAATAATGAAAAATTCTGCATGTTACGCGCCCCAATTTGAAAAATGTCAGTGTATTCAGCCACCAATGGAACATGTTCATCATCCATGACTTCAGTAATCACATCCATTCCATTTTGATCAGCCGCTGCCCGCAAATATTTCAACCCCTCTTCACCTAATCCTTGAAAAGAATATGGTGAAGTACGAGGCTTAAAAGCACCACCACGTAAAACTGTTGCTCCACCTTTTTTAGCGACAGCAGCCATTTTGAAAATATGATCACGATTTTCAACTGAACAAGGACCCGCCATAATTGTTAAACTATCAGAACTGATGTGAGCATGAGGTGTCTTAATTACAATATCTTCTGGATGGAATAAACGACTTGACTGAATGGCTGCTGGTGTTTTTTCAATAATTTGCTCGGCAGCAACTTGAATCTCCCGTGGGAGCTCAGTAGCAGTTGCACCAACAACTGCTACCCGATTTTGATGAACCAGAACTTGCTTTTTATTGGCAAATATTTTTTTAATCCGAGCAATATTTTCAGAAATTTCCTTTTTTAAAATAATAATCATTTTGTTCTCCTCCTAATTTCGGTTGCTAAACTTTTTCTAACCAAATCTATTGGCATTGACTGACCTGTCCAAAACTTAAACGCCAGTGCCCCTTGCCACAATAACATCCCAGTTCCATTGCAAAATTGGCAGCCAACTCGCTGAGCATATAGCAAAAAAGGTGTCATCAATGGTTGATAAATTAAATCATAGACAAATTGTTGGGGGCGTAAATGTTGTAATACCACTAACGGCAATGGCAATTGCTGGTCATCCATTCCTTGATTTGTAGCATTGATTACAATTGAACTAGCTCTTAACGCTGCTGTTAAAGAGGTCATATCCGAATAACTGACCAAACAATATTCTGTCGGACTTAGTGCAGATAATTGCTTAAGCCAAGTAGCTAAATCGGCATAAGTTTGGTTTGGACGTTTGGCGACAAAAACCCGTTTTATATGATAGTCTGCTGCTGCAATAATCGCCCGACCTGCACCACCAGCTCCTAAAATCATAATTGTTTGACCTGCTAGGAGTTGATGCTTTTCTTGTAAATCGGCAAATAATCCTGCACCATCAGTACTATCTCCAACCAAGTGTCCCTGATCATTTCTGAGCGTATTAACCGCCTGAATTCGTTGCGCTCGTGGTGTTAATTCATCAAGATATTTGAGCACAGTCTGTTTGAAAGGCAATGAGAAATTAGCACCTGCAAAATCTATTGCTCTTAAACCGATGATTGCCTGCGAAAAATCAGTCGGCAAAACATCAAATGCTAAATAGCAAGCATTTAACTGCTGCGCTCGAAAGCTCAAATTATACATTAAAGGCGAAAGACTATGATGCGCTGGGTGGGCTAAAAACGCGTAAAGCTGTGTATTTCCATCCAAATTCAATTCCTCCGTTCAGCCAATTACCGACAACGATTCTTCATTTTCAGGCCGTATCTGCTGATAGATTTGAACAATTCGATCAACGCTAAAACCAGCTGCTGGTAATAAGTCCTCCATTGCTCCGCTGACACCAAAATTCGTCACGCCGACAATTTTTCCGTCTAAGCCGACATATTTTTCCCAGCCCTGCGGCGTTCCTAATTCAATTGCTACCCGCCGCCGAATCTGTGGTGGTAAAACTTTTGCTTGATACTTAACTGATTGACGAGAAAACCGTTCCATTGATGGCAGGGAAACTACACTAACATCTTGTCCTAATTCCAATAATCGTTTTTGAACCTGCAATGCTAAAGCAACTTCTGAACCGGTTGCTAAAAGAATTCCAGTTGGCTCTACTCCCTTTTGTGATGCAATTACATAGCCACCATGATCAACTCCACGTTCAGCAGTCAAATTAGTGTTTGGTAAAACGGCTAGTTGTTGCCGACTTAAAATTAGAATCGTTGGATGATCAACTACACTGACAGCTTGATTCCAAGCAGCCATAACTTCATTAGGATCAGCTGGTCGGAATACTTCAACTCCCGGAATTTGGCGCAGGCTCATCAATTGTTCAATTGGTTGATGAGTTGGTCCATCTTCTCCAACTGCCAAAGAATCGTGCGTAAAAATGAAAGTCACCGGCAGTCTCTGTAAGGCTGCCAATCGAATAACTGGACGCAAGTAATCTGAAAAAACTAAGAATGTTGCACCGAAAACTTGCACTCCCCCATGTAGCGCCATGCCGTTTAAAATTGTTCCTTCACCAAATTCACGAACTCCAAAAGCTAAATTGCGTCCAGTTGGTTTTTCCGGTGTCATCAACGAACTATTCTCAATCGTTGTTCGATTAGAAGTGGCCAAATCAGCTGACCCACCCACTAAGTTAGGATTTTGTTGGGCAAGAGCTTGAATTACTTGATGGCTAGTATCACGGCCTGATTCGGCACCACTCTCGTAACGTGGTAAGGTAACTTTGATTTCAGTTTGTCCTGTCAGCAATTGTTTGAAGTCCGCTAATGCCGCTGAATCAACTAGAGCTAATTCGGCAACTTGTTGATGCCACTGTTTGGCTGCATTCTGCCCCCGATTACGTACTAATTGCTGAGCGATTTGGGCAACTTCGGGCAAAACAGTAAAGGCTGGAGCATTCCAAGCTAAATTTTCCCGCAAAACTGCTAACCCGGTTTTTCCCAATGGCTGGCCATGAACTTGATTAGTTCCAGCATTTGGAGCGCCATAGCCAATAGTCGTTCGTACTTCAATCAAAGAAGGAGCTGCTGTTTGTTTTGCTGCCGTCAAAGCCTGATCAATTGCAGCTAAATCATTTCCATCCGCTACCATTTGTGTATTCCAACCATAACTAGCAAAGCGTTGGCAAACATCAGTTTTAAATGAACGAGAAGTTGGACCATCAAGCGATACATCGTTCGAATCATACAAAACAATCAATTTTTGCAACTGCTGCCGGCCAGCAAAGCTTGCAACTTCATGTGAAACACCTTCCATCAAATCACCATCACCCACTAAAGCATAGGTGTAATGATCAATCAGCTTTTTCCCAGATTGGTTGTACTTAGCTGCTAAAAAGCGTTCAGTCAAAGCCATTCCAACGGCCATTCCTAGCCCTTGACCAAGTGGACCAGTTGTCGCTTCAACTCCTGGAACTTCGCCATACTCAGGATGTCCCGGTGTTCGACTACCGAATTGGCGAAAATGTTTCAAATCATCAATGGTTAAATCAAAACCGGCTAAATGCAGCATACTGTACAGCAAAGCCGAACCATGACCCGCGGATAAAACAAAGCGATCGCGGTTAAACCATTGCGGATCGTGACTATTAATTCGTAAATGACGACTCCAAAGACACCACATCATCGGTGCAGCGCCTAATGGTAATCCCGGATGACCAGAACCTGCCTGTTCAATCATCTCAACACTCAGCATTCGTAAATTATTTACAGCTAATTGATCTGCTTTTGTTACCTTCATCAATACCCCTCCATTCTTTGGTTCTTAACAACAAAAAAGACTTTTGCAGTCAACACTGCAAAAGTCTTTTAGCATTTAGACGTACCCTAAAAAAGGGTAACCCCTCCAAATGAGAAAAGCCGCACAGTGCTGTTTGCATCGTGCGACTCCATAATTTCATACAAAAATTACTGGTCACATCCGATGCGGGAATGTAATGCCCGCATCAAATGTGACGCGGACATTACTTGATAAACCAGTAATAATAAAATCGTGCATTATCAGTAATTAATTTTTGTAAGTTCATTATGGCATTCTCCTTAGATTAATAACAATATAATGAGTTAAAGCTGATATTTAATAATGTGATTCTAACTTCAAAATTATCAAATGTCAACTGTTTTTTTAGAAATTTAAGTTTTGTTAATTTAATTATAACTGCAACTGTAATTCTGCTAAAATTGTCCGCAATCGCGCTACCGAAATTTGTCCTGGAGCTGAACTTGTACCTACAGAACCAAAAGTCAGTACCGAACCAAACAATTCACCACTTAATCGAGTGATCTTTCCTAAGCTTCCCATTGCCATAGTAATCACAGGTAATGGCAGTTGATCAGCAGCTTTACGCGTAGCTGTTAAAAGTTCCAAAACATCATACGCTGTATGTGGCATAACTGCAATTTTTGCCAGATCAGCCTGCATTTCATTCATTAATTTCAAATGATTTAGTATTTGGGCTGTCGTTGGCGTCTGTTGGAAATCATGATAACTTAAAATAACTGGCAATTTATGCTGGTGGGCTACTTGAACAAGCGTTTCCACTTGCTGATGATTACGAGCAGCCTCAATATCCAATGCATCAGCCAGCTGTTGATCGATTATTTTCCGTAGCAAACCAAAATACTGTTTTTCACCCAAAGCCTGTACCCCACCCTCTTCTTGTGTCCGAAAAGTTAATAGTAAAGGTACTTTTAAAATCAAACGTAATTTGCCAGCTAATTGCTTAATGCTACTTAAGTCTTGAAGATAATCTAAGCGCCACTCGACAAGATCCGGTTGAGTCTTCATAACAGCTTGAGCTTGCTGTAGTAATTCGGTCGCAGATTTCCCAGTCAATGACACTGCTATTTTTGGACAACCATTACCTAAAGTCAGCTTACCTATTCTAACTGTTTTCATAAATTACCTGCCTATTATCATTGAATTTTGTTATTCATATGATAATCCTTGCTTTCAAAATATGCTACCTTTGAATTTTAGGGAAGGTAATTCCTTTAATCATTGAATTTTTAAAAAATGATTATTTTAATATTCCTTTATTAACAGTTAAACAGCAAAAACAATGCATTCAGCTTTAACTTGCTCTATAATTGAAGTGGTTGTGACAGCCGACTTTTGCTTAAGATAACTACTGTGAATAAATTCGATTGAGTAACTACTTAGGTTTATTAATTACTCTTTCGAACACCACACTAGTTATTTCTACCGTTGCAAAACGGTTTTTTATTTTAAACAAAAATCAGCCCAATCGACATAAGGGAGGAATTTATAAAATATGAAGAGTGAAAGAGCTAATGATCATTTTAATTTTCTAAATTATTGTGTCTATATTATTTCCTTGGGTGGTTTTTTATTTGGTTATGATACGGGAGTTATAAATGGTGCTTTGGCTTTTATGAGTAAAGCTGATCAACTTGATTTAACACCGGCTTCGCAAGGAATTGTTTCAAGTTCTTTAGTTATCGGTGCTTGTTTGGGTGCTTTAGGTTGTGGTCGTGTAGCCGATAAAATCGGCCGTCGGAAAACATTGCGAATTATCGCAATTGTCTTTACTGTAGCGACATTCTTGTGTACTTTTGCAATGGATTTTTGGAGCATGTCGATTTTTCGTTTTATTTTAGGAATTGCTGTCGGGGCTGCTTCAAGCTTGTCTCCAATGTACTTAGCTGAAATTTCGCCAGAAAATTTACGAGCCGCCAATATTAACAAAAATGCTATTTTTATCGTTTTGGGTCAATTATGTGCTTTTATTGTTAACGCCATTTTGGGCAATCTCTGGGGAACTTGGGGGCCAATTTGGCGAGTAATGATTGTGTCAGCAGCCATTCCATCAATTGTTTTATGGATTAATTCATTTCATATCGGTGGCAGTCCTCAATGGTTATTGTTGCAAAAACGCTTCAAAGGTGCCAAAAAGTTATTTCAAGAATTAGGCTTTAAAAATGCTGAAGATCTAGTCTTCAATCAAGATGACCATAAAAGTCAGCAACATGCCACCTTCAATTGGCGCAAAGTTCTGCAAAACCAACACCTAACATATTTATTGGCAACAGGAATTATAGTGGCTTTAATTCAACAAATTTCAGGAATTAATACCGTTATGTATTATGGGACAATTCTGTTAGAAAGAGTTGGTATGGGTCAAGGCGGCTCCTTATACGCAAATATTTTGATTGGTTTTGTCTCAGTTATTGCGAGTATCTTTGGAACTCGAATGATTGAAAATACTGATCATCATCGTATTTTAGTTATCGGTTTGATTGGAAATGCGGTTTTTTTAACTTTGTTGGGACTAACCATGAGAGTTGACGTTTTTTCACAGAGTGTTACTAACATTTTAGTTTTAATTAATCTGACCTTATTTTTGGCTAATCATCAAGGAATTGTCAGCCCGGTTACTTGGTTAATATTAGCAGAAATGTTTCCAACAAAAGTTAAAGCGCAATTTATGTCTGTGGCAACAGCTACAACTTGGATTACTAACTTTATTATCAGTCTGATTTACCCACAATTAATTGCTAGCTTGGGAGTGACCTTAGTTTTCTTTGTTTTCGCTGCAACCAACTGTTTAAGTATTGTTCTAGCAATCATTTTCGTTAAAGGTTCAAAGATAAAATCCGCCTACCAAAAAATAGACGGATCTACGATCAAATAAAGATGCTTTGTCATGTAAAGCAGGAAATCAAGCGCTTGTGATTTCCTGCTTTTTTGTTCAAAATAGTATCATATTATCTACACAATATGCACTTTACTCTGCAACACAACGCAATTATTGTAAAATAAGTTGATAATTGTCATGAATGGATCTGGAGGAGAATCAATGAATACCCACAAACTTAAACTTCAATGTAGTATTTTAACTGGACTAGCATTTTTAATGGGCCTTAGTCAATTTATTATTATTGGAATTATTAATAATTTAGCTAGCAGTGTACAAACATCCATTAGTCAGGTAGGTCTTTTGGTTACTTTATTTGCCATTGTCTATGCCGTTGCAACACCAATTATTAACTTATTAGTTGGACATGTTTATTTGCATAAGGTTTTAATCAGTTTTTTTGGGATTTTTGCCTTTAGTAACTTATTGACAGCCGTAACAATTGATTATAATACCTTGTTAGTTAGCCGGGTGCTGACGGCACTGTCTTCGGGACCCTCAATCTCGGTAGCGATCACCTTTGCCGCTGCCATTGCTCCAAGCGAAAAACGCGCTTGGATCGTTTCCTGGGTTTTTTCTGGTTTTAGTATTGCGTCAGTTTTTGGTGTACCTTTGGGAACTTGGATTAGTGACAATTTTAATTGGCGCCTGACCTTTTGGGGAATTTTTATTCTAGCAGTAATTTTAACGATATTAGCCTATTTTCTTTTACCGCACAGCCTGCGACAAACAGGGAATGCGAGTTTAGATAGTCAATTAAAGGTTCTAACTGATAAGCGAATTTTATGGGGAATTTTATTGCCAATTCTGAACTTTGGGGCAATTTACATGATTTATACTTATTTGAAACCATTATTGATCTATAAATTAGGCTTTTCGCATTCTTGGATGACAATAATTTTGTTTCTTTATGGTTTATGTGGTCTGATTAGCAATCAAATAAGTGGGCGCATTGCTAACCATGATTGGCTGAAAACTTTAGGTAAGTTCATTTTGCTCCAAGCTGTCAGCTTAATCCTACTTTCAGTGCTAATTAAGATCAATTGGCTGGCGCTAACAGCAATCCTATTAATGGCTTTAACCATGGCAATTCAAAACTCACCAGTGCAATTATATTATATGAATATTGCTAAAGAAGATTATCCGCAGTCATTAATCATCGCCTCATCCTTTAATTCAATTTTTTCAAATGTCGGAGTGGCTATAGGATCATTTGCCGGCGGTCTAGTTACTGATAGCTTGGGGTTAGGCTTTTTAGGGATGTTTGCTAGTTTGTTTAGTCTTGCTTCACTGGGCGTTATCCGTGTTATTACCAGAAATAATAATTAGTTTTGCAAAAAAGCTTCCGCTGACTTTTGTTGTCGAAAGCTTTTTGAAGTTATATAGCAGGTCTTATTTAAGTTCTATTAGGCGACGTCAACAAACTGGTTTTTCCTGCAAGTGGTTGGAAAGTAAAAATTATTTTATTGAAAGATATTGTTGGACTAAAAATCACATAAAAACAATTGAAAAAATCCTTTTTTAATTGTTTTTATGACTTAGCTGCTTTTATTTAAAACTAACTAATTTAAGTGAATGTCTTAAATGTTGGATTGAATATGTACTCTATAAAAACAATAATCTCGGCTTCCTAATCGTCTTTCTTGCCATTTCACCCAAAATCGTAAGTTGACTATCATTTATCTCATCAGGTAATAAATATAAGGTAATTGCTCCACTATCAGGAAGTTCACTTTGTAGTATTGGACTTAGGATGAAAGTGTGGACACGATTTGATAGAATTTCTACTAGAGAGGATCGCGTCTTATGAGCAAAAGAAAGAGATATTCTGTCGAATTCAAGAAAATGATCGTTCAGCTGTATGAAAGCGGGACATCAGTCACTGATCTTACCAGCGAATATGGGATTGCCAGTGCCACCATTTATAAATGGAATGATTTGTACAAGAAAGATAATGATACCGGGGTCTCCAAGGCCGACTTGTTAGAAATGCAGGCAAGAATTACCAAGCTGGAAAGTGAAAACGATATCCTAAAAAAAGCATTAACCATATTCGCAAAAAAGTAAGTATCAAAGATTGGCAGTCAGCTATTAAAGTAACGGCATCAGCGCATAGCGTTAAAGAAGTCTGTCAGACGTTGCACTTATGTCGATCAACCTACTATCAGTACCAGCACCAGACTAAGCCTGAACAGTTTAAGCGGCGCCAAGTTTTATACCAGCAAATCCGACGCATCTACTTTGATCATCGGCGGGTTTATGGCGCTCCTAAAGTTCACGAGGAACTTTTACGTGAGGGCTATCATGCCAGTTTGAAACTGGTTCAAAAGCTGATGCGACACCTAGGCCTCCGGTCAATTGTCGTCAAAAAGTGGCGCTATGAGCACAACAACTATATTGACCAAATGACCTACCCTAATTTGTTAAAACAAGACTTTAAAGCTGTCAAACCTAATCAAAAATGGGCTGCTGATATTACCTATATTCCGACCAAAACTGATGGGTGGTGCTATCTGGCAACCATCATGGACTTGTATTCTCGCAAAATTATCGCTCATAAATTAAGCCGACACATGACAACCGAGTTGGTTGTCAACGTACTTAATCAAGCTTGTGAAACTAGAACTGTCAAGGCTGGTTTGATTCTGCATACTGATTTGGGCAGCCAGTATCGAAGTACTGCCCTTGAAACAGCATTGAAGCAACACGCTATCCGGCACTCTTACAGTAAACGTGGCTATCCGTATGACAATTCTGTGGTGGAGTCATTTCATGCCAGCTTCAAGAAGGAGGAGGTTTACCAACGGACTTACAAAGACTATCATGAAGCCAATTTGGCTCAGTTTAGTTACATTGAAGGATTTTATAATTCTCGGCGGATCATTAGTGCCGATGGCTATTTAACTCCAGATGAAAAGGAACAATTAGTCAGTTAGAAATTCTACGTAATCGTGTCTAAAAACTTGACTCAGATCCAAACAGTAGTCATTGTTTTTTAAAAGCATACCCGTATAATGAGTGATATTAAGGCAAAAAAGTTATCATTTTATAGTTTTAAATTCAACAAAAAATCAGTAGTTTTTTCAAAATTCATTATCTTTCATTAAGACAAATTGGATAAACCCAATAAGATAAAAAAATTTGGAAAATATTTTGCTGCTTCAATATTTTCCAAAAAAATAGACTTTACTTTTTAAATTCAGTATTATTGAAGAAAAGAGTTTATCATAGGAGATGTGAAGCATGTCAAAGAAAAAAATGTTGGGAAAATTAACTAAAACTGCCCTAAATGCAGTAGCGCCTGATTTTGTGGACTCAACAGCGAATATAGTAAGTAATGAACTTGAAAAGAGAAAAGATTATATTAAAATACCCGATGTAGTCTCATTACCAGTTGATGAAGCATCATCAATTTTAGAAAGTTATGGTTTCAAATTCAGTAAAGCCCTGATAGACCCAGATAGCAAATACGCTGAAAGAAGGCCTCTAACAGTTTTAAAAATTTCTCCAAATGTCGGTTGGGCTGTTGATCCAAAAACATTTGTTAAAGTGTTTTACGCTGATGAAGCAGTTATTACGAAAAGTAAAGAACTAAAAAATGCTATTGCGTTAAAGAAAGAACAGCAGAAAAAAGAACAACAAGAAAAATTACACAATCTAACTGATAGTACTGTTAACCAGACCAAAAAAATGATTAGTAAATTCGACTTTCACAAACATAAAGAATAATATTTATTTGAATTTCTATATTCAAAACAGTTCATCCTCATGACTAGTTAGTTTTATCAGTTCAAAACCAAAATTATTTTTGAAGAGATGCTTTTTATAGTTCAAAATAAATAAAAATTGGTTCAAATTCGTCAATCATGAGTTAAGTCCAAATTTATTACTATCACTACTTACAAGTGTTTATTCAAAAAATAATTTTTTATCCTAAAACCCGAAGGTATCTCAATAATAAAAGATACCTTCGGGTTTTTGTGTTTAAACTTTTTAGTAATGAAAAAGAAAGTCTAATTTGATATAGTTAATTTGCCACAAACAATTCACTTTAAAAGTGAAATTTTAATTTTTTGATAAGATCAATAACACGTCCTCAATTTTTAAAATTTTCAATCAATAAATCATCTTCATCCGCGTGGAACATCATCATTCATTTAAAAATAACAGGAGAATTACATCATGCATAACAATCAAAATACTAAACACGAACTTTTCCACGAATACTATGCTCGCTGGATTAAGATCTACAAAGAAGGTGCCATACGCCAAGTTACTATGCAAAAATATTTGATGACTCAGCAATGGCTTTCAAGACTTATTCCAGCCCTTGAAGTCTGTCAACTTAACCGCACCGCATATCAACAATTGTTAAACGAATATGCACAATTTCACGAACGCCAAACTACAATGGACTTCCATCATCAACTAAAAGCTGCCATTATTGATGCTGTTGATGAAGGCTGAATTGATCGTGACCCCACCCGTAAAGCCATCATCAAAGGTCGAACTCCACGTACAAAAAAACAGAAGTTCTTAAATCAGTTTGAAGTTCATAAACTTCTAGCTGATTTAAACCTTGGCCCAAAAGTAGACTGGGACTGGATGATTCTTTTAATTGCTAAAACTGGGATGCGTTTTTCAGAAGCACTTGCGTTGACACCGGCAGATTTTGACTTTATGCATCAGTCGCTAAATGTTAATAAAACCTGGGATTATAAAAATAACCAGGGTTTTATGCCCACTAAGAATTTCACATCAAATCGCAAGATTCAACTTGACTGGCAAACCGTTATCCAGTTTACAGAGTTGCTTAAAGGTCTACCGGAAAATGAACCATTCTTTGTCCATGGAAAAGTTTGGAACTCCACTCCTAATAAACGATTAGAGCGACATTGCAAAAATGTCGACATTCCCATTATTACCATTCACGGTTTGCGCCATACGCATGCATCACTTCTACTATTTGCTGGAGTGTCAATTGCAAGTGTAGCACGACGTTTAGGACATGCAAGTATGACCACGACACAAAAAACGTATCTACACATCATTGCTGAGTTAGAAAACAAAGACATTGACTTAGTCATGCGCTCTCTTTCTGGTTTAAGTAGTTAACCATCAGCATTACTCTATAAGAATGACCTACGCTGATGAAGGGTGATGAGGTTGTCGAGTTGCTGGAAGAAAGTGCCGATTTTTTGTTGTTCTTTGTAACTTTTTGGAATTAAGATAGGAGTTTTTTTACCGCTCATAATGGTGAAAGTTCCTACTGTGCCTGACCCTGATGTCTTCTTTATATAGTTTTGAATACTATTTCCTATAAATGAATAGTATAAAAAGCTGCCATCTAAATATCCGTTGTTCTTAAACCAAATAATATTCCCATCTTTGAAATATAAGGGATTAGTTGATTTAACTAGGTAAGGAATACCTATGCTTCCAACACCAGTTACCAGTAAATCATCAACACGAACTTTTCCTGATGATTTAGAATATTCATTATATTTCTGCTCAGATATAAAAAGTGGGTCTTGAATTTTTTCTCTTTTTGATAGAGCAACTATATCTCTAGCTCTAAAAAAGCGAACTCCTTTATTTGTCCAATCAGATTGATGAATTCTTTTTACAGATGTAACATCCATAATCCCCCCCAACTTACGCTGTTCCCAAGCGTCGTTAAAAAGCCGAGGAAAATCGTCTTCCTCGGCTAATTATTTTCAATTTTCGTTAAAATTACTATCTATATCTAATTTTTAGTCTATACACCTAAAATTTTTAACTGTTCTGCAATTTCTGCTTCTAATTTTGCAATTTCTTGATTGTCTTGCGCAAGCATTTTTTTCACTTCTTGAAGATCAACTGGTTCTTCTTCTTCAAAAGTGTCAACATAGCGTGGGATATTTAAATTAAAATCATTTTCTTTGATTTCTGCTAGACTAGCCACATGTGCATATTTATCAACATCTTGGCGGTCTTTGAATGTAGCGATAATTTTGTCTATGTTAGCGTCAGTTAAGGTGTTTTGATTTTTACCTTTTTCATAGTCATTTGATGCATCAATGAACAGAATGTCTTTATTTGTGCGATTCTTTTTGAACACAAGAATTGTTGTCGGAATGCTTGTGCCATAAAATAAATTAGCTGGCAGTCCAATCACTGTATCCAAATAATTTTTTTCAATCAACGTTTGCCGAATTTTACCTTCTGCAGCTCCACGGAATAAGACTCCATGCGGTAAAACAATGGCCATTGTTCCTGAATTATTTAAATGATATAAACTATGTAAAACAAAAGCATAGTCTGCTTTGGAAGCAGGAGCAAGTTTCCCATAATCACTGAACCGTGGATCTTTTAACTTTGACTTTGTATTATCCCACTTGGCAGAATATGGCGGATTGGCTACAACGGCATCAAATGAACGTGGATGATCAATTCCTTTTTCATCTGGACCATCCGGCCAGTCGTTTTCCAAAGTATCTGCGTTGTTTAAATTCATATTATTGAATGTAACATCATGCATCATTAGATTCATCCGTGCTAAGTTATAGGTTGTTGTATTCAACTCTTGACCATAATACTTGATGGCCCCCGTCTTTTTGCCATGAGGTGATTCATTACCAACCGTTAACAGGAGAGAACCTGATCCCATGGTTGGATCATAAACAGTAAATGACTTATTATTTTCTTTAACATCATTGGTTACAATCTTAGCAAGAACTTTACTTACTTGATGCGGAGTATAAAACTCGCCCCCTTTTTTCCCAGCCGATGCAGCAAATTGACCAATTAGATATTCGTATATTTCACCCAGGATATCTTTACCATTTTCAGCTTTATATTCAATATCATCAACTAACTTCACGATGTTGTTAAGTGATTTAGCCCGCGCTGTTGTAGATGCACCCAATCGTGAATCACCAAGATTAATATCATTGAAGACACCGCTAAAGTCTTGCACTGCTTCTTTATTCAACTCAGCATTTTTGTTGAAATTATCGAAAATTGTTTGATAGTCACTTGGAATCACTTGTGCGTTGTCAATTCTTTCGTTCAATGAAACCCATGTATCCTTTGGCGCAATCGCATAACCAAGCATAGATGATATATCATCGAGGTAATCGGCTAAATCATCACCAGCTGCCTCAGCCATATAAACCTCATTTGGCGTTTTCCCTTTTGGTATATCAATTACATTATTAGTTACCAAATATTCTTCTTGATGTTCTGAAAGATAGCGGTAAAACATAAACGCTAAAATGTAGTTTTTAAATTCTCCTGCATCCATATTTCCGCGAAGCTCGTTTGCCATCGCCCATAGTTTACTAGTAATGCTTTGTATATTGTTATCTGCCATTGTGATTAATCTCCTTTTTTCGTTGTATTAAACAAACATTTGTTGTAAAAGGCCTTTTTTCTGTAATTGAAGATGTTCAATCTTACGCTGATGAAGGGTGATGAGGTTGTCGAGGCGTTGGAAAAAAGTGCCGATTTTTTGTTGTTCTTCGACATTTTTCGGTACTAAATAATTAAATTTATTTAGCTCATCTCTATTAATTTTTGGCATACCTGTTCTCATAGATACGGATACAGAATATTTATAAAATTCAGATGTCTGTAATTCTACGTACAGAAAATCTTGAGTAATTCCATTTTTAGAATTTAAAACATAGGTATCTGCACTAGCTAATCCCTCAAAATTTACATGAGTATACTTTGCTAGTTGAGGATTTATTTTCCCATAAATAATATCATTAGAATTAAAATGAAATTTGCCACTGATTAAATTATCATCCTTCACAGTGTTTACATTATCCAATATCCTACCAGTAAATGGCTCAATATTTCCTGGACCTATATGCAATAATTTATCGTACTTTCCAGTCTTAGGATCCACCATATTCGTAGACATATCTACAGTGTCTATCCACTTACGCCGTTTCCAAGTGCCAGTAAATTCAGGAAAGCGAACTTCCGGAACATCTTCACCATTTTTGGGAAACATTTTTTGAAGTAGACCTTTTTTCTGAGTCTTCAAATCATCTAACTTACGCTGATGAAGGGTGATGAGGTTGTCGAGCTGTTGGAAAAAGGTGCCGATTCTCATCTGTTCTTCTATCTTTGGAAGCATGATTGGCATCTTTGACATTTGTTTTCCAGAGACTTCGACAAAAGTTGAACCTGCTCCATTAGTTTCACCGTAACGCTTTAATTCATCGGTCCTTGAGAAAATAAAATAGGAATCTAGCTTATTTTCATGAGGCAAAATCGACTGAAAACCTTGGTTGGTTGTTCCTTTTTTTGCCAAAATAGCAGTTTTTCCGATACCTGCACGAGAGGTAAAAAGAACCGTTCCAATTGGCAAAACTTTCGCTGAACTCTTTTGTAAACCTAACTCGGTAATTTTATTTTTACTACCTGAAACATAAATTTGATTGTTAATTTCAACTGGCGAATACCAATCAATATCACCATTCCAATACTCGTCATTGTTTGTGCTAGGGGTACCGCCACCAACAATGTCAGCCAGTTCCCCCAACTTACGCTGTTCCCAAGGTTCCGTATAACCAGGGAACCTTAACTTAGGTATACCACTTTTATTATTTGTCATTTTTATCCTTCTAACTATATTAATATCATTTAGCAAAATATACGCGCAACTTTTACTATTTTATAAAAAATACACTTCATTTTTTTATAACTACAATGCCAATACATATCAAGTCTAAGCTGTAAATAATACCTAACTTTTACTTAAACAACTTCTGCCATTTCATCAGCCAAATCATAAATTGCACCACGTAAACTATTCCGATATTTGATTTTATGCAGGTTTTGAATTTTTTCATCAATCGCCAGTTCTTGATATCCGACACTTGCTTTAGCAATAATAGTGCGAATTTGACCGGTATCATCTAAGTCTTGTTGACCGTAGCGATGGCGACTAAACATCTCACGCATCTGCGCACTTGTGATAATGTCCGTAATGCCCCGTTTGTTGCGAAAGTCTAGTAAGACGCGATCAAGACTAATATTATTTGCTTGTTGGATGATCGACTCACTATCTTTCAAATTAGCTGGGTAGGTAAAATCAGATCCAACTGGCGGAAAATGCCCTTTGATGATGGCAACGGCCGCATTATTAATCTTCGTGGCATAGTTACGGTCATCAAGTCCGTTAGCAAACTGCTTGATTTTCTCATGCGTGGTCTTAGCCTCTTCGTGTTTGCCTTCGTGTACTTGATTCAACAATTTTTCAACTAACTCAGTCAAGTAGTCATAGTCAATTTTAACATCTTTAACATGCGTCATTCGCAATTCAATTTGGTATACCGGAATTTTCTTTTTTTTGGAAATACGTGTTTTTAACTCGTTAGTCAAAACTGTTGTTAACATTGTTTCTTGTTCAGAAGTCATCCCCAGTTTTTCAACTAATTCATCTGGATTATCGTAGTTAAAACCAAATTTTTCTCCATCAACTTCCTTGGGATCATACTGCTTCAACTTCGCCATCCCAGTATTATACTCATGCAGTAAATCCAACATATGATCTTGTTGCTTTTCTGAAGGTGGTAATTGGACAAAATTCTGTGTCATATTAGAAAGATTAGCTATGGTTTCTTTAACTTTTCTAAACACATCTTCAAATTTCGGAGCAGTAATGCCATCCTTAACATTTTGTTTACTGCGTTCTTCATCAGATAGATTAGCAGAATCTTTATTAGCATAGACGGCTAGTGCTTGATTCATTAGTTTCTCATTTTGAGCTGGCCAGCGATAATTGATAATCCGCCCCCATGATTTCTCTTGCATATCTGCAATTCGGTTAGTGCGTGAATATGCTTGAATAAGCCCAGCACCTTTTAGTGTACGATCAACATAAAGTGTATTTAATTCAGGCGCATCAAACCCTGTCAAAAGTTGGTCGACCACAATCACAATGTCCAAAAAATTACCATCAGTTGCCGACTTATTAAGTCGTGCTGTCACATCTTGCGTATAGCCTGCAACATCATCCATCCCAAATGCCGTTCCAAATTCGCTATTATAGGCCGTAATAGCATCATACAATCCTTGGTTTGTCGCTAACATACTATCATTATTTGATGTGTTCTGACTGAATGTAACAGCAACCTTTAGCGTTTGTCCGCCATTTTTGCGATTAATTGCATTCACTCGCTGAAATTCTTTAAAGTACATCATGGCCATTGGTGTACTTGCTTTGCCACCACCTACATGAGTTGTGAACAAAGCATTGTATTTACCCTCAATTGACCGATTGCGCCAATTTTTAAAAATATCCGCAACCACCAGTTGGACATGTTGGGGATTCTCATCATAAAAACTTGGTTCAACCGCATCATCCATATCATTTTGCGAAAGATTGTCAATCTTATTTTTAATTTGCTCATCATCCCATTGTGGATATCGTTTTCGATAAAAGTTCGGCAAATATTCTGCTTTCATTTGTTGTTCATCAATCGTTGTTTCAAAATCGACTTTAAATCCTAATACATTTCGATCTGCAATTGCTTCTCGAATAGTATACGCGTGCAATAATGGGCCAAAAATATCTGCAGTACGCAAACCTTTAGTCGTTTCATCAAACATTGGTGTTCCAGTATAACCGACCCACGCAGATTTCTTAAATGCTTTTTGGATACCGCTAAATGAATCACCACCAGTCGAACGGTGTGCTTCATCAACAATAAACACAATGTTTTTATCTGGTGACTTGAAATTCTTACGCTTAACCAGTGTGTCCAGCTTTTGAACAGAAGTTATAATAATGTTATTATCTTTACTTTTCAAGCGCCGGCTAAGCTCGGTTGTTTTTTTTGTATCTTGCACACTTCCTAATGAATCATCACTTCCATCTGGATCATAAGCCGCGTAATTTTCATACGTTTGCTTAGTCAAGGCAATCCGGTCTACCACAAAAACTACCTTATCAATTTTAGGCATCCGACTGGCAAGCCAAGCTGTCTTAAAACTTGTGATTGTTTTACCCGAACCAGTTGTATGCCAAATATAACCAACTTTATTGGTTCCAAATTCAAAGTCAACTTTTTTCAAACTCTCAATAACATTTTGGGTTGCATAAACTTGATAGGGACGCATAACTTTAAGCATTTGTTTGTTCTTGGTACCATCTAAAATCATATAGTTAGTTGCCATTTGATGAGCCATTGGAATCGACAGCATTGAGTCGGCGAATTCTCGCCAGTTACGAACTATCGAATTATCACTTTTACGTTGCCAGTTAAAGGCAAAATCCTTATTGAATTTATCTGACGTTGTATTTGCCATATACTTCACGTTATTTGGTGTGATCGCCACTAAAATTTGCAGTGTTGAAAAAATATCACGATATTGATTTTCATCTATATATTGATGCATTTGGTTTAATGCGTCATTTATATCATGCGTATCACGTTTTTCTTCTATTTGAATGATTGGCAAACCATTTATTAATAGTGTGGTGTCAAAACGCCGCTCTTGTTTACCCGTAATAACGGCCGGCCGCTTAATCTGATTGACCACTTGATAAACTGTATCTCCCGCACCAATCTGCTTTTGGTCAAAAACCGTTAAGAATACATGGCGCCCATCATCCAAATCAATTTCAATTTGCGAAACGCCATTCAAACCATAAAGAAATTGGCCAGCCTGGTATGGTGTTTGAATATCAGAAATTAGCTTTTTTACTTGATTAAACTCAACAACCGATAGCGGATGATCAAGTGTACTTTGATTATGCTGTTCCAAAATTGCTTTAAAATTCTCCCAAAGCTGGTCAGTTGTTTTGATTTGTGGTTCATATTTCCATAATTTAGTTTTTATCACATAATCAGTAGCACTCTCTTGGACAGTAAAATCTCCAATCCCCGCCAAATGCTCTGGCTTAGTAATCGTTCCACTAGTAATATATTGAATTAATTCCGTTTCGAACTGATTCTCATTCATGCTGCCTTACCTCCTGTAATTTTGCTAATCTTAATATCGTCTCATTTTTTGCCACACGTTCTTGCAACGCTTGCAAGTGCAACTGCTTTAGGTAGATATTTCCAATTATTTGTTGCTTCTCAATCGTAGGCAATGGAGGAAGTTTTAATTCACGAATCTGTTTCACGGTATATTTAAGCACCATCGATCCCTGTAAGCCCATTCGAAATTGACGAGCAATTATTTTATCTTCATTTAGCAAGTAAACCAAGAAATCACTAACAAGTTCATTAGTTGTTTCAAGTACTACATAGTTCTGTGTAAACAAATATCCTTCGTGCTCACTGGTTACAATTCCCGCATAACCAGATACCAAACTAAAAATTATATTTCCTTCTTTGAGGGTAGCTACATCATCCAAAGTTCTGATTTGTTTATTTTCTGTTTCTTTTGTTACTATGCCCTTTAGATCATCTTCCAAATCCGTTTGACTATAAAATTTATAGATCGGTGCAGCTTGAGACGTGGATTCCTCTATCCGAAATTGTGGTGAACCAACATTTAGTTTTACAAAATTAGTCAATCGCACATTCGTCACCGTGCCTTTTTAAAATTACATAATTTATGATAAACATACTATATCAAATTATAATTCAAAAATCAATGGTCTTCATTGTGTTTTTTTAAAATTACAAATTTACTGTTTTTCGGAGCTTTGAAAATTCACAACAATAAAAGATTCTGAGTTGGTTTTTTTGTCAATGTAAGTAATAATATTAATGCTCATGCTAGATATTTCTTAGATGCGCAAAAAAAGAGTGGATTTCTCCACTCCATAAAAAGCCTTATTTTTTGGGGTCCCATCACTTTCCGAATAGAAAGTGACCCGTTTTTCGTTAAAATTAAACTCGTTTCAAGTAAGGGCTCAACATACTTAACAAACCGATTGTTTGACTTGGAAAAGCAAAAACAGCCTGATTCAATTTGCTCAAGGTTAGCTTTTGGCTGATAATCATTGTCAAAAAGTTAATTAATTCTGGCGCTTCATCCCCGTAAACACTTGCTCCTACCAAATAATGCTCTTGATCAAAAATCAAAGTTGCTTCTGCAGCAGGTTCATTTTTAGTTTGAAAACGCAGTCGCGCTCCATAAGGAATTGTCACTACTTGGTAATCTTCTGCGGCTGCCTGAGCTGAAGTAACTCCAACTTGAGCAATTCGCGGCAAGGTAAAAATTACACTGGCAACCACTGGATACTGAATTGGCGCAGTTGTTTGACCAGCCAGCAAAGCTGCCAAATAATTTGATTCAAAAGTAGCTGTTGGTGTCAATTTAGGAATTCTTTTAGCAATAACATCACCACTGGCATAAATATGTTCAACGTTTGTTTGTAAATGATCATCAACTAAGATCCCGGTTTTATCAAATTTAACACCAACTTTATCTAAAGCCAATTCTTCAACATTGGGGATTCGGCCAGTTCCAGCAACTACATAATCCGTTGTAACTTTCAAACCATTAGCAGTCGTAACTACTAAACGTGAGCCTTGCTTGACAACACTTTGAACAGCTTCATTAAAATGCAGTTCAATTCCGAGATCACGCATTCGCTGCAAAATCTGCTCAACGTATTTTTCTTCAACACCGCGTAAAGCCGTGTCTGCAAATTCAATCACTGTCACCTGCGCTCCGGCAGCTCGCACTAGCATCGCAAATTCTAACGAAACAATTCCAGCACCAATAAAAGTTAAATGTTTAGGCAATTCCGGCAAATCTAAAAAGTCACGACTATCATGCATTAATTCTTTGCCCGGAATTGGTAAAATGCTTGGGCGCTGACCAGTTCCAATAATAATATCTTGGGCACTAATATTTTTTCCAGCCGCCGTAACTGTATGCTGATCAACAAATTCAGCTGTTCCATTGACAATTTCAATTCCAGCAGCTTTGAATTGCTGTTCCAGCAACAAATGAAGTGGATTAATAGTCTTTTGTTTATAAGCCATTAAAGCTGACCAATCAATTTTCAACTCACCAGTAATTCCTTTCCCCTGATAGGCAGCTGCTTGATGCAAAACATCAGCCGCTCCGTCCAATAAGATTTTGGCATTGCAGCCATAATTGGTGCAAGTTCCGGCAATCAAATCTTTTTCAATCAAAACAACTCTTTTGCCAGCTTTTCTTAAGGCTAGTGCAGCATGCCAATTTGCATGGCCACTTCCGATAAACATTACATCATAAGCATACTTAGTCATTATTTTCTCCTTTAATTTTCACTTTTTCCATCAAGCTCGCCCTGTTGCAAGACTTCTTCCAACCGCTGATTCAAAGCATGCGATTGCCTTAAAATATGTTCAAATTCGCTGGTAGAATTACCGATCAAACGAGTTTGTAATTTTTCAACTTGCCCGCGTAACTTACCAAATCTTTCAACAGCCATTGGCGTTAACTTTAAGATCCAGCGACGCCGATCTGCAGTTGAACGTTCTTTAATCAACCACTCTTTTTGAAGCAACTTTTGGGTAACCGGCGTCAGTGTGTTATTGTCCAGCCCTAATGTTTGACAAATATCAGCTAATGAACAATTAGGTTGTCGCTCAACGTTTAGTAAAACCATATATTGTAAATAAGTTAAACCATCAGCTTGCAATATCCAAGCATATAACTGATGAAAATATCGATTAGTTGTATAAACACTCAAACAAAGTTCATCATAAAAGTCGGCTGATTTTTTGATTAATACCCCTCCTTTAATTTTATAGGTCGTATACGATGTTTTAAATTTAGCATGCTTATTAAATAAAAGCAAGTTTTTTATTGTTTCAGCTGATTGCAACTGTATAGTTGCCAAATTAGCAATTTTAGAAACCGTTTACAGATTGACTATATTGTGATACATTGAGCTTGTAGTCAGTACTTATCTTTCGAAAAAGCTGGAGGTGGCTTAATTGAAAAAATATCGGGTAATTGTTTGGGGATTAGGCAATGTTGGACGAGCTGCAATTCGTATGATTCTGAATAGTCAACAATTGGAACTAGTTGGCGCCGTTGATGTTGATCCACAAAAGATTGGCAAAGACGCTGGGGAAATTTTTGGTTTTAAGAAATCCGGCATTACTGTTTCAGACCAGCTTGATGAAACCATTAAAGCCGTTCAAGCTGATGTTGTATTAGATTACACACCCCTGGTACGAGATGAAAAGGGCGGTTTTACTCCGAGTGCTCAAGATATTCTTCACGTTTTGCAACTTAAGCAAAATGTGATAACTACTTTACCAATTTACTTTTCACAAGCTACCGATCCACAAATGTTCCGTCAGATCGATGAAACTGCAAAAAAAAATAACGTCTCTTATTTACCTTCTGGTTTACTTCCAGGAGCATACGCTTCTTATCTTCCAGTAATCTTAGCTGGCATTATGGGTGAAGTCCAACAAATCACCGTTCAATCAGGTGAAGATGATCAAGAAAACACTTCAAGTTGGGTTAAAGTGTTTGGCTACGGAATGGACCCAGAAAAATTTCCGCATGAGCGCTTAACTCAAGGCATCGTTTCTTATTATGTATCTGGTGTCTATGAAATTGGACAACGTTTAGGTTACAAATTTGATGAAGTTAAGACTAAGCATGATTATTTTACTGCGCCAAAAGATTTACACCCAAAATTTGGAATTGTCAAAAAAGGAACTATCTACGGACACCGCTTTACAATGACCGGTCTGGTCGATGGGCAAGCAAAAGTTTCTTTAATCTATGTTCATAAAATTTGCGACAATGTGCTTAAGGAACCTCAGATTGATAACAAAATTCAAATCGACGGTATTCCAACAAAACTTGACATTACCATCAATGGTATGATGCCATTGGATGAAAGTTATGCAACCAGTGCTGCCCCAACCGTCAATGCTATCCCTCAAGTTGTTACTGGGCCAGCTGGTTATTTACAGGCTTTAGATTTACCGGCTATTACTCCAGTTATCTAACTTAATTGAAACAAAATTCACCGCTGAAACCTCAGTTGTTTTTGAATTATTCAAAAACAAACCTAGGTTTCTTTTTATTTTTCATTTTTTTAAATCTTCCACTAGTTTGTTTTACATACTAGCAGGAATATGTTATTCTACTAATATGTTAAGCAAACTAGTGCTGATATCCGTAAATAAAGAAGATGATTAATCATGGCTCAAGATATTTCCAGTCAAATTTTAAAAGGTATTTTACAAGGAGTAATGCTTTTGATTTTGGAACAACAACCTGAATACGGCTATGGGCTTAGCACTAAGCTCAATCACTATGGACTGGACAAAATTCCCAAAGGCACAATTTATCCTTTACTGACAACCATGGAAAAACGTGGATTGATTATAGGAAAAATTCAACCTTCGCCTGCTGGACCTGATCGAAAATATTATTTTATAACACCTGCCGGAACAGCTGCAAAAAATGAATTTGCTAATGAATGGCGACAACTTGAAAATGTTGTTAATCAACTACTAGATGAGGAGCTGAAACAATGAAAACATCCCAGTTAATCGAACAGAACAATCAATTACGCCAACAGCTAACACCCGAAAACGAAAAATTTTACAGTGATCTGCTAATTTATGTTCGCTTTAAAGGAATAACTCGTGATGAACACGCCATCGAATCTGCCTTACTAAATATTTTAAATGATGTAATCGATGCTCAAACAGATGGAATTGCAGCTGCAGATTACTTTGGCAAAAACACCCCAGAATTAGCAAATGATTTAATTAAGTCGATCCCCTTTAAACCATTTGAATTAGTTAAACTGCTATTAATCGTTATTGGAACATACTTTTTTGCCGTCTTTTTACCAGCCTTGGCTAGTCCAAAAAATCCGCTTGATTTGGGGAGTATTCTATTAGCAGGTGTCTATTTAACTTTAGCAATCTGCGGTATTTTTAAATATCTTAGCCGGACGATATATTCTTCAACCAATTTTTCAAAGAACAAAATTGTGAGATTTCTAGTTTTGTGGCTTTTATGTGTCTTGTTGATTGCCCCAATTTTTTTGATTAACATTTTTGTTCAAACCCCACTGCATTTTTATTTATCAGGTTGGATTGGTATCAGTGTGATTGTCAATTTTACAATTCTAGGCTTGATTTTGTTTGCCAAACAAACCAAAAAACAACTTAGTTGGCCATTTGTGATTTTCTTACTGGCAATAGCCTTCTTAGGAATTGCTATGCGATTACCGCTAATTGGCGAATATTTAACCACTACTCAATTAGGTCATTATCTGAGTGCCGGATTTTTAATAATCTTTTTGCTACTTTTTTGGTTAATGAGTTTCATGGCTGCCCGCAAATTAAAATAGCCTGAAAAAAAGCTGCTATCAGTCGAGTTATTTACTGATAAGCAGCTTTTGATTATTCGTTTTTCCATTCACTGGCAAATTTAGCATACACAACTAGATCACTAAACTGCTGTTTCTGATAAAGGTGTTCTTTAAGAACAGCCTCTTGTTTAAAACCCAAACGCTTGGCAACTGCTTGACTTGCTTGATTTTCACTGTCCGCTTGAATAATAACTTTATTCAGATTCCAACCGTTAAAAGCTGTTCGTAATAAACTTTTTACCGTTGCCGTCATAATTCCTTTGCCCTGATATTTACTAAAAAGCCAGTATCCGACTTCGGCTCGCCGATTTTCCCAATCAATATTATGTAAATCGGCCATACCAACGGCCACACCATTAACAACAATCGTCAATTCTAACAACTTATCCTGGGACATTTGTTCACGTGCATAATTAATAAACTTTTTTTCATTTTCAACTGTGGTAGTCGTTTTAGTCCAGGGCATCCAACGAGATAATTCCTGCCGATCGTGCTCAATAGCTTGAAAAAGCTCATCAGCCTGTTTTTGATCTGGCAAAGTCAACTTAACTTGATTATTTTCTAAAGCAAACTCCGTATAAGTAAACAATTTAATTTTCTCCTTTCTTAATTCAATGAAATAATTTAATTATATCAGAATTTGTTTCACTTATTTGTTGGGTTTTTGATAAGGCTTAAGTGAAACTACTGTACCAATTGAACTATATTTAATCCAACTTGCTGTCTTAAGCTCTGCCAAGTTTTTAGTTTGACCACTAATAATAATTCCGGAAAATTTTGCTTGTTTTAAAGTTTTATATTTTTTAGCATACCATTTAGCATACTTCAACATTGAAAAATGCTGAATTTCAAAATTACTGATCGAATTAGCGTGATGGTTAATGTCTTGGCGCAATTGTTGGAAATCGCTATTTGTTAGTTGCTCGTCATGTGCCTGCAACCCTAGATAGTTATTTGAAAAATCAGTTGCATCTCCTTGATTACTTGGCCCAATCCAATACCAATTAGTTTCAACATTTTGTGGAATCATTTTTTTAATTTGTTGATAAGTTAATGGATGATTAAATGTAATTGCAACTTCGGCCACTGAATTTTTGACTTGACCAATTTGTCTGATTTGATAAAATCCTTTAGTACTTTGATAATGGTGCTTAACATTAAAAAATACCGGAATCTTTTGCTGTGTTTTCCGATCATAGACTTGAGCTTGTCCAAAAATCTGTTTGGTTGTCGAATCAGTATCAGTTCCCGATGAATTAAGCGCATCTTCTTGATAATTATTCCAGTTGTAAGTTCCAGAAAGTGTTGACCAAGGCACCCGATAGCCATCAATTTCTTTATAACGATGACTAGTCACTGTTCCACCCCAAAAGGAGGTTGAACTTAAATAATTATCACTATTTTGAATATTAGGTGCCAATATCTCGGATCTTACTTCAAAAGCTTCCATCAGTTTCCAACTTTGTTTTCCTGCTAATGTTTGCGTAGTTTTATACAGCAGTGCCAGTATTAAAGGAACACAAATTATAATTAGGCCGATTGTCACCAGTACTCGTTTTATCTTAAGTTTGCGAATAACTCGCTTCATTTTATCCGTTTGATCATTCACTTTTCCAACCCCTTTTCATTAAGCGGCGCAATTTTCTTTTTACCCGATATAATCGCATTTTAACCGCTGCTTGACTCAAACTATTCTTTTCAGCAATTTTTTGGATACTATCTCGTTGCTGATAACGTTCTAAAATTAATTTTTGCTCGACCAAAGTCAATTTTTCTAAAGCGCCAAATAATCTTTGCTTATTTTTTATTGTTTCCGCGCAAAACACCGAATCATCAACTTCTTTTAACAAGGTTGGTCCAAAACGGTCAATAATTATTTTGGCTCGCTGCTGATGCCGGCGAAGGTCAATATAGTGTGACTTAGCCGCTTTTTTCAAATAAGCCTTCAATTGTAGCGGTGACAGTTCCAAGTCCATTTGCCAAGCTTTAATAAAAATATCTTGTGAAAGATCTTCCGCTTCAGTCTTTGTTGCTCCAAGCTTTTGCAAAAAAATAATTAATTCTGGAACAATATCCAATAAAACCTGTTCATACCTATTGACCTTCAAAACTTCTCCCCCCCTTCCAATTAGTAAACGCTCGACATCAACAAAAGTAACTTTTTTCTGTTATTTTTCTCTCAAGTTTAATTTAACATTTCAAGACAAAAAAAGTCCGGAACTTTTTGTCCCAGACTGGTTATATTTTCTAAAATGTTCGCTAACAGGTAGCTAGTTTAAAATGTTAATCCTTGTTAGCTAACCGTTGTTTTTCACATTTTCAAATAAGTTCTCTAAAAAATTATTTTTTATCTAATTGCATCGGGAGCATACAGTGGGTGAGCATCAGTTAAATCCTTAACTTGCTGAGCTACTTCCTGCAAAACGGCTTGGTCTTCTGCTGCACTCAAAACTTTAACAATCAATTCAGCTACTTGTCGTGCTTCGTTTTCCTTAAATCCTCGACTGGTAATCGCTGGGGTTCCTAAGCGGATGCCACTAGCTTTAAATGGACTAAGAGTTTCAAATGGAATTGTGTTTTTATTGACGGTAATGTGAACCGAATCTAAAACATTTTGTGCTTGTTTGCCATTTAAGCCAAAGCCACGAATATCAACCAACATCAAATGATTATCGGTCCCACCAGAAATAATGCGAGCTTTAGGATTGTCAGCAAAGACTTGTGCCATTGCTTGTGCATTTTTAATGATTTGCTGACTATAGGCTTTAAAGTCTGGTTGCAAAGCTTCATGAAAAGCTGCTGCTTTGCCCGCAATTACATGTTCCAATGGGCCACCTTGCAGGCCAGGGAAAATTGCACTATTAATTTTTTTGGCTAGTTGAGGATCATTAGTCAACAACATCCCGCCCCGTGGTCCACGTAAAGTTTTATGCGTAGTCGTCGTCGTGATATCTGCATATGGCACCGGGCTAGGATGCAGGCCTGCTGCTACTAAGCCAGCAATATGGGCCATATCGACCATTAACTTAGCCCCAACTGTATCAGCAATTTCACGAAACTTAGCAAAATCAATAATTCTTGAATAAGCACTCGCACCAGCTACAATCAATTTTGGTTGATATTTTTTAGCTAGTTCAGCAATTGCTGGATAATCAAGTTTTTCAGTTTGTTGATCAACACCATAAGCTACAAAATGATAAGTTCTCCCACTAAAATTAACTGGGGATCCATGAGTTAAATGACCACCAGCCGTCAAGTCCATCCCCATAACTGTGTCACCAGGTTCAATTAACGCCTGATAGGCTGCAGCATTAGCCTGTGAACCGGAATGAGGTTGAACATTAGCAAATTTAGCACCAAACAACTCCTTAGCCCGTTCAATTGCTAAACTTTCGACAACGTCTATGTACTCACAACCACCATAATAACGTTTGCCGGGATATCCTTCAGCATATTTATTGGTTAAAACACTTCCCTGAGCCGCCAGTACTGCTTTTGAAACAATGTTTTCAGAAGCAATCAGCTCCACATTAGCTTGCTGTCGTTCTTCTTCATGCTTAATTGCATCCCATAACGCTGGATCATCTTTTTTAAAATCCATGATATCTCACCCTCCTGCATTAAACTTACTAGCATTGTAACACAAGAAAGACATTAAAAACGTTGCTTTTAAACTGGATAAATATTTTTTTACTAACTAAACAACTTCTAACACATATTAATAGTCACTTTACGATAAATCAGTTATACTGCGATTGAGGTGATGAAAGTGGAACAAAAATTTATGTTTGATGATCAACTAATTGTTAATCGTTTAGGCTACGGAACTATGCAATTGCCAGGCAAAGGGGTTTGGGGACCAGCTGATGATCCGCAAAATGCGGTTAAAGTTATCGAAACCGTCATTGACCAGGGAGTTGACTTTATTGACACCGCTGATGCTTATGGCCCATTATTTGCCAATCTTTATTTACGGCAAGCTTTAAAAAATCGACCGGATAATCAGGTGATGGTTGCCACTAAAGTTGGCTTTACTCGTCAAGGACCCGGAAAGTGGATTGCTAATGGTCGCCCAGAATATTTACGCCAACAGGTTGAAATGAATTTATTTTCACTTGGACTAGACCATATCGACTTACTCCAATTGCATCGAATTGATCCCACAGTTCCCTTAGCAGAACAACTGGGTGTCTTAGCTGAAATGCAGCAAGAAGGCAAAATTAAACATATCGGGTTAAGTCAGGTTTCGGTTAAAGAATTAGAAAAAGCACAAAAATTCGTTCCAATTGTTTCAGTTCAAAATCGCTATAATTTAATTGATCGTCGCGATGAAGATGTTTTGAACTATGCTGAAAAACATCATCTAGCTTTTATTCCTTGGTTCCCACTGGCAACCGGAAAATTAACCAAGGGTGATTTACTAAGTTCAATCGCTGAAAAATACCAAGCCAGTCCAGCACAAATTGCCTTAGCTTGGTTATTAAAACGCAGTAACGTTATCTTACCGATCCCCGGTACTAAGTCCAGCGAACACGCTCTGCAAAACATCGCCGCAGCCAAAATCAAATTATCACTTGAGGATTTTAAAGCTTTATCAGCATTAAAGTAATCCACCAAAATTAAATATTCGAAATTAATATTTCTAAAAAGGCAAGCCATCTATTTTTAACAGAAGGCTTGCTTTTTATTAACGAAAATTAGACATTTTTTTAATTAAGCGAGCTACATTTTCTGCTGTCAATGAAATATCATGCTTCGCCTCACTCAAAGCCCGGGGCAAACTTTTAGCACCAACTGGCGTTGTAAAAATTGCATCAATACCCGTTTCTTGATAAATTTGCTCAATGCCTGGACCGATATTTCCAACCAAAGCGATTACGGGAGCTTGTGGAACAAGCTTTTTGGCTGCTTGGGCGACACCAAAAGGAGTTTTACCAAATTTCGTTTGCAAATCAATTTTACCTTCTCCGGTTAGCACAACATCAGCTTGTTGCAATTGATGTTTTAAACCCGTATACTCGATTACTAACTCTATTCCATGACACATTTTGGCCGCAGTAAATGCTAACAGCCCCGCTCCCAACCCGCCAGCGGCTCCAGCTCCGGGTAAGTTAGCAACCTCAACTCCTAAATCTTGCTTGATAATGGCTGCATAATGCTTCAACGCCAGATCTAGTTGCTCAGCAATTTCTATTGTCGCTCCTTTTTGCGGGCCAAATATATACGAGGCCCCTTGTGGCCCAACTAACGGGTTTGTCACATCCGAAGCAATCTTGATTTTCACCTGGTTTAAACGCGAATTGAGTGAACTAGCGTCAATTCTAGCTAACTGCTTCAATGCGGCACCGCCGTGAATCAGTTCTTGACCACGTTGATCTAATAAATGGCCGCCTAAAGCTTGAAACATCCCCGCACCGCCATCATTAGTTGCACTACCACCCAGTCCGATAATAATTTCCTTAACATCTTGCTTTAAAGCAGCCAAAATTAGTTCACCAGTGCCAAAAGTTGAGGTTAGTCTGGGGTCTCGCGTTTGATAATTGACATACTGTAAACCACTGGCCGCTGACATTTCAATCACTGCCGTCTGCCGGTTGCCTAAAATACCAAAATGGGCCATGATTGGATGACCCAATGGATCATGAACTTTAGCAGCCAACAGCTGCCCGTTGGTCGCATCTACTAACGATTGAACAGTTCCTTCCCCCCCATCAGCTTGTGGTACAACTTTAATTTCAGGTGTTTGGTTTAAAAAAACTCGCTTAATTCCAATAGCCATCGCATCGCCGGCTTGTTTAGCCGTCAACGATCCCTTGAACGAATCGGGTGCAATTACAAATTTCATATTTTCAATTCTCTCTCTTTTTCTCAATTTTGCTGATTTAGTCAATAATAGCTAGTTATTTGCCCCACAAAAAATTAATCAAATAGCGATTTACTTGTTGATTATTATGCAGCGCACTATGTTGGGCCTTTTTACCTTTAAGCTCAACTTCACGATAAGATTTACCGCGCTTTTTAACCAGATAAGCCAGTGAACGAGCTGAAGCAATCGTTACCCGGCCATCAGAATTGCTACCATCTTCAAGATTACCATACAAATTTAAAATTTCAGCTTGCTGGGGGTAATTTTGCCGTTGGTTAACTAAATAGCGATAATTCTCTGTTAAATATCGCGGTCGTCCATTGGCTGAAAGTGAATTTCGATTAGCTTGATCATCCAAACCGATAACCCCATTAAATGAACCTGCTAAAGCAACCTGCTTTGCTAACTGTGGCATCCCAGTTTGTAATTTACGATTTAAAATAAAATTCATAAAAGTTGTGTTGCCCATCGAATGAGCGACAAAATTATATTTTTTAAAATGATGAATCTTCATTTCTGCTAGAATAACTCGCCGAACCCAACTAGCAGTTGTTTGATAATTCCGATTGCGATTGCCGGCAAAGTTAATTTCAACAATTGGATTACGAGTTTTAGAATTCCAACCGCTACCGGTCAAAGTTACTTTCCCAGCGGTTGAAACATTGGCCCGCACAACAGTCGTCGCTGCCCCAGCCTTAACTGCGCTATCAGTCATTTGCTGTTCTGCTCGGTAACTACTGCCATAACCATGCAAAAAAAATGTTGGTGTTGCAGTTTGACGGTACTTTTCTTCTGCTTTTGAACGATAGCTTTGTAAGATTCCCATCACTACAACAACTAATAGCAGCACACCACCTAGCAACAACAGCCACTTCAGCTTTTTCTTCATTAACTCCACCCCGTCTACTCCATGATTTTCAGCTTGTTTTACCATTATCTTAGAACTTTAACTGACAAATTTCCATTCATCTTAACTTAAGAAAAAGATAAACCGCCAACTTTTTTTAAAGTTGACGGCTTAAGAAATTTTTCCAGCTTAATTTTTTAATTTTCGAGCAATTTCACTACCAGCTATCCGTCCGGAATTAATCGCAAAACCCATTGAATTTCCTGGAAGCGTAAAGTTATAACTATCAGCATAAATCGTATTAGCATCAGTTCCTGCACTGTACAAACCGGCAATTGGCTGCTGCTGATCATTTAGGACCTCACAATTAGAATTAATTCGAACACCACCAACTGTTCCATAAGCTCCTTGGTAATACTTTCCAACCAGAAAACCACCTTTGCCTGTCAACGGATGCAAAAACTTAGCCGATTTATAAAACAAAGTATCCTTACCATGAGCACACATCTGATTATATTCAGTCAAAGTTTGTTGTAACTTTTCTACTGGTATTTTCAGTTTATCTGCTAATTCTGAAACACTGTCAGCCGTAATAATTGCATCATAGTGATTTTCTGCGGCTTTGGTAATTTCTTTTTCTAATACTTGAAAACCATCTGCTGGATGAACAATATCAACAATATCTGGGCCTTGTTGCTGGTATTGCTGCAGAATTTCACGATCCATAATGCAATAGGCATACTTCCCTGGCTGCAAAGCAATTGCATTTCCCGTAAAAGTAGTGTTTCCCATCATTCCTTCATTCATAAACCGATCACCATTTTGATTCAAAAGCAAGTTTGGCTGACGCAATACCCCATCAGCAATCATATAGTTAAAATTATGTGGTAAAACATAAATTGCCTCAATGCTAATTCCAAATTTTTGGGCACCGGCTTTCCACATCATTTTCAGCCCATCGCCTTCAATTCCCGGAACATTGAACGTAAAAAAGTTTTGATTTAGCTTCAAATTAAGTTCAGCTTGCAACATTTGGGGATTTGAACCAAAACCACCGGTACAAACAACCACAGCTGAAGACCGGGCAGTGATTTTTTGCCGTTGTTTAGTTGTTGCCTGAATGCCGACAACCCTTCCTTGTTCAACCACTAAATTATCGACTGCCGTCTGCAAATAAAACTCTACTCCTAATTTTTTAGCTCGTTGGGTCATTTTTTTCATCATAGTTGCTGCTGCGCTTGGACCAATCTTACCATGTTCCGGTTGAACAATATGCCAGGTGGCTGCCGATTCTTTGAAGTAACGGAATGCTCCCGCAAATTTGACTCCCATTTCTTCTAACCAATCAATCGTCTGGCTTGATAAGCTAAAGTATCGCTGCACCAAAGCCTCATCAACCTGATAGTGGGTATACTCCATTTGATTTTTTAAAGCTTCCGCAACCGTAATCTCATTAAATACGCGCCGCTGAATTTTCGTATCAATTCCTAATGGTCCCATTCCCATATTGGCTGTTCCGCCAGTAATTGCTTCTTTTTCAAAAACCGCAACTCGCAACCCTTTTTCAGCAGCTGTTATTGCCGCCGCCAAGCCAGCTGGACCAGCAGCTACAACTATCACATCAGTTGAGAATTCCAGTGGTTCTTGAGAAATAAATTCCGGTTGACCGCCAGCTTGATATAAGGCGTTGTTAACTGCTTCCATAATTGCCTGAGAAGAAACAGTTGCTCCACTGACAACATCCACTTTCGTTGATTGACTAGCTAAAATTTTTGTTGGAATTTCTTTCACCGCCAAATCAGGAAACTGTTCAGTTCCATGTTGATCTAAAACTTCAACTTTAACTATTTTCCCGCGAATAATTTCAACTTCGACTCGATAAACTCCATGCATCCCCTGACCAGTTCCAACATAACGTCCATCTGTTAATTTTTTCATTTAAAACGCCTCCTTGTTAATTATTTCACTTACCCTAAAAAGTATTATACGCGCTTTTTCATCCAGACATAAGCAAAAAATCATTACAAATTAACTAGTTGATTGTTCAGTCTTAAACTTAATCTCTAGTCTAAGCTATATCTGAAAAAAATGTTAAAATAAAGTTAATTAAGCTTAAAAGAGGTGAAATCAAGTGTCAACAGCTGAAAATCCAGGCAAAGAAGTTAATCATAAAAATCAACGGATGCGTTTATTAGAGATTGTCCGAGTAATTCGAGCACACGATTTTATTCGTAACTTTTTAAAACAACAACATCCCGAAGAAATTCGCGCTGCTTTTGAAGAACTGGGGCCCACTTTTATCAAAGCCGGTCAGTTGTTGTCAACTCGACCCGATTTAGTTTCACCAACATTTATTAAAGAATTCAGCAAATTACAAGATAATGTTCCAGTAGACGATTTTGCTAGCGTTGAAAAAACTTTTGAGACTCAGACCGGTCAAAAGATCCGCGACGTCTTTGCCAGTTTCACTAAAAAGCCTTTTGCTTCAGCATCCATTGGGCAAACTCATCAAGCTACTTTAAAAGACGGTACAGCAGTTGTTGTTAAAGTTCAGCATCCACAAGTTGAAGAATTGGTGACCACTGACCTGTCTTTGTTCAATCAAGCTTTACGATTGGTAAAATTTGTCCCTGACATTAGTGTAATCAATCCAACTGAAGTTTTTGATGAGGTCCGCCGTTCACTACTTAGTGAAATTAATACTGAAAATGAAATCAAAAATGGTCAAGAGTTTTATTGGCTGAATAATCACCAAGGAATTTTTCTAGTTCCTAAAATCTATCCAAAATACTCAACCCAAAAAATACTAGTATGTTCCGCAATGCCAGGTAACAGTATCAAAGAATTCGCCGATCATCCACTTAGTAAAGATGCTGCTAAATCAGTCGAACAAAAAAAGCAACGCACCTACCTGGCACGTGCTTTAGTTGAAAATTTTATCAAACAAGTTTTTGTTGATCATTTTTTCCATGCCGACCCTCATCCGGGAAATATTTTGTTTTGGAAAATTCCAGAATTTTCAGCACATATTCCGGAATTTCCTTATCAATTTCCCACTAATTTACCAAATTATCGTTTAATTTATTTGGACTTTGGGATGATGGGCCGCTTGTCTCCAAATCTAGCTGATGGGATCGCTAATGTTGTCTTAGCTTTGAATACCAAGGAGCCTCGTTCAATTGGTCAAGCTTTACTGGCAATCTGTAACCGAACCGGTGAAGTCGACCAAGAAGAATTTTATGATCAATTGTCAATTTTTCTCGCTCCCTACCTTAACAGCGGACTCGGTGAAATTGACTTTTCGACCTTAATTTACAGTGTGATTAAACTTTGCCGCCAAAATAACCTGCAAGCCAAGCCGGAAGTAACTTTATTAGTAAAAGCTTTTGGCCTGCTAGAAGGTTTAGTCGCTCAATTGGATCCCAACTTATCACTAATGGATGTTGCTCGACCTTTTGGTAAAAAATACCTTCGCCAAAAATTTAATTTTAAGCATGAAGCTGAAGATACGCTAGTAAATCTTTTTCAAGCAGCTCAGTCAGCTCCCAAGTTACCAATAAAAGCCGAAAAGGTCTTGGACTTGTTGCTGCAAGGTCAAGGGCGAATGAATATTCGCTATAAAGGTCAAGATTCTTTATTAAATCGGGTTGAGCAGCTTATCAATCGTTTAATGATCACAATTATCTTAGCTGCCATCATCCTCAGTTCTTCCTTATTGGTTCAAGGCAGTGCTGGTCATCCAGCAATCTATAACATTGGTGTCACCGGTTATTTAATTTCATTTGTGATTATTATTCTGTTAATTTTAGACGAATTGCGGCGTCATTTTAAACACAAAAAATAAGTTCCTATTGCTTGCAGTTTTTTTAAAATGATTTAATAAAAAAAGAGCTTTATAGTTAATTATCAAGTTTAATTAACTATAAAGTTCTTTTTATTAATTAGATTAGTCTACAAAATTAGTTGTAATTCGCTTAATTGTTGGCTGGCGAGCAGTTAAAGGTTCCGCAGTTTGTCCAACTGCTAACGAAAAACAAGGCTTGAATCCAGTTGGAATTCCTATTTTTTGACTTAACTTCTGATCTTTAGCCAATCCCAGCGTAATTGCACCTAAGATGTCACAACTTGCCAAACCAAGTTCAGTTGCTATCAGAGCCATATTTTCAACGATTCCACCAACACTCAATAATTCCATTGCTCCCGGATCTTTGGCTGAAACAATAATAACCGTTGGCGCACCATAATATGGCTGTTGCTGGCTAAAAGATTCAAGCTGCTTTATTATGGCCGGCGACTGAACTACCGTCAAATGAAAATTCTCATATTGTCCCATTCCGACTGGAGCAGCATTAGCAGCCTGCAAAAGTTGCTGTACTTGTGCTGAAGTTAATTGAGTGCTAGGATACTGCCGAACTGCCTGTCGTGTTAAAAGTGTTTTCATTGTTTCCATCTTAAAAATCCTCCTTTACAATTAAACGTTTTCAGCTGCATTATACCATAGTTATTTCAACTATTTGCCAAGTATTAAAAATTCTTTAATGGTAAAGAATGGTTGACCAAATATTCAATTAATGGTTGATTTGCTGGTGGCCAATCAAATTCAACTAGTTCTGCTGGTACCAGCCATTTAAATTGGCTGGCGGCGGTTAACTTAATGTCTGCGCTAAGCATTTTTACATAATAAAATTGCAATTTAACCTGGCCATATGAATAATCGTAATTTATTGGTGACATTACCAGCGGACCAATCTTTGTCTTAATCCCCAACTCTTCATCTAATTCCCGGGTTAAAGCAGCTTTAGCTGTTTCACCACGCTTTATTTTACCGCCGGGAAATTCCCAATAATTACCCCAAACACGATTTGGCTTGCGTTTAGTTGCTAAAATTTCACCTTCTTGATTAATTATTATTCCAGCAACAACATTGATTATCTTTATTTTTGCCATTTGACATCCTCAAACCTTCATATTTGCAACTAATTTTTCATACGGTTTAATTAACTTTTGGAGCTGTAGTTTGGGCAAATATTTCCATTGCCATTATAATCATAAGCACAGTTACTTATTTTTTGAACAATTTGCCCGCAAAATTTCTAAACCCAAAAAAGACTAGGTAAATTGAGTTATGTTGCTCAATTTAAAACCTAATCCTTTTTTGTTGCTTATACTTACCTTTAATAATTTTACTGTTTGACAATTATTTTAGTAAAAATTCGCGATCGCCAACCGGATCTTGTGAGGTCAAAATTTTGGGGCCATCCTCGGTAATTGCCAAAGTATGTTCATACTGCGCTGATAAACTGTGATCAGCAGATATATAATATTCCCAACCCGTTTCCGGAACAACCTTAGTCTCTAATCCCCAATCACCGCCAGCATTCACCATGGGTTCAATAGTAATCACCATCCCCGGCCGCAATCGTAATCCATGATGAGCAATTCCATAATGATAAATTTCTGGGTCTTCATGGACTGACGGCCCAATCCCATGACCAATCAATTCACGGACATCACCCATGTGATTTTGATTTTCGACATAATCTTGAATAGCTGCTCCAATATCACCAACCCGATTGCCCGGTTGTGCTTGTTTGATCCCAAGATATAAAGCTGTATGCGTAACCTCCATCAAATGATCAATTTCTGGAGTTGATTCACCAACAACATAAGTCCAAGCCGAATCACTTTGGTAACCATGCCAATTAACACAGAAATCAACTTTAACAACATCATGATTTTTTAATTTTAAACCCTTGCGTGGTGTTGCATGAGCTACTTCTTCATTAATACTGATACATGTCGCATATTTGTAACCGTCAACTCCCTTTTCAGAAGCTGTTGCTCCGTGAGCTTGAATGTAGTTATCAATCAACTGTTCAATTTCCCAAGTATCCATACCTACATGCAACTTAGGTTTCAGCATCTGATGGGCTGCTGCCAGAATAGATCCGGAATGTGCCATACCTTCAATTTCGCGTTTTGATTTTAAAGTAAGCAAAAAAAGTCTCCCTTGTCTAAATTTTAGCTTCAATTCTATTATACTCTTTTAACCAGAAGCTGGTTGAGTGGTTTCACACCAACCAGCTGTCACTAAATTCCAAGCTTTTTTGGATTGCTGTGAAACATATGGATTTCCGGTAACGAAAAAGCGCAGCGGCTTTTCAGTCCACGAGCCCCGATGGCTAACACCTATTCGTGGCCCGCAAGTAATTTTTTGCGGCGAGCGTTCGTCTACTAACGTCAAATGCAAAGCGCCTGTATTTAACATTGTCTGATTTAAGCGACGATCAGTAATCCCTAACGCCTGCGTTAACTTTCCTGGACCATTAGTCAAAGAAACACCGGTTTGATGTCGATGGTATTCCATCAACCGTTGTCCAGCAGCTGGTTCAATTCCCCGCAATAAAATGCCTTGGGGGATTCCAACTGGCTGAGTAATAAAGTTCAGCATCATCCAACCACGCAAGGAAAAAATGTAAATCATTCCTGGTGGTCCATACAAAGCTTCATTAGCAGGACTGCGATGTCCTTGATACGCATGAGCTGTCGAATCTAATTGGCCTAAATAAGCTTCAGTTTCAACAATCCAGCCACTCAAATCACCCTGTGGTGTCTGATAAATTAATTTTTTACCCAAAAGTTGCTGGGCAATTGTTGCCGTTGTTTTACCACTGAAAAATTCACGTAGTTTCATTAACTCACCTAATAAAGCGGATTATTCAGCTGACAAAGCATCAATTGGATTCAGTCGCGAAGCTTTACGAGCCGGCAGCAAGGCAGCTATAAAGGCAATGATCATCGCTGCTGCAAAAGCAAAGATTACATTACTTAGATTCATCTGCACAATGTTATATTTAATTAAGCCATAAAGCGCGTGATTCAGCAATGCCCCCACACTCCAAGCAATTACTAAACCTAAGATTGCCGCAAAGAATCCTAACAACAACGATTCTGATGTAAACAAACGGCGAATATCTTTCCGACGTTCACCTAAAGCCCGCAAAATTCCAATTTCTTTGGTTCTTTCAGCTACCGACATATACATAGTTACGATTATCATCAAAGCTGAAACAAGTAAAGATATTCCTGCAATTGCCGCTAGTACAGTTGATGCCAAGCTAACATAACGATTAACCGTCTTTAATAAACTACCAATCGTAATTACTGCAAAATCGTACTTACCAGCTGTTTTCAAATGACGCATCTTTTTAGCTGCTGCCTCTACCTGATCCAATTGACCGACTTTAACACTCAAAAAATTAGGGCTGGTCATGGCATTAGCTTTTTGCAAGCTAGCTTTAATCGATTGATAATTGGCCAGCATCATTGTTCCAGCTTTCTTGCCATCAATAATGCCAGAAATTTTGAAACTTCCGCTAGCTTGGACTGGCTGCCCATTGCTAGTTAACCAATTATAATTCACTTTCACCGTTTTGCCGATCATTTTCTTAGCGGACAAATTACCAAAAAGCTGTTCACCTAATGAACGATCGAGTACTAGTTCACCTTGTTGCGGCCAACTACCATTTTTCAAAACATTATTTGTATAAGCTGCTGTATAGGTTTGCAGGGTACTGCCTGTCGCTTTTTTATTGGCCGCGCTCAGCGTATAACTACTCAACTGGTACCCCGATTGAACCTTAACTACATGCTTAATTTTTTTCAATTTATTAATTTGTTTTTGTGAAATTGCATATTGTGTTGGATCACTGCCAGCTTGTTGCATACTTGTCTGAGCTTTTTGCTCTGATAAATATTTACCATTAGGGTTACCAGCAATAGTAATCACTTGCGGATTAGCCAGCGAATTTATTTGGTCTTGAATATATGAGTTAACCCCATTACCCAAACCAGAGAATAGTAAAACCGCAAAAATGCCAATCGCCGTTCCTAAGACAATCAATGAATTTTGCTGAAAATGATACAATAGATGTTTAAACGCATTTTGATAACTAGCCATCGCCGTCAATGCGCGCGAAGTGAACTTCGGCTGTTTTTGTGGGACCGAGTAAGCTGCTTTTAAGCGACGATCACTGTCGATTACTCCATCCTCGAGGTGCACAATTCGTGTTCCATGGCTAGCAACCTCTTGCGAATGAGTAACAGCAATCACTAGGCGACCATCAGCCGCAATTTGTTTCAATAATTCTAAAACCTCTTGAGTATTTTGTGAGTCCAACGCTCCAGTCGGTTCATCCGCTAAAATAATCTGCGGATCACTGGCCAATGCTCGGGCAATTGCCACCCGCTGCTTTTGACCACCGGATAATTGGTTAGGATGTTTTTTCAATTGATCAGCTAATCCAACTTGAGTTAATAATTCTTTTGCCCTTTGTATCCGTTGTTGACGGTTTAACGATGTCATTTCCAGCGAAATCAAAACATTTTCCAAAACCGTCAGATGGCTGATTAAATTGTATGATTGATAAATATAGCCAATACGAGCCCGACGATAGTCATCAACCTGTTTTTCTTGCGTATGATCGAGTTTTTGACCATCAATCAGCAAATCACCAGAAAACTCACGATCTAATCCACCAATAATGTTCATTAACGTTGATTTACCACCACCGGACTCGCCAAGAATTGAAACAAACTCGCCCTTTTCAAATCCCAGACTGATACCCTTAAGTACCGGCAACTCTTCTTTACCTAAAAAATAGGATTTATGAATATCGATCAGCTCTAAAAATGCCATTAACTTCTCCTTTTTGTGTGGCTAACTACTCGTTTATGTCTAATAAAGTTAGGCTTATTATATCACAACTCTAATTCACAAATGAAAACAGCGTACTTCGTTAAACGTAAAAAATATTCAAATAATTATTAATTTTTCTCTTCTGAACAAAGATAACGGTTTTCAGTTTGAGTGGTGTATAATGTAAGTATTGACTTTAATTTCTTAAAGGACTGGTGAACAGCGATGCTGCATTTTGGATTTGCTTTACCTCTGCCCCCGCCGTCAGAATTATTTTGATTGAAATTACTTGACAAATAAAGGAGCGTATAAATAATGATTGAAGCAATAAACTTAAAATCCGGAATGATTTTTAAAAAAGACGACAAATTAATTCGTGTCTTAGAAACTAATCATCATAAACCCGGTAAGGGCAATACCGTCATGCAGATGAAATTAAATGATGTTCGTTCGGGTTCAATCGTCCAAACAACGATGCGGCCAACTGAAAAAGTTGAGTTAGCTGTTGTTGACAAGAAAAAAGCCCAGTATCTTTATCGGCAAGATGATATCGTCTTCTTTATGGATCTAGAAACCTATGATCAGTATGAATTAGCAGCTGCTGCGATCACTGAAGAAAGTAAGTACCTGTTGCCTAACATGGATGTTCAATTAAATTTTTGCGACAATGAATTAATTGGTGTCGACTTGCCAACAACTGTTGATTTGAAAGTTGCTGAGACCGAGCCGAATATCAAAGGTGCTACCGCTGCTAATGGTGGTAAACCAGCTACAATGGAAACCGGCTTAGTGGTAACTGTGCCCGATTTTATTGAAAAAGGCGAAGTGCTAACAATCAATACAGCTAATGGTGCATACAAACAAAGAGCTAATTAATCATTTACAAGCCGTAAAATGGACATCAATTAGCTAATATGTTAATGTTATAGATAGCTTAGGCGTTATTTAATTTATAGATGTAGATTTAGATTTGCCGATCTTTCATAACCGTGGCACAGTCTTGGAGCTGTAACAGTGCCTTAGAGGTAGGGATGGCATTTGTGAGAGTTAGAATTTAATGTTGAGTTCTGTAATATAATTCCAAAACGATTTAAGATAATTAGCTTAGTTAGAAAGCACTGTAATTTACAGTGCTTTTGTCAATTTAAGGAGATTAGATAACCTATGAAGAAAATCATTCAACCACTACAATTAACTGTTAATCAAGCTGCTGTCGATGCTGTTTATATCGGAACAACTAATGAAACCAATCCAGAAGTTGAAGCTGAAACAACTGAAGTTGGCCATGGACACTTGATTGTCATTGCTAACTCACCAGAATTTCAGTTGGAATCGCTGCATCATCGCAATGGTAAATCATTCAGTGGTAAAGTATCAAAAATTGACGTTACTAATTCATATCGTGTTGATGGTATTCTTTTTAGTGATATTCAGGCAGACATCAATGAACCGGATAAAAAAATGACGGAATAATTGCTATTTCTTACTAAACTTAATAATTAGCTACAAAAAAAGTCTATGCTTTCTGATATTGGTGGAACATAAAAACCCAATATCAGTTTTTTATTTTATACATTAAAGGACATGGCATCACTTTACGACATCATCGGTAGTGTATTGCCCATCGCTAATATAACCTGTGAACATGACTTTCATATATCTAATAGAAACCGTGGCTTGGTACTACGACGCGCTACCAGCACATGTTTATCGCTGGGTGGGATTCGCGACCAGACCGCGTATCAATGCCTATCATTGACGCTACTAGAAACCCATCCTTGATAATCAAGTTATTCCGGTAAAGCAAACGAGAAATACGATCCACAATCTCATCTAATACCACCTCTTGCATCAAGACTTGGGAATCAATTGTTTTGCGAGGAGTTACGTACTTTGGCCTTGAACTGCTATCCGTTTGAAAAGCCGAGTCTCATAGCAACACCCCCATGTAGTTGTTGATTTTTTCTCTGACTTTGAATAGGTCAGCATAGCGTACCAGACGCCCAGTATCTTTTTGCTTTAACTAAGAATAGCTGATCATCGCTTGACGGATAGTTTCTGAACCTGATGAATCGCGCATTCGCAATTTATCACAGCGGGTTCGTTCTATGTTGTAGACCAACTTGTGTTGTCCTGGCGATAATACCTCCTCAATTCCTAGTTCGTGCCACTCTACTTTTTTGATGATAGACCCGCACAGGAAACTCACCGATTGAACTTGGATAGTAGTCAAGGGAAAAATTTATTTGATAGCAATTCGGCGTTCGGTCGATTATGTGATGCAAAAACAGTGCAGTCTCTTTGTAATAAATTCCTTTGCTAAGGCAATATTGCAGAATGTACATGTCGTCTTCAAATATCGCTGGGCCAATGTATAGCACCACTCGCTCCAACTTTCCACGGTTTGCAAGATCAATAAGTAGATGCGGGTTAATACCAAGTTTTCTTGCGTCCACAGTCGTTACTTGCCCATTATTTTGCTTCTATTAAATTGAGCATCATTTCCACCTCACATTTCAAACGTCATTATGCCACAATATAACATTTGAAACGTGATTGTAAAATTCAAATTGAGACCCAAGAATAATTTCAACAATCGAAGTCAATCCAAAGAAGGCTACGCCAACACAATCACCACTGGGACAAAGAAGAAAGCTTTTGTATTATCTCTTAATTATTAATATAATTTGGTAGTTTTTCTAACTGTTAAAGAAGCACAATTGCTTGAAAGACCAGCAATTGTGCTTCTTATTTTTGGGGACAGTTCAGCCAAATTCACCCGATTTAAGATTGTTTTATCCCGACTAAAACACCACAAAAATCCCTTATTTTAACACATTTTATTGTTCATACTTATATCGGCGGAAATAAACAGCGCTGAAACATTTTTTAGTTAACTGCATTTAATTATTTAGCACTAATGTAGCCTTGAGCTTTCAACAATTCAGCACATAAAATGGCACCACCAGCAGCACCACGAGCAGTATTATGTGATAAGCCAATAAACTTCCAATCAAATATCTTATCTGGACGCAAACGACCGATCGAGATGCCCATGCCGTGTTCAAAGTTAACATCATAACGTACTTGGGGGCGGTCATCTTCAGTTAAATATTGAATGAATTGCTTAGGCGCACTCGGCAAATTTAATTTTTGTGGAACCCCACTATATGCTTCCAATGCAGCAATTAATTCTTCCTTACTTGGCTTTTGTTTAAAATTGACGAACGCTGCCGCGGTATGTCCGTACAATACCGCAACCCGCAAGCATTGGCTAGTAATAACTGGTGCAGTGGCTGGCACTATTTCTTTTTTTTGTGGATCAACGTAACCCCAAATCTTCATTGGTTCTTTTTCTGATTTTTCTTCTTCACCACTAATGAAAGGAATTACGTTATTTAAAATTTCTGGAGCGTCTTTAAAAGTTTTACCAGCACCTGAAATTGCTTGATAGGTAGTCGCGACAACTTGAGTTGGTTCAAACTTCCGCCAAGCAGTCAATGCTGGAGCATAGCTTTGAATCGAGCAGTTCGGCTTAACCGCGATAAAACCACGCTTAGTACCTAGACGTTCGCGCTGATACTTAATCACCTCGCTGTGTTCTGGATTGATTTCCGGAACGATCATTGGAACATCTGGTGTCCAACGATGAGCACTATTATTGGAAACAACCGGTATTTCAGCTTTAGCATATTCTTCCTCAATTTGACGAATTTCAGCTTTTGACATGCTGACAGCTGAAAAAACAAAATCAACTTGAGCGGCGATCTCTGTTACTTGATTAACATCTAACACTTTTAAATCTTTAACTTTAGCTGGAATATCTTCTTCCATTTTCCAACGTCCGGCAACTGCTTGTCCATAAGTCTTACCAGCGCTGCGGGGACTAGCCGCTACTAAAACAACATCGAACCAAGGATGGTCGGCTAACAAGGTAATGTAACGCTGACCTACCATTCCAGTGGCACCTAAAATACCTACTTTTAATTTTTCACTCATTTTGATAACCTCGCTTTATTTTTACATCAACTATCATATAATTAAGTCGCATTAAAAATCAATTAAAAAATGACAATATTTAGTTTTTCTTTGGCGATATAAAAAACCGTGATACTAGCTTAGCTTGCTAATCACGGTTGCTGCTTTGAATTTAACTGATAACTACTTTAGTGCCATAACGAATATTTTCATAAAACCATTTTGAATCAGCTACGGATAAATGAATACACCCGTGTGAAGATGGTTTAACACCTAAATTCTTTGCAACATCCGGTAAATAGTTTCCCTGGGCATCTGTTGGAGATATAACCCATGATAAAGCCACGAAATATAATAATTTGCCCCTTCACCGACGGATGCACTATAAAAATGTTCGCCACGTTCAGATTGAATATAATAGGTTCCTCGCGGTGTCCGATTATTAATTCCCCCAATTAATTTTAGAATATAGTTTTAAAATTAAAATTGCAAACATTTTAAAAAAGGATAAACAAAAAACGCTACAAAATTGTAGCGTTTTTTAGTTGCCCCTTACTTTATTAAAATATGATCACACTTCATATCTAACGTGCCGTAACAGAGACAACTTTTTCGCCAGGTTTTACTGTCTTAACGTCTATTCGATCAACACTGGCATAGTCTGCCGTATTGGTAACTACTATCATTACAGTTGGATCATACCCAGCTTGTTTAATTCCGGCCAAATCAAAACTGCCAATTTTTTGTCCCTCGTTTACCCGTTGTCCTTGGGTCACACTTGTTTCAAAGTATTTACCCTTTAATTCAACTGTGTCAATCCCGATGTGCAGCAAAACTTCTGCCCCATCATCTGATTTAAATCCATATGCATGTTTACTATCATCATAAGTCACAGTAACTTCACCATTTACCGGTGCAAAAAGATCACCACTTTCAGGAACAATAGCTGTTCCATCACCCATTAATTTGGCTGAGAAAACTTTGTCATTAACTTCGCTCAAAGATTTAGTTTGACCGGCTACGGGTGCAGCAATTACTTCATCATGTAGACTTAATTGTTTTTTTGCAACTGCAACAGCTTTTTTTTCAACTTTAGTTTGTTCAGTTGCGCCAACGACTGGCACAGGATCAATTAAATGCGCATTCTTTTTACCATATAAGAAAGTCAATGTGAAAGCCACAGCAAAACTAATCAATTCGCATAAGATGTAGATTGGAATAGATTTTGCATCAATTGATAAGAAGCCAAGAAATGCAGCTGAACCTAATGAAACTGCAATAACATGCATAAATCCAGCAATTGCCGACGCTACGCCTGAACCAATTAACGCACAGAAGAATGGAAAACGATACTTCAAGTTAACCCCAAACAATGCCGGCTCAGTAATTCCTAAGCAAGCTGAAACAGTTGCAGAAGAAGCGAGTCCTTTCATTTTCTTGTTTTTTGTTAACATAAAAATTGCAAAACAAGCAGCACCTTGTGCAATGTTAGCCATTGAAGCTACCACAAAAATAAAATCACCATATCCCGTATGGTTTTGCGTAAATGCCGCAATCAATTGCGTCTCTATCGCTGGAAAAGCCTGATGCAAACCAGTCAGAACAATCGGCGAATAAACTAAACCAAAAATACCAGTTCCCACAAAGCCTAACGTGTCATACAACCAAACAATTCCGGCAGTAATTGCGTCTGACAAACTGCGCATCACTGGTCCGACAATAATAAAGGTTAAAAAGCCGGTTACCATTAATGAAATCAACGGCGTAAAGGTAAAGTCAACCGCAGCCGGCAATTTTTTATGCAACCATTTTTCTAAAACAGACAAAATATAAACTGCTGCTAAAACAGGGATAACTTGATATTGATAATTATTTTGTGAAACATGCATCCCTAAAATATTCCAATACTTGCCTTCAATTAAGCCGGGCGTTGTCATAATCATCCCAACAGCAGCACCTAGGAAACGATTTGCTCCAAAACGGCTGGCAGCTGAAATACCAACTAAAATCGGCATAAAGATAAATGGTGCTGCCGACATAACTTGGATCATATCTGAAATACCCTTAATTGCCGGATAAGTTACCACTAGTGCTTTGGGTCCAAACAAACCTTGTGAAGTCAAAAAGTTGTTCAAAGCCATCAACAAACCACCGGCAACCAAGGCTGGAATAATTGGAACAAAAATATCAGATAATAATTTAATAAATGCCATTACCGGATTAAAGCGTTTACCTTTCGCGGCGACTTGCTTCAAATCCTCGGTGGATGCTTCGCTTAAACCTGTTTGCTTGATCATCTCATCATAAACCTTGTTAACATCACCTGGTCCAATAATAATTTGGTACTGACCATTAGTTTTGAAAGTACCCTTAACTCCAGGATTATCATCCAAGGCTGCTTGATCAATCTTAGCGTCGTCTTTTAAAACTAGCCGCAATCGAGTGGCACAATGAGCTGCAGCAACGATATTATCTTGATGCAATGCCTTAATCACATCAGTCGCTACTTGCTTGTGATCCATAATTAACAACTCCTTTTGAAAACGTTTTATATTACATTCTCAATAATACCTGATTTTTTTCGTATGTCAATCGTTTATCAGAAAAATGTTTTATTTTTTTGAAAAATCTTTGTTTTAATAGAGTTATAGTTGACTTTCGATTGACAGAAAGCCAATATTCCGCTAAAATATGACTATTAAAAAGATAACGGTTTCAAGGAGATTATATAGATGGAATGGACACGCAAGCAACGCTACTTACCTTACAACCAGTGGCCCGCAGATTATTTAGAAAAAATTCGGCAGCAAACTGCTACCTCAGCTTATCGGCCGCGTTATCACACTGCTCCGACTTCGGGATTGTTAAATGATCCGAACGGTTTCAGTTTTTTCAATGGCCAATGGCATTTATTTTATCAATCTTTCCCTTATGGTCCGGTTCATGGATTAAAATCTTGGGTTCATTTAGTTTCAGATGATTTAGTTACTTGGAAAGATCTAGGACCTGCACTCTTGCCGGATACTCCTTACGACGCTCAAGGAGTCTATTCAGGATCAGCTCATGTGATCGGTGACCGCCTATTTTTGATGTACACTGGCAATGTCCGTGACCAGAGCTGGACACGCCACCCCTATCAAAACGGTGCCTGGATGGATCAAGACAATCACATTACTAAGTTAAAGCAACCGCTTTTTGGTCAGCCCAATCATACAACTGATCATTTTCGCGATCCCCAATTATTAGAAAAAGCTGGTCATTACTATGCTCTGCTCGGAGCTCAGAATGCAACGGATCAGCAAGGAAAAATTGCTTTATTTACCTCAGACAATCTAACAGATTGGCAAGATTGTGGATATCTAAATTTCAGTAAGCAAAATTTGGGTTATATGATTGAGTGCCCAAATTTAATTTGGATCAACCAACAGCCAGTATTGATTTTTTGTCCTCAAGGTTTGGACAAAAAATTGCTTGATTACCAAAATATTTATCCAAATACCTATTTGATCGGTCAACAATGCGACTTAAGTCAAGCCGAGTTTAAATCTAACCAATCATTGGCCCTATTAGACCATGGCTTTGATGTTTATGCCAGCCAAGCTTTTAATGCTCCTGATGGTAAAGCTTATTTGGTCAGCTGGTTAGGCTTGCCTGACATTGAGTATCCAACTGACCAAGAAAACTGGGCTCATTGTCTAAGCTTAATTAAACAATTAACTCTGAAAAATGGACGAGTTTACCAACAACCAGTTCCAGCAATCAAGAAATTGCGTCAAAAGCAGTCCTTACTAAGGGATAAAGTAGCGCCAGCTCAAGAAAAAACTCTTGTAGAAAAACCTGGTCAACAATATGAATTGCAGTTGAATCTTCCAGCTGACATCCAAGGCTCACTGCAACTATTCCGCGATCAGTCCCAAAAACAAGGATTTAAAATTAATTTCAACACTAACCAAGCCGCACACTTAGAAGTTGATCGCTCTCAAGCTGGTCAACAATTTGCACTCGACTATGGCACCAAACGCCAAGTTGAACTGACAGCTCATCATCCTTTATTCTTGGATATTTTTGTAGACAATTCAATTTGCGAAATTTTCGTTAATCATGGTGAATTTGTTTTTAGTCAGCGAATTTTCCCACAATTACAAGCAGCTAAACAAATTACCCTAGAAGCCGACCAAGAAATAATTTATAATGGTTGTTGGTGGCAGTTAGCAGAATAAACCCATTAAAGGAGACTTTTAAGTGCGTCCGAAATTGACCGATGTTGCAGCAAGATCCGGAGTTTCTGTCACAACCGTTTCACGCGTAATTAATAATTACGGCTATCTAAGCCAGCAAACCAAAGATAAAGTTTTTCAAGCGATGCGAGATTTGAATTATCAGCCAAATTCTTTAGCTCGGTCCTTGCATGGTAAGAAAACTTTATTGATCGGTGTAATTTTTCCTTCGATTACCAACCCATTTTTTGCAGAACTGGTTGAACGAATTGAGAACAGGCTCTTTAACCAAAACTACAAAATTATTTTGTGTAATAGTGCAGACAATAAGGAAAAAGAGCGCGATTACTTACGGATGTTGATTGCTAATCAGGTTGACGGGATTATAGCGGGAACTCATAATTTAGGAATTGATGAGTATAACAAAGTTGGTTTGCCAATCGTCTCATTTGACCGACGTCTATCTGATAAAATTCCAATTGTCAGCAGTGATAATTTGCGTGGGACAGCACTGGCAACACAAGAACTCTATCAAGCTGGCGCTCGGCATATTTATTTTTTAGGGAATCCACATCAGATTGGTAATCCGACTGATTTACGATTACAAGGCTATCAACAGACAATTACCAAATTAAAGTTAACCCCGCATATTCACGCCGTTGCTTTTGATGAATCACCAACCTTGAAATCTTTATCGATCAAAAAAATGCTGACACAACATCATGCGGATGGCATCGTCTGTACCGATGATTTGACAGCAATCTTAGTTTTGCAAGCTGCACAAAAATTAGGAATTGCGGTTCCGCAATCCTTAAAAGTCGTCGGTTTTGATGGAACCGCCTTTATCCAAGAATATCATCCAGAGCTATCGACAATTGTCCAGCCAATTGATGATCTTGCTTCATTATTGGTAAACTTGCTGGTTGAACGTATTGACCATGCTGATCAACCGTTAGAACAAATGCAATATGTCCTGCCAGTTAAATTACTGCGCAGTCAATCAACATTTAATTTAGATGAATAATCAGGAGGAAATAACATGCTTTTAGGCAGTATCGAAGCTGGTGGCACCAAATTTGTTTGTGCCGTCGGTGACCAAAACTATCAAGTTAAACAATCAGTAACCTTTCCAACTACAGATCCAGCAACAACTATTAAAAATTCAATTGAATTTTTTCAACAGTTTGCCGATCTTAGTGCCATTGGGATCGCTTCTTTTGGCCCGATTGAAATTAGACGAAGTGCCCCCAATTATGGCTTTGTAACCTCAACACCAAAGCCAGGCTGGAAAGACACTGATTTTGTTGGACCAATTCAGAAAGCTTTAAACGTCCCTGTCTATTGGACAACTGATGTTAATGGGTCAGCTTATGGCGAATGGGTTGCTTATCAGCAAGCAAATGAACCGCTCGACTCTTTAGTTTATTATACTGTTGGAACCGGTATTGGTGCCGGAATTGTCAATGATGGACACTTTATTGGTAGTCAAGGTCATCCGGAACTTGGTCACGTTTATGTCAAACGTCATCCAGCCGATTTAGATTTTGACGGAACTTGTCCATTTCATGGTGATTGCTTAGAAGGACTAGCTTCTGGTCCAACATTTAAAGCTCGTTTGGGCATTGCAGGGCAAAATGTTCCTTTGACGGATCCAACCTGGGATATCATTGCCTATTATGTTGCACAGGCTGCTATTCAAACTACCTTGGCTTTCCGCCCTGCTAAAATTATTATTGGCGGCGGTGTATCCAGCGAAACTTTTCTGCAAAAGGTTCGGCAGCAATTTAAAGAACTTATGAATGACTACATTGAAGTTGGAAAATTAGAAGACTACATTGTAATGCCTAAAGTAGCTGACAATGGTTCGGCTACGCTGGGAGATTTTGCTTTAGCAGCTAAAGAGCTCGAAAATAATTATTAAACTTAAGATCAGCAAGAGACAAGTCATCGTCAACCTGTATTAGTGCTGACCAGAGATCCTCTAATTGATGATGAATGAAAAAAATCATTCTTTGAATTTTACAATAAATAACCCTTCAATATCTTGATTATCGATGTTGAAGGGTTATTTATTGTCTTTTCTCTTAGCCAAGGTTCATTAAATTAAAAGCTATTTTTTTTATTGAACATATATACCGAATAAAAAGCAATTTAGTCAAATAGTGCTTTTTATTCTCGATAATTGAGCTAAATAATGACAGCTTGTTAAGTCAAGATACTTTAATTTAACCTTGCGGGCACTCTGACCAGCTTTAATTTCCAGGCTAAAATGCCCAATACCAGTTGAATATAACCAGTAACCTGTATGAATTGAATAGAAGTCTGCTGAATTTTATTTGTCGGTGTAATCAAAGTAACAATGTTGGCAGCTTGCACCGTCCGATAAGTTAAAAGCTTGGAATTAATTTTCCCAGCTTGCTGGTATCCTGCTGCCCACCAAAGATACCCTAAAACTAAAGCTGTCAGTCCGACAGCGCCAATTGCCAAATATATATTAATCCAGGCGCCAATAATTATTAAAGCGCCACAAAAAAGTCCTGGAAAACGTAAAAAATATAATCGATTGGCTGGTTTTAAATCAATTAATCGCGGTGAAACAAGTTTCCATTCTGGCATTAATTGCTGTAGAAGCGGAAACACTCGCTGGTCAGCGATGATTGGCAGTAAATAAAAGGTGTCGTCGTTAATTCCTTCGTCTTCACCTGTATTCTTACCAGCTGCTAAAATCAGTTCAACGCTGGTTAAATGTAGTAATCTTCGCAAAAGGGTTTGCCGAAATTGCAAAGCTTGAATACGATGTAATGGCACGGTCAATGTATCTCGGTTAAAAAATCCACGCCTAACGATCAGATTTTCACCTTCTCGCCAAACTTCAAAATGGTAATAACGTAATAAGTTCTTAAGAAGTGTAACTGTCATTAACAACACCATAAAAATTCCTAACAAACATAAAATTGCAGTTATTCCGTAATTAAGAACATTCTTCCACTCATGATCAAGCAACCCGTTCGGTAGATAGGTCTTTACTTGATCGATTAACGTTAACGCCGCAAATAACATTGCAAAAATACCACCATCAGTGAAGGTGAATTTCCAGATAGCTGCTGCCGTAATTTGATATTGCGGCTCAACTTCAGTAACTAATTTTGCTTTAGCGCCAACTTGCTTAGCTTGCCGATGTTGTTGCAATTGCAGATAAACTCGCTCTTTAACTGCTAACAAGGTTTCATTGCCACCGCCTGCACCTGCTGTTTCAATTATCAAACTAGAAATCTTAAATGGTTTTAGAAAAAACAGTGTTTGACGATGAATCGTTTGGATTCTTTGATAAGGAACTTCAATTTGTTTTTTTGCTAACCAGCCTTTGGTAATAATCAAGCGATCCGTTGCAATCAAATATTTGAAGAAAAACCACTCATAGCCCGCCAACAACCCGCAGACTACGTATAAAACCACTACCCCAGCAGTAATCTAGTCCAATTGTTCCAAAATGTGCCTAGTAAGATAAAAAGGACAAATGAAAAAGACCGCATTAACTGAAAAGATCGCTGGATAATCATCATCGGGTGCAATCTTTCAAAATCAGACATCTTCTTTCACCGCCTGAACTAATTCGATGATTTGTTCGCGAAAACGACTGGCATCATTTAAAGTTAAACCATGTATTTCATGAGTGGTTGCCGCCGTATGAATAATTAAAGAAGCTAAGTGCTGTGTCCTCATTAGTGGTCCTTGATGCATTTCGACGTGTTGAATACGAATAATCGGGACAAAAGTTGTTTTGCGAAAGAAGAACCCTTCTTGTAAAGCTAATTCACTCGAATTAATTTGAAAACGGTCAAATGCATAGCGGTAAGGAATTAAGATTATTTCGCTAACCAGCATTAATAAAAAAATTACCGCTAAAATCATACCGGCTAATGGCACCCAAGACCAGGAAAAAAACTTTTCTGCCACCCAATAAAGTACCAGTAAAATTAAGACGCTTAAAAGAAAGCTAATAATTGCTTGAGCTAACCACACTTTTTTAATTTTCTGTGGCAATTGGCAAGTCAGCAGCGGATAGTCACTAATGTTCAAATAAACAACCTACTTTCCTATTTTAGTTAATTGTATCAATTATTTTCAATAAACTCAAAAAAATTTCTAGTTTTTGAGTCTAAAAAAGCATCTTCACCGTTAATTTCGGAAAAGATGCTTAAATTATTTAAAACTAATCAACTGCTTATTTTACCCCATTAGCTAAGTTGTTTGATTTAAGGTAACTATTCATAGCTTTCTCAGCTTCTTGTAAAGATGTCTTAATGTTGGAACCATTATAAATCTGATCCATTGCTGTCTGAGTTAAAGTTCTCTCTTGAATTAATCCTTGCAAAAAGACTCCCGAATTAGTTTTGTTCGGTTCTGTTTTCCTAAGCTGTTCTCCCGGTACTTTAGCCGCTGGTACCTTTTGATATAGCTTCTGTAAAGTTTTTTCTTGTTGTGAATCTTTGTTTAGAGCTAAATATCCAGTTGCTACCTGCCATTGTGCTTGATTTTTAGCCTTCATCAAAAACTTGATAAATTCCCACGAACCATGCTGAACTGTTGAAGACTTATCGTTAGAAATCCACAACGATGCCCCGCCAATTGCTACCCCGTTGGCTTTTTGACCATCGGGATGAGGATAATAAGTAACTCCCAATTTATCTTTGTCTCCAACTGTTAATTGACTAAGAGAAGCTGAGGACTGGAGAAACATTCCTAGCTTTCCAGATAAAAATGCTGCCATCTCATTGGCCGAAGCACTTGAACCAGAGCCAAAATTCATTAATGCTCCCGACTTTATATTTTCTTGAATCCACTTCATCGTTTTAATAGCTCCCGAAGAGGTAAAATTAACTTTGGTTGGTGTGCCATCATGACCATCAGCTTGATTAGCCATTGATTCGCCAGCATTAGCTAAGAACTGTTCGAAAAACCAGCCATAAATTTCAATGCTCAGCCCTTTAACTTGTTTATGTGAACGCTGATAAAGCTGAGTAGCAACGCGCGTAATATCACTATAACTGGGATCCGTTGGCGGTGGAGTGATGTGATATTTTTTTAACAGCGTCGCATTGTAATACAGTACAGGCTGTGAAGTGTTAAATGGCATTGATAACAGTTTACCATTTTGTGAATAAAAGGCACGTGCTACCGAAGAAATTTTGCTAATATCATAGTGATCCTGGTCAATAAACTTTTGAACTGGAGTCGTATAGCCACTATGATAAATTTGACTAGTCGAAACATCCATTGATTGAAAAACTGCTGGTGAAGCGTCTGTTCCATGGGTGTTCAATATTTTTTGTACAGCTTCATTATAACTTCCTTCAAATTGAGAAACTACTTGATATTTCGTTTGCGATTGATTAAATTCTTTGACAAATTTATTCAACTGTATTTGAGCCGGCCCCGTCATTTCATTCCAAAAAACAACCTTTGTCCTTCCAGTAGTTGTTGCTTTGACTTGAGTTGCTGAAAAACTCCCAATTGTTAAAATTGCAGCAGCAACCCCAAAAGTTTTCAGCAAAACTTGGCGTATTTTCATTATTTGACCGCTCCTTCATTCAAGCCAGATTTAAAATAATGCTGTCCAATAAATAAAACCAATAATGTTGGGATAACTACAATTGCAGCGCTTGCTTGAATCATCCCCCAATTATTAAATGTTTCTTGTGACTGCAACTGCCGCAAACCATCTTGAACTGGTCGAAAATTATCACTAAATGTTGTCAGCATCGGCCAGAGATACTGATTCCAGCTAGCCAAGAAACTATAGGCTGCTAAGGTCAATAAACTAATCCGACTATATGGCAAGACTACTTTGCCATAGAACTGCCAATGGGATAATCCTTCGACATCGGCTGCTTCTTTCACTTCCGCTGGTATCTGCAAAAATGCTTGCCGCAACATAAAAATTCCAAAAGCTGAAGTCAAGAATGGCACAACCATCACCGCATAATGATTTAACAGATTCAAACTCCGAACTGTCGCAAAATTTGGAATAACTTCCGCCTCAAACGGCAACATCATCGTCGCTAAAACCAAGTAAAACAAGCCATCGCGTCCTTTGAACTTTAAAAAGACAAAGGCATAGGCACTCATTGAACAAAAGAGCAGTTGAGCCAGCATTGTTAATAATGAAATAACTAAACTGTTAAATAAATAACGAATAATCGGTGTCTGAGTAATTGCCGCAACATAATTATCAAATGATAAATGGCTGCTCCACAGCGCACCTTTCGAAATATCAGCCGTCGGTAAGAAACTTGTCCAAAAACCTAGCGCAAATGGTATCAAGATAAAGACGGTCAACAACAGTAAAACGGTATATTCTAAAACCTTTTGACGTTTTGAATGTGCTTCAATCATTGATAAGTCACCCGCTTTTCTAAAATTTTGAACTGCAAAAAGGTAAACAGAGCAATAATAATTGCGAGAATGACCGATTCAGTGCTAGCTAAGCCATAATTTCCATTTAAAAATGCGTCCTGATAAATGCGATAAACCAATAAATTAGTTGCATTGTTTGGTCCTCCAGCAGTCATCAAATCAATCAAGCCAAAGCTTTTAAACGACTCAATCAACGTAATAATTGATACGAAGAAGACAGTTGGTGAAATCATTGGTAAGGTAATATGGAAAAATTGATAGGTTTTGCTGACTCCCTCAATTTGAGCAGCTTCATACAAATTAACTGGGACTGTTTGTAAAGCACCAAAAAGAATTAAAAAAGTAAAGCCTAGGTTCATCCAAACAGTACTAATAACAATTGCGGTCATTGCCCAGCCTGGTTGAGTCAACCAATTAATAACTGGTAAGTTAAGTGCACTGGCAATCTGATCCAACAGACCAATTGATGGGTTAAACATGAACAACCAAAAAATTGCGGCAACCGAAACCGAAACTCCCATGGTTCCAGAAAAAACGGTGCGAAAAAAACTGCTGCCTTTAACTTTAAAAGAAGCTGCCTGTGCTAGCAGCAACCCCAAAATTAAGGTTAAAACTGAAACAGCAATCACATAAATAAAGGTTGCTTGTAAGCTAGCTAGATATGAACTTGACGTTAAGAGACTCAAGTAGTTTTGTAAGCCAACGAAAACGGTTGGCTTGCCTAAATTATTTGTTAAAAACAAACTTAAGTATAATGTCCGCAACATTGGATAAAAAACAAAAATTGCGAGGACAAGTAATGAAGGTCCTAAAAACCAAATTGCATGAAATCTATCACGGGCATTAATATCATAACTGGCTGTCTTTAGGCTGCTTAAATCATGTGGTAATTGTTTAAGCTTGTTGGAATTGTTGTTGGTTGCTTGCTCCAAACTGTTCCCCTCCTTCCGCAAATAAAACGGCTTGTTGTTTGTCATTGAAAATAATAAAATTTTGTCTGGCGGTTACTAGCAGCCTTTGATTAAGACCCACATCTAATTTTCCGTCCACCGTAATTCGTACCAATTGATCATTATCTAATTGAGCATGAATTACTGATTGAGTTCCTAGATATTCTAAATTGCGTAAGGCAGCATTGGTCGTTGGACTAGTAAAATCAGCTTGCAAATCATTCGGCCGAATTCCTAAATAATAATTTCCAGCGGGTAAATTATCTTTCAAAGCTACTTTCAAATATTCATCAACTATTAGATCAGCTGCAACCGCATGTTGGACTGATAATAAATTAATCCGCGGAGTACCAAAGAAACCAGCTACAAAAGTATTTTGCGGTCGTTGATAAATTTCAGTTGGTGTCCCAATTTGTTGAACTTGCTGATCATTCAAAACCATAATTCGATCCGCCATCGTCATTGCTTCAATCTGATCATGAGTGACGTAAATTAAAGTTAACCCCAAACGCTGCTGCAATTCACGAATTTCTGAGCGCATCTTGCCTCTTAATTGAGCGTCTAAATTTGATAACGGTTCATCCATTAAACAAATCTTGGCATCACTGGCAATTGCCCGGGCCAAAGCTACTCGCTGCCGTTGCCCACCGGACAGTTCTCGGGGTTTACGTTCAGCAAATTCGCTTAAGTTTACCAACTTCAAAGCCTCAGAAACTCGTCTTTCGATTTTAATTGGGTTTAATTTTCTAGCCTTCAAACCAAAAGCAACATTATCACGAACATTTAAAAAAGGAAAAAGCGCATAATTTTGGAAAACCATTGTTAATTTTCGCTGCTGCGGTGGCAGTTGATTAGCAACTTGTTGATCAATTTTCAAAACCCCTGCTGAGATTGGAATTAAGCCGGCAATCATCCGCAATAACGTACTTTTACCACAACCAGAAGGACCTACAATTGCGAAAAATTCACCAGTTTGAATTTGCACCGAAACATCTCGCAAAATCAAATTATCGGCATAACTCTTAGTAATTTCTTGTAATTCAATCGACATTTGACCACTCCTTTTTTTAAGACAGTTCTAGTATAGAAAAGTAATGTAAGAAACTAATCTTAATTAAGTAAGGTTTGTGTAACGATTCAATATTCTTTAAATTAGCTAAACGAACAATTTTAGGGCACAAAAAAACAGAGATTCCCATCTCTGTCTGAACGTAATTTTATTTAATTATTTTTTTGTAGTTTCTTGCTGTTGAATTTTTTCAAGCTGCTGATATTGACTCATCATCCATTGCTTGTAATTTTTACCTTTTGGCATAGTTTCTGTTACTTGCAAAACCGGAACATTATTTTGCTTCGCTAATTTCACTAAATTACCAACCGTCTTGTCAGTTGCTTGGGTATTTTGCACAAAGAAGGCGATTTTATGCTGTTTAATATCATTTTGCATATTTTTGACATCTTTTGGAGCTGGATCAGTACCATCTTCAACTGATTTTGCAAAGCCAGTATTATTTTCTTTATAACCTAATTCTTGTAAAGAGTAATCAAAAACCGGTTCGCTGACATCAACTAGTTTATTATCACTATTCTTACTCAACTGTTTAACTTTAGCTGAAAGTGGTGCTAAAGTTTTATTGAATTTTTCGGCATTCTTTTTAAAATAAGCACTGTTTTTTGGCTGTAATTTGCTAAATTTGGCAGCAAGATAATTAGCTACAGCTGGCATTGTCTGTGTTCGATACCACAAATGCGGATTGTCACCAGTCTTTTTATGTAACACATCTTCACCAACTCTGATAACCGTAGCTGAACTATTGTTTTTAGCTAATTTTGTCATCCAACTATCATAACCAATTCCATTATACAAAATGACATTTGCTGCACTAACATCCTTGGCTACTTTATTAGTTGGCTGATATTCATGTGGATCGATACTTGGTTCATTAATTACCGAAGTTACAGTTCCTTTGTTACCCAAGACTGCTTTTGCAGCTTCACCATAAAAATCAACCGAAGCCACAACTTTAATTTTTTTACTGCTGCTGCTCTTTTGACTGCTATTGGAACAACCGGCTAACCCCCCAGCAACAAATAGCAATGATAACATTGACAACAATAAAATCCACTTTTTCCTAAACATTTGATCTCTCCTCTACAACAAATAGTAATAATTACTGTTTTCAGTATAACAAACTAAATTGGCTTGTAAAGAGTAATAATTACGTTTTAACAAATTTTAATTTTTTCTTGCTAAATAGTTAGGAATGAAACTTCTTTGTTCGATCAAGTGCTTGAAAAAAAGCAGGTGCCAAAACTAGCATAATCCCCGCAATTTCAGCTGCATTTAACGTAACTCCTAAAAAAGCAACCGCCAAAATCGTCGCAGTCAGTGGTTCAAATGAACTTAGCATCCCTGTAATAGCTGGTTGAAGATATTTCAGGCTATGTAAATAAAACAGATAAGCTAATAAGGTTCCTCCAACTATAACATAGGCAATTGCCGGATAAGCAGTTATACTTAACTTAATTTTTGTCCGCAACAACAATGGTATAAAAGGCAAACTTCCTAACAACATTGCCCACCCAACAATCAAACCAGTATCATTTCTTTGTAGTAATTTTCGTGGCAACAAAGTATAAGCTGCTTGACCAGCGGCAGCTCCAAATCCCCAAAAAATTCCGGCCGGACTTAACGTTAAGCTAGTTAAACTTCCACGAGTAACTAATAAGAAAACTCCAGCAAAAGCTACCATGATACAAAACAAATCACTACGTCGCGGCCAAGTCAGTTGACTAATTGCCAAATAAATAACAATCAGCAATGGACCAATAAATTGAATCACGGTTGCCGTAGCAGCGTTGCCATAATGAATCGCTTCAAAATAGGCGAGCTGTGACGGAACTACTCCAAAAAAGGCAAAGTAAAATAGCTGTTGGCGATTTGTTTTACTTTGCCAAACATGACTAACTTTTTGCCGCCGAAAAAGTTTCAGAAAAAGCAATAATAATCCTCCAGAAAATAAGAGTCGTATACCGGTTAGCCAAACCGGTGTAATTTCGGTTGCACTAAACAAAAATTGTGCCACCGTTCCCGATGCTCCCCACAAAATTCCACTACTAATTGCATAAAACAGACCTTTTTTCTGATAACTTTCCATTTTACTCCCCCTATTCAAAAAAGAGCTGCTGCAAAACTAAATTTTTGCGCAGTTCTTAACATTGACTATTAGTCAGCCGATCAAGTGACAGCAATTACTCAAATTCCAGTTAGTCTCCCGAAACTCCCCACTTTAAAGTTTCAAATTTCTTGCCGTCAAAGGTTTGCACGATTGTTACACTAGCAGTCGGCACAAGTCCATCTTGCCGAAAATCATCCAACGCAACATTTTGCAAAGACTTAATTAGAGCTGTTAATAACAATCCATGACTAACTATCAATAAATTTGTTGTTCGTAGCTGACGTTGATTAGCAAAAAGAATTTTTTTTAGCCCTAATTGTCCGCGACGAACCAACGCAACATAACTTTCAGCCCCAATTTTTTCAGCTGGAAAACGTGCCGGGTGTTGAAAGTAATCATTAAAAGCGGCCTCATGCTGATGCTGACTAATTGGCGTGCCATCCCACTCTCCCAAATTCATTTCTCGCAGTTGCGGCACAATAATCGGAGTTGTTGCAGGAGTAACTTTATTCTGCGACATGACTAACTCAGCAGTCGTTAATGCTCGTTTTTGTGGTGAGCTGTAGCAGTTTGCAAACTTCACTTGTTGCAATTGTTTTCCTAAACTCAGAGCAGCCTTTTTCCCATCCGTTGTCAACGGTGAATCTGATTGTCCACCATTAAAACAGGCTGTTTGATTAATCTTTGTCAAACCATGCCGCACAAAATACAATTTCATTTTTTCAGCCTCTTACTATAACTTTCATAATTTAACTCTAGGGTCGTTTATATTTTATACCTTTTTGTTTTTTGAGGAAAACTTTTTATAACCAGCTGAACTTTGTCTCAAGCGGGTTAATACTAGGTTAACCAACAGTGCCAAAGCCGCAAAGAAAGCTCCTCCAGGACCAATTCCAACTAAACCTGTATGCAAATAAAGCAAACTTCCAACAGCTGAGCCAATGGCAATTCCCAAATTAGCAAAAATCGAGTTAAACGACGATGCTAACACCATAGATTGTGGGAAATTTTTTTCAGCTACTTCTAAGAAAAATAATTGCGTTGGTGAATTAACCAGGTACATCGTTAAACCCAAAAACATAATAACTGGCACGGCGCTCCAACGACTTCCAAGCACCACCGGTAAAGTTACCAATAAAATAGTTTGGAGTAAAAAAACAACGGTTAATTTACTAAGACCATTCTCATCAGCCATTCGGCCGCTATATAAATTACCCAATAAAGACATAAATCCATAGCCAAATAATAAAACTGCAATTGTATTGCTGTGAAATTTCAAAGCTTGCGCAAACAGCGGTTGTAAATATGTGTAGAACACATAAATCCCAGCTAAATTGAACATTGGTAACAGTACGCCCAATCGGATGCGCCGATCACCAAAAATTGCCAACTGACTGAAAAAGTTGCGAGTTTGTTGCTGTCTTAATCCAGCAGGTAAACATTTCATCGCTAAAATTAACGTCACAACTCCTAACAAACTAATCAGCCAAAAAACATTTCGCCAACTAGTATAACTGCTAATCCAAGTACCTACTGGAACACCAAAAACGGCCGCAATACTAAAGCCCGAAAAAATCCAAGCAATCAAACCAGCTCTTTTCTCCATCGGTGCCAAAAATGATCCAAAAGTAATCGCTAAGGACACAATTGCTCCGGAAACCACTGCTGTCAGCATTCGTGAAATAGCTAAAACAATATAATTACCAGCAAGAGCGGTTAATAAATTACCAGCAATAAAAATCGTCACTAACAGTACCAGACTCCAATATAAACGATGCTTGCCAATCAACAAGCTAATTAGTGGTGTGGCAATCGCATAAACTGCAGCAAAAAGAGTCACTAATAGTCCGACCGCGGCAACCGAAACCGAAAATTGTTGTGCAACATCATTAATAATTCCGACAATAATAAATTCACTGAAGCCTAAAATAAATGATAACGAAACTAAAACAAAGCTTTGAAATCTAAGTGTTTTCAACTTAATACCCCTAATTTTCTAAAAATTAACAACATTTTTTATCGTACACAAATTACTTACAAATTACCAGTGGTTTATTCTTGCTGAGCCTTTGAGGTTAAAATTTTAATTAATTTTTGTTGAATTTCGCCTAGATGATAATTTTTACGATAAGCCAGCGAGATTAAGAAATGCGGCTGTTGCGGATCAACCAAGGCCAATGAAACTAATTCTTCATTAGCTGGAACTGCAATTTCAGTTAAAAAAGCGATCCCAATATTTTCTTTAACCATGGCTTTTAAAACATGGACATCACTAGTTTGATAAACCACATTTGGTTGAAAGTCATGTTGGCGACAAAGACGTTTAAACGCCGTGTTATGAATAAAGCCCTCATTTAAAACAATAAATGATTCCTTTTTTAAATCCTTAAAAGCAATTTTTGGCTGTTGGGCTAAATGATGTTTAGGACTGACAATAATTTTAAAATCATAACTTTTAAACACTTGCGCCATAATTTGGTGTTGTTCAATAGGTTGCATCGAAGCTATTAGAGCTAAATCTAAAGAACCTTTTATTAGCAACTGCAACATATCTTTTGACCCGGTTTCAAAGGTTTCAAGGTTTTTCATCAATCCTTGACGTAATAAAGCAGGAGTTACCGCTGGAAAATAATAGGTGCCAATAATTGGTGGTAAACCAAACAAAATCTTCGTGCTATTAATTCTTTGCAATTCTTTTTGAGCAGTCGCCATTTCATTTAACACCTGCTGAATATGTTCATCCAGTTGATAGCCACTAGCAGTTACCTGTAATTCATGATGGGATTGATCGCGGATAAAAAGTCGGCTGCCAAACTTTTTTTCAATTCGTTTAATCGCCAATGTAATTGTTGGTTGGCTAACTGAAAAATGTGCTGCAACTTTTGAAAAATTTTTATCTTTTATAAGCTGATGAAAATATTTTAAGTCTTTAATATTCATGAGTACCTCCGTTATAAGGAATCATTCTATCATATAAATTTTATTAATGGCAAAGTTAATTTTTGACTATAGATTTTTTTCTATGATATACCTACCCCATAGCCAAAAACAACTCTTTGAAAAGTTATAAACCTTAGGAGGAATTTCATGAATAATGCACAAGCAATTTTAAAAAACCCTTTTATTAATAAAGGCACTGCTTTTAGTCTGGCAGAAAGAAAGCAATTAAACCTAACCGGTGCTTTGCCCGCAGTTGTCCAAACTATTGAAGAACAAGCCCAGCAAGCTTACGGTCAATTTCAAAGTAAAGAAAAGCCGCTGGAAAAAAGAATTTTTCTGATGAATCTTTTTAACACCAACCGGACACTTTTCTATTACCTAATGGGACAACATATTGTCGAATTTATGCCCATTGTCTATGATCCAGTCGTCGCAGAGTCAATTGAACAATATAATGAATTGTTCATTCAGCCACAAGAAGCTGCTTTCGTTTCAATTGATGAACCAAACAATGTTGAAGCTGCTTTGAGAAATGCTGCCAGTGGTCATGATATTCGCTTAGTTGTAGTAACCGATGCTGAAGGAATCCTTGGAATGGGCGATTGGGGAGTCAATGGAGTTGACATTGCGATTGGCAAATTGATGGTTTACACCGCGGCTGCTGGAGTTGATCCATCACAGGTTCTACCGGTATCAATCGATGCTGGAACTAATAATCAAGCCTTATTAACTGATCCATTGTATTTGGGAAATCGTCATGAACGAATCTATGGTGAACGTTACTATCAACTAATCGATAAATTTGTCACTGCCGTTGAAAAACTCTTTCCGGAAAGTTTATTGCACTTCGAAGACTTTGGTCGGTCAAATGCCGCTAATATTTTAGAAAAATATCAAGACAAAATTTTGACTTTCAATGATGATATTCAAGGCACTGGGATTGTTGTTTTAGCTGGTGTGTTAGGTGCAATGAATATCTCGAAAGAAAGAATTACCGACCAGCGCTTTTTAACATTTGGTGCGGGAACGGCCGGCGTTGGAATTGCTCAACAGTTAATGGATGAATTAATTCGTCAAGGTTTGAGCGCTAGTGAAGCTCGCAAACATTTTTACTTAGTTGACCAACAAGGTTTGCTTTTTGAAGATACTCCTGATTTGACACCTGGGCAAAAACTTTTTGTCCGTTCACGAAATGAATTTGCTAACAGTGAACAATTAACGAATTTAGCGAATGTCGTTAAAGCTGTGCATCCAACCGTGATGATTGGAACTTCAACCCAGCCAGGGGCATTTACCGAAGAAATTATTAAAGAAATGGCTGCTCATACTGAACGTCCGGTCATTTTCCCACTTTCAAATCCAACTCGTTTAGCTGAAGCTACAGCTGAAGAATTAATCAAATGGACAAAAGGAAAAGCTTTAGTCGCTACCGGAATTCCAGCTGCTGATGTCGAATATAATGGTGTTACTTATCAAATTGGTCAAGCAAACAATGCTTTGATGTATCCCGGAGTTGGTTTTGGTGCAATTGCGGCAACTGGAAAAGTAATCAATGGCGAAACTTTATCAGCTGCTAGTCACGCTTTAGGTGGAATTGTTGATGCTACATTGCCAGGAGCTGCTGTTTTGCCGCCAGTAGCTAAATTACAAGCATTTTCACAAACAATTGCTGAAGTTGTAGCTCAAAGTATTATTGATCAAGGTTTAAGCAAAGAAAAGCTGACTGATGCTAAAACAGCGATTGCTCAAACAAAATGGGAAGCAAAATATTAAAAAATGTTATCTAAGGGAGAAAAAAATGAGAGTCTTTTTAACTTCAGTTTCAAGTGTCACAGTTATTGTTTTAATTATGGCACTCGGTTATGTTTTACGAAAAAAGCAATGGTTCTCTGATGATTTTGGTAAAAATATATCCTCACTGATTACTAAGATTGCTTTACCAGCTTCAATCTTTATGGCTGTCATGAAAAATCTGACACGTGATAAATTACTAAGCTTGTCGACAGGGCTATTATTTCCGGCATTAGCTGTGGTTATCGGTTATCTAATTGCTTGGATAGCTGTTAAAGTTTTAAAAATTCAACCCGGTCGCCGGGGAATTTTTATGAATGCCGTTGTCAATGCTAATACGATATTTATTGGCATGCCCTTAAACAATGCGCTATTTGGTGATAAAGCGACCACTTATTTTTTAATTTATTATATAGTTAATACCGTTTCGACTTGGGCCTTCGGAGTTTTCTTGATTTCAAATGATGATCCAACGATTGATAAGAATACCCAAAAGAAACATGAAATTAATTGGAAAAAGATTTTGCCAATGCCATTAGTCGGGTTTATCGTCGCCATTTTTTGGATGCTCTTGAAACTACCAGTACCTAACTTTGCTGGCGAGACCTTAACTTATGTTGGTTCACTAGTCACGCCGCTTTCACTAATCTATATCGGTATTGTGTTGGCAGATGCTGGTTTAAATAACATGAGGCTCGATCGTGATTCCGTCTTAGCCTTACTGGGTCGGTTTGTCCTTTCACCTGTCATTTTAATTTTCTTGATTAAATTCGGTGCTGGTTTCGGTTTAAATCTTCCGGCCTTAATGCGACAAACCTTAGTTGTTCAATCGGCAACTCCCATGTTAGCTGTTTTACCAATTTTGGCTAATGAAGCTCATGGTGATGTCAAATATGCCACTAACATTGTCACTATCAGTACTGTTGCCTTTATCTTAGTCGTACCAATTTTAATGGGGATTTTACAATTTATTTAAAGTTGCGGAGGGTAACTGCGCCGACCTCTTATTCCTCCATACCAGGCGCATTAACAAAGAAGAAAGTCTGCGACAAAAGTCGCAGACTTTCTTCTTTGTTGTAACATTCAACTTATTTCAAAGCTTGTTTCAAAGCCACACCAGTTCGTGAATTTGGCTCATTCAAAGCCAATTCAGGAGGACCAGCATAGCAAAGCTTCCCACCATATTTACCAGCATCAGGTCCTAAATCAATTAAATAATCAGCTTGACTAATTACCCGCAAATTATGCTCAATCAAAACCAGCGTGTTGCCTTGATCAACCAACTGATTAAATAATTCAATTAATTTCTCAGTATCTTTTAAATGCAATCCGGTAGTTGGTTCATCTAAAAAATAAAACTCACCTCGATGATTTAATTCCAGCGCTAACCGAAGTCGCTGAATTTCTCCCCCTGAAAGAGTAGTCATCGATTGACTCAAAGATAGATAGCTTAACCCCACTTTTTGCAAGAGATGTAATTTTTGTTGAATTTCTGGTTGATCCGTAAAAAATTTGACTGCATCAGCAATCGGCAAGCTCAAAACCTGATGGATATTTTTGCCGTGATACAGGTAGTGTAAAACTTCTGGACTATAACGTTGACCATGACATAACTCACAGGTTTGAACAACTGGATCCATAAAAGCCATATTGGTGATGGTTACCCCCTTACCCTTGCAACGTGGGCAAGCTCCTTTACCATTGTAACTGAATAACTGCAGTGAGACTTGATTAGCTGTCGCAAATAATTTTCTGATTGGATCCATAATTTTTAAATAAGTCGCTGGCGTCGAACGGATGTTGACGCCTGTACTTGTTTGCTTAAGGTCAATATAATTGTCAGTAATCTGCTGTTTAATCGCATCAACTAAAGTACTTTTCCCGGAACCAGCTGGCCCGGAAACAACCGTCAGTACCCCCTGTGGCAGTTTAAGGTTAATTTTTTTCAAGTTATGCTGCTGCATTATTGGCAGTGACAGCCATTTAACAGCCGTCCGTGGTACTTTAAACTTTAATGGTTGGCGCAACATCTGTCCGGTTATTGTTTTTGAGGTTAACAACTGGCGATATGTGCCACTAAAAGTAATCTGACCTCCTTGGGCGCCTGCTTTTGGCCCCATTTCGACTACCCAATCAGCTAATGAAATAATGGCTGGATTGTGGTCAACCAAAATCACAGTATTCCCTTGATTTTTTAATCGCAGTAAAGCACGTTTGATCAACTGAATGTCGTGTGGATGCAAACCAACACTGGGTTCGTCTAGAACATAAACTAAATCTGAAAGTGAACTGGTTAAGTATTTTGCCAGTTTGATCCGTTGAGTTTCACCACCTGAAAGCGTATCAGTGCTGCGATCTAATGATAGATATCCCAAGCCGATTTCAATCAAAGCTTGGATTTTAGTTAAAAGTTCGCGAATAACATCTGTAGCAAGCGGAGCTTTAATCTTTTTCAAAAAAGCTACTGTTTGAAGTAAATCTAATTGCCCAACCTCAGCAATATTTAAACCATTTATTTTGCAAGTCAATGACCTTTCTTGCAATTTTAAGCCATGGCAAAGTGGACAAACTTGGCGCGAAACAACTTGACTAATTGCTGCTTGATGATGCTTACCTTCAGCACTATGGACAATTGAACGCATTATTCGCGGAACTAGGCCCTCATATAATTGCGTTTTTCCCCACCAAGCTGGTGGATCTTTCAATTTTTGCTGCGGTGCATGCAATAAAAGTTCCAACTCTTCTGCTGAAAAGTCTTTGATTTTTTTGTCTGGATCAAACAGACCGGTTTTAGCATACCGCTTCCAGCGCCAAGTTCCAGGGCCAAAACTAACAAAGGTGATGGCTCCTTCGTTTAATGATTTATCCAGATCAATAATCTTTTTTTCGTCTAATTGATCAACATACCCTAAGCCCTGGCATTTTGGGCACATGCCTTGTGGCAGGTTAAATGAAAAATGCTCCGAATACCCTACCCATGGTTGACCGACTCGCGAAAACAATAAACGTAATAATGAGTAAATTCCCGTATAAGTCGCTAAAGTTGACCGAGCATTCTTGCCAACTGGTTTTTGTTCAACCACAATTGCAACTGGTAAATGTTCAATTTTTTCAACTTGCGGTTGACCAAACTTCGGCAAATACTGCTGTGTAAAACTGGGAAAAGTTTCATTCAGTTCACGTCTGGAAGTTGCAGCTAAAGTATCAAAAACCAACGAGGATTTACCAGAACCAGATAAACCAGTAAAAACCGTCAACTGATATTTAGGTATTTTTAAACTTACTTGCTGAAGATTATTTTCAGTAGCATGTTTGATTTCAATAAATCCATGTTCAAAAATTTTATTCACTTGATTTCCTTCTTTGTTTCTAATTCAATCAGTCGGTGACGCAAAGCTGGATCAACTGCATAGATTCCTAGGCCATAGCGACCGCGTTTCAACAAAATATTAACCACATTTTTGATCAATTGACTTCTTGCGGCGGTTAAGTCGGTCAAATCAGCTTGATGACGTTTTTGCAAAGCTGTTTGATCTTCAAACTTATTCGGATCAACCACAATTTGATTAATTGATTCGTCATAACTAATGCTCGGCCCCAAAATTACCCCAGCATAATTCAAGTCAAAACCCTGAATAGTGTAAATTGAGCCAACCTCATGCAACGTTTGTGGTTGACTAGCCCACGGACGATCTTGGTAATTAAATCGATCCCAAGGTAATTTTAGTGTTCCCGCCTCAACATACCAAGGCTCTTTGCTGAATACCCGAAAAGGAAAATCCGTTGTCGCTAATAAACGTGATAGCCCGAATTGCTGATCCTTTTGTTTGATCCAATTAAATAATGGTTGACCATCGGGAAAAATTTTCAATTCATAATCATGAACTGTCGGTAACGGAAGCAACTTTCCCATGATTAGTTGATCAAGCCAAGCTGCCACAGCTGGAGATTTAAGCCGCAACTGCTGTTTTAAGTGAACAAATTTGACGTGATAGCCCGCCAAATGGTGCCGTAACATTTGTTCGGACCAGTAACTTTTTAATTTAACGACCTGCTTAAAATCCAGTACTAGAACTAAGACTTTGCTCCATTTTAATAGTTCATCAAGTTGATTATCAGCTAGAAAGTGATTAAAACGATCCGCTTGACTTAATAACAACTGAGCTTCATCAACAAAAACGATATCTGCTGCTTGCTGTAACTTTTCACAACGATTAATAAATGGTGTTGGCTTTTGAAAATCTTTTTTATGTAAAAAAGATTGCTGCTGTGCAATTTCCCAGTAGATTTTCAACATTTCATTGTGATTGACTAACAAATAATTTTTAGTTCCAGCTAGTGGTGCGTCAGATTGATGTGCTTGCTGTTGCAGTTCGCTGAAAACTGCACTTAAAACTGCGCTCTTACCCGAACCAGCATCCCCACTAAGCACGAAGACTGCAGGTTGTTGATCATGCAAGTGCTGTTTGGCAAATCTTAGAATTTGCTGTTGAATTTTTTGCTGTTGTTCAGTCAATTCAGCTTGGGCTGGTAAAATAAAGGTAGATGCTACTAAAGACAAAATTATTCCTCATTTCTGCAAATTAAATTAGGTTGCTGCTTAATTTTTTTCAAATAAATAGGTTTCAAACTAACTCCTAATCCCAGCTGTGTTGGAACTTTAATTTGCCCATTTTCTAAAATAAAATCTTCATTGATTAAATCTGCTTGATAGTAGCGGTCACTAGCTGAAAGATCACTAGGATAGTTGAAAACTGGTAAACTTGCTAAGGCTAAACTAGCCGCACGTCCAATTCCGCCTTCCAGCATTCCGCCACACCAAATCTTTAATTGCTGTTGCAGACAATAATTAACAATCCGCAATGCTGTTGTAAATCCCCCAACTCTTGATGCTTTTAAATTAATGGCTCGACAACTTCCAAGAGCTACTGCTGTTTTAACATCCGCTAAGCTAAAAATATTTTCATCTAAACAAAGATCAAGCTTTAAGTGCTGTTGCAATTGCGCGTGACTAACTAGATCAGTTGGTTCAAAAGGCTGTTCCAATAGCAACAAATTCGGCAATTCAGCTAAATTTTGCAACTGAGTCAACTGCTGAAAAGATAGACAAGAATTAGCATCCAACATAAAATTGGCTTGTGGAAATTGCCGAATTAATCCTGCAGCTTGACTTAACTCCTGGGAATTGCGTAATTTTAGTTTAATTCGCTGATAACCCTTGGCTAGTGCTCGGGTAATTATTTGCTGTTGAACTTTTAGATCTGCCTGAGCTCCTAGACTAATTCCAACTGCAATTTTATTTTGCGGTTTAAGTGACATAAATTGTCCTAGATATTGGGCTAAACTCATTTGCTGATGTTGCGCAAATAAATCCCAAATTGCCATTTCAACTGCTGCTTTAGCAGTCTGATTACCTTGAAGATCAGCCATCAGCTCAACAAAATCTTGTGGGCATTTTAAATCTGCAGTTTGCAATCGTGGAACTATTTGTGATTGGATGACCCACCGCGCCGTGATTTGCGACTCTGGCAGATATGTTGGTTCGTCAAAAGCTTCAAGTTCACCATATCCTCGATAGCCAGTCTGATCTACGACTTCGATGATCGTCACCCAGCGAGTTGTCGTTGCACCATGGCTAGTAGCAAATGGATGTTTTAATATTAATTTAACTGGCAAAAAAGCTAATCTGACAACTTTCATATTAATCTCTCCTGTTTAAAAATTTGAAACAGACTTGTCCAATTTTCTAAATGGATATTATGACCAGCCGCTGGAACTACGAAACGCTGTGAATGAGGTAAACGCGTTGCCATTTTAGCTGTTATGCGCTGAAATTTCAAATCCTGTTCGCCGGCTAAAAGTAATACGGGTATTTGCAGTTTAGCTAAAGCTGGCCAATAATTCGGCATTTGTCCAGTTCCCATTGCTGCTAAACTTCGGGCTAACCCCTGTTTTTTTTGGTTTAATCGCTGTTGGCGAATAAAATTTCGCTGAAAAGACGGTAATTTTTGTTGCGTTGCAAACAAAGGCAGTTGTTCCCAACGATCAACAAAGGTCGTTAACCCCTGATCTCGCAGTTGACCTGCTAATTGGATGTCATGCTGCTGTCGTGCTTTTCGCTGCTTATCATTAGCAATTCCGGCAGTACTGCTTTCTAAAATTAGATATTTAACTAATTGGGGATGTCTTAATGACAAAGCCAAGGCCACTCGACCGCCCATTGAATATCCCCAAACAATTAATGGCGGCTTTAGATACTGGCAGATCAACAAAGCTAACTGATCTGCCTGTTGCTCAATTGAAAAATCAGGATCTGAACAAGCGCTGATCGTTTGTCCATGTCCCAGTAAATCCGGAGCGGTCACTGTCGCGGGTAGATCAGACATGATTTTTGAAAAATCCGCATGACTTCCCATAAAACCATGCAGGAGCAACCATCCCGGATTAGTACCCGGCTTTTGTTCAAGATAATATTCGGTTTCTTTAATTTTCACTTTCATTAAATCAATTCTTCCTGAATAACTGTTTGAATTTGCCGATTCAACTGCCGATGTTCAAGTAAATTAGCCGTGCGATCTGAACGTATTTCGATCAATTCTAATTTGCGTATTGGCTGACTAATTAATTCTTGAAAGTTAGTCGGCGTATCGGCCAAATGATAATCTGCCTGATAAGCAGCAGCTAAATGCTGCAAATCAAGATTCTGTGGTGTACCAAAGACTTGATTAAATCCAGGTTTGCCCGACTGTGGTAAAAACGAAAAGATTCCACCACCATTATTATTGTTAATAATAACTCGTAATTTTAATTTATAATTCTTAGCCATCTGCAAACCAGTTAAATCATGAAAAAAGGCTAAATCGCCAGTCAACAAAACATTTTGCTGCTTTGAATATTCAGCTGCCATCCCTAAGGCCGTTGAATTGATACCATCAATTCCGTTTGCCCCACGATTGCAAAAAATTTTGGCTTGCGGTTGCAACCAGAAGTTCTCTACATCGCGAATCGGCATCGAATTGCTAATAAAAGCATTGCCTGGCTGAAGACCTTTTCCTAACCAATAAACAGCGGCGATTTCACTTAATTTGGTTTGCTGTAAAAAATAATCATCCAGCTGAGCTGTAACTAATTGTTCTACTTGTTGCCAACGCTGCAACCAATCTAATGGTGCTGGCTGGATTGTTAAATCTTTCAAAAAATCAGTGGCAGACAACGGAAAATAATACTTAGCCTGGAGAGTAGCCTCAACTCCGCTATGATGTTGATCTAAAAAATAAGTTGGAACTGAAATCTGTTTCAGCCAATTACTAATTGCAGCCGAAACTAAGGTTGAGCCAGTTTGAATAATGACCTCTGGTTGGTACTTAGCTATATTAATAGTTGGTAAACGACACAAAAAATCAGCGGTACTAATTAAATTTGAGTTAGCTGCTGACCTTAGATTACTTAAAGGATCAGCAATAATCGGCCAATTATTGGCTTGAGCCCACTCTAATATTTTTTGACTACTAATCAAATCACGTTTAGATTGTGGACCAGCGATTATTAAACCACGTTTACCAGATAATTGTCGACTAAGCTGCTGTTTTTGAGTTGCATCTAATTGAGCAGAAACAGCTTTAAAATTCAGTGGCTGTAGGTTGTCCGGCAACTTAAAAGGTAATTGCGGTACAAGTGGTTTGCGCAGCGGCAAGTTTAATTGAACGGGTCCAGCAGGTTCTTGTTTAGCCACGGCAACACTTCTTTGAACTGTCTGCCACAAATATTGACGTTCCTTAGTTGAGCTGCTCGGCAAAGGCAGCTGCCAGAAATGCTTAACATGATTGCCATATAATTTTTGTTGATCAATCGTTTGTGGAGCTTGAATATCTTGTAATTCGGGTGGGCGGTCAGTTGTCAGAACCAGTAAAGGCAAATGTGAAAGCTGAGCTTCACAAACGGCAGGAAAATAATTTGCGGCGGCCGTCCCAGAAGTGCAAATTATTAAAGCAGGCTCAGCACTTGCTTTAATCAAGCCAAGGGCAAAAAAAGCTGCCGACCGCTCATCTACATCAACATACAGTTCAATCAATTTTTCTTGTGCTAATTGAGCTGCAGCTAAAGCCAGCGGCGTTGAACGCGATCCTGGTGACAAAACAACGCGTTTAATTTTTTGTGCCAGCAAACCTTCCCACAAACAACTAATATATTTTTGCAACATTTCATTTTCGTTCATTTTTCTTTCGGCCTTTCAGTAACTTTAGCATTGGCTGCATTTTATTATGTGTTTCAATTGTTTCCTGTTGATAATCTGAGTCAGCTACAATTCCTGCTCCAGCAAATAAATGTGCCTGCAACCCAGTTAATAAAGCTGAACGAATTGCAACCGTAAATTTGCCTTTGGCTGTAAAATCAAGCCAACCAGTTGGTCCGCCAAATAAGCCACGATCCCAACCTTCAAAATCGCGGATGAATTTTAAAGCTGCTTGCTGTGGTTGACCACCTAACGCGGGAGTTGGATGAAGTTGGGCAAGTACCCGCCAAGGATCAACTTCTCCGTAAGCTGTAATCGGTGTATACAAATGCTGCACACTGCCAGTAGCCAGCAACTGTGGTTCGGTCGGATGTTCAATCTTTAATGCGAGCTCTTGCAGTCGGTGGGTAATTTCTGCAACCACAATTTGATGTTCGATTCGATTTTTTGTACTCTGCAGTAATCGTTCACCTAATTCTTGTTGTTGATTGAGTGTATCTCCTCGAGCGGTAGTTCCTGCTAAAGCATCAACACGTAGTTGATGCGGTTGAAACTCAGCTAATTTTTCGGGTGTCAAACTAATAAATATTTGATCCTGATATTTTAATAAAAACTGGTAATTCTGCTGCTTAATCAATGCTAATCTTTGCCAAAGCTCACCGGCTGTTAAGGACTGATTTAAAGTTACCATAGCTTGACGAGCTAAAACTACCTTGGCTAACCGTTGGGCTTGAATTGCCGCCACCGCTTGTTGAACAGTCTGCTGCCAAGAAGCAACTTGTACTTCAGATACTTGTTGAATTTGAGCCCTGCCAGTTGTTTTCTTAGCAGCAGCTAAACAAGCCTGCAAACGTGATAACTGGCGACTACCATTTTTTACAGTGGACGCACAACTAATTGCAATTGTCTGCGTTGAATTTTGCGAAATCATTAATCGTGGTAAAAAGAAATACCCAGCTGCTAAGCCTGCCCAAGCAGTGGTTTTTTTCAATGGATCAAATAAAAAACTACCAGCAATTAGTGGTGCCGCAGTAGTAATGGTTGTATTCCAGTCAGTTTTTAAGGTTTGATACCAGTTTTTAACCGTTAAAAACTGGTTTTGCTTGGTTTCTTTAGCTGGAAAACACTCAGCAGCGACACCCAGACATAATTTTAAGGTTTGATTTTCCCAATCAAAAAAAACAAAGGCTGTTTCAAACTGGTCAAGTAAATAGCTAATTTGAGCTGTGCTTAACCGTGATAATTTTTTTTCTTGATAATGCAAATTTTTCTTCAAAATATCACCTTACAATTTAAACTTAGTCAATTATGCTGATCACTATCACTTATTTTTTTGCAGCCGATTGTATTTTTCACCCCAAACTGCCATTGCCAAAATAACCGGTTTCAAGGTTTGTCCTTGGAGAGTTAAACGATACTCAGTTTTAAATGGTTGATCTTGATAAGTTATTTTTTCAATAATTTGATCTTGTTCTAATTCCTTCAACTGCAATGCCAACATTCGTCGAGAACAGTTTACTAGCTGACGCTGCAGACTGCCAAAGTGACAAACTTTTTCTTGCAACAGATGGTATAAGATAACACTCTTCCATTTGCCGGAAATAATCTGCAAAGTACTTTCAACCGGACAACCAGGCTGACAATCAAAAACTTGACGCTTCATTAATTTTCACCTCATCCAAACGGAAAATTTTGTTACTAGTTACATTAATTTCACGATTGTATTCACTAGAAATAATTTTATCATTGAAACAGTAGAGAAACAAAAAGGAGCGATTTTCTTGAAAAAAATGCAAGCAATTGGATTTCAAAAATCTTTACCAATTAATGCCACAAATAGTCTATTTTCTTTTGAAAGTTCCATCCCAGTTCCTGCAAAACACGATTTACTGGTTGAAGTTTCCGCAGTTTCGGTCAATCCCGTTGATGTTGGAGTTCGTAAAAGCCATAGTCAAGCTTTAAAAAAGCCAAAAATTCTCGGCTGGGATGCAGTTGGTATTGTTAAAAGCATTGGTTCTGCTGTTAGTTTGTTTCAAACTGGTGACCGGGTTTTTTATGCCGGTTCTTTTAAACGACCGGGATCCAATAGCCAGTATCAACTAGTCGATGAACGAATTGCTGCTCATGCCCCTAAAAAGTTAACTGATGCTCAAGCAGCCGCAATGCCGCTGACTGCTTTAACTGACTGGGAAGCCCTTTTTGAACAGTTAGAAATTCAGCCGCAAAAATCAACCAATCAAGCAGCTGTAATTTTAATTATCAATGGTGCCGGTGGTGTCGGGTCGATCGCTACTCAATTAGCTCATCAAAGTGGATTAACTGTAATTGCGAGTGCTTCAAGGTCAGAAAGTATTGACTGGACATTGCGTCACGGAGCTGATTTAACCGTCAATCACCGTAATAATTTGGTTAAAGAAGTCCAAAAATTAGGATTTGCGACAGTTGACTATATTTTAGAACTCAACGACCTTGATGGCCATTGGAATGAAATGGCTGATTTAATCAAACCCGGTGGAAAAATTGTTTCAATTACTGAGAACCGTCAGCCAGTTGATTTAAAAAAAATAACGCGTAAACGAGTAAAATTTGCGTGGGAATGGATGTTCAGCAAATCCTACTACCAAACAGCTGATTTAATCAGTCAACATCAAATTTTAGAAAAAATAGCAAACTTGCTAGATCAAAAGAAACTGCAAAGCACACTAACCACAGAACTTTCGCCCATTAATGTAACCAATCTTAAAAAAGCTCATCAATTAGTTGAAAGCAATCAAATGATTGGTAAAGTAGTTGTCAGTAATCATCACAGCTAAACTTTTTTAAACGATTAAATAGCAAATCTTATCCTTGAAGGCCTGATAATCCGAGGTTAATATTTTGTCTAGCTTATGGTTATCTTTGACCGTATATTTTAGTATTGGGAGCTAAAAAGAGTACGAGGATTTCACCTCGTACTCTTTTTATTGTTAATATTTTTACCAAATGCCTAAAATTTTGGTCCAAATAGTTCCGATAGATAACCAAAGGACAATATAAACTAAACCTAAAATAAAGTTCATCCGCCACCAATCTGTTTGTTTAACATAACCAGATCCGAAATAAATCGGTGCTGGTCCAGATGAATAATGCGTAGTCGAGGCAAAAAGATTGCCAAAAAATCCTAGCATTAATGCCGCCAAAGTTCCTGGAACACCAGCCGCTAAGGCAACTCCCAGCATTGCTGCATACATTGCACTAACATGCGCAGTTGAACTAGCAAACAAATAATGACTGTAAAAATAAGTGATAATCAAAATTACTAATACGACAAACCAACTAAAGCCTTTCAGCTCACCTGCAATTGTCTTGCTCAGCCATGGAATAAAGCCCAATTTATTTAGCTCGGTTGCCATCATTACCAAAACAGAAAACCAAGTCAGTGTATTCCATGCACCGGTTTCATGTAAAACATCCTGCCACTCCAAGACACCGGTTAATAACAGTAAACCTAAAGCGATAAAAGCGGTTAATGTCGCATCAATTCCAGTAACTGTTCCAGTAACCCATAACAATAAAGCAATCAAAAAAATCAAACTCATAATTTTTTCAGCCGTCGAAACTCTTCCCATTTGTTGTAATTCTTGATCAGCCCACTTTTTTGCATTGGGTGTTTCCTTGATTTCAGGTGGGTACATTTTATAGATTATCAAAGGAATTAAAATCAAAGAAATAATTCCAGGCACCAAAGCAGCTAAAAACCACGTCATCCAACTAAGATCAATCTGTTTAGCCGCCGCAAAAGTTTGCGCTAAAGGGTTAGCTGCCATCGCTGTTAAAAACATTGCTGAAGTAATTGCATCTCCATGAAACTCTGAAAACACTAGAAAAGAACCGATTTTACGTTCAGTTCCTTTTTTAGGATCTGAATCAAAAGTCTGCGCCAATGACTGAATAATCGGATAAATTACTCCACCAGCTCGTGCAGTATTACTAGGAGTTGCTGGAGCCAAAACCAAATCAACCCCAATGATTGAATATGCCAAGGTTAAAGTTCGTTTTCCAAAAAGTTGTACAAACTTCAAGGCTATTCGTCGACCAAGTCCCGTTTTGATAAAGCCACGTGAAATAAAGAAAGCCATCGCGATTAACCAAATACTACTATTTCCAAAACCAGCTACTGCAGTATTGATATCGACTATCCCCGTCAAGGTAGCAGCTACAAAACCAATAATTGCAACGGCTCCAATCGGTAATGGTTGCCACAAAAATTGCAAACATCCGCCAAGCTGCAATTGAAAGTGCAGCTGGTCGCAATGGAGCTAAAAACCAAAGAACCAAACCAATAACAACCGGCCATAAGAATTTCCGATAATTAATTTTTTTAAGCATTTTTTGCTCCCCTCCAAGCTATTCAGTACGCTTGTCAACCACTTCCGACTGAAGTCAAAAATTTGTGTAAATTCAACTGAAAGTGCAGCGACCACAATTTGCTTAAATTGCAGCGTCTGCTCCCAAACATATCTTATGTGCTAATTAACAAACCCTTAGAGTCTGTTGTTTCCAGACGGACTGAATAGTTATACCAAAGCTATACTGCTTTACTTCTCAATTCATCAACTGTACCCAAATCGTAGTTTTTGATCAGGATTGTCGAAAAGAAGTGTAAAAAGTCCTTATCATTTAACTACCTAATTCAAATCAAGAGATTTCTGACTTAATTTTCGTTAAATACTTGCAAGCTTGCAAACCTGCCTGGCGACCAAAAATAACTGTTTCAGCAATTGAGTTACCACCAATTCGATTATTTCCATGCAGTCCACCTGCTACTTCACCACCAGCAAATAACCCTTTCAATGGCGTACCATTTTCTTTTAAAACTTGAGCTTTTGCATTAATTCTTACTCCCCCCATGGTATAGTGAACCGCTGGGGCGATATGAATTGCCAGAAATGGTCCGACCGAAATATCACGATCCATTCCTGTTGAACGCTCAAAGTCGTCATCATGTTGTTGAGCAACTTGTTGATTCCAAGTCGCGATTGTCGCTGCTAATTTTTCAGCCGGGACTTCAATTTCCGATGCTAATTCAGCTAATGTTTCACCATGCTTTACCAAACCAATCTGATCATAAAAATCTACCGCTTTAACATGCTCACGAATTCTTGAATCTAAAATTAAATACGCACTTTTGGTCGGTAATTGATTAATTGCTTCTGTCACATTTTTTCGAGTATCCAATTCATTAACAAACCGCTGCCCGTTAGCTGTAACTAAAATAGCTCCCTCACCACGAACTGCTTCGCCAATTAAGTAAGCATGATCTGTATCCTGCTGAACGGTAGGATGGACTTGAACTTGATCCATATCAACCAGCCCACTTCCCGCTGCTTGTGCTAATAAAATACCATCACCAGTTGCTCCAGGTTGATTAGTTGTTTGATAGTCAGCCAAATCTGGTCGAAATTTTTGCAATAATTTATGACTAGCGCCAAAACCACCAGTTGCTAAAATTACCGCTGAAGCAGTCAACTTCTTTTTGGAACCATCTGGTAACGTAACCAGTGCTCCCTTGACTGTTGTATCAGCTGCTTGTAGTAACTGATCAACATGGACATTAGTGAATAATGGAATCTGCTGTTCAGCAACTTTCTTCAATAAGCCAGTGACCAAGAAACCACCAATTGGTGCCATACTGCTTGGACGATGAGTTCGTTTCAATTTCATTCCACCGGTAATTGTTAAATCATCCAGTACGATCCCTTCTGTTGCCAACCAATTAATTGATAAAGCGGCATGCGAAGTAAAATACTGTAATAATTCCGGATTGCTTAATCTACCACCACCACGGTAAGTATCTTGATAAAATTCCTGATAACTGTCAATAATTCCATGCTGTAATTGTGCATTAGTTTCAGCTGCATTCATTCCTGAAGAAGCTCGAGTTGTGTTGCCGCCGATTTTAGCCATTTTTTCTAAAATTGCAACTTTTGCTCCAAGTTCTTTAGCTTGCAAAGCTGCGGTTAGACCTGTTCCACCAGAACCAATTACTAATAGATCATATTGATCTGCTAATTCTTTCAATGAAGTCGGCTGAAAAATAAATTTTTTAGTCATCGCGTAATTCTCCTTACTATTGAAGTCCATTTAGTCAATATTAGTCATTTTTAAAGGATCAACCCATTCATCGAACTGGTCAGCAGTAACTTTCCCTGATTTGATTGCTGCTTCTTTTAAAGTAGTTCCAGCCTGATCAGCTGACTGAGCAATTTTGGCGCTATCATGATAACCAATATGCGGTGACAAAGCTGTAACTGTCATTAAGGAATTATCAACCAGTTCCTCCATGCGTGTAGCATTGACAGTTAAACCATGAATCATTTTATCTGCAAAACCTGTCATCGTTCCAGCTAACAAATCAGCTGATTCCAAGAAAGCATCAATTAGAACTGGTTTGTAAACATTCATTTCAAAATTTCCTTGGGAAGAGGCCAAGTCAACAACAACATCATTTCCCATTACCCGAACTGCTGCCATAGTAATTGCTTCGGCTTGGGTCGGATTGACTTTTCCGGGCATAATTGATGAGCCTGGTTCATTGGCTGGAATATTTAATTCATCATAACCCGCTCGTGGACCACTCGCTAAGAAACGAACGTCATTGGCAATTTTCATCAAATCAGCTGCTAAGGTTTTAAACGCACCATGAACAACATTCAAACCTGAATGAGCTGCTAAACCAGCAAATTTATTTGTCTTAGCTGTAAATTGCATTCCATAAACCTGACTCATCTTCTCTGCAATATCATCAGCAAAATGCGGGGCAGCATTTAATCCAGTGCCAACCGCAGTGCCACCCATGGCCAATTCGAACAAAGTTCCTTCCAACTGCTCTAAATATTGTAAATCATGTTCCAACATGCTGACCCAACCGCTAACTTCTTGACCAAATGTTAATGGTGTAGCATCCTGCAAATGTGTCCGACCAATTTTGACAGTCCGCCAATACTTATTCTGCTTAACTTTTAATTCTGCAATCAAATGTTCTGCTGCTTTTTTCACAGCAGCTACAGCTTCACTGGCCGTGATATTCATCGCTGTTGGAAAAATGTCATTTGAACTTTGTCCACGATTAACATCATCATTTGGCAAAATTTCAATTTGATTGTTAATTTGAGCAGCCTTGTTAGCAACTACTTCATTAACATTCATATTCGTTTGTGTACCCGAACCAGTTTGATAAACTTTTAACGGAAAGTCTTGCCTTAATTCGTTGTCTGATAAAGCCAATAACTGATCAATTGCTTTAGTAATTAATTCACTTTTAACTTGATCAAAATTGCCTTCAGCCAAGTTCGCCTGGGCAGCAGCTTTTTTTAATTGCAATAAAGCCTTAATTAATGGCAAAGGCATATAATTTCCAGTAGGAAAATTATTGCGGCTACGCTCTGTTTGTGGTCCCCATAAAGCAGTTGCTGGAATCTTAACTTCTCCCAAGGTATCTGATTCAATGCGAAAATCTTTTGCTGTCATTTCATGCCCTCCTAAGTTATCCTTATCCAATAAACTATTGTTAAAAAAATCACAATCAATTACAATCAAATAATATGCTGAAAAGCAGATTATAGTCAAATTCCACCATGATTATTAATTTATTTTATAATATCATTGAAAAAAGCTTTAAATCAATGATTATCGTGCTTGTATCTTTAGAAAACAAGTCTAAAAATTTAGCAGCAGAATAAAATTTATTTTATTTTTTTTCGTTGCATGCTAAAATAAGTTATAAAATTCACATATAATTGAGGTTAAGTACATGCTTAAATTACACGATCTCGCCTACTTTTGCAGTTTATATCGCTTGAAAACTTTTACTGCAGTCGCTAAAGCATTTAACGTTGAACAACCCACGGTTACTTTAGCCATAAAACGTTTAGAGACCAGTTTACAAGCCACTTTAGTTTTCCGAAATCGTTCTAAAGGAATCATTCAGATTACTCCTGCTGGCGAAATTCTCTACCGCCATGCTAATCGAATGCTGCAAGATGCTAACCTAGCACAAATTGAAATTAAACAATATGCTAATCATAAAATTCGTTTTGGTTTGCCACCAATTATTGGCAGTTTATATTTCCCCCAAATTGTCAATGAGGTTATTCAAACTGGCTTGTTGAAAAATCTAGAAATTGATGAAACTGGCTCACAACAGTTATTAAACGATTTACTAGGTGGTAAAATTGATATTGCTTTATTAGCAACTCTGCTACCTGTTAAAAATGACAGAATCAAGATTGATTTTCTTGGTAGCCGAAATTTCTACATTATCTCGGCAGTTGACCATTGGTTAGCAACTAAATCAACTGTTGATTTTCAGCAACTTAAAAATGAATCTTTTATTTCGCTTAATGGTAAATTTATCCACGAAGAATTATTGCGACTCTATTCTCACCAAGCACATTTCAAACCTAAGGTCGTTTTTGAAACTCAAAGCATCTCGACTTTGAAGAAACTAGTTGCTAGAAATGCCGGAATTGGACTGTTAGTAGGTGATGCCGTCAACCAACACGACCAACTTTCATTAACGAAAATTGTCCCGGCTTTACCAGAAAAATTCAACATTTCCGTTGTTACGCGAAAAAATTATTTACCCGATGAATCCGAAAAAAAATTCATCGAAAAATTATTACTCCTCAAACAAAAAATGGCGTAATCTTTAAAAGATTACGTCATTTTTCAACTTGTTAACGTGTTTGCTGTGTTGAACCAGCTAGAAAATAACTTTTAACCCCAACTAAACATAATCCTATTCCAAGCCCAACTAATGCTGGAACCAACCAATCAAGTCCCACATTAGCCAGTGGTAAGTACTGATGTTGTAGATTGGTAATTGCTAAACCAAAATGACTTTGACTGACCACAGCTGGAAAAGCGGCTATCATATCAAAGAAAGCTGGCACAATCGCGAAAATTACCGTCCAAAAATAAACTTTAGGATCTCGTTTAAAAATGGTGAGTAATTGATAAAACAATTAATACCATAGCTAAAGGATAAAGGAACATCAACAAGGGCACCGACCAAGCAATGATTTGATCTAAACCAAAATTAGCCGTTAAAAATGAAGCTCCACAGCTAAGTCCCAACCAGGCATGGTAACTGACTTTTGGAAAATGCTTGTGAAAGTCTTGGGCAAAAGCAGCAACTAATCCAACTGCTGTCGTTAAACAGGTTAAAGTTAGTAAAAAAGCTAGAAAAGCTTGCCCAAAACGACCGGCGTAGAAATTTACAATTTGTGTGAAAACCACTCCACCATCTGCTGATAATTTAAACTTTCCTAGCGACATTGAACCAACTAAAATCAGTAAGACATAAATTAGCCCAATCGCTGTCATTGAAAAAAAACCTGCTCGAGCAGTTGCTAAAGCAATAGAACTAGACTTTTTCTTGCCCATCTCACGAACAGCCGATACGACTGTCACCCCAAACGCCAATCCAGCCAAAGCATCCATCCGTATTGTAGCCCTCCAAAAAGCCGTTCGTAAATGGACTGGTCAGGTACACTTTAGTTACTGGTGCAGTCGCAACTTGTCCTAATGGATTGCTAAAAGCAACTAAAAAAACTAAAAAGAGCAGTCCCCAAAAAAGCGGATTTAAAACCTTGCCAACATTTCTAAGCAAATTATTTTCTTGATAAGAAAGACAAAACGCCAGAGCAAAAAAAACAAATGAAAAAATCAATAAACCAAGATGTTCTGACGACTTGGAGAGAAAAGGTGCCATTCCAACTGTAAACAAAACTGTTGCTGTCCGCGGAGTGCCAAACAATGGTCCAATTGTAGCATGAATTAGAATCATAAATACCAAAGCAAAGACTGCTCCCAACGGCCGACCAATATCATAAACGCCTTCTGATTTTGTGATTGAAATTGCTAAAACCGAGAAAAGTGGCAACAAAACACCGGTGATTAGAAAGCCAAGTGCTGCTGGCAACCAATGTGCACCAGCCAGTTGTCCTAAATGCAACGGAAATATTAAATTTCCAGCTCCAAAAATAATCCGAATAATAGTGAGCTAATAACAAAATAACCTTTTGCGGTTAATCTTTTTTCTCCTAAATTCTGCATATTCTGACTCCTGAAATTATTTTTTAATCAAATATAATTAACCTTTTCAATATTACCCGGGAAATATCATCAAAGTCTTTGCAAAAAGAAAAGCACCCCTATAAGAACTAAAAGTTCCTACAAGGTGCTTAACAGCACTGTACCACCTTGGAATTTACAATCACATCGCTGCAACTGTCTTTCACGTGCAACCTTACTATTGTAAAATTATACGCTAACACTATAATGGGTGTTCCCAGTGTGTCTACCAAGCCTCTTCGACACAGCACTCGAAAGTGATTTTCATTTTTAACTTAGACTGCCTTCTTTCACCGAACAAGGCTCGTTGCTGAATGTTAAAACTACTTTTCTTTCTCATTGCGTTCTTTTATATTTAATCGATAAATTTAGATTAATACACATTACTTTAAATGTCGATCAGTAAATTCAAAAAATATTAGTCAAAAAAGCTAAGAAAATTGTAATAATCAATAAATCAGCTGTTCCTCCCAAGCTCAAATTATTTTGCTTGAAGTATTCTTGAGTTTGCCTATAAGCAGCTCGCCCTTTCCCCGTTTTTTGCGCTCCCAAACTAAAATAATTGCTAATTTGTTGTCGAGTGGTCTCAATAATTTTTTGATTATGATGAGCACGTTTAATTAAATTACTGTCAGCCGTATGCATAGCTAGCTGTAACAATGTATTTAGTAACCGTTGATTTAGTTCCTCAGCAGCCGAATTTGTTCTTTTTAAATACGGCAACCCCCAGTTGATAATTGTTGGAAAACCAGCTTGAACCTCGCCACGGATTCCGGTTAAACCATATTTCAGATATTGCTTTTGTCCGGCGGTTAAATTTTCCGCCGTTTTTTGAGTGAGTTTAGCAAAATCCTTTTCAACCAACTGTGAACACATTGCCTTAACAATTGTCAAGACCTCATCAACAGTAGGAAAATACCGCTGCTGGCTTGCATTAGCTGTTGCAGTCACAATAATCCCTAGAGAAAAAATTGCTCCTTTATGCGTATTAACTCCGCTCGTTGCAGCAAACATCTTTTTCTCTGCTGCCATGCCCAGGGGACGAATTTTAGTCAAAAGTTGTTGATAAGCGTTTGATTCAAAACTCCAACCGGCATCAAAACAAGCATCAAAATAGTTTTTCAAACTCAGTGAGCTATCAATAAACATAAAGGCATTCATATCCGGATGTGAATCGTGATTACTCGGATCAACCAACCCAGGTTTAGGTGTGACGGTTACTTCGTATAATAAACTTTTCACTGCAAAATTGACTATTTTTTCTCGATAATCATGTAAATCTGCTTTAGTTTCTTGAAAATCAAGCCACTTTTTCTCAATTATTTTCTGTAGTTCCGCCACAGAATGATGGCGTGAACGGGCACATTCTTTAGCTGGGCGATTGCAAAGGAGACACTGGCGGACAGGCAAATCGATGTCTTTTCTTGATATTGAACCTTTTTGAGTCAAAACATCCACATCAAATAATCTTCCCAACGAATAATTTTCTTCAAAGTCAACTGCTATTTGTTTCAAATCATATCCTGAATTTTCAATCACTAAAAAAGCTGTTACTCCAACTGGTCGACGCCAAATATACTCATCATAAACAGTGCTATTTATTTTGGATAAGTTCGATCTAAATGCCTTATAGCCAACCGTAAACAACTTATTAATTTCCGAATTATATTTAATTTCTCCAGGAATATTCAATTTAATTACAACTAAAGAAAACTTAGGATACAACTGCAGAAGTTGACGCTGGAAGGCTACTCGTTGGTCTTTATCCCGTAATACATCGTTAATCGTTTGCGACTGTCCACTAGAAAATAACATTTTGCGCCCTCCTGAATTTTATATGTTATATGTATCTAAAAAAATTGGTTATTTCGTTTTAATTCCCAATTTTTTTAGTAAAATGAACCTATCTTACGCTAGCCGCTTAGTTAATCTTTAATTTGTTTAACTTGATCAATAATACTGCCATCACGATATTCAATCAAAGCGACTACTTTATCTTGATATTCAAGTGGTTTAGGCGTTCCAACTTGTTTTTGAGCCAATTGTTGCAATTCTTCAATCGTATAAATTGGCAGCCCGGGAACTTGACTTAAAATTTTAATTAAATCGGTCCGTTTAGGATTAATTGCAATGCCGACTTCTGTGACTAAAACGTCAACTGATTCACCTGGTGTCACAATAGTCGTAACATCTGGTGTGACAGTTGCAATCCTTCCTCTAACTAGAGGAGCACAGATAATTGTTAATTTGGCCGTTGCTGCATCTTGATGCCCACCAACAGCACCGCGAATCACACCATCTGAACCAGTCATGACATTGACGTTGAATTTAGTATCAATTTCCAAAGCACTTAGAATCACAACGTCTAATTGATCAACCATTGCTCCTTTATTGTCAGCATCTGCGTACCATGATGCATCGATTTCTTGCTGATTTGGATTAGAGTGCATCGAATCTGCCGCACCTTTATCAAAATCTTGTACATCCATTACTCGCCGAACTAAACCTTCCTTCAACAAATCAGTGGTTGGTTTTGTAATTCCACCTAAGGCAAAAGAAGCTTTAATTCCATTGTCAATCATTGATTGTCGTAAATAACGAGTTACTGCCAGAGCCGCACCGCCAGAACCTGTTTGAAATGAAAAATCATTTTTAAAATAAGGTGAATTAACAATCACTCGATTCACCATTTCAGCAATTCTTAATTCTTTCGGGTCCTTAGTAAAACGAGTAGCTCCCGAGCCAATCTTATCGGGATCACCAACTTTATCAACTTTAACCACATAATCGACTTGTGTTTGTTTGATTGAAGCTGGTGTATTTGGATAAGGAACGATATTATCGGTAATTAAAACTACCTGGTCAGCATACTGAGCATCCATCAAAGCATAGCCTAATGATCCAAAGACTGCATCACCAAACCGACCATTGGCATTACCTAAACGATCCGCATTGGGCACTCCTAAAAAAGCCACATCAATCTTAATCTCTCCATTTTCAATTGCCCGAGCACGACCACCATGAGACCGGAAAATTACTGGATTTTCTAAATTACCGTGAGAAATGAAGTCCCCTAAGGATCCGCGCATCCCTGAGCTGGTAATATTTGTAATTGCTCCTTTTTTGATTCCTTCAATAACTAACTCATTCATCACTCCGGTTAAAGAAGACGGGGCTAATGTTAGATTTTTTATTCCTAAATCAATAATTATTCGCATTACTTTATTGAAAACAAAATCTCCATTACGAAAATGATGATGAAATGAGATAGTCATCCCGTCTTTAACCGTTTTTTTAACTACATCTTCAAGTGAATCCACTAACTTATCTTCACCAGTTGAAACCCTGACTTTTGGTGCAACCCGTTGTTTCACCGGATGACCGATAGCTGCTCCTTGAAAAGGCTGGTAATTTAACTGATCCATTAATTTTTCATCTAATTGACGATTTACCTTATTTTTCAATGTAGTTTCCCTCCTCATCAAGCAAATGTGAAGCTTCGGCTAGCTTAATAACTCGTTGAGCTCGTAAAGCTACTGGGCGATCAACCATTTGACCATTAAGCGAGATAACACCTGAGCCTTTGACTTTAGCTTCTTTAATTGCATTAATTACTTCTAAAGCTTGTTTAATTTCTTTTTCTGTTGGTTGGTAAACCTGATTAACCATCGCAATTTGTCGTGGATTAACCAAGGATTTCCCATCAAAGCCCAATTGATGAATATGCTTAGTTTCACGGTAAAAGCCCTCAGTGTCATTCATATCAGTGAAGACAGTGTCAAAGGCTGCAATTCCAGCTGCCCGAGCTGCATGCAAAACCATATTTCGAGCAAATTCAAGTTCGGCTCCATCTGGATAACGATGAGTTTTCATGTCGGTCGTATAATCTTCAGCCGATAGGGCAATTCCAATCATCCGTTTAGAAGCAGCCGCAATCTCAGGGGCATTTAACACACCCTTAGCACTTTCAATCGCTGCCATTAAATGAATCGTTCCTACTGGAATTCCAAATTCATTTTCTGCAGCCGTGACTAAACTTTCTAGTTTCTTCATCATTTCAGCTGATTCAACTTTTGGCAAACGAATTACATCAACTTTAGCTTTAACCATTGCTTTAATATCTGCTTGATAAAATGGTGTATCAAGACCATTAATCCGAACTACTTTTTCCGCTTCACCGTAATCAACATGCGTTAAAGCCTCATAAACTAAAATTCTGGCAGCATCTTTTTCTGTTAAAGAAACAGCGTCTTCAAGATCAAACATGATTGAATCTGCACCATAAATTCCAGCATCCTTCAACATTGCTGGATTATTTCCGGGAACAAACATCATTGTTCGCCGTAATCGTTCATTGTCAGTCGTCTGTATCACTTAAATCACCTTCCAATCTAACTCTTGAGAATTGTCAATTGCCCTTTGAGCCGCAGCAATCGTCCGCGCTTTAATTACACAATCCAATGCACCTTTATCGACTGCTTTAATCTTTGCCTGTGAAATTCCAAAATCTGCTAAGGTTTTACTAATAACTTGACATATTTGATCACCAAATTGTTTCTTAACATCAGATTCAAGTTCAATTTCAATCCCCTTAGTCCCCTTAGTAATCAAAATTTGAATATCTGAAGATTCTAATGTCCCAGCTAAAGCTGTTTTTTTAATTTCCACGAATTTTCATTCCTTTCTGAATTCGATTTTTTAAATCAGCTAAATTATCCCTAATGAAGCTGAGCGTGGTTTCTGGTACTAATTCGCTTAAGTTACTTAAATCATTTTCAGCAATCATTTTTCTAACTTTTGAAGCTGAAATAACTTCACCGTTTGATAACTGACGCCGAGAAACAATATTTACCTTAATTTCAGGCACCAATATTTTTTCAAGTGTTTCATTATAAATGTTAGTCGTTCGCGATAAAGGTTCGCTGCCTAAATAACGAGTAGTAATCTTTAAATATGGAGCAATCCATTTTTTAAAAATTAAAGCATCCAAGGTGGTCTGATATTCAATCAAATCATTAGATGAATCTAAAAAGTATGCTGGAAAAGTTGCATAACTCACCATATATGAACCGCCACTAACAACTTTAACATTTTTCAAATGCTGTGTTCCTTGTTTTACCAGTTTTAATCTTTCGGCTGCATTAAATAAACCAGCATTTGTGGCAACTACGAAAACATACACTAAATCATTTTTCTGAGCCGCCTGTTCAACTAAAAATTTATGTCCTAAGGTAAACGGATTGGCATTCATTACAATAGCTGCAGTTTTTTTTACTGGTTTTTCAGGTTGCTTAATATCAGCTAAATAGGTAGCGATGTCTGGAAACCCACGTTCTAAAACTGCCCCATATGCAGAAATAGCTAGTGATTTAAAACCTAAATGCTGAAAACTAGCAACATATTTTGGCTTGGTAAAAACAAAAACATGGAAAATTCCTTGCAGTGCCAAACGACCAATTAATTCAGAAACAATTGAATTAAACTCTGATCCAGTTCCAATTGAGTCTGCCGAAACAGCAATATACTTCAAAACATTACCTGCTAAGGAACCAGTTGCCAGCAACTTTTGATTTTCAAAAATACCAATTGTCAGATCGACCTGGTCAACTTCTGCCGTACTAAAATTTTTTATTCCCGCCTGTTGCAGAAAATTCTTCCATAAATTAAAATCTTCTGGATTAGTTAAGTTAAGTTCTTTAGTTTTTTTTGCCATTCCGTCAACCTCAATCTAAATACTCTGAATTACCATAATAACAGGAACAACTACAATGAACAAAACTGAAGTTGCTACTACCACATTAGTTGCAAATTTAACATCCCCATGATAGTTACTGGCTAAAATTGGCAAAACTGCTAATGATGGTGTAGCTGCTTGAATTATCAAGGTTTTTTGGAATATTCCATTCATTTGCACTCCAAATTTTAAACCTGCAAAAACAATCACGGCCATAATTATCGGTGAAATAATAAATCTTCCAATTAATGTTAAAATCAAGTGGAAATCAAACTTTATACTTGAAATTCCAAATTTTTTCAACATTATCCCAATATATATTAGTGAAAGTGGTGTTACTAAACCACCAACATCAGTTAAAGTCATCGACACAAAATTTACTAATAAATGTGTTTTCAGCCATGGAATATATACAAAAGGCAATGCCACAATAAATCCCCATAAAGGTGCCGGAATAAGGTGGTTTAAATCAAAATTAACCTTTTTTCCATCTTTTTGATTAACTGTTGGATCATCTGCGGCAATAATCCAAATCCCTAATGTCCAGATGATAACCGTATTAACAATATAATATACTAACAAATAAGGGACCGAAATTTCTCCAAACAAAGCAACATTCAATGGCATCCCAATAAAAACTGTATTAGCACCGTTAATTGCAGTCATCATTAGTCCACGGCGACCGCGAGGAACTTTAAATGCTTTTATTTCTAACCATGAAACTAAATAACCAACTAAAATTGAAATAATTGTATAAATTAACCCAGTTGACAATTTAGCTAATTGATCCGGCTTAAAAAACTGCATCATCGCCATGAAAATTGAAGCTGGTAAAGCAACTTTCATGATTAATTTTGAAATTGACCCTGAAAAGTTATCATCAAACCAGTTAAGTCCTTGAGTAAAATAACCAACTGCTATCATAATTAGGATAGCCAGCACACTTTGAATCGAAGTAACAAAAACACCCATTCTCGATACCTCCTAGAGGCACAAGATAAAAATTTATTGTTTTTTTAGAGACAACTATTTTGTCTTAAGCCACTAAACTCTCTTATAATTTGCAACTGCATCTGATACTTTTTTAGCTACATCTAAATCAAAAACACCTGGAATAATATCATCATTAGTTGGCTTAGGTACTAAATCAGCTAAGGTCTGCGCAACCAATTTTTCTAATGCAAAATCAACATTATTTAAATGGCTCTCTAATAAGCCGCGGAACAAACCTGGAAAAACTAAAATATTGTTGATTTGATTAGGATATTGACTTGAGCCAGTTGCGACAATTTTTGCTCCCGCGTTTAAAGCAGTTTCCGGTAAAATTTCTGGGACTGGATTTGCCAAAGCAAAAATAATTGGATCAGCGGCCATTTTTTTTACATCTTCAGCTGTTAAAACATTAGCATCTGATAAGCCAATAAAGACATCTTGATCGGTAATTGCTTCACTCAATTTTAAGCTGCCTTTTTGTTGAACCTTTGCTGCCAAATCACGTTGATAAGTGTTATAGCGAACATCCATTGGATCAATTGAGCCATATTTATCAACCAAAGTTAACTTTTTAACACCACAATCCAGCAATAACTTAGCCGTTGCTACACCAGCAGCCCCAACTCCATTAATCAAAATCTTTAAATCTTTTAACGACTTATTAACAACTTTTGCTGCATTAAACAAACCCGCCAAAACAACGATCGCTGTTCCTTCTTGATCATCGTGATATACAGGAATATTTAATTGTTTTTTTAATTGTTCTTCAATTTCAAAACAGCGCGGAGCCGCGATATCTTCCAAATGAATACCAGAAAAAGACTTGGAAATGTTTTTAATTGTCGTCACCATTTCTGAAGATTTTACCTGATTAAGACAAAGTGGTAGCGCGGTCACTCCAGCCAATTGTTTATAAAGAAGTGCCTTGCCTTCAACGACTGGTAACCCAGCTTCTGGGCCAACATTTCCTAATCCTAACACCGCTGTTCCATCGGTTATGACTGCAACCAATTTACCGCTAACCGTATACTTAACTTTTAAACTAGGATTTTTAGCAATTAACTTAGACAATTTGGCTACGCCAGGAGTATAAGCTTCGCCTAATTCTTCTCGATTATCAACCGGAAGTACTCCTTCTACTTCTAAGACACCAGTATGTTTTTCATGGAGCAATTCGATATTTTCTGCCATTTGCTGACAACCTCTCTTTAAGGAACAATTTGCTGTTAGTCTTGTCAAACGCGTTTTAACTTTCTTAACACATCCACTATATACCTATTTTTAAATTTTGTAAATTATCCGTATTAATTTTATAAAATTAAAAAACGATTTTAATAATTTTTAATTTTATAAATTATATCCACAAATATTGCACATTACAAAAAACTAATAATTCTTCAGATATGCTATACTTTATTCAGTATGAAAGGGGCTTGATTATGCAAAATGACAATTATAAATACCAAGAACAGCTTGCAGCAATTGCTCAAGATTTTTACTTATCTCGTTTAACGATTTCTGAACTCTCAACAAAGTATTCTTTAAGTCGCTATCTAATCAAAAAATCACTTGATGAGGCAATTTCCTCTGGATTGGTAACTGTCAGCATCAACTCTCCCCTGTCAAGAAACTTTGCTCTTGAAATGCAATTTCAAAAAAAATTTGGCCTTAAAAATATTTATATCATTAAAGATTCCAGCAATCCTGAAGAAGATCAGAAAAAAATTATTGAATATGCCGCTGAACAGTTACAGCTTTTGATTAAGAAAAGTAAAGTTGTTGGCCTCGCATGGGGTGGAACTGTTTATAACGTAATCGATCATTTTAAAAATCAAATTCAAGCTGATTTAATTTTTACTCAATTTATGGGAGAAAATATGAAATATCATTCGCAAGCTGGCTCAATGCGAATGGTTGAAAAAGCCGCCAATAAATTCAGTACTGGGTTCACCACCCTTGCTGCGCCATTGTATATTATCAATAAAAGATTAAAAAACGAGCTTCGCCAAGAACCGGCTTTTAAGCAAACTTTCATCTACGCTTCTCGAATGGATTTAATTTTTACCGGCCTTGGGACATTAGCTTCAATTGACTCAATAGCCTGTTGGAAACAAAATAAAAAAGCTATTTTCCCTGGTGTTGATCAGGAAAAAATAGCTGGTATTTTATATGGTCGTCCTTATGACATCCAAGGAAACTTTTTAGTTTCAAATGAAACAGATACTGTTTTCGGAGCTGACATTGATACGATTCTAGCCGTTCCACATCGACTAGCAATTGTTAAAAGTAAGTTTAAAGCTAAGGCTGCCCTAGGTGCCCTGCGAGGACACTTAATTACTGATTTAGTAATCGACGAAGCAATCGCTAACCGAATCTTATTAGAAGCTAGTATTAGTTAAATTAGCTGATTACCGTTGATCACTGATCCAAGTTAATCCTTTTAGCAATGCTTGATTAAAAACTGCCGATTGTTCAGCCATGACGAGGTGTCCTGCGTTTAAGATATTAATATAGTCAGTCATTGGAGCAATCGCAGTAATTGCTGGAGCAAAATTACAATCAAAGTAAGGTGAGTAAGCACCGGTAATAAAATAAATAGGACATTTTGATTCGACAATAACATCTCGCCAATCTTGAAAGGCATTATCAATCAATAATGCTTGATTGGCTGATGAATTAGTCGAATTATTTTTTTTAACTTCTGTTATCTTTTCTTTGATATCTGCTTCAATTCCGTGCCAGGTTGGCGATGGTAAAGGCAATTTTAATAGTTCGGGAAAGCTTTCCCATGTCAAATTCTTTAACCCATAGTGCCAAGTCTGGTCATTAATCATCTTAGGTGATTGATCGACATCAATTATACCTAATAGATTAACCGAACCATATAGTGCCAGATAAGCAAATGAAACTGCCGCTCCCATTGAGTGTCCCACTAAAAATATCTTAGTGATTTTTAAATAATCCAGTAATTCCTGCAAATCAGCCGCCAACTGAAAAACTCTCTGTCCACGATAAGTTCGTTGCGATTCTCCTTGATTACGAAAATCAAGAGTTAAAACTCTGAAGTGGTGTTGTTTCAAAAAAATCAGTTGTTTAAACCAAATTTGGCGATTTTCATTTATTCCTGGTAACAAAACAACTACCAAACCGGTTCCTGAAAAATCATAAGATAATCTAATATGATCCCGCGTTTTAAAAAACATGTAAATCTCCACCTGACTAATAGTATTATTACTTGGTAGAATTCTTAATTTCCTTCAAATAAACTTTTTTTAGTTTGCGCCGCTTCAAAAATAATGGCACCTGTTCAGTCCGAACATCACTAAATTGTAAACCAAACCACTGAATTGGTGTTGTACTATGATTTTGCAAAAAAATTCGTGCTGAAATCAACCAGTGTTTCCAAGCTGGTAAAGCAGTGTCAACTGACAATAGTTCACGAATCATAATAAAACAAAAATCACCAATTTGTCGACCCGCTAAAGTCGTATATTTTTGCGGCTGTTTATCAATTGCTCCTTTATTAATTAAATCGTTAACGACTTGACGCAAATAGCCGCTGATCTGATGACTTGTTTTAAAACCTAAATAAAGTTGTAGATTAACTACATTTCGAGTTCCCATCATATCAACCGTATAATAACTAGTATCTGGTTCGTCTGTCGTATTAACTGTCACAAACCAATAAACTTTCGCTCTTTTTGGCTGTTTATCCAAAATCGAGTACAAAACTTCTCGCTTAACACTATAATCAGGTTTAACCTTTGCCAGCATAACTACATTACTCATAAAAAGCGGAATGCTAGTATCTTGGGATAGCTCAATCAATTGTTTGCGGTATTTAAATAGTGAAACCTTTTCCGATTCATCCATTAAATTATCACGCATATGATTGCCAAAATACCAGATAATCATCACGGTCAAAATCAATAGCGTTAATAACAAAGTAATATAACCACCACGCATAATCTTAGTTAAACTTGCCAACAGAAAAAGAATTTCAATTAATCCAAAAATAACTAAAAATACACTTGACCCAAAAGATTTTATTTTTTGCTGTAAATAATTGTGAAGTAATAACGTTGTCATCAACATTGTTAATGTAATTGCTAAACCGTAGGCAGCCTCCATGCGATCTGAGGATTGAAAATACAACACAATTAATAACGTACAAGCACATAATAACCAATTAATTTTGTTAATATAGACTTGACCACGCTCTAAACTTGGATAAGTAATTTTTAAATGGGGTAATAATTTTAACCCCATTGCTTCTTCAACTAAAGTGAACGAACCAGTTATTAAAGCTTGGGATGCAATAATTGCGGCTAAAGTCGCCAAAATAATTCCTGGTAAGCGAAACTCATTTGGTAGCATTTGATAAAAAGGATTAGTCATTAATTGCTGATTAGCAGCGTGCTTTAAAATCCATGCTCCTTGACCGAAATAATTCAAAATTAAAGCAAGATACACTAATGGCCAAGTTGCATAAATGTTTATCCGACCAACATGTCCCATATCTGAATAAAGTGCTTCCGCTCCCGTAGTAGCCAGAAAAATACTGCCTAAAATAAAAATACCCATTGGATTAGCCGATGAAAACAATAGTTGAATCCCATAAACTGGTGATAAAGCCCGCAACACACCCCAATTCGAGCTCAGATTGACTATTCCAAAAAATGCTAAAAATCCAAACCACAAAACCATAATTGGTCCAAAAGCTTTGCCAATTGATGCTGTACCAAAATTCTGAACAATAAATAAAACAGCTAAAATAATAATTGTACCAATAACAACATCAGTTTGATCATTTACAAAAACCTGTCCATGGATGGCCAATCCTTTCAGTCCTTCCAGTGCACTAGTAACAGTTACAGCTGGAGTTAAGGTTCCGTCTGCTAATAAGGCTGCACCGCCGATCAACGCTGGCAACAAAAGCCATTTGGCATTTTTTCGAACTAAAGCGTAAAGTGCAAAAATTCCTCCTTCACCTTTGTTGGACGCACTCATCGCAATTAAGACATACTTAATCGTGGTAATCAGCATTAATGTCCAAAAAATTAATGACAGACAACCTAAAATATATTCTGTTGTTAAATGCTGCTTTCCTAGATCATTTAATAACGCACTCATTACATATAACGGTGAGGTTCCAATATCACCGTAGACTACCCCTAAAGTTATTAAGCACCCAATTAATGACAGACGCCCTTTTTTCCCCATTTTCATCACTCTCTATTCTCTCGTACTTAAAATTATTCAAAATAACGTAATACAAAACCAATTATCACTAAAAGCAGACAAAGCAACAACCATTCTGGTCCAGAAATGATTGCTTTATACTCCAAAAAAGTTAAAAGCACCAGCACCAGTAAGTATACATAATAACGATTTTTCATGTCTAATCACTTCACTTTGCTGTAATTAATTTTGAATAAAACTATATCCAACACCAATGTGAGTTTTAATAAATTTAAGCGATTCGCGTTCTGGTTCAAGTTCTTTTCGCAAAGCAGCAATTGCCACGCGAAGAGAAGTGGTATCATTCAGCGGTTTATCAGGCCACAGAGTTCGCATTAAAAAACCATGTGTTAATACTTTGGCTGTGTTATCGGCCAGCAGACACAGTAAATTATACGTCGTTTCAGTTAAATTAAGCGGTTGTTGGTCTAAGTAAGCCGTTTGACTGAAAAAGTCAATTTTTAAGGGACCATTTTGATAAATACGCTGCTCATCATGCGTATTTTCCAAATAGGCCTTCCGTCTTAAAGCAACTCTAATCCGTGCCAACATTTCATTAATTGAAAATGGTTTGATCAGATAATCATCTGCTCCCTTATCTAAAGCAGTGATTTTATCTGTTTCATCACTGCGAGCCGAAATTACAATAATTGGTGTTAATTGATTTTGACGAATTTTTTCAATTACTAATACCCCATCTATGTCTGGCAGACCCAGATCGAGTAAAATCACAGCTGGTTGAAACAAGCGTTGACTCGCCAATGCTGTTTGTCCATCCCTAGCCCACTCAAATTGATATTGATTTGCTTTCAATGTCATCGTTATCAAGCGACCAACCTCTTGGTCATCTTCGACTAATAAAATTCGTGTTTTACTCATTTCTTTCCCTCCATAATGGTAACGTAAACCAGAATTTAACCCCTTGCGGCTGAACATTTTCCGCTCCAATTTCACCACCACAGATTGTTATAATTGCTTGACAAAGTGCTAGCCCAATTCCAAGCCCTTTGCGACCAGAATAAGCATTGGACTGACTGTAAAATAACGTAAAAATTTGTTTTAATTGTCGATTTTCAAGATGTGGTCCATTATTATAAACTGTGATTTTTGCAAATTGCTGATTAAGCTGAATTGCATTTAAATAGATTTTAGCTGTTGGGGGAGTGTATTTCATCGCATTATTTAACAAATTAACTAAAACTTGAACGATTAGCTGCCCATCCGTTGCCACTAACAAACTAGGGTCTACCAAATTTGTCTGGATTTTTCGTTCTTCTGTTTTTGAAACACTGTGGCTGAGAGCCGCTTCAAAAATATCAGCTAACAATTCCGGACTCTTTTTAGCTTGAAGTTCGCCACTGTCAACTTTAGTCATCGCTAATAAGTTCTCAACTAAATCAATCAACCAAGCCGCATCATGATTGATTGAACGATAAAGTTCCTGCCGTTGGTCACTTGTCAGAGAATACTCTGCCTGCAGCAAAACATCAGCATTCCCATAAATTGCAGTTAATGGTGTCCGCAAGTCGTGGGAAATCCCCCGCAAAAGATCTGATCGCAATTTTTCTTGCTTAACTTGAGCTTCAATCTTTGTTTGTCTTTGCAAATTCAAGTTGCGTTGAATCGCTTGTTCGGACTCTTCACAAATCGAAACTGCCAGGTTAAAGGCTAGCATATCATTAAAGCTACGTCTTTTTACAGCAATTGCAATCACGGCAATCGTCTGCCGTTGATTTTTTAACGGTAAATAAATGAAATCACTGTGCGCTTCAATCTTAGTTCCCCAACCTGCACGCGCATGATTCTCAAATGCCCATTTTAAAGCTTTTTGTTCCTTTAATTGTTGAATTTGTAAAAAGTCAGCTGCAATATTTCCGCCAAACTTTAATGGTGCTGTTTCTGTTGCCGAGCGAAAAATAAATAGATTACAGTTCAGTAATTGGTTTAACTGTCGACCCGTTACTTGCAATATCTCCATTACCTCTTCGCATTGTTGGAGTAGGCGATTAGTTTGTAACAAGATTTCCGTTCGGTGTGCCCGTCGCGCATCTAACTCTGCTTGAGTTTGAATTTTCGTCGTCCAAGAACTGCTAAGAACAGCGACAATTAACAAGATTAGGAAAGTAAAAATATTGTTTGGGTTGCTGCGAAATGAACCCAAGGGAACCGTAAAGAAAAAATCATAAACAAACGGAATCAATAATGAATATAATAAGGCGTAACTACGCTGATGCGTCACCATTGCAGTAAACATCACGCCTAAAATATAAATCAAAACTACATCTAATGCATCAAAGCCCAAGAATTTTAGGAATAGTCCTAATCCAGTCGTCACAATTAAAATTCCTACTGTTTGTAGTAACTGTTTCCAATTAAAGTTTTGTTTGACAATCTCAGCAATTTTTAAACGGTGCTGCTTATTTGATGAAATCGTTGACTGATTACGATTGAAAACAACTATTTGATCAGCTTCTGGAACTAACTGATTGAGTTGTTTGAGCAAATCGTTTTTGCCAAGTCTAAACCAGATTGACTGATGATTACTGCCTAAAATGATTTTAGTTATTCCTTTTTCCTTAGCATACTCTGCAATCAATCGCGCCCTCGCAGTTCCATAAAGCGTTGTAACTTTTATGCCTAAGCTGGCAGCTAAATTAAAATTTTGAGTTAATTGCTGATCATCTAGTTCTGTCAAAGTTTGACTAATATAAATTCCTACCAAATCTGTTGCTTGGTTTTCGGCTAGTTTGGCGGCTGTTTGAATAACCTTCTGATTGCTTTTTGATCCTGAAATACAAACCAAAAATTGTTTTGTACGCTCAGTTGCTTTCTCAAATTGTTTTGTCACTTTTCCCGCCCTCTTCCACTAGTTCGCAATTGACTATAACAAAATCTTTGTTAAGATGGTGTTAATTTATTTTTTTTAAGCAGAAATTAATAAAAACAGTTGAGACAAAATAAGAATCTTGTTTCAACTGTCTAGAATTTTTTAAGCCACTAAAATTATTTTTTTGAAAAATAGCCACCGTTTACTTTTAAAAATTTAATTTTGCTAACTCTAATTTAATTTTTTCATCTTGATAATTTCCTTGAGCACTTATTCTCCCATGTTGAAGAACAATAATTTGATCCGCTTTTTGAAATGCTTCTAAATTAAAACTATGTGTAATCAACAAAAAGCCCATTTTCATTGAAAAAAGATCATGCAATAAAGATGCCGCAATCCGCGGGTCTAAACCGGTAGTCAATTCATCAAAAATATAAAATTGATAATTACGCAAAAAAAGTCGGGCCAAAGCCAGCCGTTGACGTTCCCCTCCTGACAATAATGAACTCTGATCACTAACCATTGTTTCCAAAGAATGCTGCTGCAACCATTCGGCTAATCCAGCGTGCCCCATAGCTTGCTCAAGCTCGCTATTCGAAAACCGATCTTCAAACAGATTTAAATTTTCGCGAACTGTCCCTGAAAAGACATGTCCACGTTGCAGCAACAAACCAATTTGTTGATAAATATCTTTTCGAGCTAATTTATTTACCGGTTGTCGATTCAAATCTACAGAACCAGAACAAGGAGCAATTTCGCCAAGTAATAATTTTGTCAGTGTTGTTTTGCCACTTCCGCTTGCCCCAACTAACAAATATTTCTTGTTTAATTTCAATTCCAAATTTATCTTTTTTAAAATTGATTGTTGTTTTACTTCATAGCTTGCTGATTGCAACTTAAATACCTTATTTGGTAAAAATTGATCTGTCAGCAGCAATGGTACCGTTCCAATTGAAGCATCGGCTTGAAGAAATTCAACAAGTTTAACGGCCGCTTGATGTCCACTAATAATTAAGGGAATAATTCGTGTAATTTCAAGCAACGGATAACTTAAATAACCACTAAGTGTGCTGAAAACCACCATTTGTCCTAAGTTCATTCTTCCTTGTTGCACCATGATTGCTCCTAAAATCCAAGTTGAAATATAGGTTAGATCACTCAACAGCATTGAAACTCCAAGACTAAAGCTTGACCAGCGAGCATTAACTTGCTGTTTTGCCAATAATTTTTGATTACTAAGCTGGTGTTGTTTAATCGCTGCTCGACCAGCTAAAGCAAATTTTAAAATCGGTAAGCCACTCAATAAATCAGTTACTCGTGAAGTATAACGATCAATTTGTTTAACAACAGCGGAAGAAGAGGTAGTTAACTTTTTCTTTAAAAGAAATGGGAAAACTAGTGCTGGCAAACTCAAAAGAACTATAACTAAAGTAATCACTGGGTTAAGTGATATAGTAGCAATCATCGCTAAACTAATTTGAAAGCTGTAACTCACCAGTAATAATAGTTGTCCATAATAGTTTTCAACCACATTATCGGTTTGTTTAGTGACTTTGGCAACTAGTTCTCCCACCGAAAGCGAATAACTTTTGGACGTTAAATGATATGCTTGTTCCATCAAGGCTGCTCGTAATCTTTGCGCTGTATGCAATTTAAGCATTAACCCAAAATAGTTATCTAAACCGCCAATGTTATCCATTATTATCATAAAAACTAGAATTCCACTGCCTAGCAAAAATAAATCAAAATGTTGTTTGCCCTGAGCAACATTAATAATCAACTGAAAAACAAATGCCCAGCAAACATACATCGTCTGTGTAACTAGCCTCACTAATAGCATTCTGAAAAATTCTTTTTTATCAGATATTAAAAACCGTAACATAACCTGCCTCCTGTTACGGTCCTAAATATTTAACTGTTTAACTTTTTTCTACACAAAAAGACCGGCAGAATCCAGTCTCGTCTTTAGGCGGGAAGAAACAGTGAAAAAATTTAGGACCGCACAAAATAATCCCGTTTTTAACGGGTACTATCTAGTTGCAATTTCCTAAATTCTTATTTTCACTGCTAACTCCCCCTCATTTAAATTAACGTCAGTATACAGCGCTTAATCAACTTTAGCAAGTTTTTCTAAGTAAATTGTTTCGAATGTTTTTATCGAAAGTTACTCCGACTGTTTTTTTTACTTTCTTAATCTTAAAAATAAATTACAATTAGCTTGACTTTTGACCTTTTATCGTGTGATACTATCAATGGTGCCAAACCACGGTAAGGGTAAGCGATCGGCGCATTTGCGTTCCGAAGGTTGCCGCACCTTACCACTAACATCCTTATGCTTTGCGTAGGGATGTTTTTTTATCGGAACATAGCCTTCCAAACCAACAAAGTAAGAATTCATAATTCTTTGTTAAATCTGTTCAACAAATTGACTTGGTTTTAATCAATGGTTTAAAATTAAGTCTTAGTTAATCCAGAAGGGATGGGTCATTTTAATGCAAAAAATCAAGACGTGGCTAAGTACACGTTGGGGCTTTTTCGGATTGCTAGTTTTTCTTTTCTGGTTAAAGACGATTGCAGTTTATTTAATCGATTTCCGCTTAGGTGTTAGCGGTGTCATTGAATATGCAATTTTATTTTTTAATCCGTTAGCCACTACCCTTTTACTGCTAGGTGCTGCGCTTTATATTAAACGTACAGTTCCAGCATATCTAACCATTATGATTATTTACATAGCCAATACAGCATTATTGTTATTTAACGTTATTTATTATCGCGAATTTACCGATTTTATGACCTTTAATGTTATTTTTGGCTATTCCAGTGTTTCTGAGGGACTAAGTACTAGCTCAGTAGCTTTGCTCAAACCCCAAGACTTTGTAATTTTTGTTGATTTCTTAGTAATTTTGCTGGGCTTTTTGACAAAAATCATTAAATTAGATCGTCGACCAATACCATCACGTCAAGCGGTTGCGCTGACATCTTTTGCTATTTTTTTGATTTTTTTCAATATCACTTTAGGCGAAGCCGAACGGCCACAGCTACTAACTCGAACTTTCGATCGCAGTTATTTGGTTAAATACCTAGGCTTAGATGCTTTTACTTTTTACGATGGGATCAAAACTGCTAAAAATAACCAAGTTCGTAGCGAAGCTACTAGCAGTGACTTAAATAAAGTTTTAAACTTCACAAAAAAGCATTACGCTTCACCTAATTCAAGCACTTATGGACTTGCTAAGGGAAAAAATGTGATTGTCATTCATTTGGAAAGCTTCCAACAATTTCTAATTAACTACAAACTGAATGGTCAGGAAGTTACGCCTTTTTTAAATAGTCTATATAATGGCAAATCAACCTACAGTTTTAGTAACTTTTTCAACCAAGTCGGACAAGGAAAAACTTCCGATGCAGAAAACATGTTAGAAACTAGCATCTATGGGTTACCACAAGGATCACTTTTTTCTGCTTTAGGAACCGATAATACTTTTGAAGGAGCGCCAGCTATCTTGAATCAACGTGCTGGCTATTCTAGTGCGGTTTTCCATGGGAATAAGGGTTCTTTTTGGAATCGCGACAATGTATATAAAAACTTGGGTTATCAGTATTTCTTTGACGCCAGCTATTATAATACAAATGCTAACAATTTAACCGAATATGGCCTAAAAGATAAATTACTGTTTCATGACTCTATTAAGTATTTGGAAAGAATGCAGCAACCCTTTTACGTTAAATATATTACTGTTACCAACCATTTTCCTTATTCATTAGACAAGAAAAACACTAGTTTCCCTGCGGCTAATACTGATGATGAATCGGTCAATAATTACTTTGTTACCGCCCATTACTTAGATCAATCTGTTAAGGAATTTTTCGATTATCTGAAAAAATCTGGTTTATATGATAAGTCAATTGTGGTAATTTATGGTGATCATTATGGAATTTCTGACTCACGAAATTTAAAATTAGCCTCATTACTCGGCAAGTCAGCTGATACTTGGAATGATTTCGACAATATGCAACTTCAACGAGTTCCTTTTATGATTCATATTCCGGGCTTAAAAACTGGTGGTGTGCAAACAACTTATGGAGGAGAAATTGATGTTTTGCCAACCTTACTACATTTATTAGGTATTTCTTCCAAACGCTATATTCAATTTGGAACTGATCTTTTTTCAAAAAAACATGATCAGACAGTGGCATTTCGCAATGGTAACTTTATTACTCCAGAGTATTCCTATGTCGATGGTGCAATATACGAGAATCAAACTGGCGAAGAAATCACTCATCCTTCAAGTAAATTAGCCGCGAAGGTAAAACAAGCTGACCAACAGGTTAATACTGAATTATCCCTTTCCGATTCGTTAAATAATAAAAATTTGTTGCGTTACTACGTGCCAAAGGGATTCACACCAGTCAACCCTAAAAATTATAATTATAAAAATGACTTTGGACAACTTTTGCAATTACAAAAGTTGCTTAATAACAAGTCTACTAGCTTATGGGCCGAAAATGGCAATCATACGACTGTTTCCGATTACACTTCTGATGCACCAGAACTAAAAACAACTGATAAAAACAGTGAAAATGTTGCTCAAGCTTATTCAACAGCTAGTGAACAAAACAACAGCAGCTCTAGTAGTGCAAGCTCAAATAGTAAATAAATAATCTACTCCAAAACTAAGTTAAAAAAAGTGCTGCTATTAATCGATGAAAATCAGTTAATAGCAGAACTTTTTTTGTTCTTGCCTAATATTTGAATTAATAACAAGTGTTGATTTTGTCGTTTTTATGCTTAACTTCACTCTTAAAAAGCAAACAAAATTCCAGTAGGAAAAAGGAATAAGCCAATTCTTACTGGAATTAATTTTATTTATTATGCAATTTGGGAATTTAAACTTGGTGTGATAAATAAATGAAAACATAGATCGTTTTTATTTCTTATCTGGAAAGATTAAAGTAAAGGTTGATCCTTGATCAGGGTGACTAATTACTTCGACCTTGCCATGATGCAATTCCATTAGTTGCTGAACTATTGCCAATCCCAAGCCAGACTCACCATATTTAGTATTTTTCCGAGAAACATCAGCTTTATAATATCTTTCCCAGATGTTTTTTAATTGTTCTTCAGACATACCAATACCTGTATCACTGATTCGGAAAATGCTACTTTGAAATCCACGTTCAACTGAGATACGAATGCTGCCATTTTTGGTAAACTGAATTGCATTTTGGGTAATATTGAAAATAACCTGCACAAAACGATCATAATCTGCATAAACTTCAAGTTCTTGAGGGCCTTCAATTTCGAGTTGGTCACCAGCAGCAGCGGCTTTCTTGTTCAATTGTGTTTTAATATTTTTTAAAACATGCATTGCTTCGAAATTGCGACGATTCAAAATGATTTGACCACTGCGAATTTTTTCATAATCAAGATTCTCATTCACTAAGCGAATCAAACGCTTAGTTTCATTGCGCATTAATTCGATACTTTTATCTTTACTATCCTCAGGAATAGCATTATATGCGAGTCCTTCCAGTAAACCATTAATTGTAGTTAAAGGTGTCCGCATCTCATGCGCAGCATCCGCCATAAATTGTCTTCTGCGATCTTCTTGCCGCTTGATTTCAGCTTCTGATTTACTTAATGAAGCAGCCATCTGATTGAAGTCGTTGGCTAAGTCGTCAATTTCATCACGATGATTGTTGGTTAATTGAACATCAAAGTTACCTGCAGCGACTTGTCGGGTCGCTTTTTGCAAGTGGCTAATTCGCTTAGTTATATAATGAGCCAAAAAGTAACTAAAAATTGCTCCAACTACGGCAGCAATTAGCAACATAATAACCAAACTTCGCTGAATTCTGGAAAAGCTGACTTGTAAACTAGAAACTTTGGCACCAACTGAGATTACCGCTACCAAATTTCCTTTACTATCAAAACACGGTGCCATAATATCCGTCATTTTCTGTTGCTGACGACCATTATTTTTCAAGTTTCCTGATTTACGCAACCAGCTAAGATCATTTTTACGACGTAAAATATCACCTTTTTTTAATTTAGCCCATTCCTTTTTGGAAATAGATGATTGAAAACCCAAAGTTTCAGGATAAAGGACCTGCTTACGGCTGGTATAAATTGTAAAATGGACTGCTTGGTTTTGTAATAACATTTCATAATTCTGCAATTTCTGCGTGTCTAAGGCAAAAACAGTTTTGCCATTAGCCATCTGTTCAATACTCATTGCTTCTGTTTTCAAACTATAAGCATAGCCTTCGAGTTGATTCCACGTATTTTGATAAACCAATTCCTTAGTAAGATGAAAGGAAAAAGTTCCAATTAAAATCAGTAATAACAGAATAATTGAAAAAAAAGCCAGCATCTGCTGATAAACTAACTTCATAACTAGGCTCCTATTTCAGAATCATCAAACTTATAGCCAACTCCCCAGACAGTCTGAATTACTTGTGGACCCACTTTTTCAATTTTTTGTCGCAACTTTTTAATATGTGCATCCACTGTCCGTTCGTCACCATAAAATTCATAATGCCATACTAATTGCAACAATTGATCACGCGAAAAAACTTGACGTGGTTTTTGAGCTAATGTCTTTAACAAATCAAATTCCTTGGGTGTCAAATCAGGAATCATTTTAGCTTGCAAATAGGCCTCACGTGTTTTGGTGTTCATTTTAAAATGTTCGGTTACTACATCAAATTGTTGATCTTCATCATCAACAGTTAGTGTTTCAGTTGGTGTCCCAAGAGCTGCTCGACGATGCAATGCTTTAATTCTAGCAATTAAAGTAATTGGACTAAATGGTTTAACTACATAGTCATCTGCACCCATTTCTAATCCTAGAACCTGGTCACTTTCTGAATCTCGGGCTGTTAATATGATAATTGGAACTGTTGATGAAATTGCCCTAATTTCGGCATTCACTTCCATCCCGTCCTTACCTGGTAAATTCAAATCAAGAGTAATCATATCCCAACTTGCAGGATCTTCTTTGAATTTTTCCATTGCTTCAATCCCATCGTATGCATAAACAACATCCCATTTTTCCTTTTGGAAAAACATCGACATCATTTCGGCAACTGATTTATTATCTTCAACCATTAATAACTTCATCTTTCCACATCCCTCGAACTTTCTACGTTTGAATCCCTAATTTATTTCATCATAACCCCAAAATCAGACTTTTTTTTGAAATTTCTGTAAAATAGCTTTAATCATATTGAGATTATTGTACCGCATTTACTTTTAACTTGTAAAAAAGAGTTCTGTAAAATCAGTGATTTCACAGAACTCTTAATTCAGTAATGGAGATGGCGGGGCTCGAACCCGCGTCCAAGCATATTGCCATTCGAATCTCTACGTCCATAGTCATGCCATTTAAAATTCACTACTGACTACGCCGCACAACCAGGCTAGCATCAGCAGCTAACCTACTATCCTCTTTCAGTTACCTCAGGTGGCAATAACTGACGCAAGTCCATTAATTTAAGACCCGGCTCTAATACATGGACAATACTAGACGGATCTACGCTACTGCGCTTAGGCAGCTAAAGCGTAAGAATTGTTATTATTTTTTGCAGTTATATTTAACTGAGCGTCTTTTCGTCACGCAACTACGAGACGCAATTCGAACTCAACCTATACCTGTCGAATCCAAAACATCCCCATAGCTGTATTTTACCATGAATTGTTAAAGATTGTAAATCAAAAGGCTAATAGACAATTACCGGTTCACCTTGTGATAAATTATTATAAATATTTTCCATTTTATCACTGGGTGTGTTAGCGCAGCCGCCAGAGCCATCATTCAAATAAGCTGTGCTTGACCAATTTGTCCGCCAACTGGCATCATGAAAACCACAACCACTATTAGTGAATTGAGCCCAATACTTGACCTTTACAGAATAATTAGAGTTACCAGCTTCACTTCCGCTTAAAACAGAAGGAGATTGCTTATACATGATATACCAAACTCCCTTTGGTGTATCCTCACCAGTACTGTGCTTGCCAGTGACAATGTTGCTGGTAGCAACCTGCTGTCCATTTTTGTAAAGCCAAACTCGCTGCGCTGAAATTGAAACTTCGGCATACGTACTACCGATTCCATCGTTAGTTAAATTGTTATAACCCAATCCGTAAGTTAAATAACCCTTACCATAAATATCAGGCTTAGCCTCCAAGGTGCTTTTGTTCTCCAACCAAGCATTTTCAAGATGTTTGGTCGCACTGCTAGTATCTAACGCCCAACCATAGGTACCACCTGAAACCTGAACAGTGTTGCCGCTATTAGTCTTGAAATTAATTTGTTTGCCTAAAGTTGCTTGTTTTTGATTTATCTCGCTGATTTTATTTGCCAAATCAGTTTCCTGAAAATAATACTTACCGTCTTGGTAAGTAGCTTTTTTTAACAAATCCTTGGTAGCAAGATTATATTTAGTTTCTTGAACCTGATAGCTAACGGTTCGATCTTTTAATGCCAACAATTTTTGCTTTTCAGTTTGCACCTTTGAACTCGAAGCTTTTAAGGGTTGCAAATATTTAACAGTTAACTTAACTTTCGGTAAATATTGCTGCTTTTCATATTGTTTTAACAATCGATCGATATTATATTGATTGCCAGCCTTAGGTGCCGTAATCGTGACTTTACCATAACTAAAAACTGCTTGAGCATCGACTGGAGCCGTCCGCTTACGATTAAGTTGTTGCAATTTGCTTTTTAATTCAGCCTGAACTGATTTGGTTTGTTGGTCACCAGTTGTCTTGGGTTCAACCAAAAACTGTTTTTTCTTTGCAGATGGCAGAAAAGTCCATTGTTTTTTTACTAAAGATTTGATTTTGGCCAAATCTTGGTTAGAAAAACCTGAGCTAGAGCGCTGATGATGTTCAAGAACTTCACCCTTTAAGTAGATAGTCTGCGTAACTTGATAGTTTTTCAATTTACTCAATGCTTGTTTTGCTGTCAAGCCACCAACATTCAAACCATTAATTGATACTTGTTGATTAAAATGTGTTAGCCGAAAATAACTGTAACCACCCAAAAAAGCTGCTACAGCAACTGCTACCACACTAACAATAATTTTCCGTTTAATAAATCTCACCTCATTAAAAAGTCCTGAAACGAATTAGTTTCAGGATAACACACTTTATAAAAAAGTTTAACTGTAATGTTTCAATTTGCTAACAAATATTACTTTTTTATGAATTTCTTTACTCAATAATTGCTAAGACTACAAAATTTAAAATAAATAAACAGGTACAGACTACCAACATTGGATGAATCTCAGTAAATTTCTTTCTGGCAACTTTAACAACAATAAAGAAAATAAAGCCAGCCGCAATTCCATAAGAAATTGAATAACAAAGAGCCATAAAGACCGATGCAAAAAAGGCTGGAATTGCTTCTTCTAAGTCACTCCAATTAATGTTTTTAAAAGCACCCATCATCATAATACCAACAATAATTAATGCTGGCGCTGTTGCTGCGTCAGGAATTACAGCAATTATGGGGGCTAAAAAGCTACTCAGCAAAAACATCACTGCCGCAACAAGACTAGTTAAGCCAGTGCGGCCACCGACTCCGATCCCCGAAGCACTTTCAACAAAGGTCGTAACATTTGAAGTCCCACAAATCGCCGCAATTACTGAACCAATTGCATCAGAAAAAAGTGAACGATCCATTTTTGACTTAAAGCCATGGCCGTTAAAGAATTCCTGCTCATCCTGCTTAGAAAAAATACCAGTTCTTTTCCCAGTTCCAATAAAAGTCCCAATAGTATCAAAAATATCCGTTAAACTAAAAGCAAAAATGGTCATAATAGCTAATAAGAAGCGACTTGGATCATTAAATAGTGAAACCCATCCCTTTACTACCAAAAGCAGCTCCAAAAGTTGCTCCTAGTTGGCTAAAAGCCGTGGCTAGTGAATTACCCGTAGCTGCATCGAGTTTGGTCACTCCTAGTGGAATGCCAAGAATTGTTGTAATAATAATTCCTAATAAAATAGCTCCTTTAAATCCACGAATTACTAAATAGGTCGTAATTGCAAGCCCAGCTAAAGCTAAAATTGGAGCTATCTGATTAAAATTGATCAAAGAAGGTGTCACACTACCATTTGAAACGATTGAACTTATCCCATTTTTAAAATGAGTCATTGACTTTTGGTAGGTTACCCCATTAATTGAACTTATTCCAGATTGATCTGTAATAAATTTTAAAAAGCCAGCATTTTTGATTCCAATGTAGGCCACAAAAATTCCAATTCCACCACCAATTGCATGTTGTAAAACCTCTGGAATCGAACGAATAATTAATCGTCGAATTTTGGTAACTGTAATTGTCACATTGATTAAACCGCATAAAAAAACCAAGGCCAAGGCTTGTTGCCAACTGAACCCCAACTGCAAAACAACTGTGTAAGAAAAAAAAGTTGCTAAACCAAGACCAGGTGCCTGAACATAAGGCACATTAGCAAAAAGTGCCATAATCAGTGTACTGACCGCGGAAGCAATAATTGTCGCCAAAAAAATGGCTTGGGTTGGCATCCCTGTTGTTCCTAAAATACTTGGAGCAACAAAAAGAATGTAGGCCATAGCAAAGAAAGTTGTTAAGCCAGCCAAAACTTCAGTACTAATATTCGTATTATTCTCCTCAAGCTTGAAAAACTTTTTCATAATTGCGAAACTCTCCTTAAAAAAAGAATAAATTCATTATAGCGCAATCAAAATGTTCAACAAACTTAATAAGATAATTCTAATTAAGACCGAATTACCATCACTGAACAAGGAGCATTTTGGGCTAAATAACTGGCCTGCGAACCAATAAAAATTTTTTTAGCATTGCTGACCGGCTTTGTCTTTGAACCGCACAATAGAACATCTGGCTTAAATTCTGGAATAATTTCGCTGATAATGGTCGCCGCTGGTTTGCCTTCTTGAACAAAAGAGCGTACGTCATAAATTCCATTTTCCTGGGCTTTTTTAACATATCGTTCTAAATCAACGGTTAAGTTTTCACGCAATTGATTTCTTTTTTCCGGACTAAACGTTTCAAAAACATTTAAATCCTCTAGCTCTAAAACCGAAACAATTCCTAAAGCAGCTAAATTTGGCTTAGCTAAAGCTAAAGCATATTGAAAAGCAGCTAAGGAAGATTTTGAATCATCTTCATCAACTGCCACTAAAATACGATCAAAAGGTTTGAAATTCGTTTTAAAATCTAAATCAAGCTTTTTTTTCTGCAAAATCATTTCACTCCTATCTATATTAACTTACCAATTAGCCGGTTGCCATAACCTACCGTCAATTTCGCCTTCTGCTTGCTCTAAGCGTTGCTGCTGTTGATCAGCCAAGTCCGCTAAAGCAATATAAAAGGCCCGATCTTGATATCTCACAGAACTTTTTTGTAAAGCTGTTAGTTGATCAAACAACCATTTTTCAGTTTCCATGAATTTGATCATCCTTTCTAATCGGACGTAGAACCGCTTGTAAATCTGCTAATTTCGTCGTTTTCTCCTGCAGTTGTTGCATTATCAATTCTAACTGCTGGCGCTGTCTTCCACTAGCCAAATCAACTTTTGCTTTTAATTTATCCAAGAACCAAGCTTCTTGTGCAGCAAAGGTCACTGGTTGAGGCAATTCTAAAAATTGCTGATAAGCAATCAATAATTGCTGCTGCTGTTTTAAATTTTGATATTCAAAGCGGTCAATTACAAACAATGGCAGCAGCTTCATTTGAAAGTGTTTTGCCCACGCAGCTAATGGGCTCAGCAAACCTGATAGCGAGAACCCAACTGTCCCACCTAAGCGAAATTCTTGCACTGCTTTACCAACATTTACTACAATTCCCAACTCTTTACCAGCTAAACTAACCTGATTAATATCCGTAAAAACTTGATCCTGCCACCTTTTTAAAAGATCAGGCACATTATACCAATATAAAGGAAATTGCAAAACCACTCTGGAAGATTTTTGCAAAAGCTGTCGTTCTTCATTCGCAACAAAATTTCCCTTAACACTTGCCAACTCATGCCATTTTACCCCTGATAAATCTTGAACAGCTGCTTTTAAAAACTGCTGCGTTGCCGAAGAGTCTGGTGTTGGATGCCCAACGATAATCAATGTTTTCAAAGGTTTGCTGCCTCCATTTTATCCATCGTCTGGTTTAACAAGTTATCCACAAAAACATTTCCTTGATCAGTCGCGTGTCCTTTAGTCCATTGCAAATTAAATTTAGAAAATTTGGGTAAAATCTCCGCAACTTGCTGCCATAATTCTTGATTGGCTACCGGTTGATTATTAGCCGTTTTCCAATTACGTTTTTGCCAATTTTTTAACCACCCCAACTGGATTGCATTTAAAACGTACCGTGAATCAAGCACCGCTTGAATTTGCTGCTGATTTAAATTCCGCTGCACTAAATATTGCAAAGCCTGCAAAAAAGCCATGATTTCCATTCGATTATTAGTTGCTCCAAACTCCCCAGCCGATGCTGCATGTTGTTTGCCAGCATATTTAATCAAGAAAGCCCAAGCTGCTGGATCATTTTTTTTAACATGTTGACCAAGTCGATTACCATGATTTCGAGATCCACCATCCGTCCAGATCCAAATTGACTGACTAGTAGCTGAATAAATTGGCTGTACAGCCGTTTTCTTAGTTGCTGGTTTAAATGAATTAACTGGATTATTTAACCAATCTTGAGCAGCAGCGATATCATTAAACCCTTTATAACGAGCTTTGGGATAGCCTTTAACTTGTTGAAGACAATCGTTCCAACTATGATAGATTCCCGTTTTTCTACCGTGAGCAACAACATAATACTGATAAGCGATTGTAAGCTCCCCCTTTTATAAAAATTCAAATTTTAATGTATCTCAATTCTAACCAATTTAATTGCTTTCAGCAAATTAAAGATAAAAGTAAACCGAAAAAAACATAAGAATTGTTCCAGCTAAAACAATCAAATGCCAGTAAACATGAGAATATTTCAAATTACGAAAACTGTAAATCACTGCTCCAAAAGTAAAACATAGTCCCCCTCCCAGTAAAAGCAAAAAGCCATTCATTCCTAAAGAATTCCATAATTGTTTAAAGCCTAGTAGACAAAGCCAGCCTAAAATGACATAGATAGTCGTTTCAATCCATTGCAGACGTGAAGGCAAGAACTGGTGCAAAATAATCCCCAGCAAACACAAACTCCAAATTGCCAGCAAAAGTTTAAACCCAAAGTTTTGACCCATCCCCAATAAGCAAAACGGTGTATATGTCCCAGCAATCAAAATAAAGATATTAGTATGATCAATCAACTGCAGAATCCGGCGCGCTTTTGTAAAATAGAGTGAATGAAAAAGGGTTGAGGCCAAATAAAGTGTTACCAATGAAATGCCATAAATAATCATTGAGATTAATTCAACCTCGTCGTGTGAACGAATTCCTTTAATAATCAGTAACACGAGCGCGGCAACACTCAACATAGTTCCTAAACCATGAGTAATGCTGCTCCAAATCTCGTTTAAAATCTGCTGCCGTTTATTCATCAATTATAACTACCTCTTTTCATATTTATTATTAAATACACTATAACATAGTTTTCAAGTCTAGATGATGCATTTATCAATTTCATAACAAGTTTATTTATTTTTAAAATTCGCTTTTATGCTATACTTCCATATAGAAGCTCTTTTATTTTATCAAGGTGAGGTCTTGCATTTGGAAAATACGAATCTCGAATCACAATTACGCCAACTTAGTAAAAATCGCTTGCCACTATGGCATGAATTCCCAGATTTCGAACTTTATATGGATCAGCTTGTTAGTCTTGGCAATCGTTATTTGAAAAATTTACAAGGAACAGAAATTACTGCCTCAATGGTTAACAGCTATGTAAAAAAGGGCTTGATGCACCGACCAAACAAAAAGAAATATGATACTGCCAATGTTGCTGAATTAGTGGTTATCAGTCTGCTTAAAGCAATTTATTCACTAGAGACAATTAAAAAGGGGCTCCAGTCCGTAGCAAAGAATACACAAACCGACGAATCCTATAACTATTTTGCGCAGCTTTTCAATAAAACCTTAGCTGAGATTGGTGATAATTCATTCTCTTTTAAATTTGATTACCAAGATGATCTAATTCTTTTAACTGAAAAATTCGCTGTTCACGCTGTTATTTATAAAATTATCGGTGAAAAAATGGTCAGTCTCCAAAATTAAAGTTTCCAAATAAAATAAACCCCCAAAGTTAATGATCCAACTTTGGGGGTTCTTTATCGATTCAAATCACGATTGATGTAAATTATTTAAATACTTCTTATTCTTTTCAAAATCAAATTCTTTTTCAGATTTTCCAATAATAACTGCTGCAAGCGAATTGCCAGCGACATTAACTACCGTTCGACCCATGTCAACTAATCGATCAATTCCTGCAATAAAGGTCAGCCCTTGCAATGGAACACCAATTGTCGATATAGTTGCTAACAAAACGACGAACGATGCTCCCGGAACCCCTGCAATACCTTTTGAAGTAATCATCAAAACAATTACTAATGTAATTTGTTTAGTCAACGAAAGATGAATTCCATAAGCTTGTGCAAGAAAAAGTGCTGCTAGCGACTGATAAATAGCTGAACCATCTAAATTGAAAGTATAACCCGTCGGAACAACAAAAGAAACAATTCCCTCACTAACACCAAATTTGCTCATTTTATCAATAATCCGAGGTAATACTGCCTCTGAACTTGCAGTTGAAAAAGCCAACACCATTTCTTCTTTAATTGTCTTCAAAATTTCCCAGTTATTTAATTTAAAAATTCTCGCAGCTCCACCCATAACAGCTAAAATAAAAATTGCCATTGTTGCATAGGCTAAAACAATAAAATAACCCAGTGGCGCAAGTGCCTTAAGCCCCATTTGAGCAACAGTTGAACCAATTAAAGCACAAACTCCAATTGGCGCTGTCCGCATAACCCAATCGGTAACTTTAAACATTACCTGCGAAACAGCTTGCAAAAAATCAACAATGATTCTTCCCTGCTCACCAATGGCTGCTGTCCCTAATCCAAAAAAGACACTGAAAAAAATTATTGGCAACATATTACCATTGCTTAACGAACTAAAAACATTGGTCGGAATAATTCCCATTAATGTTGACCAAATTCCTGCATGTTCAGCTTTATGAGCCGTCTGAACATATTGACTGATATCTTGGCTATGTAGTTGATGGATATCAATAAAAGTTCCCGGATGAAAAATGTTTCCAACAATCAATCCCAAAATAATCGCAATTGTTGTCATTACTTCAAAATAAATTAAGGTTTTTAACCCAACTCTGCCGAGCTTTTTGATATCACCCATATTAGCGATTCCTACCGTTAAGCAGGAAATGACAATTGGCAAGACAATCATCTGAATCAGATCGATAAACATTGTCCCGATATTTTGCATCACTGTTGTTGCTGCTTGATTATTGTAAAAAATTGCCCCAATAATAATTCCACTAATTAATCCGATTAAAATCTGCCAACCTAAATTTAGCCGCCATACCCGATATTTCTTCATGCCCTAACGCTCCAACTCTAATTTAATTTGAAATTAACTTTCAACTACTAAATATTTACTCTTTTGTTAATAATAATAACAAAAATACGGCTTTTGTAAACAAATTAACAAGTTTTATTAACTAATTTTTGTGTTTTCAATAGTTTGAGCCTCATAAATTAAAATTTTATTAAGATAAATAATAATGAGAGAGGTTTTAAACGGCTTTTTCAAAGCATTAAAATATTACTCTGATTATAGTCAATAACTTCACATCTGATTGTCCTCAGCTATTTAGTAACCTACATACTTAGTCCTAAAAATATAGTTCTTCTTCCACTCACAATAAATTTTTTCTAGCTGTATTTTAAATAGTTTAAGCGAAGTTTTGAAAAAATAATTTTCAGGCTAAAATCAATTTTTTTATTGACAAGTGTAGCTGTTTTTAGTATTATTTAATAGTCGGTTGTTTGATTAAAGTAATTCAAACATTGGGCATTCGCCAAATTGGTAAGGCAGCGGACTCTGAATCCGCAATGTACTGGTTCGAGCCCAGTATGCCCAATTATAGGTTCATAAATGCTGTTGTAGGACGTTAAAAACGTTGTTACAACAGTCTTTTTTTATCTTCATTCCATTTAATTCCGTTTTAGGGCTCAATAGGATTGAGACCCAGTATTGAGACCCAGTAAAATAAAATTAAGTTCCCCAATCATACAAATGTTACTGATTCACTTCAAGCTATTAATAATTCCTTCAGCTGATGTCTTTATTGCCGTAGATATATCTGAATCTGATGTAATAGTTTGTTCATTTACTACTAGTTTAGAAATCATATCCGTTTTAACTGAAAAGCTTTCCACATATTTTTCATTGTCCATCCCTTGATATTTAATCGTCCCATTAATTAATCCATTAAAATCATGTTTAAGAAATGTTTCTACTTTTTGTCCTGGGCAAATAGTCCCACCGATGATGAACCCAAGCTTAAACTGATCATTCCCCTTATCTAAATGAGTTTCAAAGGATAATGACAATATTTTAGCAGGTGTTTTACCAAAATTCTTAATAGCCAAATATTTATTTTTGTATGGTAAAGTTGTGTAGTCTAAATAAACCGAAATATAAGGACGATTAGCATTCTTTATTGTTTTATAGTTTTGCCATATAGCAAAAGATGAAATAACTGATGGTATAATTACTCCGATAACCTCAATAATATTAGATAATGACACAAGAACTTACCTCTCTATTCTATTAATTTTTTATATGCAATATTGAATTTTCGTTGTTCAATCTATAGTTTGATAAATTTCTTTTCCATAAGTATTCCCAATTGGATCCATATATACAAGACAAAGCCTATCTTCCTTTTTAAAATTACACTCAATATAGCTCATTGATATTGTTTCCGTTTTAGATACACATTTAGGTTCTATTTTCTCAAACGGCTTTTCCGATTCCATAGCTATTGTCGGAAAATACTTGTTCGTATATCGGCGAAAGCACCTGTACCACAGCTTATTGAATCATACGATCAACAACTGTAGGCACTCCCAGTTTTCTGGTTGAGCCATCGGGTTTTGGTATCTCTACCCGTCTGACTGGTTGTGGCCGATATGTTCCATTACGTAAACTCTCTAGAAGTTCTTCCCAGTTCTTGTAAATATATTCGGCCAGTTGGTCAACGGTCATGCCGTCAATTCCAGCTGCGCCCTTATTCCTCCGAACACGCTTAAACGCTAGGTTCAGATTACTACTTGCAGGGACCCGGTCTACAAATTGAATGCCATCCTGCGCCGTACTTTCACCGTTAGTAGTACTATGCGCCCCAAGATACTCTTTGTCTTCCAGACTATCCATCCCTTGGCGGTCAGCTTGTTCTGTTTTCTGCAATCTTCGCACTACCAACACCTCCAGTATCGGTGAGAATTATTATTGTTCAGTCCTTCATCTGCTATACGGCAGATTACTATGACCTCGGCTGACTCCTGCCGGATTCAGCTAGCCATCACTGACTAGTTTACTCCTGTACACCCATATCGGCGTCCTTGTTGTGAGCTTATCCGACAGGCCTCCCCGGGTAAGAATGCTAGCTTTCATACCATGCAACCGTTGGCTTTACTGACTTCGACTTCGAGTAGTGTAGGACTTCAGTTTGTGAGGCAACTTCAGACTCCGTCTCACGGCGGACGCCCTTGCCCTCAACTCGTGGTTCCGACTACTACGGCCCACAGCGGACTTACACCGCCTGCCGGGCGCACCCCGAAAATAAGCCTACCTCAAACGAGATAGGCTTTTAATATACAAAAAGTCCTGCGATCGGGCGAATCCTTTAAGCAGAGAGATTGATTTAATTTTATTAAAGCATAAAAACTAACCAGCTCAGATTTGAGTTGGTTAGTTTAAATTAATTTTAAATTGAAAGATTCTCAGCAAAAATATATGAGATTTTCTGAGCCGTGTCATTTTTTTTCCAAGCATCTTCCTTGTGCGATTTATTAGATAATTCACTTGCCGTATAATTACCACAAATTTCTACTATCTTACTCATTGTATTAAGCTCTTTTTCATTAAAAAGTTCTTTATTGAAATCCTCCTCAGTAACATAAACACTTCTTTCATGTCCATTAGCATTAATTTGCTTTTCTCTAATGAGTTTAGAATTCTCGATAGACCCATATAAAAGATTATAATTATCTGGAACTGGACCATATTGTAAACGGGCATAAGGTACTCCGCTAATTGATATTACGTTTTCCTTAAAGTATTTAAAATCCGTATAGAACATCATTTTGTTTAGTTTTGTTTTAGTAATTTCTGGAACTTTTTTAACAAAATAGATAACCATATTAGTAAATTTTTTTAAATCAAATGTGTTGAAACCAGAGAACTCCGTATAATTTGTTGAAGTGAATGACTCATTAATCCCTTTTTCAATCAATGATTGAGCTCCATCTTCAATCTCTAAATTAACACATTTTTCAAAAGATTTTCTTCCTCGTTCCGTCATCATATTTTTCCTTGAATTATACAATGATTGAGCTAAAACTTTATCCTTCTCTAATGCCACCAAGATGGTGTTATTTGCATTAGAAGCTAGTGCGCCGGTTTCATACGTTGCAATCGTTGTAGCACTCCATCCAAGAAGTGCAGCAAAATCTCTTTGAGTTAAATTGAACTTATTACGCAATTTTTTTATTCGGGTAGGTGTAATAATATTATGTCTATCACGATATTCATCAAAAGCTTTTCCTATGGCAAGTTCGTCTAATTCCTCATCAAAAATCTTTTGATCAGTTTCAGTGTTAAACTTAGCATTTGACACTATGTTTATTTTTTCTCCTCGAATTTCGTACTCTTCATTTACTGGTTTTATAGCTGTTTTCATTGAAATCACCCCTTCATTAATCATATATTGTTTCATGGAATGAAATTACCTTTGCGTGATCTTCGATTAGTTTTAACTTTATATACAAGTCATTTTCTAAAACACCATCTTTATGAAATTTCCATAAAAATTCTCCTACCCTATCTCTATCATTTTCGGGGCCACTCACATAATCATCAGGGGTTAGTTCCATTAAAATAATTTTTGCTGCTGAAGGGGTCATGCTTAACCTTGCATATTCTTCTCTTCTTTGAACTATTTCCCAATTTCCATTTGCTAAAGATTTCTTAAAGTCTATTAGAAATCTTTTGATGGTACTTTGACTAGCGCAGCTCATTACATAACACCCCTTCACCACATCTCTGCAAAGATAATATATCATTGCTACAAATTTGTAGCAAGGCTTTAGAGTATTTTTTGAATTATTATTATAATATGATTAGAAAAACAATTTTAAGCCTATTAAAAACCTACTCTTAATTAAGAATCTAAGCTCAATATTCTCAACTTAGTTTTTATATTCTCCTACAAACTCTTCAAGTGCTTCATTCTTCATATAGTTAAACTTACTCTTTGAACATTGCCACAACTGGCAATATTTCAAGCATACTTTTTGGTACAAGGTTATAGGCACTTCGAGGTACGGTTGTTTTGCTGGTAAAAATCCAAGTGTAACTTCGGTTACGGTTGTCCAAAGTTGGACAACTACAAGCATAATCACAGTTATAAGTTAGACTTACTCTTTGAGTCTTCTATAAATCTAGAAAACATTAAGCAGAAATAACAGGGGGTGGTGATTCGCCATACCTATAAAAACAAGATTAATAAGAAACGTGTTTACACTTTTAAGTGTAAACACATCTGCAGGTTTTTCCAAATTTTGGGATAAACCTGTAAAATTAGCCTTTTCAAGAACCAGTTTGAAGATTTCAAAGTATCTTGTAGACATAGCAAGAATGTTAAAAGTTTCACGCCCTAACGAACCAAAATTGGACTCGTTAAAAGTTTTAATTCAACCTAGGCTAATCAGAAACTAAAACCAATGTTGTAACATTCAATATCATACCGCAGTAGTCAAACAACATTCATCACCTTAATTGATACTATACATATTATAAGGGTGCGCAAAATGTCGCAGATTCTCTATTTTTGCACACTTTCACGCTCGCGTTTAAAAAACAAAGATATTTTTGCTATTAAATAAAACTAATTGATTATTTTTATACTCATTGTGATATTATTAAGATGCTTAAGAAAACATTAAGACAAAGTCCAATAACTGATGACGCTAAAAGCTGATTACATATTTTGGGGGGAATTTTCATGAGAAAAAATAAATTTTTCATGTTATTTATTGTTGCACTGTTTTCATTTTTAGTACCAATCATGTCTTCTTCTAATACTGCTAAAGCAGTTTCTATGGAGAAAATAAACGCTTTAGTTTCTGCAAAAGAGTACGCTCATGATCAGTATATGAGTAAACAAGCAGTTTATGACCAATTAACTTCATCTGCTGGTGAAGGATTTAAAACAAGCGCTGCTAATTATGCTATGAAACACTTAAAAGCTAATTGGAATAAGAACGCTTTGAAATCTGCTAAATCCTACGTAAAGCAACAGAACCTTAGTCAACAAGGAGTTTACGATCAACTGATTTCAAGCTCTGGAGATCAATTTACTGCATCACAGGCACAATATGCCGTAAACCATTTAAAAGTTAATTGGGATAAAGTAGCTTTAAAATCTGCAAAAGAGTATCAAACCCAGCAAAACATGTCCGCACAAGACATCAAAGAGCAACTTGTTTCAAGCTCCGGAGAGCAGTTTACCGAAGAACAAGCAGACTACGCAATTCAACATTTAAATCAATAGATTTTACTTTTAAAGCCCAGATGTGGGCTTTTTATTGTATGCAAAAAATGGAGGAAATTAATTATGAACAAAGCTTATATCATTGGTACAGTTAGTCTTTCTATATTACTAGCCGGATGTGGCAATCAAACTTCTTCAAAATCTAGCAATTCTTCATCTAAAGCTAGGTCTGAGAGCGTATCTAAAAAGAACTCTATCAAAAAAGCTTCTAGCATTGCTTTAGCTAAACAAAAATCATCCGAGAGTAAAGCTAAAAAGAATAGTGAGTCTAAAGATCAATCAACGAGTATAGCTTCATCCGAATCTGCATCATCAGCGCTAGCCTACTCACAGTCAGTTTCATCTGCTAATGCAGCCTACTCTTCTTCTATCTCGGCCAAAAATACCCAAGGTTCAAGTACAAGTCAAGCTAGTTCTGCTTCAAGTTCTAGTTCAGCTGTTCAGTCAAACTCCAGTTCAATCTCATATGACACAAATACATTAACTGGGTTTCTTAATACTTATGGTGAAACTCCTGCTGCCTATAAAATGCAACACGGAATGTCTGAAAAAGAAGCCCTAGAAACAACACCTGATACAATGAAGACTTCAGGTGAAATTCAATATGGTTATATGACTTATGGAATTAAATAACAGGTTCTTCAAATGAACCTGCTTTTTGCATAATTATGGTAAAAATAAGCCTATCCGAAATTAATCGGGCAGGTTTTTAATTTCGAACGTTGTTTAATTTTAAGGATCCTTAATCTTCGCTTCACCGTTGAGTATTGACTCATACACCTTTTTTGAAAAAAGTAAACACCGTTATTATAGAGCCATCTTACTTTTATCAAGTATTGATAAAAGTAGAACATTAAAAAAGTCCCACTTAAAACAAAAGGTATGTCCTTCGATTGAATAACCGAGAACATACCTTAGTGTTTCTTCATCGTCGTCTTTCCTATGCCTGAGCGTACGATTTCAGATGGCTTTTCAAGTATTGCAATAATTCTGTCTCATTGCGAAACTCATGCGGACTTTTTTGCCCGTGAAGTCTTAAAGAAATCTTATTGATTTTGATTCTTCCCGTCCAAGTATAGGTATGCTCAACAATAAAACGATTATTAAGCTGACCTTTGCCAAACTTCAGCACGTAGACCTTTTCAGGAACGATTAATGGATTGACGTGCTCTTTTTCATAATCAATTTTGTGGGCTTGTAAAAAATTCTTTGTTTTCCGCAGCATGTCAGATCCCTCCTTAATCTTCATCAAACTATCTTTATAAAATCAATATCCATTAATAATATTATAGACATTCAATTACAATCTCGCAATTTTTTTTAAATAAAAAAGCCCATCAGCACGATGGACAATTCATAGTTATCATCACCCGTACGGGAATCGAACCCGTAACTCCGCCTTGAGAGGGCGACGTCTTAACCAATTTGACCAACGGGCAAAATACTCTTATTATTATACAACAAAACAAATTAATGTCAATTACCTTTTTAAAATTTTCAATTGTAACCAACAGCAAAGGCTAAATAAGAATAAGCAGTATCCACAACAACCAACAATTACCAATCGAAATCCAGTCCACTCAATCATTGGGGCTGAAAGAATAAAAATTACGGTTAGTACCACCCACCTCAACAACTTAAAATATAATCGTTCTAGTTCTTTTTTTAAACTATTTAGTTGCATCATTTTATTTTTCACGGAATTTTTTAAAATGCCCTCTTAATTCTGTAACCGGTTGAAAATTTCGCTTATAGTACTGTATTCCAATTGCTTGGGGGTTAACAGTAACAATTGCATAAGTTCCTCCCAAATTGGCATAGTTACCACGTGGAAGACTAATACTGCCCGGATTTAAAAATAAACAGTTATTGTGCATTTCAAAGCCCAGTTGATGAGTATGTCCAAAAAAGCAAAAATCTACCCGTTGTTGGCGCGCAGCTAACGCCAAACGTTCCAAACCAAAGTTAACCTGGTAATGATGTCCATGAGTTATCCAAATTCGTTCATTTTCATACAATATTAATTGATCACTTTTGAAAGCCGAATCATAGTCACAATTTCCTGCAACAACTTGATATGTTTCAAACAATTTATCAGTTTCTGGCAACTCCGAGTCTCCACAATGAATAAATAAATCAATTTTCTTCTGATAATGATTTAATAAATTCTCTAAAATTTTTCGATCTCCATGGCTATCACTAACTACTAACATCTTAAATTCATTCTTTGTCATTTTGCCACCACCCATCAAATTCTTGACTTAATTGTTGAATTGCTTTTCCTCGATGACTAACTTGATTTTTCTCAACCGATGTTAATTCAGCAAAAGTTTTTCCTAATTTGGGTAAATAAAACAAAGGATCGTACCCAAAACCATCAGTGCCACGTGCTTTAGTTAAAATTTCACCCGTAACTTCTCCTACAACTGTTAAAGGCGTTTGCTGCGGCCGAGTAACCACTAATGAGGTATGAAAAACTGCTTGGCGTTCATTTTTTGCAACACCAGAAAGTTCTCGCAGCAGTTTAGCATTGTTAGCTGCATCATCATGGTCACCCGCATACCTAGCCGAATAAATACCTGGTCGCCCGGCTAAAGCAGTTACCATTAATCCAGAATCATCAGCTAATGTAACCGTTCCTAATAACTTTGTCAGTGTCTGTGCCTTAATCATTGCATTTTCGGTAAATGTCGTTCCATTTTCAATAATCTGCGGAATTTGCTCCAAATCATTCAGCGTTAAAACTTTGAAACCTCGTGGATTAAAGAATGCACAAAATTCACGAGCTTTTCCCTGATTTTTAGTGGCAATCAAAATTTTTTTCAATTTTTTCTCCTTGGAAATGACTTTTAATTAAATTATACGCAATCTAAGAATAAAATTTCAAGTAATTAAAAACTTTACCGATTCTTTTAACCGTCAATGGCAACTTCAAGGTATAATATCTTTATAGACCAAATAGAGGAGAGTCGTCATGGACGAAAACAGATATCAAGAACTGGTAGGAAATAAGGGATTAGCTACTTTATTAGGCTACGAAACCTTGCGTGATATGCTGCTGCCAGATTTATTAGGAACCAACTCAAACATTTTATATTGGGCCGGTAAACGTCTGGCCCGCAAATTCAATCTAGCTAAAGATGAAGACCTACCGCTCTTTTTTGCAGCTAGCAATTGGGGTAACCTAGAGCGAATTAAAGCTAAACGGCAACAGCAACTATTTAAACTATCCGGTCCAATTGTTGCTTTACGTTTAAAACAAAAGAATCCTGAATTTCAGTTAGAAACTGGGTTTTTAGCTGAAACTATTCAAAATCAAGCAGGCTTTCTTACCGAAGCAATTATTCAAAATCAAGATCCACGTCACGGCTGGATTAATATCTTAGCTCAACTGGATCTAACTGATCCAATTGATCCAGCACTAATGCCTACAGTTGAACCACTACAATTAAATTCTCAGTCGAACTCTAAAGAGTAAGTTCCTGTATAAAAAGGTAGTGAGCATCATAGATAAGATGCTCACTACCTTTTTGGCAATTTAAAGATATTGTTCTAATTTTGTTTTAATTTGCTCTTTTGGATGATAGCCTACTAATGTATCAACTACTTGACCATCCTTTTTAATTAACAAGGTTGGTATACTCATAATTCCAAATTCACTTGCCACCTGAGTGTTTTGGTCAACATCTACTTTAGCAAAAGATACCTGATCACCCATCTCATCATCCAATTCCTCAACAACTGGACTCTGCATTCTGCACGGTCCACACCAAGTTGCCCAGAAATCAGTTAAAGTTACTCCAGTTTTTGTAGCTTCTTCAAAAGTTGCATCAGTTAATTCTTTTACCATATTTAACATGCCTCCTGCTTATTCTTTGTAAGTAAATCATATCAGATATTTGTTAAAACTCAATTATTCTGCCCGAACTTATTTTAACTCAACAATCGTTGCTCCACTACCCCCTGCGTTTGCAGGTGCCGCTTTAAAACTTTTAACCCGACGATTTTGCTGTAAATACTTAGTAATTCCTGAACGCAGTGCCCCAGTTCCTTTTCCATGTACAATCGTCACTGAACCGTACCCCGCCAATAATGCTGCGTCTAAGTAACGATCAACTCTAGTCAGTGCTGCTTCATATCGTTCACCACGCAAATCCAGCGTCGTGGAGACATGAGCTTGACTAGTTGATTTAAAGGAAGATCGAATTTTACTAGCTTGCGGAGTTACCTTAATTTTCTCTAAATTATCTTCAGCAACACGCATTTTTAAACTTCCTAATTGAACTTCCCATTGGTGATTTCCAGTCTTCTCTAATAATACCCCTGCTTGATCATACGGTTTGACCATAACATCATCCCCAGAGCGTAATTGCTGGTCTCGTTTAACTCTTCGCAAAACACGATTTTGTGGCAGAGCAACCGGTTGATGTAATTGATCTAACTTGGTTTTAGCTGATATCAATTGATCTTCTTTAACTCCCTGACCCGCAGATAAACGTAGTTGACGCAATTGATCAATAATTTGAGCGGCTTTTTGAGTAGCTTCATCAACTAAAAGATTGGCTTTAGTTTTAGCTTGCTGTAATAACTGTTCACGCTGTTGATTAAATTTATCAAAATTCTGACTTAGTTCTTGATGTAAAACAGTAGCCTCATCTAAATGCTCCTGCAATTGTCTTTTTTCTTCCTCAGCTTGTTGACGTTTTTGAACCAAATCCTGAATCATTTGATTCAAATCTTGATCTTGTTGTGAGGTCAAATTTCGAGCCGCTGTTACAATGTCCGCTGGCAAACCAAGTCGCTGGGAAATTTCAAAAGCATTACTTTGTCCTGGAACACCCACTAATAAGCGATAAGTTGGCTGTAATGTTTGGCTATTGAATTCCATGCTAGCATTAATTGTCCCTGGCCTTTCATACGCATAAGCCTTTAGTTCTGGATAATGAGTTGTTGCCACAATTTCTGCTCCAGAAGCTGCCAAGGCATCTAAAATAGCAATTGCCAAGGCTGCTCCTTCTTGTGGATCAGTTCCTGCCCCGAGTTCATCCAATAAAACCAAAGAATGTTGATTACTTTTTTTAAGAAGATTAACAATATTCGTCATATGAGACGAAAAGGTACTTAAGCTCTGTTCAATTGACTGTTCATCACCAATATCTGCAAAAACTTCGTTGAAAATACCTAATCGACTGCCTTCGTAAGCTGGAATAAATAATCCTGACTGGCCCATTAACTGAATCAGCCCTAAAGTTTTCAAGGTAATTGTTTTTCCACCAGTATTCGGCCCGGTAATAACAATTGTCTGATAATCTTTTCCCAATAACAAATCATTGCGCACTGCCTGATGTTGATCCAATAAAGGATGCCAAGCTTGCCGTAAATACAGTTGATTATCAGCAGAAATTTTCGGCTCTGTTGCTTTTATTTGCATCGCATAACGAGCCTTAGCACTTGCAAAATCAAATTCTCCCAATATACGATAATTTTCAGCCAGTTCAGTGATGTACGGTGCCAAAGCTGCTGAAAGTTCTCGTAAAATTCGGCGAGTTTCTTCACGTTCATTAGCTTGATGTTCTTTTAAGCGATTATTTAGCTCAACTGCAACTGCCGGTTCGATAAATAATGTTTGTCCTGAAGCACTTTGATCATGTACCACTCCACCAAAATGCGTGCGATATTCTTGTTTAACCGGGATAACATAACGATCATCTCGAATAGTAATCACCGGCTCACTCAAATACTTAGCATTTTTACCACGAATCAATGAATTTAATTGACTGCGTAAATGTAATTCTGTTTGACGAATTGACCGTCGTACTGCCGCTAATTTAGTTGACGCATCATCTGTTAAGTGCCCATCACTTTCAAGCGATCGCAAAAGAGTTTTCGTCAGTGCTGGCAAAGTTTCTAACTGTTGTGCCAATTGATCCAGCGATTGTAAAGTTATCTCATCTTTGGCTAATTGCTCGAAAAAGCGCTGTATGCGGCCTGCTGCCCGTAAAACCTTGGTAATAGCTGCTAATTCCTTGCCATTTAAAACTGCTCCAATTTTCAGTCGTTTTAATTGTGAACCAATGTCACTCAATTTAGGCAACGGCAAATCAGTTTTCAAACGCCAAACATCAAGAGCATCTTTAGTTCGCGCCAATCCGGTTTGAATGACAGCCATATCTGCCGACGGAGTTAATTGTGCAAGTATTTGCTGGCCACGTGGTGTTACTAAATATCTAGCTATTTGCTGCTTGATCTTGTCATATTCTAATGTTTGCAGCACTTTTTGATTCACTGATCTTTCCTCCTGAACTAATTAAATCCTTACTAATTAAAAAAAATATTGGTTACATTGGGTACCCATTGTAATATTAATTGTGCAATGGGTGAATTACTAATTGCTTGATGCAGCTCAACATTTGACCAAGACTTCAAAAATCTAAGACTAATATAAATTAATAAACAACTAAAAATAATGGCTAATATTCCACCAATAACTGTGTTTAATCCATGAACGACCGGCAATTTAGTTATCCAAGTAAAAATTGAAAACATTCTAAAAAACCAGTTAACAACTGCTCCACCGAGTAAAAAAATCAATAGATATCCTAACCAATATCCTAATTGGTTAGTTAGAACTAGACTACTTTGACTAAAAAGTTTTGTTATTAAAGGCTGCAGTATTTTTCCTGCGATTGGTGCAGCCCAACTGGCTATACCAATCAAAACAAGCCCGGCCACTAAATCCAATAACATTTGAATAAATCCACGTTTTGCCCCTCTTAAATAAGAAATTAACAAAATACCTAGAATTATTATTGAAATCAGCATTTTTTCTCCTACTCTGTCCGGTTAGAATGTTCGTTTATCTGTTCAATTCTTTTTAGTTCTGCCGCTTTATATATTTGATCTGAAACGGCATTAACTGCTAATAAAATTGCTGCTTTTTCATCACTAATCGTCGGCAGCATTTCTTTAATTTCAGCTAGTTGTTGATTAACTACGTCAACAACTGCTTTCATATGCTCTGGAGTACTGTCACCGACAATCACATAATTTTTACCGTTGATGTGGGCCTTAAAGCGTTTTTTCCCTTCCGCCATTAAGATCTCTCTCCTTTCATATTAGTCAATTTTAGCATACCCCGCTACTAATTGATTAGTGGTCTTGTCAGTCTTAATAAAAAAGCCGGGAATTATCCCAGCTTTTACTTAAAACTTCCACTTTACTGTAACTTTTCGTCATTTAAGAAAGTATCAAGCACACCTTCAACCATGTCCCACTCATCATCGTTCTCAATATCATGCAATTGTGCTTCGTTAGCTGTTCCCTCATCTGGATCATAGGAAAAGGCTAGAACATCGACCTGTTCTTCTGGTTGAGAATCCGCTGGGATCAGCAAAATATATGATTTTCCATAATCATCTGATTCAAAGGTAAACAAAATCTCGTAAAGTGTTTCATTTCCCTGATCATCGACCAGCGTTATCAAATCATCTGTTTCTTTCATAAATAATCCTCACTTTTTATTGCAGCAATTTTCCATGACCATCTAAATAACTTTGTAAAATTAGCCCTGCTGCTACTTTATCAATAACTTTTTTGCGCTTTTTGCGTGAAGTATCTGCTTGTTCAACTAACATTCGTTCTGCTTCAACCGTTGTCAGCCGTTCATCTTGATAATCAATTGGCAATTTGAAATGCTGCTCTAATAGTACACCATAGTTTTTAGCAGCTGCTACCCTTGGTCCTGAAGTATTATTCATGTTCTTAGGTAAACCTAAAACAAATCCGCCAATTTGATATTTTTCAACCAATTCAGCAACCCGTTCAATCCCGAATTGACCAGCTTCTTCATCAATCGGAATAATCTCGATTCCTTGGGCTGTCCATCCCAGTAAATCACTTACCGCGATTCCGACTGTCTTAGAACCAACATCTAAGCCCATTAAACGGTTCACTTAGCTTCCTCCTTATGCAGATAATAACGTACTAGTTCTTCAACAATTTCATCACGTTCATGTTTTCGAATCAAATTCCGTGCATCATTTAACCGCGGAATATACGCCGGGTCACCAGAAAGTAAATAACCGACAATCTGATTAATTGGATTATATCCCTTTTCTTCTAATGCACGATAAACTGTCTCCAAAGTATCGCGAATATCTTTTCTGTCACCATCTTCAAAAGAAAAATACATTGTCTTATCTAACGAACTCATCGCAAGCACCTCCGCTTTGCATCACAACTCCTATGGTTATTCTACTAAAGAAAAAAGAACGTCACAATCAAAAAACATGCTTGTAATCTATCCGTAACAGAATTGTTAAAACAATTTCACCAAAATTCTGTTTTTTTACCCTCTAAGATCAAAATACGCACTTTCACTTTTTTCTTACTAACATTATTCGGTTGTTTTGACCCTTAATTTAACAAACGGAAACTAATAAAATACGGATCTATTTAAAAACTATGATCCGTATTTTATAAAAAGTTCTTTTATTCTTAACGTTCCGTTAACCATTTCTTAGCTGCTGCTAATGCTGCTTGAATCCCTGCTGGTTTTTTACCGCCTGCTTGGGCTAAATCTGGACGGCCACCACCACCGCCGCCAACTAACGGAGCAATTTGTTTGATTAAATCACCAGCTTTAATACCAGCTTTAACGCCGGTCGGTGACACTGCAACAATTAAATTAACCTTATTTTCTGCTGGACTAGTTGCCAGTACGAGAATGTCTGAAGAATTCTTAGCTTTCCATTGATCCGCCAGCGCCCGTAGTTGTTGCATTCCAGCAACTTCAACTTGAGCCGCCACTAAAGTTTTCCCATTAACATTTTCTGGATGTTGGAAAATATCGGCCGTTTGTTGTCGAGCCAATTTGCCTTCAAGTGTCGCAACTTGTTGTTTCAAATCACGAATTTCATTGTTCATTTGCTCCAAACGATGAGGTAACTCTTTTAACTGCGTCAATTTTAATTGCTGAACTGTCTGCTGCAAAAGCTGATCATGGTGGTCCAAATATTCGAAAGCTGCTTTTGAAGTTACCGCCTCAATTCGACGAACACCAGCTCCAACACCTGACTCGGAAGTAATTTTGAATAATCCCAATTCACTGGTATTGTCGACGTGATTTCCGCCACAAAATTCAGTTGAATAGTTGCCAACTTTAACTACACGAACTACTTTACCGTATTTTTCAGTAAAGAGAGCAATGGCTCCCATTTTTTTGGCAGCTTCAATATCGGTAACAACCGTTTTAACCGGAAGTGCTTGCCAAATTTTTTCATTGACAACTTCTTCTACTTTTTTAAGATCATTTACCGTAACTGAACCTAGATTTGTAAAATCAAATCGCAGATAATCTGGTTCAACCAACGAACCAGCTTGATGTGTATGGCTACCTAAGACATCTCGTAGTGCTTGATCTAACAAATGGGTAGCCGTATGATTTTTACGAACTTTGTTGTGGAAGATTTGATCAACTTCTAATTGGTAACTATCATCAACTTTTAATGTCGCCAAAACTTTAACCGTATGCAAATTTTGCCCATTTGGAGCATGTTGTACATCTGTCACTTCGGCCACAATCGTTCCTTGATCGTCCTTAATCACACCACGATCAGCTACCTGACCACCCATTTCAGCATAAAATGGTGTTTGATCAAAAATCAATTCTGCATTACCAGTTGTTATTTCTTCAATTTGCTTTTCATCAGCAATAATATTTTTCAAAACTGCCGAAGTAGTTAACTTCTCATAACCAACATATTTACTTGGTGTTTTAATATCCAATAACAGGCTTCGTTGTACCCCCATTGATTTGGCATCACTGCGGGCTAAACGAGCACGTTGCTTTTGCTGTTTCATTTCTGAATCAAAGCCATCCTGATCAACTGTCAAACCTTGATCAGCTGCAATTTCTTTGGTTAGTTCTAGCGGAAAACCATATGTGTCATATAGTTTAAAAACTGATTTACCGGTTAACTGTTTCACACCAGCTTTTTTGGCTTTCTCAATGTTTTCATTTAGTAGCTGTAAACCATCTTTCAGGGTTTCATTAAACCGATCTTCTTCCATCCGGACAACCTTAGCAATGTAATCTGCTTGTTCTAAAACCTCAGGATAATAAGATTGCATAATCTGTCCGACAACTGGAACTAATTGATATAAGAAAGCATGATCAATTCCAAGTTGCTGTCCGTGCATAACAGCCCGGCGAATCAAACGACGAATAACATAACCGCGTCCTTCATTAGATGGCAGCGCCCCGTCGCCAATCGCAAAAGTAACTGCTCGAATATGATCTGCAATCACCTTAAAGCTAACATCTGTATCTTTTGAATCACCATAATGATATCGTCCACTCTCGTCTTCCGTTGCTTTAATCAATGGCAAAAACAAATCTGTTTCAAAGTTTGTTTTGGCATGTTGAAAAACAGAAACAACCCTTTCTAGTCCCATCCCAGTATCAATATTTTTATGGGGTAACGGTTCATAAGTATCATCCGGTTTATGATTGAATTCAGAAAAAACAATATTCCAGATTTCCAAATAACGTTCATTTTCACCACCAGGATAATTTTCCGGATCATCATCAGCTAAATTGTTAAATTCTTGTCCACGATCATAAAAAATTTCTGAATCTGGTCCACTTGGTCCTTGACCAATATCCCAGAAATTATCTTCAACTTCAATAATATGATCTAATGGCAAACCTGCTTCTTCGTGCCAGATTCTTTTTGCATCAGTATCTTTAGGATAAACGGTAACATATAGCAAAGCTGGATCCATTCCAAACCAATCTGGACTAGTTAATAATTCCCAAGCCCAAGTAATTGCTTCTTTTTTAAAATAGTCACCAACTGAGAAATTACCCAACATTTCAAACAGCGTATGATGTCGCGCTGTATGCCCAACATTTTCAATATCATTAGTCCGAATGCTTTTTTGCGAGCTAGTGATTCGTGGATTTTTTGGAACCACGCTACCATCAAAAAATTTTTTCATTGTTGCCACACCAGAGTTAATCCACAATAAAGTTGGATCATCGTGTGGGATTAATGAAGCGCTTGGCATAACCTCATGCCCTTTGCTCTTAAAGAAATCAAGATACATTTGACGAATTTGACTACTGGTAAGTTCCTTCATTACCTTTATCTCTCCTTTTTAAACATAAAAACACCGCTGCCAGCAAGGACGCAATTTGCGCGGTACCACCTTGTTTGCAACGATGTTTATTTCGTTAACCTCTTTAAATTACCCGATAACGCTGGGGAGCGTTCAATCAATTGATTAGGGAGCACTACCTAAACGAATTGAGCCCTTTTCAGCCAACGGGCCTCTCTAAAACAATTCTTCAAATTGACAGTATATCCTAATCACTAAAACCATTATCAATCAACAATTAGTATACCACACTATACTTTTGAGAGCCATTTATCTTTTCGCTTTGAATTAATGACGATTCCTGCGCTCTAATTTTCTTTTTCGCTGTTCCTCTTGCGAAATTGCCCGCCGGATTTTTTTCCGATAACCTGGTTTACGTTTTTTCTGTTCTTTCTTGACCAACCCACGTAATTTGGGATCTAAACTTTCTTGCTGTTTGTGGCGATGAATTCGTCGATCACGCTGATAAGTATCTACTAATTCCCCATCACGAAACACTTTTGGTTGAAAAGCAATTCCGAGTTTTTCCAATTCAGTAATTTGAGCATCATCTGCTGGAGAATACAACGTAATTGCTGTCCCATCTAATCCATTCCGACCGGTTCTGCCAACTCGATGAACGAAAAATTCAAGTTCTCGTGGAATTTCGTCATTTATTACTAAGGAAATTCCTTTAATGTCAATTCCTCGAGCAGCAAGATCAGTAGCAACAACGAATTGATAATCCAAATTTTGAATGGCTCGCATTGTCTGCTTACGCTCTCTTGGGGTTAAGTCACCATGTAATTTAGCGACTCGCAGTCCTTGACTGCGTAAAAAATCAGTCAGTTCATCAACCCGTGTTTTAGTATTGGCAAAAACTAATGCTAAATACGGTTCACCCATGGTTAATAATTTATAAATTAACTCGTTACGGCTTTTGCCTTTAGTTGAAAGTAACCAATTTTTTATTGTTGGACTAATTACGGTTTTATTAGAAATTTTGACGATTTCAGGTGTACTCAGGTATTTACGTAAAAAAGGCTGTAGCTTAGGTGGAATCGTAGCCGAAAAGACCATTATCTGCAATTGTTCAGGCATTACTGAAGCAATTGCATCAACGTCTTTTAGAAAGCCCATATCCAACGTCATGTCAGCTTCATCAACAACAAAGTAATGAACCCGATGTAAATCAAGTGCGTGTTCCTTGATCAAATCATGAACTCGCCCCGGTGTTCCGATCACTAATTGTGGCTGTAAATGACCCAATTTTTCAATTTGCCTTTTTTTATCAGTTCCACCAACATAATTGTGAACTATTAATTTTGCTTGTGATTCCAGTAATTGTTTAGCTGCTTCATAAATTTGGTAGGCCAATTCACGGCTAGGTGTTGTGATTACTGCTTGAACACCTTGAACCTTAGGATCAATTGTATTTACAATTGGTAATAGGAAGGCATGTGTTTTACCACTACCCGTTTCAGCTTGTCCAACAACGTTTTTCCCTTTACTAATCAAAGGAATTAATCGTTGCTGGACTGGTGTCGGTTGTTTAAAACCAATTTTTTTTAAAGCTGTTTGAATAAACGGTTGGAAATTGTATTGTGCAAAACTTTCAGTCATTCTCTTCTCCTGTATAACTTGCTGCAATTGCATCAAGCTTCTTAATATAAGCGGGGATTCCACTTTCATCAGCCATAACTGCTCCGCTAGCTAATGGATGCCCGCCGCCATGGTATTCTTTGGCTAATTCATTAATAATCGGGCCCTTTGAACGAATTCTTAATCGAAAACTATGATCTTTTTGCTGCACAATGATCGTCCAGCACTTAACTCCGATTATTTTACCGGGCAATGGAACAATTGGAGCCGTTCCCTCATCCTTTAAGGCAAACTTTTCCATAATTTCTCGAGTCAAAACAATATAGGCTGCCTGATGTTCAGTAATTTGCATATTTTGATAGACATAAGCAGCTAAGCGTGCCACTGGTAATGAAATATCATCTAATTTGCGATTAACTGCTGATTGATCAAAATCATATTCCATCAGCTGAGCTGCTACCCGCATTGTATGCGGTGTTGTTGCATCATACATAAAACGTCCAGTATCACCAATAATTCCCGCATAAAGCATTTTTGCAGCCGCTGCTGTTAATTGAAGCTTTTCAACGGCATTTACAAAATCCACTATCATCTCCGAACAACTTGAAGCATCCGCTTTGACCCAACATAAATCACCATAGGGATCCTCGTTAGGATGATGGTCAATTTTAATTAAAAACTTTCCTTGTTTATACAGCTGACCATCTACTCGAGGTTGATTAGCTGTATCGGTAACGATCACCAAAGCATTTTGATAAATTTGTGGGTCAATTTCCACGGGTTGATTAATCCATTTGAGTCCATGAATATTTTCACCAACTGCATAAATCTTTTTTTCTGGAAAAGCTGTTTGCAAAACTTCTGCTAATCCGCCTTGAGAACCATAGGCATCAGGATCTGGACGCTGATGTCGATGAATAATAATAGTGGAAAATTCTACAATTTTCTTAAAAATCTCCTGTTCAATAGCCACTTTAATTGCTCCTTAAAATTTAAAAGTTTCGCCAATCTGGACATTTAGTCCAGTATCAGCAGGTAACTGTTGTAAAAAAGCCTGAACATCTTGTTGAATTGGTGGAAAAGTATTGAAATGTGTCGGTAATACCTGTTTCGCCTTAACAAATTCAGCTGCAAGTAAGGCATCTTGGGGGCCCATTGTAAAATGATCCCCAATTGGCAAACATGCTAAATCAACACCATGACCATGATTGATTAATTTCATATCTGAAAATAAGCAGGTATCACCAGCAACATAAATTACGCGGTGATCCAGATGCAATTCAAAGCCAGCAGCTGCACCTAATGGTAAAGAGTTACCATTAGGTTGTGGCAATGCCGATGTATGCCAGGCTGGTACCATTTTAAAACTACCAAATTCAGTTACAACACTACCACCATAATTGATACCAATTGTTTCCAAACCTTGCTGTTGCAAATAATTGGCCAGTTCAGCAATTGCAATTACGACCGCATGACTTTGCTGAGCAATTTTAATCGTATCACCAACATGATCTGCATGAGCGTGAGTTAATAAAATATAATTTGGCTGACAATCCGCTACTTTTAAATCGGTTTGGGGATTACCTGTAATGAACGGATCAATTAAGATTTTCTGTTTGCTTGCAGTAATAAATTCTAAAACTGCATGACCATGCCAAATTCCCTTCATTTTGTTCCACCTGCCCTTTTGTTTACTCATATAGTCTAGTATACTGATATTTTTAATTAATTACAAAAAGAAGTGTATTGATAAAAAAGTAGGCCACAACAAACCAAATGTTCGTTGCAACCTACTTGCAGTAATATGCTAAACAAAACTAGCATAAAAATCAATTTTTAATAACTAATTCATTAATAAATCCAGTGGCGATGATCGATGGCCAACAGTTCATCAGCTTGTTTGGGACCCATCGAACCACAAGGATATTCCACCAATGGTTGTTGACTATTATCCCAAGCTTGACGAATCGCATCGACAAACTTCCATGAATATGCTACTTCTTCCCAGTGAGTGAAATTGGTTGCGTCTCCAGCTAAAGCATCCAACAGCAACTTTTCATAAGCTTCTGCAATCTGCTGACCGTTACGATTTTCCGGTGACAAATCAAGTTGTTGCTCTTGGAGCTGATAGCCTTGACCAATTTTTTTGACATTAACCTGCAAGCTGACTTTACCTTCTGGTTCCACTTTAATCGTCAAAATGTTGTCCGCTAAATTTTGATCCGCAAAAATATTGCCTGGGACAGGTTTAAAAATAACATCAATTCGTGTCGCTTTTTGTCGCAGACGCTTGCCAGTCCGAATATAAATTGGTACTCCAGCAAAGTTCTCACTGGCAACTTTCAACTTTCCAGCCACAAAAGTTTCTGTTTGTGAATCCGATGCAATCTGATCTTCTTGCCGATAGCCCTTCAAGCCATTAGCTGCTTGATATTGAGCCCGCACAAAATTTTCTGCCACTTCCTGTGGTTGATAGACTTTAAGTGCTTTCAGAGCACAGATCTTTTCGCGCCGAATATCAGCTTCACTGTAAGTCGTTGGCATTTTCATTGTCAATAAAGAAACAATTTGCAAAATGTGGTTTTGCACCATATCTCGTAAAGCACCAGCAGTTTCATAGTACCCAGCTCGTTCCTCAACCCCAAGCGATTCACTAAGCGTAATTTGTAAATTATCAATATAACGATTATTCCACAGAGAATTGAATATATTATTGCCAAATCTAATTGCTAAAATATTTTGGACCATTTCTTTGCCCAAATAATGATCAATTCGGAAAACATCGTCTTCGCTGAAGTACTTACTAATTGATTGATTCAGTTCAGCGGCACTTTGATAATCATGTCCAAATGGTTTTTCAATAATTACTCGATTGTATCCATCTGCTGTCACTATCTCCTGTGACTTCAAATGTTGAGCAATTGTACCAAAAAAGCGCGGAGACATCGCTAAATAAAACAAGCGATTGCCACCAATTTGATATTTTTTATCTAATTTTTGAGCCAATTTTTTTAAAGTCACATAATGCTCAGTGTCATTCACATTGTGTGATTGATAATAAAAATGCGCCGCAAATTTTTTGGCCGCTGTCGTATCTTGTTCTGGCAAAGACTCACAAACAACTGCTTGAAAATGCTGATCTGTCCACGGTCGCCGCGCAGTGCCGATTACGGCGAAATGTTCATTAATAATACCTTTTTGATAGAGGGCAAATAAAGCCGGATAAAGCTTGCGCTTAGCCAAATCCCCAGTTCCTCCAAAGATAATAAAGAGTGCTTGTTGTTTTGTACTCATCTTTAGCTGCACCACTTTCATTTATTCTCTTGATTTTCTTGTTGATACTAACTCTAAGTTTACTTGTCTAGACAGTAATTAACAAGTATCACGAATAAAATTATTAGTTAGTCGCTATTAAATTAAATTAAATGAACTCCTTTATCAACATAAATTGTGTCACCAACCACTCCAGTTGCTAAATCACTGACTAAAAATGCTGCTGTGTTGCCAATTTCTTCAGTTGTCACTGATTTTCCATCAACTGTTCTTTCTTCTGACATTTTTAACAATTCCCCGTGATCTTTAACTCCAGTAACTGCCAAAGTTTTGACTGCTCCAGCTGAAATTGCATTTACTCGAACCCCGTATTTAGCCATATCACGAGCTAAATAACGAACATTGGCTTCCAAAGCAGCTTTAGCTACTCCCATTACATTATAATTTGGAATTGCTCTTTCTGAACCAAAGTAAGTTAAAGTAACGATGCTACCAGGATTTTTCAACAGTGGTTGAGCATGCTTGGCTACAGCTAACAAAGAATAAGCCGAAATATCCTGCGCTAAAGCATATCCCTGACGTGAAGTATTCATAATATCACCAGCTAATTCGTCTTTGTTGGCAAATGCAATTGCATGAACTAAACCATCAATCTTGCCAAATTTTTCTTTGATTTCATTAAAAGCTGTCTTTAAACTGTCATCACTAGCAACATCACATTCAACTAAGTGTGATTCATCAGTGACTAATTTTTTAATACTTTTTTTCATTCTCTGGTTCTGATAAGTATAGATCACTTCAGCACCATTAGCGGTCATCGCTTGGGCACACCCCCAAGCAATACTGCGTTTATTGGCAACCCCCATGATTAAAATTTTTTTATTTTTAAGTAAATCGCTCATTTATTGTCAATCCTCCATCAAAAATCAAAACTTACGAAAACGCAAGCGTCGTTGTTCAAGTAATTGCGTCGTTTTCAATTGTTGCAACTGCATCATTTCTGTTGTAATTGTTTTTTTAATCGCACGACAAAGGCGACGTTGTGAGTGGCTTTCTGGAATAATTCCTTCAATTATTTTCTGCTGTAGCAATTTTTCAGGCGTCAATTGCAAAACTTCTGCTGCTTCGTCAGCCCTTGAGCTATCCTTCCATAAAATAGCCGCAAAGCCTTCAGGCGAAAGAACCGAATAAGTGCTATTTTCCAGCATCCAAACACGATCACCACAAGCTAATGCTAATGCTCCACCGCTACCACCTTCACCATAGATAACAGAAATAATTGGTGTCGGTAATGTGCTGAACTCCAATAAGTTGCGAGCGATTGCTTCTCCCTGACCATTTTCTTCAGCAGATTTGCCTGGATAAGCTCCTGCTGTATTAACTAAAAAAATTACTGGCCGCTGAAACTTAGCTGCTTGTTGAGCTAATCTTAAAGCTTTACGATAACCTGCTGGTTCAGGACAACCAAAATGCGTTTGCAGTTTTTCTTCTGGTGTTTGACCCTTATTGGTCGCAATTACTGTTACTGGTTGTTCGTTTAAATAGGCTAAACCGCCAATAATTGCAGGATCATCTGCAAAGCCACGATCGCCATGAAATTCAGTAAATTCTGTAAAAATTCCTTTTAACAATACTTGAGCAGAAATCTTTTCATCGCTACGAGCCAGAGCTACAACTTGGGCTGCGGTTTTTTTTCGATCTAATAAACTAGCCATGAGCATCCTCCCTGACTTGATGAAACTTAAGCAACCATGTCAATTGGTCTTTCAAATTTTCGCGAGCAACAATTTGATCAACGAAGCCATGCGCTTGAACCGATTCTGCATCCTGCAAATCATCAGGAATCCGTTGACAAGTTGTTTGTTCGATTACTCGTTTTCCCGCAAAACCGATTAAAGCACGTGGCTCCGCAAGTGTAATATCAGCCTGCATCGCAAAACTAGCGGTTACCCCACCAGTTGTTGGATCGGTTAAAACGGCTATATACAATAAGCCAGCTGCTGAGTGGCGCTTAACCGCAGCAGAAACTTTTGCCATCTGCATTAGTGAAAAGATTCCTTCTTGCATTCGCGCACCACCAGAAGCTGTACATAGAATAACCGGTAATTTTTCTTGCAACGCTTTTTCAAATAAGCGGGTTAGTTTTTCTCCCGCAATAGTGCCTAATGAACCCATAATAAAATCAGGATCCATAATACCTAACATGACTAGCTGACTATTAATCACTGCTTTGCCGGTTAACACCGAATCATTTAATTTTGTCAGTTGACGAGCTTTCTCAAGCTTTTTACTGTAATTTGGGAAATTTAACGGATCTGTTGTCGCTAAATCACTATCAAATTCTTCGAAATGATCCGTTAGCCAGCCAAGACGCTCGCGAGCTGTAACACGAAAACCATAGTGGCAATTGGGACAAGTTTTATATTGTCCCAAATCTTTATAGTAAAAAGATTGGTGGCATTTGGGACAGGCTTGCCATAGTCCGGATGGAACCTTTTGGCTGGCTTGCTTATCAGCTTTAATATGCTTTTGTCCCAAAGTCTTCAGTTCATCAAATAACTGCACTTTAGTCAGCCTCCCTTTTCCATCGCGGCAAAAATTCTTTTTCGAGATAATCTGTTGTAAAATTACCATCAATAAAAGTTTGATCATTTAATAACGCTAAATGAAAATCCTGATTTGTTTGAATTCCATTGATAATCATTTCATTTAACAGTCGTTTAAGTTTTTGAATTGCAGCTGTCCGATTTTCGCCTAAAGCAATTACTTTGGCAATCATCGAATCATAGAATGGCGAAATTTTCGAGCCTGCATACAGAGCTGAATCTATTCGCATTCCTAAATTACCAACTGGAAAATATAAATAATTGACGGTACCAACAGCTGGTCGGAAATCATGAATTGGATCTTCAGCATTAATTCGACACTCAATTGCATGCCCCTGACAGACAACATCTTTTTGTTGATATTTCAATGACTCACCTGCAGCAATTTTGACTTGCTGCTTGACTATATCGATTCCAGTCACCATTTCTGAAACAGTATGTTCAACCTGAATTCGCGTATTCATTTCCATAAAATAAAACTGATGTTGCTGATCCATTAAGAACTCCAAGGTACCAGTATTAATATAGTCAATCGCATTTGCTGCTTTGACCGCTGCTTCACCCAAAAACTTCCGCTGCTGATCAGTAATCATCTCACAAGGACTCTCTTCGATAACCTTTTGTTTTCCACGTTGCAAAGAACAATCACGTTCTGGAAAATAAATCGTATTTCCCTGATGATCACGTAAAATTTGAACCTCAATATGTTTGACGTTTCCCATTACCTTTTCAACATACATTCGGCCATCACCAAAAGCATTCTGTGCTTCACGTTGCGCTTCTCCAAAAGCTTTTTCCAATTGATCCGCTTGGTCAACTCGACGAATTCCCTTACCACCACCACCAGCTGCCGCTTTCAGTAAAATTGGAAAACCAATTTTTTCAGCAATCTGTTTGGCGATTGTCACATCAGCCACAAAACCATTGCTTCCTGGAATAACGGGTACTCCACTAGCTCGCATTTGCGAACGAGCATGAGCCTTATTCCCCATTAAATCGATAGTTTCCGAGCGTGGTCCAATAAAGGTTATCCCGCAATCCTCACACATTTCCACAAACCGGCTGTTTTCTGATAAAAAGCCAAATCCCGGGTGTATCGCTTGAGCACCGGTACCAACTGCAGCACTCAAAATATTGCGCATATTTAAATACGAATCTTGCGGTTTAGCCGGTCCAACACAAACAGCCTCATCAGCCAACTGAACATGAAGACTTTCTCGATCCTCTTGTGAATAAATAGCTACTGTTTTGATCCCCAGTTCTTTTAAAGAACGGATAATCCGAACCGCAATTTCACCTCGATTAGCTACGAGGACTTTGTTAAACAATTAAACCACCTTACCTTAATCGATCATAAAAGTTAGCTCTGCGCTACAAGCTTTTTTACCGTCAACAGTTGCAACGGCTTTCCCTAATCCAACATGATTCCGGATTTTTTCAAGTTCTACTGTTAATACTAATGTATCACCTGGTCGAACAACTTTGCGGAATTTTGCATTCTTAATTCCACCGAAATATGCTGTTTTCCCCTTAAACTCTGGTAACGATAATAATGCTACTGCACCAGTTTGAGCTAGTGCTTCAACAATTAAAACACCGGGCAAAACTGGATTCCCCGGAAAATGTCCATTAAAAACTTCTTCATGCGCTGTTACATTTCTTAAACCAACAGCACGTTTTCCTGGTTCAAGTTCAGTAATTCGGTCAATTAAGAGCATCGGATAACGATGTGGGATAATTTTTTGAATTTGAGTAATATCCAATTCCATGATTAATCCTCCAATTCAAACAAGGGCTGACCGTATTCAATCAGTTCTTCATTCTTAACTAAGACACGACTAATTACAGCCGACCGCTCGCTTTTGATTTCAGTCATTACTTTCATCGCTTCAATAACACAAACAACATCTCCAACTGCTACGCGGCTACCTACTTTAACATAAGGTTCTTTACCTGGAGCTGGCTGTAAAAAAACACTACCAACCATAGGCGCTTTGATAACATCTTTTTTTGCCGTTTGTTCAGAATTTACATTTTGATTTTCAGCACTCGCATTTGACGGATTATCTGTTGTTGAGACTTGTTTAGTCGTTTGAATCGGTTGCTGCAGCTGCTGCAGCAATTTACCTGATAATTCGTTTTTGCTTAAATGCAACTGAAAATCAGCCATTTTGATTTCAAGTTCACGACTTGGCGATTCGTTAAAATCAGCAATCAGTTTCTCAATATCTTTTAAATCCAAATTATTCACTCCATTTTTTAAATGCCAGCACAGCATTATGTCCACCAAAGCCTAGTGAATTGCTAAGGGCATATTCAACTTCGGCAGATTCACCATGATCAGCGCGAACTAATTGTACTTGACAATCCGGGTCTTGTTGCGTTAAGCCGACATTTGGCGGCAATTCTTGTTTTTGTAAAGCTGCAACGGTAATTACTGCCTCAATTGCTCCAGCGGCCCCCAACAAATGACCAGTCATACTTTTCGTGCTGCTGACCTTGACTGGACTTTCACTGCCAAAAACTAAGTTAATTGCTTTGGATTCACCAACATCATTGGCATGTGTGGCTGTTCCATGAGCATTGATATAGTCAACCTGAGCTGGTTTAATTTCAGCTTCAGCAATCGCCTGTTCCATTGCTCTCGCAGCTCCCTCACCACTTGGATCAGGAGCCGTAATATGGTATGCATCACAAGTACTGCCATATCCAACAATTTCGCCGAGGATTTCAGCTCCACGACTTTGGGCATGTTCAAAACTTTCTAACACTAAAGTAGCAGCACCTTCACCCATGACAAATCCAGAACGATCTTCATCAAACGGTAATGAAGCTCGTTTAGGGTCGCTTTCTTTCGAAAGAGCAGTTAAAGCTGCAAAGCCAGCAATTCCGATTTCATTAACAGAAGCTTCTGCTCCACCAGTCAGCATAACCTTAGCTCGGCCTTCTTTAATTTGCCGATAAGCTTCACCAATCGCATTGGTGCCCGATGAACAAGCGGTCACAATTGCAGTACAAATATTTTTTGCTTGAAAACGCATTGCAATGTTACCAGCTGCCATATTAACAATCGACGTTGGAACAAACATTGGCGAAACCCGTTCAGGCCCTTTAGTATGCATTTTAATTACTTGATTTTGAATGGTAGTTAACCCACCAATCCCTGATCCATAAATCACTCCTAAATCATAAGCATCAGTATTCTTTTCATTAATGCCAGCTTGTTCAACCGCTGCTACTGCTGAATCAACCGCATACTGCGAAAAAAGATCCATTCGTCGAGCGGCTTTTTTACCCACTCTTTTTTGAGCATCAAAGTCTTTAACTTCAGCTGCAACAGTAATACCTGTTTCAGTTGCATCAAATTTTGTAATTGGAGCAATCCCAATTTTGCCAGCAAAAATATTATTCAAAAAACTTTCTGTATCATTGCCAACCGGAGTAACTGCACCCATTCCGGTAATTACTACTCTACTCATGAAAAGCCTCCTAAATCGTCATTCCACCATCAATTGTCAAAACTTCGCCAGTAATGTAATCATTTTGGGCTAAGAAAACGGCTGCTTGAGCAACTTCTTCAGGCAAACCAAAACGTCCTAAGGGAATTTGTTGTTTTATCTGTTCTTTAACCTTATCGCTCAAAACATCAGTCATTGAGCTTTTAATCATCCCTGGAGCAATAGCATTGCAACGCACATGCCGCATAGCTCCTTCTTGGGCAATTGTTTTGGTCAAACCAATCACACCAGCCTTACTGGCAGCATAATTAGCTTGACCAATATTCCCATGAACACCAACTATACTGGCTAAATTAATAACTACTCCCGCTCGTTGGCGATACATTCGCTTTAAAATTCCGCGAGTTAAACTAAAAGTACCAATTAAATTAGTATCAATTACCTGACGAAAATCTTCATCTTTCATGCCAATCATTAGTTTATCTTTGGTAATCCCAGCATTGTTAATTAAAACATCAATGTTGGTTGCTTTTTCTTTAAGCTCGCTCAACATCTTTTTAATTGCCGCACTGTCTGAAATATCACCTAGAATAACTTGACATTCTACTTGATAAGATTTGATCTGCTCAATTAGTTCTGCTGGAATTTCATGACGGGCATTTAAAATCAGATTACTACCTGCCTTAGCAAAGGCCAAGGCAGTTTGGGCCCCAATTCCGCGCGAACTACCAGTCACAAAAACTGTCTTGCCTGTTAAATCCATAATTACTTCCTCATTTCATTTGTGCAATAAGCTGTTGGTATTGCTGCCAATTTTCAACAGAAACTGCTGGAATTTCTGTCACCGTTTGTTTTGCAAAGCGTGTCAAAGTCTTACCTGGGCCTAATTCAACCAGCAAATCTGGTTGATAGTTAGCGCAAAAATAATTTAAACCTTCCGCAAAATGAGTTGGTTTAATAACTTGCTGCGCCAATGTGTTCTTTAAGTCAACCCTTGTAAATGGTTTTCCCGTCGTATTGCTGATCACCGGTATTGTCCACGCTAAAACAGCGGTGTTGTGTAGATTCCCTGTCAATTTGCGGCTAGTTTCTTTAAACAATGGCGTATGGAAAGCTCCATTAACCTTTAAAGGAATTACTCGCTTAATTCCTGCCGCCTTCAAAAGTTCTACGGCACGGCCGACAGCTGCTTTTTCTCCACCAATCACTAATTGCTTAGGTGAGTTATAGTTAGCAATCCCCACAAATTGTTCTTTAGTTGTAGCTTGTCGACAAATTTCGGCTACCTTTTGTGGATCAGCCTTCATAACTGCAGCCATTGCTCCTAGAACTCGATCGGCATCTTCTTGCATATAGTCAGCTCGTGCTTGCAAAAGCTGCATTCCAGTTCCTGTCTCAAACGCTCCCGCTGCTAATAGAGCTGAATACTCCCCCAAGCTCAAACCGATCATCCCAGCAACTTCAAGTTGTTGAATATCTTGCTGTAATAAGCGAAACAACGCTAGACTCATTGCAACAATTGCGGGTTGAACATTTCTTGTCTGCTCTAATTCATGATGTTGATTTTGAAAAAGTTCTGGCAAATTACGCTCCGAGTATGAGTTAAATTTTTCAATTTGAGAACGGAAGAACTCGCTTTCTTTGTAAAAATCCATTCCCATGCCAGTGAATTGAGCACCTTGTCCACTAAATAAAATTCCGATTTTCATCTTATTTTACCTGCACAATTCTTATTTAGCATCTAATTCCTTTTTAACGTAGTTAACGACATCTTCAATTGTCTGAACATTTTCGTCAGCTTCTAATTTAATATCTAAGTCATCTTCTAGTTCATTCATAATTTCAAAAACATCTAAACTATCAGCTTCTAAATCGTCTTTAATATTAGCTTTCATTGTTACTTTTTCTTGGTCAACATCCAACTGTTCTGCTACGATTTCTTGTACTTTTGTTAAAATTTCTTCTTTTGTCATAATAATTTTTCTCCTAAATTGTAATTTTATTTTTAATATTTTATAATTTGTGTTCCAACTGTCAAGCCACCACCGAATCCGCTTAAGACAATAATTTGGCCAGTTTTAATTTTTCCGGCTTCGATCATCTCGTCGAATAACAATGGAACGCTAGCTCCCGAGGTGTTACCATATTCCGCAATATTCATGGGAAATTTTTCAAGCGGTTGTTTCATTCTTTTAGCAATTTGAGTAATAATTCTTGAATTTGCTTGATGTAAAATAAACCAGTCAACTTGTTCAAGTTTTAAACCACTTTCTGTTACTGCTGTTTCAATCGATAACGGTACTTTGTGGGTTGCAAATGTGTAAACATCCCGACCATTCATTTTGAAAGCCGCAAAATGATGTGAAGAGTTAGCTGGAAATTTTGATAAGGGTTCTGTCAACCCAGCTTGCAAACGATCAGCCAAATTACCATAAGTTTTAAGATCTTCGCTTAAAAAACTGCTATCAGATGTTGTTGTTTCCAGTAATACTCCAGCAGCTCCATCCCCAAACAATACTGCTGTTGTTCGATCTGTCCAATCAAGTACCTTAGAAAGAACTTCTCCCCCAATTACCAATACATGTTGATAATGTGGCAACTTCATCATTGCTTTTGCAGTTGTTAAGGCATAAATAAATCCGGAACAAGCAGCACTAACATCGAATGCAGCTGCATTTACTGCCTGTATTTTTCCCTGAACGATTGCAGCAGTAGCTGGTGTATAACAATCTGGTGACATAGTAGCAACAATAATTAAATCAATTTTTTCTGCCGTTGTACCACTTTTTTGTAGCAGCTTTTTGGCAACCTTAGCACATAAATCAGCTGTGTTCTCTCCACAACTAACATGTCGTTGCTGAATCCCTGTTCGACTAGAAATCCATTCGTCAGAAGTATCCATTAATTGACTTAAATCATCATTAGTAACTTTTTTAGACGGCACATAATGAGCACTTGCTGCAATTTTTATAGCTGCCAAAACAATTCCCCTTCAATCACGAATGTTCACGCAAAAAGCTTTCCAAGTTTTGTAATGCTTTTTCGATTGTTTTAATTTCCGCTGGATCTAAATCCCTCAAAAAACTGCGAACCATCATCCGGTGAAATGCATCATGTGCGCGATACATTAACCGTCCTTTTTGGGTCAATCCCAACCGGATTACCCGTCGATCATGATTACTCCGAATGCGTTTAACGTAGTTCTTTTTGACCAAACGATCAATCGTGGCAGTTAAAGTTCCCGGTGTTAAATGTAATTCTTTAGCAACCTGTGAAGCCGTCTTTTGATCATACATGGTAATTACATTAATTGCATGCATTTCTTTGATTGATACATCACTGAATTGACTTTTGCGTAATTCATTTTCTTCGATCCATAAAATATCGGTATAAATTCTAACTAACGAATCATTAATTGTTTTTACTTGGTTTTCCATTGCGTAACGTCCATCCTTTTTTTCCTTATAATCCAATTATCAAAGTATTTACGCAAAAAAACAAACTTTTCTTAGATTTTTTCTTTACGTTCCGCAACAACAAACATTAATTCAGCTGCACAAGCAACCTTGCCTGCAACCATCGCTTTAGTTGCAACAATCCCCATATTTTCTCTTTTCTTGATCAATTTGATATTCAGCTTAAGAACATCGCCTGGACGGACAACGCGACGAAACTTAGCTTGATGAATTGCCCCTAAGTAAGCTGTTTTTCCCAAAAACTCAGGTGATTTCAAAATCAATATTGAAGCAGCCTGAGCTAAAGTCTCAATAATCAATACTCCAGGCATAACCGGATTTCCCGGAAAATGCCCGCGAAAAAATGATTCATTGATTGTGACATTTTTAGTTGCTGTAATTTCTTCACCGGCAATTAATTCATCAACATAATCAATATAGCAAATCGGATATCGATTAGGTATCAAATCCATAATCTCCTGTGCATCCATAACTGCCACTTTTGTCACCTCACTTAAATTTATTTCGAACATCAAAATATTCGATGATTGAATAATATTACAATCAAACTAAATTGTCAAATATTGCCCGTAAAAGATAATAAAATTCACATTTGATCTGATTTTTATTTTTTATTTTTTATCTTATTTTTAATCAGCACTCTTTTAATATCTCGATAAATAAACAAAAAATCAGAGCCATTAAGAATTAACTTAACAACTCTGATTTAATAATTAGCTTGTACTTTTTTATTCTTTATGTTCTTCTTCAGCCTCAGCTGATTTTTCTGGTGATTTAACAACTGTACTTTCATCACTGACGGCAGTGGTCGTTTTCGAACTTTGGCTAACAACTTGGGCTATTGCAGATTGTTCAAAAGTTAAAAAAATTCCATCACAATCTAAAGTAATTGTGTGAGCCTGCGTATTAATTGTGTCGATTACACCATGCAAACGGCCTAATGTAATAACTTCGTCACCCTTTTTTAAATTACCAAGCATTTCTTGACGTTTCTGCTGTTGTTTTTTTTGCGGTCTGATCATCATAAAATACATTAAACCAATTAAAACAGCAAACATTAAAATTGTTGAAATAGTACTACTGTTCATTTTATTCACTCCTATTTTATATTCTGTTAATTATAACTCTATCAAAGATTTATCACTAGTACCAGTTTTTAACTGAATTAATTAAAAGTTTCGGGGATTTTTTTGATTCAAGCCATAATTTTCAAAGAATTCAGCCCGAAAATCTAATAAATTATCATTTTCGATTGCTTGGCGAATTTGCTTCATTAAATTTAATAAAAAGTATAGATTGTGATAGCTAGCCAAACGCGGTCCCAAAATTTCATCTGCTTTAAACAAATGTCGCAAATAAGCCCGAGTGTAATTCTGACAAACATAACAATTACAATTTTCATCCAATGGCGTAAAATCGTGCGCATATTTAGCATTTTTAACTACTAAACGTCCATGTGAAGTCATACAGGTTCCATTACGTGCGATTCTAGTTGGTAAAACACAGTCAAACATATCAACACCGCGAATTACTCCGTCAATTAAGGCATCCGGTGAACCGACCCCCATTAAATAGCGGGGTTTATTTTCAGGCAATAATGGTGTCGTATTTTCTAAGACATGATTCATCTCCACCTTACTTTCCCCGACAGATAAACCACCAATTGAGTATCCAGGAAAGTCCAAGGAGACTAAATCACGAGCACTTTGGCGCCGCAAATCAAGATGTCCCCCACCTTGAACAATCCCAAAAAGCCCTTGTTTTTCGGGATTCTGATGGGCCCTCAATCCACGTTCAGCCCAGCGAGTAGTCCTTTCAATTGAGCTTTTGATATAATCATAACTTTCAAAAAATGGCGGACATTCATCAAAACTCATCATAATATCCGAACCTAAGGCATTTTGAATTTGAATTGCTTTTTCTGGTGACAAAAATAATTTTTCACCACTCAAATGGCTGCGAAAATGAACGCCCTCTTCAGTAATGTCCCTAATCTTAGCCAAAGAGAAGACTTGAAACCCACCCGAATCAGTTAAAATTCCCTTGGGCCAGTTCATAAAATGATGCAATCCACCGGCTTCTTCAACAATCTTTTCTCCAGGTCGCAACCATAGATGATAAGTATTTGATAGAATCACTCCAGCACCCATTGATTCAAGTTCTTCCGGTGTCAGAGTTTTCACCGTTGCTTGTGTTCCAACAGGCATAAACATCGGCGTTGGGAATGTTCCATGCGGTGTTTGCAATTTACCCAAACGAGCTGCCGTATGAGATTCTTTTTTGAGCAAATGGTATTTGATTGCTGGTTCAGTCATCCAAATTCTCCTATCTAATTATTTAATAAACATGGCATCGCCAAAGCTGAAGAAACGGTAGTGTTCTTTAACCGCATGACGATATGCATTCAAAATGTTATCACGACCAGTAAACGATGCAACTAGCATTACCAAAGTTGATTTGGGTAAATGGAAATTAGTAATGAATGCTTGAACCACTTTCCACTCGTAACCAGGATAAATAAAAATATCTGTCCAACCACTATCAGCCCGGATTTCACCATTGAATTTTGTCCCAATTGTTTCCAGTGTTCGAATTGAGGTTGTCCCAGTTGCCACAATTTTGCCACCGTTTTTACGGACATCATTCAAAGTCTGAGCAGCATCTTCGCTTAAGCGGTAGAACTCGCTGTGCATATGATGCTCTTTAATATTTGAAACACTAACTGGTCGAAAAGTTCCTAAACCAACATGTAATGTCAAATAGACTAAATGAACGCCCTTAGCAGCGATTTTTTGGAGTAATTCTTTGGTAAAATGCAAACCAGCAGTCGGAGCGGCAGCTGAACCAATTTCTCGAGAATAAACTGTCTGATACATTTCAGGATCGTCAAGTTTTTGCTTAATGTATGGTGGTAATGGCATTTCACCTAATTGGTCTAAAATTTCCATAAAAATACCTTGATATTCAAATCGAATCATTCGCCCACCATGTTCAAGTTCTTCAGTAACAACCGCACTTAATTTGCCATCACCAAAAATAATTCTAGTTCCTACCTTAGCACGACGAGCCGGCTTAATTAGAGTTTCCCAATTATCACCTTCAGTATTATTCAACAATAACACTTCCAAATGACCGCCAGTATCAGGCTTAACACCGTAAAGACGTGCTGGCATAACTCGTGAATCATTCATTACCAGTGCATCCCCGGGATTAAGTTGATCAATCACATGATAAAAAACATCATCTTGGTATTCACCAGTCTTACTATTCAAAATCAACATTCGTGAATGATCACGTTCCTTTAATGGTGTTTGAGCAATTAGTTCTTGTGGTAAATCATAATCAAAATCCTCAGTCGTTAAATGTTCTTCACTCAAAATCTTCAACCTCTTTATTTATTTATTTTCTCTATCAAGATATGGTAAGCCTAAATGTTGATAAGCTGCTGGTGTTGCCACTCGTCCACGTGGTGTTCGTTTCACTAATCCTAGCTGCAGTAAAAAGGGTTCAACCATATCAGTTAATGTCTCAACTTCTTCACCGATATTAGCAGCTAAAGTGTTCACACCGACTGGCCCACCATTATAATACTTAATCATTGTTTTCAACAAGTTCCGGTCGGTTTCATCCAAACCAGCATCATCAATTTGTAACATTTTAAGTGATTGGATTGCTAAATTATCATCAATTTCTGTTTGCTGACCAACCTCAGCAAAGTCGCGAACCCGCTTTAGCAAACGATTAGCAATCCTTGGCGTTCCTCGTGAGCGGCGAGCAATTTCAAAAGCACCTTGATCAGTAATCTTAGTCTGCAGTAGATCAGCAGTCCGTTTAACAATAGTTTCTAATTCAGCAACTGTGTAAAATCGCATATGAGCCACAATTCCAAAACGATCCCGCAAAGGACCCGATAGAAGTCCTGCTCTCGTAGTAGCACCAATCAACGTAAAAGGTGGTAACGTAAAGTGAACTGGATGAGCTGTTGGTCCCTGACCGATCACAATATCAACGAAAAAGTCCTCCATTGCTGAATACAAAACTTCTTCAACAACTTTCGGCAGGCGGTGAATTTCATCAATAAACAAAACATCTCCTGCTTCAAGTTCATTTAATAAAGCAACAAGATCACCAGGGCGTTCAATTGCTGGGCCACTAGTTGTTCTAATGTTAACTTGTAACTCATTAGCAATCACTAAGGCTAAAGTTGTTTTTCCCAAGCCGGGGGGGCCATATAGTAGAACATGATCAAGCGCCTCTTGACGCTGTTGAGCAGCTTGAATGTAAACCGACAATTCCTGTTTAATTGCTGTTTGTCCGATATATTGTTCGAGGTTTTGGGGGCGTAAAGAAAAGTCCACCCCATTTTTTTCATCATCCATTGGATCGCTGGAAACAATCCGTTCTTTTTCTGACATTAATTCACCTCCTACATAAAAATTAATTCTTCATCAAAAGCTTCAAACCTAATCTTAAATACTCATCAGTGGTGTTAGCAGTTGCTTTTTCAAGCTGCGGTTTAATTTTTTTAATCTCATTTCTAGTATAACCTAAGGCACTCAAGGCAGCTAAGGCTTCTTCTAAAAGTCCGTTTTCAGTTGAATTGGTATTGTTTGAAATTGTTTCGGTTACCAACAAATTATCGGTTCCAACTTGGGCTAACTTATCTTTTAAATCAAGCACAATCTGTTGAGCTGTCTTTTTCCCCACCCCAGGGAACTTGGTTAAATAAGTAATGCTGTTATTTTGGATTGCCTTAACCAACCCCTGAAGATCATTAGTTGCTAGAATTGCTAAAGCACTCTTAGGTCCAATACCAGAAACATTTAATAATTTGACAAATAGATTTTTTTCTGTCTGGGTTGTGAAACCATATAAAGAAATATCATTATCACGAACCGCTTGATAAACAAAAACTTTTGCCTGCTGGCCATTACTAAATCGAAAAGGATTAGCTGCATAGACTAAATAACCAACACCGCCAACATCCACTACGATATATGACGGGGTCACAGCAGCAATCATCCCTGTTAAATACTCATACATTTTTTGCTCCTCCACCTCAATTATTACTGATCTTTTAAACTCTGATGTGAATCTTGAATTCGCTTGAACATTTTTTCCAAGTCTTTATTAGAAAAATGCACCAAAGTTGGTCTTCCATGTGGACAGTTAAAGGGATTCTCACATTTAGCCAGTTGTTCTAATAAGGCCTTTGCTTGCTGATCATCCAAGTGATGATTAGCTTTAATTGACAATTTACAACTCATCATGATCGCGGTTTGTTCTCGAAAAGCTGTGATTGAAATTTTACCGTCACGTAAAAGTGCATCAATTAATTCTCGAATAATCGATTCCTCTTTGCCGGCTTCAAACCAAGTAGGATGCCGGTGAACAATAAAACTATTCTGGCCGAAATCCTCTAGGTGAATATCTACCGCAGCTAATTTATCCAAATTTGCCCTAATTAAAAGCGCGTCACTTGTTGGATAATCCAAAACTAATGGTACCAATAACTCTTGCTGAGCAGCTGCCACATTACCAATTGTCACACGAAATTTTTCATATTTACATCGTTCCTGTGCGGCATGCTGATCAATTAAATAAAAACCGTTATCGGCTTCAGCCAATAAGTAAGTGCCATGAAGTTGGCCCAAATAATTCAATGTCGGAAAACGCATCTGGGGAGCCGATAATTTTTCTGAAATATTACTTAAACTTTCATTTTTGGATAGTGATTCAGATTTCGGTTTGGTAATTCTAACATATTTTTGATCCCAAGTATTAAGTTTTTGTGCTAGCTCATTACGTTGTTTAATAATATAAACTTCTGGCTGAACATTACTTGCTACTTTTTTTTCGTCAGGTTCAGGAACTGCTTGGGCAAAATTTTCCGTTTTCTTAACCGTTGCTTCAGTATTGGGCAAAACATGCTGATAAGGTTGAGAACTTTCATTCAAACGATTATTCAACTGCTTAAAGTCCAAAGACTGACGCTTATTGCTACTGAGGTTGTCAAGTGCCTCAGGAATTAAATTTTCTTGATAAATTCTGTCATAAATTGTTTGAGTTATCAACTGAGATAACTGATCTTCTTTGCTAATTCGAACCTCTTGTTTGGTTGGATGAACATTCACATCAACTAAGACTGGATCCAACTCAAGGTCAATGACTGCAATCGGGTAACGTCCAACCATTAATTTAGAACCATAACCTTTAATCACCGCGTTAGTTAATTGATAATTGCGAATATAGCGTCCATTTAACAAAAGACTAATATAATTTTTTGTTGCTCGAGTTAATTTGGGAAGAGAAACAAAACCGCTAACTTTAAAATCCAAACTCTCATTTTTAATTTCTAGCATTTGGCGGGCATTTTTTATTCCATAAATTGCACTAATTGTTTGTCGTAAATTTCGATTTCCGGCTGTTTCTAACAAAACTCGTTCATTATTTTTGAAAGTAAAAGCAATCTCTGGATGGCTTAGTGACAAACGATTAACAATATCACTAATAACTGCTAATTCAGTTTGTGGACTTTTTAAATACTTTAGCCGAGCCGGGGTATTGAAAAAAAGTGCTTTAACTTGAACTTGGGTTCCTTGTGGACGGGCAATCATCTTTTGCTCTAAGACTTTCCCACCACGAATGCTAACTTGAGTTCCTTGACCATCAACTGCCGCTGTAGCTAAAACTACTTCGGCAACAGAAGCAATACTTGGCAAAGCTTCACCACGAAAACCAAGTGTTTTAATTCGAAAAAGATCATGTCGATCAGTTAACTTGCTTGTCGAGTGCCTTCTAAAAGCCAATTTAACCTCATCGGCTACAATTCCTTGACCATTATCGGTTACTTGGATTAAGGCAAGTCCCGCCTCTTTAACGGTGATTGAGATTTGGGTGCTACCTGCATCAATTGCATTTTCAACTAATTCTTTAACTACCGAAGCCGGCCGTTCAACTACCTCGCCAGCTGCAATCTGATCGGCCAAAATTGCTGGCAATTCTTTAATTTTAGTCATCCAAGTTTAACCTCCAAGTCTATTTTTTTCGTAATTCTTGTTGCCATTTTGACAATAAATTTAAAGCCGCTAAAGGTGTTAATGAAATTAATTCTGTCTGACTTAACTCTTCAACTACTCGTTGCTGCTGACTGCTCGGGGTAACCGTTTCTGGAACAAACAAGGATAATTGCTGGTCTATTTTAGTTGAAGATTTCTCTTTTATTTGAGGTGAACTCTTTTTAATTTTTTCAGTCTTTTTAGCTGTTAATTCGAGCTTTTTCAACAATACATCAGCACGTTGCAAAAGGCTTTCAGGCATGCCAGCTAAACGAGCCACATGGATCCCATAAGATTTATCTGCTGGCCCTGATTCAACACGATGTAAAAAGGTTAACTTACCATTTTTTTCAACTGCGCCTACATGGACATTAGCTAATTCTGGTAACTCTTGTTCCAAAGAGGTTAGTTCATGATAATGGGTCGAAAATAAAGTTTTGGCATGCAGTTCATTATGCACATATTCAATAATAGCTTGAGCTAAAGCCATGCCATCATAAGTAGCCGTCCCACGGCCAATTTCATCAAACAAAATCAAACTATTGCGAGTAGCATGCATCAGTGCCTCATTAGCTTCTTTCATTTCGACCATAAAAGTTGATTGGCCAGCAATCAAATCATCCGCCGCACCAATTCGTGTAAAGATCTGGTCAAAAACTGGTAAAGTTGCCTTTTTGGCTGGCACAAAGCAGCCAATCTGAGCTAAAACAACAGTCTGAGCTAATTGACGCATATAGGTACTCTTCCCCGACATATTAGGACCAGTAATTAAAAAAATATTTAATTTTTCTGGCATTTTAATATCATTAGGAATATAGCTTTGTTCACCCATAACCTCTTGGACAACCGGATGCCAACCAGCAGTGAGATCAATCTGGTGTTTCTTAGTCAGTTTAGGCAAAACAAAATGTTGCTGTTCACTAACAGCAGCAAAACTTTGTAAGACATCCAGAGCCGAAACAGCTGCAGCCAGCTCCTGCAAACGTTTGATGTAATCTTTAATCTGATCACGTAAATTAACAAATAATTGGTATTCCAACGCAACAGCTTTAGTCTCGGCACCCAAAATCAAAGTTTCTTTTTCTTTTAGTTCTGGCGTAATAAAGCGTTCAGCATTGGTTAGAGTTTGCTTACGTTGATAGCGTTTAACTGGAAGCTTAGCTAAATTTGCCTTAGAAACTTCAATATAATAACCAAATACTCGATTAAATCCAATTTTTAGATTATTGATTCCGGTTGCTTGGCGTTCATCAGCCTCCAACTTAGCTAACCAATGTTTACCATTCTTCATTGCATCCTTATATCCATCAAGTTCTTGGTCAAAGCCCAGTTTAATCAAATTTCCATCCGTAATCGAGATAGGGGGATCGTCAACAATCGCCTGCTCAATCAAATCAACAACTTCCGCCACTGGGTCAAGCTGTTGAAGCAAATCTTTAAAACTACCATCATCAATTTGCTGCAACAAATAACGAATTTTAGGAACTTGTTGTAGAGATTGTTTTAACTGCAATAAGTCACGACCGTTGACCGTCCCTAAGGCTACTCTCCCCGCTAAGCGTTCTAAATCATAAACACTAGTCAACTCATCAGCTAGTTCACTGCGCTCAAAAAAATGATCTAATAAAAGTTTTACTTGTTGCTGTCTTAATTCAATCTTTTTAATTGAAAGTAATGGACGTTCTAACCACTGCTTTAACAGTCTACCACCCATAGCAGTTTTGGTTTGATCCAAGAGCCATAATAAAGTACCACTTTTTTTACCAGTTCGACTATTTTGCAACAATTCTAAATTTCTTTTTGAATAATGATCAATTTTCAAATAATCTGATGGCTCATAATGAACTGCTTTTTGTAAATGACCTAAACTTCTTTTTTGCGTTCGAAGTAAATAAGCTAATAAGTGTTTTAAAACTGCCTGCTCTAAAGATGAGGTAACATCTTGTAGAGCATAGCTAACTTCAGCACTAGCTGCCGTTTCAATTTGTTTTGAAAACATAATTTTTAAAGGAGCTAAATAATCCAATATTTTTTGCGAAAGCGAATCATCAATTACAATTTCTTTCGTTCGCAAACTCAATAACTCATTCAAGAGAATCTCCGGGCCCTCCAAAATTGCTGTTTTAAGCTCACCGGTTGATAAATCAACATACGCAAAACCAAAATGATCATCTGCTTGATGAATCGCTGTTAAATAATTGTTATCCTTAGCTTCTTTAGCCCCATTATCAGTCATCGTACCAGGGGTAACCACTTGAATTACTTCACGCTTAACCATTCCCTTGGCTAGTTTTGGATCTTCCATTTGTTCACAAATGGCAACTTTATATCCTTGATCAACTAATGTATCAATATAATTTTGCGCTGCATGATGTGGTACACCACACATTGGAATTTTCTCAGCAGCATTTTTATTGCGATTAGTTAATGTTAGCTCTAAAATTTGTGCACCCTTAATGGCATCATCAAAAAACATTTCATAAAAATCACCTAACCGGTAAAATAAAAAGGCATCTGGGTATTGGGCTTTTATTTTTAAATATTGATCCATCATGGGTGTTTTTTTAGTTTTTTGCGGCATAAAAATTCTCCTTTAAGAAATAAACGGATGATCTGGATTAATTTGAACTGCTTGAATTTTTGTTGCCTTACCTGTAGTATCATTTAACTCAATAACACACGCACCCAATGTCTTACGTCCATCTTCTGCAACTTCAAAACGAGTTGGCATCTGATTTATAAAACGTTTAATAACATTTTCACGTTGCATTCCTAAAATACCATCATATGGGCCAGTCATTCCAACATCACTCAAAAAAGCAGTCCCGTCAGGCAAAATACGAGCGTCATTTGTTTGAACATGGGTATGAGTCCCGAGTACCGCCGATACCTGACCATCAAAACACCATGCAAAAGCTTCTTTTTCACTAGTAGTTTCCGCATGAAAATCGACAATTATTACTTTAGTCCTTTTCTTTATCCTCGTTAGCAAATCCTCAGCAACTGCAAACGGATCATCTGATGGATTCATAAAAACTCTTCCTTGAAGATTAATTACAGCTACTTCAATGGTATTGACCTTCACCAAGGTAAAACCTTGCCCCGGAACTTGTCCAGCAGAAAAATTAGCTGGACGAATCAGACGAGGAGCATCCTGAATAAAATTTTCGATTGCCGGATTATCCCAGGTATGGTTCCCCATTGAAACAACGTCAGCACCCTGCTGTAACAAATGTTTGTAAACCATCTGGTCAATTCCGCGCCCTCGTGTAGCATTTTCTCCATTGACAATCGTTACTTGTGGATGATACTTTTGCTTGAGCTGTGGAAGGTACGTTGCAATCATTTCTTGACCAGCATTTCCAACAACGTCCCCAACAAACAAAATTCGCATATTTTTCTCCTTTTCTAACTACCTAAACTTTATTCTAGCATTTTTATTTAATCGATGCGAAATTTCCCTGACATCAATTAATCCATTTGCAAAACTTGTTTTATTGATGATTTTAATAAAATTAACAACATAATTAAAAGACTGACGGCAAACATTTTGCCACCAGTCCTTCAACTTAAAAAATATAAAAACTGCTAATTGTTAAATTTATTACTTAGCATACTCAATTGCACGCGTTTCTCGAATAACTGTCACTTTAATATGCCCAGGGTACTCAAGTTCATCTTCAATTTTATTTTTAATATCACGAGCCAAAACAACTGATTCTAAATCATTAACTTCATTTGGTTTAACAATCACGCGAATTTCACGTCCAGCTTGAATCGCATAGCTCTTTTTAACACCATCAAATCCATTAGTAATTTTTTCCAATTTTTCCAAACGATGAATATAATTTTCCAGCGACTCACTGCGGGCACCTGGTCTAGCAGCTGAAATTGCATCTGAAGCTGCAACCAAAACAGCAATCGTATATTTAGCTTCAACGTCACCATGATGAGAAGCAATTGTATTAATTACGACATCACTTTCATGATATTTCTTTGTTAATTCAACACCAATTTGGACATGTGACCCATCAACTTCATGATCGATTGCTTTGCCGATATCATGCAATAAACCTGCCCGTTTTGCCAAATTAGAATCTTCACCTAATTCACTGGCCAAAACACCAGCAATTTTAGCAACTTCAATTGAATGATCTAAGACATTTTGACCATAACTTGTTCGATACTTAAGTCGACCAATCGTTTTAATCAAATCGGGATGCATTGAATGCAATCCTAATTCAAAAATAGCTTCTTCACCAGTTTGTCGAATTTTAGCATCCATCGCCTTAGTTGATTTTTCAACCATTTCTTCAATTCTGGCTGGGTGAATTCGACCATCTTGAATTAATTTTTCCAAAGCTGATTTAGCAATTTCTCGCCTAATTGGATCAAACCCACTTAAAACAACAGCTTCTGGAGTATCATCAATAATCAAATCAATTCCTGTTAAAGTCTCCAGAGTACGAATATTGCGTCCTTCACGACCAATTATTCGACCTTTCATTTCATCATTAGGCAATGAAACAACCGAAACTGTTGTTTCTGAAACCGTATCAGCTGCACTACGTTCAATCGCTTGAGCGATTAAACTTTTAGCAACTTGATCCGCTTGTTCCTTCGCTGTTTCTTCTTTTTCTTTGATCATCAGAGCCATTTCATGATTAACAGCTTCTTTGGCTTCTGACATGATTCTTTCTTGTGCTTGTTCCTTCGTCAAGGCTGCAATTCGTTCCAATTCAGTTTGTTGCTGATTGACTAACGAATCAACTTCAAGTTGGTGCTTCTCAAGCTCTTTTTGAACGTGCTCAATTTGGTTTTCTTTTTTAACAAGTCCTTGTTCACGTTGCTCGAGTGAAGTATCCTTCCGATCCAGATTTTCCTCACGCTGCAATAAACGATTTTCTTGTCTTTGAATTTCTGCGCGTCTTTCTTTCAGCTCGCTTTCGATTTCGCTGCGATAACGATGACTTTCATCCTTAGCTTCTAAAATAGCTTCTCTTTTTTGCGCTGCAGCATCCTTTTTAGCACCAGCTAAAATTCCTGCCGCTGTCTGCGTTGCCGCATCGAGTGTTTTTTCGTAGTTTTTTTTACGAAAAACTATACCAAAAGCAAATCCAATCCCCAAAGTTACTAGAGCGATGACGAGGTCAAGCAATATTGTTGAACTCAAATTCTCACCTCCACACCGTCAATAAATGATTAAAGCAAACATAATCATTACTTATGATGTTTAATTATGCATACAATGTTATTTTACGTTTTTTATCGCTAAGATGTCAATATAAACAAATTTAACCTGGTCAACTAAAAATCTTTTAACTTTGCTCAAAAAAAGGAACAATTTAAAAAATTGTTCCTTTTTATCAACTACTCCCAGTTAACGTCGGAAACTTGTAAGATCTGCAGTTAACATGAACTTAATTGTCATCTTCTATTCACTTTTATTTTCTAAATCAAGATCTACTTGTTCATTATCGACAGCCTCAGTATCTGACTCTGTTGGATCAATGCCATACGCCTGACGAACTTTCTTAGTCAATTCAACCATTGCATCTGGATGGCTCTTTAAATACTCTTTAGCATTTTCACGTCCCTGACCAATTCGTTCATCACCATACGAATACCATGAACCACTTTTATTGACCAAGTCCTTTTCAACTGCCATGTCTAGTAATTCACCAGTTTTAGAAATACCCTCACCGTACATAATATCGACTTCCGCGCGTTTAAAGGGTGGAGCAACTTTATTTTTAACAACTTTGATCCGTACTCGATTGCCAATGATATCTGTGCCATTTTTTATCTGTTCTGCTCGTCTAACTTCTAATCGAATAGTCGCATAAAATTTTAGCGCTCGCCCACCAGGTGTTGTTTCTGGATTACCAAACATTACTCCAACTTTTTCACGAATTTGGTTAATAAAAATTGCAATTGTTTTGGTTTTATTAATTGTACCTGATAGTTTCCGTAGAGCTTGTGACATTAAACGAGCTTGTAACCCAACATGAGCATCACCCATTTCTCCTTCGATTTCAGCTCGCGGCACTAAAGCTGCAACTGAGTCAACTACCACAATATCGATTGCTCCCGAAGAAACTAACGCATCGGCAATTTCCAATCCTTGTTCACCAGTATCCGGCTGAGATAATAAAAGCTCATCAATATTTACTCCAAGCTTGGTGGCATAAGCTGGATCTAAAGCATTTTCAGCATCAATATAGGCTGCTACACCACCCATTTTTTGAATTTCCGCTACTGCATGCAAAGCAACTGTTGTTTTTCCAGAACTTTCAGGTCCATAAACTTCAACAATTCGGCCACGCGGATAACCTCCCACTCCCAGCGCTTCATCAAGTGCTAATGAACCACTTGAAACAGTTGAAATTTTAGTGTCTGCTTTATCACCCATGCGCATGATTGAACCTTTACCAAAATTTTTCTCGATTTTTTTTAAAGCTGCATCCAGCGCTGCTTTTCTTTCATCTGCCAAATTAATTCCTCCTCAGCTAAATTAATAGCTCCTTTTGTTTCTAAAACTTCTTCTAATTAATTCAAAATAAAACGAACTTTTGTTCGCTTTATTTTAACAGTTCACGACGAATCCAGTCAAGTCCGGATAAAACCGTCCTTTCTCTAATATACGGCCTAGTCTTTGAAAAATGAAATAATTTAGTCTGTGTTGGACGATCTTTTAGGGCTAGCCCAATCCAAACAGTTCCAGCTGGTTGACCTTCAAGTTCGTCGGGCCCCGCAACGCCAGTAAATGAAATTCCGATATCTGTATTCAAAATCTGTTGGGCTTGTTTTGCCATTGCAGCAGCTGTCAGACTGCTAACTGCACCAGCTTTTTGAATCTTTTCAGCAGGAATTTTTAATAATTGACTTTTTGCATGATTAGAGTAAGTAACAAATCCGCCTGGAAAAACTTCAGAAACGCCTGGAACATCAGCTAAAGTTGCTTGAAATTTACCAGCCGTCAAACTTTCAGCAGCTGTTACAGTTAAATTCTTTTCTTTGAGCAAATTAACCACTACTTGCGGTAAACTATTGTCATCTCCATACCCATAACAAAATTCACCTACTCGTTGTTGGATAATTTTTTCTAATTGGTCAAGTTTTGCTTGAGCCGCTGACTCGGAGGCTGCATTAGCCGTTAATCGTAAGGTTACCTCATTTTCTTTCGCATATGTTGCCAAGGTTGGATTTGTTTGCTGTTCAATCAGATCAGTTAGCTTAGCGGCCAACAACGACTCACCAATTCCAAAAAAGCGCATAACTCTTGAGGCAAGCTTTTGTTGTGAAAAATATGTTTGTTCTAATAAGGGTTGTGCTTGGTGGACAAACATTGGTTTTAATTCACTCGGTGGTCCTGGCAATAATAAAAAGTCACTTCCATTCGAATTTCGATAAAAATCTCCAACCGCAAACCCGGTTTCATTTGGTAAAGCTACTGATCCCGCAATGTATAATGCCTGCAAACGATTATTCTCGGTCATCTTTCGTTGTGTTTCGGCAAAGGACTGTTCAATTTTGGTCAATGCAGCTTGATCAATAATTAATTTTTCATTCAAAAACTTTGCAGCTGTTTGTTTTGTCAAGTCATCAACTGTTGGTCCTAACCCACCTAATAAGATTACTAAATCACTGCGTTCAGCTGCTTCTTTAATTGCAATTGTTAGTCGTTGGGGATTATCACCAACGACTGATTGATGATACAGATTAATTCCCATATTTGCTAGTCTTTTAGCAACAAATTGCGCATTTGTATTAACAATTTGTCCCAGAAGAATTTCGCTACCTACTGCTATAATTTCTGCATTCATTTTTTTCCTCCAAATTTAAATACGTTTTAATTCTTAAAAGCATTTTTTCAACTAAGAATAATTCAAAAAATTATTTTCAGCTCATTTTCTCAGTTCATAAAAAAAAACTGTACAAAATTTCTCTTTGTAACAGTCCTTTTAAAAGTACTAATTCTATTTTTCAAATGAGTCTGCAAAAACAGAGCGACTATTAACAAAATAATCAATTCCTGAGTAGACCGTAAAAAACAAACAAATGTATAATAATATCTCACCAATCGGAATATTGACTGCTGCAAAGAAAACGTCATTCAAAAAAAGAAAAATAATTGATAGCATTTGTGTCATCGTTTTAATTTTACCGGGCATAGCCGCCGCGATTACTTCACCATCATTTTCAACAACAATTAGTCTCAAGCCTGTAACTGCAAGCTCACGACAAACAATAATTGCTGCTACCCAAGCTGGAACCTTACCTAAAGATACTAAAATAATAAACGCGGTCATTACTAACATTTTATCTGCCAAAGGATCTGCAAACTTGCCAAAATTAGTAACCAAATGCTGACGTCGTGCAATTTGACCATCAGCAAAATCAGTAATTGAAGCAACAGCAAAAATAATTGCTCCGACAATCTGTGTCCATGGTACAACTGTTCCCCCCGTTGTGATACTACCCCAATTTAAAGGTGCTAATAACACTACCATGAAAACGGGAATCAGAAAAATCCGCAACACAGTTAACTTATTGGGTAAATTCATGAAAATCTCCTTTCGAACTATTCAGCTGAAGTAATCGTGATTGTTCGAACCGTCAAGCTATCATTATCCTTCAGAAAATCAAATTTTTTACCATTAATAGTCAGGGATGTAGCTTTTGAATTACCCAGTTGAATTACTAACTGTGAGGTGCCACTAGGCAAGGTCACGGTATGCCCTTCACCAGTACTCAATGTTCCTTGCCATTGTTGCGTTCCACCGGCAGATATCTCACTCCAGGCTTTCGAACCATCAATACTTAACTTGACTTGTTTAAACTCACTAACACCTTTCATTTGATAGACAAAAGATGAACCAGAATTGCTAGTTAAATTGAATTTAGTTTTTGTTGATTTACTTTTAGCAGTACTTTTCTTAGAACTGCTTTTCGCTTTAGCTGAACTCGACTTAGTTGTTGAGCTAGTTTTACTGCTAGTGGTTTTTGAGGCTGCTTTTTTGGTTGAACTAGAAGAAACTGAAACCTTCGAACTGCTTTGAATTTGTTGTGTACTTGAATTTTTACGATGATTATTCCAAGCAACAGCATATATCGACCCTAATATAATCACTACAACTGCAACAATGATAATTGTTGGCAATAAATTGAAAAAGCGATTAAAACGATCAGTTTTTTGAATACTTTGGCGAGTAGCTTCAACTCTTGAATGTGGTTCTTCACTACTTGCAGTTTCCGGGTCTGACGACGGTGTACTTGTAACCGAGAATAACTGAGCTGTTAATGAAGAAGAATCTAAACCAACCGTTTCAGCATACTGTTTAATAAAAGCTTTAACGTAAAATTCTCCTGGCAAATCCGCAAATTTTTCTTCTTCAATTGCAATTAAGTATCTCTTTTGAATTTTAGTAATCTGCTGCAAATCATCTAAGGTATAACCTTTTTCAATTCGTGCAGCTTTTAATGTTTTTCCTATTTCACTCATTTTAAAATAACTCTCCAATAATTTATCAAGATATTTACTAGCTATCAAATCTAATTTAAGTATAGCATAGGCACACATAAATATTAATTAAGAATTACTTATTTCAACCAACCACCTGTAACATAGATTGTTTGCCCGGTTAAATATCCGGCAGCTTGGGCCAACAACGCTTTAATCCAATAAGCAATTTCCGTACTTTGAGCAAACCTACCTAACGGGATATCTGCTGCAACTGCCGCCTTTTCCTCAGTTGAAAAAAACTGATTCATTCTAGTAGCAACTGCACCGGGCGCAATCACATTGACCGTAACTCCTAGTGAGGCGACCTCTTTACTGTAAGCTGCTGAAAAAGCGGTCAAGGCACCCTTAACGGTACTATACCCCACTTCCATTGCGCTACCGCTGCCACCATAAACTGAACCAACAAACACTATTCTACCAAAATGATTCGCAGCTAACTTTGTTTCCAACAACTGTAACAAACGAGTCGGGACAATAACTTGCATCTGTAGCATTTTTTTTAGAGCGTCTGGATCTTGTTGTTGAAACAAACCATAACTGGTTGTTCCTTGAGCAAAAATTACTGCATCAACTGCAAACAAATTAGCACTTAATTGCTCTGCTGCACGTTCGTTCGTGAAATCTGCTTGTAGTGTTAAAAAGTCTTGCTTAGGATACAGTTCAGTCAAGCGATTTCTTGTGTTCGAAATTTTTTTTTGTGAATTAAAGTAGTGTAGATAAAGCGACCAGCCAGCAGAAGCCAGTTGTTCAGCCACTGCTTGACCAATATCCCCTGATGCTCCAACAATCAGTGCCCATTTCATTTATATGTCCCCCTTAGGAAGAATTTGAAATCTGCTCATCTGGCAATTCTGCCAAAAAGTTTGGAAGGTTTGCCAAACATCAGCTAATGATAGTTGTTCAAGTAAATCAATTTGATCTAAAACGGTTGCTTGCTGAAATAATCTACCTTGATCTTCAGAAATAATATTTTCTAAAGAGTCTAATGATTGAATTTGTGAACCTAACAAATCACGTTTAGCAATCGCGAATTCTTTAACAGCGTCTTCTAAGTTTTGGCTGCCATGCTGTAAAATATTTGAAATTTCCGTGAAAAAGGCCGCTGGATCATCACATTCACTGCTTAAAACAACAAAATGAAAGCCACGATCAACTTGAATTTCAAAATTAAAACTATCATCAATTATTTCTTTTTCATATAATTGTTGGTAATTATCCGATATTTCTCCAAATAAAATAAAAAATGCAAGTTCAAGTGCCAAGGAATATTTTAAACCGCTCCGTTCATTAACTAAAACTTGATCTAAACCTTTCAAACCTAATGCCGCCTTAGTCCGTTGAGTTGGCATCGAGGTCTGATTAAATTGCTTAGCGGGAATTCCTTCCGCGGCTGAAAAATCTTGACTAATCCCGACTGGACCAGGCAAACAATTAATTGAATGTTGATCAGTCTCTAATAAATTAATAATTTCAACCGGATCAATTGCTCCAGTTAGCAGAAGTGACATTTTCTCTGGGCGATAAAAAGCTTGATAACAGTTCAACAAATTTGTTGCTGTAATTTTTTGAATTGAGGCTAAACTACCAGCGATATCGTCACTCAAAGGATGACCAGGATACATACCAGCTAAAACCCCCGCATACAATTGCCAATTAACATCATCTTGGTACATTTTAATTTCTTGACCAATGATTTTTTTTTCATTTTCAACAGCTGTTGGTTGAAAATATGGCTGCTGAACGAAATGTAATAGTGCTAACAAATTTTCTTTGATTTGAGACGTGCTTGAAAAAAGATAATTAGTATTCGTATACGTTGTAAATGCATTAGCATCAGCGCCTAAATGGCTAAACTGTTCAAAAGCATCACCAGTTGGCTGATCAAACATTTTATGTTCTAAAAAATGAGCAATTCCCGCTGGAAATTTTTTTGGCTTTTTATCAGAAAGCCAAAAATTATTATCTAATGAACCATATTCCACACGTAAATTACTGTATACCTTATGATACGCTGGCCGAGGTAAGATTTTGACCAGCATGCCATTTTTTAACTGATGAAGATATAATTTTTCATTAACTAATGGATACTCAACTACTTTCATTTATCAGCCATCCCCTGTAAATATGCACTTGCTTGCAATTTAGCTTGTTGAGCAATCTCGGCAACTTGTTCAACATTCACTGAACTGATTGATTCTTCCCAATCAGCGGAATTTAACCTTCGACCAGTTAAATTGGTTAAAAGCGCGTGACTTAATTGACTACTTTGACTGTCGAGTTGACTTTGATAATCATTGATCAGCATTTTTTTTGCATCAATTAATTCTTGCCGACTAATTTTCGCCTGCTGTAACTCTATTAACTGCTGCATGATCAATGCTTGCGCTTTTTCCTGATTAACCGCATCAATTCCTGTTTGAACAGTTAAGACTCCTCGAAAACTGTCAAATGAACTGCTGGCGTAATAAGCTAATCCCTGTTTCTCACGTACATTAACGAACAGCCGTGAAAGTGGCAATCCGCCGAAAATGGCATTGAAAACCAAAGCTGACATAAATTCAGGCTGATTATAATAAACCGGCAGAAAAAATGCTAAATCTAACTTACTTTGAGTAACAGTTTGTTTAAAATTATTAGTTCGAATCTTTGGCTGCCAATTTTGCTGATAGAAAGGGGAAATTGGCAACTCTACCCGCGCTGGAAAATTTAATTTTTCAACCAATTGTCGAGCACGTTGTAAAGTAATATCACCTAAAAAGATAATTTCTACTTGATCTTCCCTTAAACAGCATTGATAATATTGCCATAGTTCGCTAGCTGTTATAGTTGCCAGTTGCGCCAAAGTGCCAAACGATGGTTCTTGTTGGATGGGATTAGTGAAATAAGCTTTTTGTAACGCTAAATATGCTGTTAATTGTTTATTATCAGCGGCAGAAACAATTGTTTGCCGCAAATTTTGTTGTTCGCGGATGAAGTTTTCATTTTCAAATTCATTTTTGTCAGCTAGGGGATGAAAAATAATTTGTTTTAAAAAATTCATCCCCTTGTCTAACAATGACTGCTCACTAAAAGTGTCATTTAAACAATTCAAAATAAAACTTAAACTATGACTATTTCCTCGCCGACTAACAGTCACCCCAAAACCAGCACCATACATTGTTGCTAATTGCCGGGCAATTTCAGCTTGATTGGGAAAATCAGCAGCACTGTTTTCTAAAATATTTGCCAATAGCAAACGTTTAGACTGAGTTTCTGGCTTTAATTGAGCAATTAAATTAATCGCTACACGAACTGTTTTGAATTGTTTAGCCGGAATAACAGTCAAATAAACTCCAGATTTTAATTTTAGCCGCACAACTTTTTCCTCCACTTAAAATTATTGTTGATCAGATGGGGGAGCTTCTAAGTAAACCTTGCGTGGCTTACTACCTTCAGCAGGGCCTACCATCCCTTTAGCTTCAAGTTCATCAACCAAACGAGCCGCTCGATTATAACCAATTCTAAATCGTCGCTGCAGCATCGAAATACTGCAAGCTTGCTCATGTGTAATCAATTTAACAACATCAGCAAACAATTCGTCTTCGGGTTGCTCGTCCTCAGAATTCTCAGTTTCTTCATCAGTGACTAACAACTGATCATCATAATCTGCCGTCTGCTGTTCTTTAATGAAATCAACGACTTTAGCTACATCCTGATCTGAAATAAAAGCTCCTTGCACTCGAACCGGTTTATTCATTCCCATTGGTAAAAAGAGCATATCTCCACGCCCAAGTAACTTTTCAGCTCCATTAGTATCAATAATTGTTCTTGAATCTGTTCCACTAGAAACAGCAAACGCCATTCTTGATGGCACATTGGCCTTAATCAATCCAGTGATAACGTCTACTGATGGCCGTTGCGTTGCTAAAATCATATGAATTCCAGCTGCACGAGCCATTTGAGCTAAGCGGATAATAGCTGACTCCACTTCATTTGAAGCCGCCATCATCAAATCTGATAACTCATCAACCACAATTACGACATACGGCATTAGTGGTTCTTGACTACCTGTTTCCTGATTTTGCCGTTCAACCATTTCATTGTAGCCTTTAAGATTACGTTGACCAGTATTAGCAAATAATTCATACCGACGTTCCATTTCGGCAACTAGCTTATTTAAAGCCTTGGCTGCTTTACGAGCATCAGTCACAACGGGCGTTAAAAGATGCGGTACTCCATTATAAACTCCAAGCTCAACCTTTTTAGGATCAATTAACATCAACTTGACTAAATCTGGCCGACAATTCATCAACAAGCTGGTAATAATACAATTAATAGCAACCGATTTCCCACTACCTGTTGAACCAGCAATTAAAAGATGTGGCATTTTTTGCAGATCAGCAGTTACCACTTTTCCAGAAATATCACGTCCCAGAGGAACTTGTAATGGATGATTAGCATCAATTACTTGTTCTTCAATAATACTCCGAAAAGAAATTGTGGAAACTTGCTGATTTGGCACTTCAATTCCAACTAGTGATTTCCCTGGAATTGGAGCTTCTATTCGTAAATCTTTTGCTGCCAGCGCCAATGCCAAATCATCTGTCAAATTAACAATTTTACTTACCTTGACCCCGACTGCCGGATGTAATTCATATTTAGTTACAGCCGGTCCTAAGATTGCTTTTTTGATCTCAACATCAACACCAAAGCTTTTGAAAGTTTGTTGTAATATTTGATTATTATGTTCAATTTTTTTATACTCTGCACTTTGATCTGTTGGTTTAACCTGTTGCAACAATGTTTTTGGTGGCAATTGATAATCATCAGCTACGACATTAGTTTGCAATTTTGGTGTCGGTTGCTCCGTGGTAACAGCCACTTTCTGATTTAAATCTTGCTGCCAATCACCAGTCTGAATCGACGTTTTAAGTACTTCTTCATCATTTTTAGTAGCTACCTCGTCTATCGGTTTAACTGGTAATTTCTGAGATTCTTTGCTGATGGCTGAAGATTCTTGAACTGGAAGATCGCGATCATTTTTTGACTGTTTATTTTGCCTTCTTTTACGTCGCCAAGTACGCCATAGCTGACCAATCTTTTGTCCTAGTTGGTTAACAAGCGGTTTTAAATGTAAGCCCAACCAACCAATGGCTCTGGTTAAATTATATAAAACAAAATGTAAGGTTTTTGTTAAAGATATACCCGTTAGATAACAAATCCCCCCTAATAAGAGTAGGATTGCTAAAACATAAGAACCAAATTGTCCCGTTAAAAAATAGCTAGCAGTATACCATAAGCTTCCCAACACTCCTCCGCCAACACTGCTGCCAGCACTGGCACTAGATAGATCTGCCCAGAGATACTGCCAAGTGATTCCTAGAAAACGTGTATGTAAATTTAGTCGGGCAAACAAAAATGCGGTCAACCACAGAGTCCCTCCACTGTATAACAGTAAAAGACTACCAATCACTTTAGTAGAAACCGGTGGCTCCTTTCCCCGTGCTAATAAATAAAAACCAACTAGCAACAGTAAAATTAAACCGGTAATCGCCAAATCTCCAATTAAAAGTCGAAAAACGTTCAAACAAGCTATCCCTAAATAACCAGCTTGGAAAAGTCCGAGCAAACTCCAGCCGATAAAAATAATGCCAATTAATTGCGGAGAAAAAGCAAAATTTTTTTGACGTTTTTTTGTTGATGAACGTCGCTTTCTCGAGCGTGCCACAATGAACTCCCCCTTCTATATTCTTATCGGTAGCCTTTTACTATTCTAACATAATTAATAGTTAGTCTTTCAATTTATCATGCGAATAATGATGGCTTAGTTCTAAGTTAGGAAAACTTTGCTGGCGCAAAACTTCATAAATAATAATTGCTGCTGAATTTGATAAATTAAGTGCTCGAATATGTTGATCATTTTGTGGAATTCTCAGACAATGTTCATAAAACTTGCGCATAAAAGGCTCTGGCAGACCAGTTGTCTCTTTACCAAAGATAAAATAATAATTATGGTCTTGAGCACAATAGTTTGCTTGTGAATAAGCCCGCGTAGCAAATTTTGAGATCAAAAAGAACTCGTCTTTTTCTTTCAGTGTTTTCATGAAAGCTGGTAAATTCTCATGATAATGAATTGTAACTTTATCCCAGTAATCTAGCCCGGCCCGTTTTAAATGTTTGTCATCAGTCGAAAAGCCTAATGGTTCAATTAAATCCAAAACTGTATTGGTTCCGGCACAAGTCCGAGCAATATTTCCAGTATTAGCTGGCATTAAGGGCTCAAAAAGTACAATATGGTTTGTCATGTAAAAATCTCCTTTAATTTATTAAATTATGCACAAAAAAAGCGTAGCCATTCGGTGTGGGCACGGCGAACGGCTACGTTAAATGAAGTACAATCATTCAGCAACTAACGACTGTTCCGTTAATTACTAACAACCGATTTCTTGAGAAAATTTTAACACCTATTTTTTTGCTTTTCAAGGTTTTTTCACAAAAAAGTTTTGTTTTAATCAATTTTAGCAGTTAAAACTACTACATCCACTGTTATTTCTGGCAAAGTTAGCTGTTGAACTTCCGTTAATCGTGCTTCAGAAGCCCCCCATTGCAAAGGAGTCATTTTTAATAATTGTTGAAAAGTTGTTGAGTTCAACGAAAATTTATAATTTAAAGCTAGTTCTTTAGCTGTTGGATAATGCTCAAAAAACAAATTTTTAACTTTTTGATTGCTATAATTGTAGTTTCCCGAGTTTTCAGCATATAACAGATGTCGCAGTTCTGCCAAGTAAGCTTGACCTGGAATCACTTTCACTAAACGTCCTCCTGGTACTAAAACTCGCTCAAATTCTTGGTAAGCTGACGGAGTGAAAATATCACAAATAGCATCGAAACTAGCGGTTTGAAAAGGTAAATTTGCTAAATCAGCTTCACAAAAAAAAGCAGCCGAATCTAATTGCGTTGCTAAATTCAAGGCTGATTTTGCTAAATCAAAACCTACTAAAGTGTCATTTTTCTTTCTCTCTGCTGCAAAATATGCTAATGCTGAACCTTCACCACAACCAGCATCTAAAATTCGGCTTGAACTTGTGGGAAGCAAGTCTTTAATTTTAGCAAAAATTGGTGTAAATAAACCTGCCTGTAACAGTTTTCGTCGGGATTGCCAAAGAGCTGGATCATCATAGTTTGTTTGATAACTTTTTTTCAAGAGATAGAGCGTTCCCTTTTTAGATAAATCAAAACTGTGGCCTTGCTGACAAATTAAACTTTTAGTTTCTGGTTGCCTAAAAGCTGACGCACAATATGGGCAACGAAACAATTGATAGTTTTTCTTTAACCAAGCCGCTGCTTGCTCAATTTTTTTCATATATTTTCCTTTTCTATTCAACTTTCAAATATTTTCCATTAACCAATTCAACTAAAGCTTTTTGGCTCATTCTAACAGAACGACCAACCTTCCCTGCTGAAACCGAAATTTCTGGAAAATCTTTAATTCGTTCATCGAAATAAATTGGAAATCCCTGTTTAAAATTGATCCCAATCGGTGTATTTGCTCCATGAACATAACCGGTAATTTGAATTAATTTTTTATTATCAGCTAAATGAACTTGTTTTTTCCCCAATTCTGCAGCAACAACTTTTAAATCAATTTCATGTTCAAGTGGTAAACAGATAACCAAGTAATCTCGACTTGAACCATTTGCCTGCAGAACAATGGTTTTTAAAATACTTTTAGCTGGCATTCCGGCCGTCTCTGCCTCAGTTAGCGCAGTTTGCCCAAGATTGAGCCAATCAAAAGACATTTCTTGGTACTCAATCCCGTGTTGATCCAGAATGCGTTCCTCATTTGTTTTTTTGATTTTCTTCTTCTTTGCCATAAAAAAATCCCTTCATTTGAAATACTCCATTCTATTATAACGTCAAAATGTTTATTCGTCATATCTACTTTTTGTTTCAAAACAAAAAACGAATATTAATAGATATTTGCAGTTAATTCATTTGACTTTTATTACATAATGAAGTAAATTGTATGGTGTTTGTGGATAAAAAAGCTTAATCAACGAAAATGTATTTCATTCAGGAATGTGAGGTAACGCTATGCAAGCTTTTGATTATGAAGACATTCAATTAGTACCTAACAAATGTATCGTAAGAAGTCGTTCAGAAATCGATACTAAAATCAAATTTGGACCAATGACGTTTAAAATACCAGTAGTTCCAGCAAATATGCAAACAATTATCGATGAACCGCTTGCCATTTGGCTGGCTGAAAATGATTATTTTTATATCATGCATCGTTTTAATGAAGATGAACGCTTACCGTTTGTAAGACGTATGCACCAACGTGGATTATTTGCCTCAATCTCTGTTGGCGTTAAGCCTAAAGAATATGAGCTAATTAACGATTTGGCTGCTGCCCATTTAGTCCCCGAATATATTACAATTGATATTGCTCACGGTCACGCTGATACAGTCATCGAGATGATTCATCATATTAAACAAAAATTGCCCGGAGTTTTTGTAATAGCGGGTAACGTTGGCACCCCTGAAGGTGTTCGCGAATTAGAAAATGCTGGAGCTGATGCAACTAAGGTCGGAATTGGACCAGGCAAAGCTTGCATTACTAAACTAAAAACTGGTTTTGGTACAGGTGGTTGGCAATTAGCTGCCGTCCGACTTTGCAGTAAAGCTGCCAGCAAACCAATTATTGCTGATGGTGGCATTCGTTATAATGGTGATATCGCAAAATCAGTTCGTTTTGGCGCTTCAATGTGCATGATTGGTTCTTTATTTGCCGGTCATGAAGAGAGCCCTGGAGAAGTCATTGTTAAGGATGGAAAAAAATTTAAAACTTATTATGGTTCAGCTTCACAATATCAAAAAGGGCAATACAAAAATGTTGAAGGTAAAAAATTGCTAGTTCCTTATCGAGGAAAAATTGCCGAGACTCTTCGTGAAATGCAAGAAGATTTACAATCGTCAATCTCATATGCTGGTGGACGTGAATTAATTTCATTGCGAAAAGTAGATTACGTAATTGTTAAAAATTCTATTTTCAATGGTGATTAATTTAACTTCAAAGTGATACTTTAAAAAGGCACCATGACTGATATTTAAGTCATGATGCCTTTTTATTTTAGATCTAAAAGTTAACCCATGATTGCATAGTAAATTAAACTAGTAACCGCCGCTACCGTAATACATAGTGGTAACCCGACATAAAATTCACGCTTATACATTTCATCACGAAAATCTTCTTTAACAAAACCTAAGACCATTGCGCCACCACTACTAAATGGAGAAATTCCAGTTGCTAATCCACCAATTGCTACACAGGTATATAATAAAATCGGATTGATTCCTGTTGAATGTGCAATTGAAGCAACCACTGGGAATAAGGCTGGTGCAACAACTCCGATAAAACTTCCACCAAAACTATTAAATAACGACGCTAGCAGACACAGTGCCAACGGAATTAAAATACTTGGTACATGATTCATCCAACCAGATAAAATTTTAATAGTTCCAGCATTAATTGCCACATTGACCAACATCCCCATCCCGGAGATCATTAAGAGCGTCCCCCACGGGATTTTACTCAAAACTTCTTTTTCTGTACTCAAATTCAGTAAAAATGAAATTAAGGCAAATAAAATAGCTACTAAACCAACATTAATACTGCTGTTCAGAAATGAAATCACACTGGATTTAGGAAATGCCATATGTGCAAATGGCGGTAATAAAAGAACAACTACGAAAATTGCAATCAAAACTAAATTTGTTTTTTGAGCTTTTGTATATTTTTTTGGTAAGGCAAACTCAATTTCTTCTTGGTCATCAATTCCAGCAGCTCTTTTTTGATGAATTGAAAAGAACATTAATCCAAGAATAATTAGAAATGTCATAATAAAATAAACAACAAAAATACTTATCGAAGAAGAAAATGCCAAATCAGCTGAATAACCTTCACTGGTAATTAAATTTCTAAAAACAACTCCGTTTAAACCAATCATAAAGTTAGAACCCACTTGGCCACCACAATCAGCAGCCAGCGCCCCAATTAAAGGATTAATCTTCAATTTATCACAAATAATAATTGCCATCGGTGCCATTAGAACCATAACTGCATAATACCCTGCTCCCAAAGCAGCAATTAGGACAGCAATTAAGAAAATGATTATCGGTAAAACTAATGGGAAGGATCTGAATCTATATAAAATATTATTAGCTAAAACCTCTAATGTTCCATTAGCTGTTGCAAAACCAAAAAAGATTGAAATTCCTAAAATAACAAAGAAAGTTGCAAGTGGCCAACCTTCAATTACTTTTTCTGGCAACATTTTAACAAAGAATGTCCCTACTACATAAGCAAATGGAATTGCTGCAATCCCAATATTAATTTTCTTTTTTCTTCCCAGAATAATTGCAGCAAGCAAGCTTAACCCAATCAATATACTATTCATAATTAATAACCTCTTTTATCAAAATTTGTTTCGTGTAATAGCCGATATTGTTGTCTTTGCTCCTCTTTCCTTCACAAATAAATCTCGTTCCATTAAAAATAGTTTTCTTTTCACAAATAAATGATGTTACAAAAATAAAAATCAAATTGCAAAGCTCTTGTTAGCGATTACACAAGATGCTCATGAATTCACTTTTATAGATCTATCTAAGAGTTAAAACGCGTTTTCCCAATACAGTTAATATATACCTCTTTTTAAATTTTGTAAATACTCAGGCATAATTTTAAAAAATAAAAAAACATAATTCTAAGATATTTTAAAAATAGTCAAAAAAAACTGATTAATATCATTTTAAAACTGCAACTTAATTCTCACCGACTTGCTCGGCTTCTTATAATTCTGCAAAATAAAGAAGCCTAACAAATTTTAGATTGCTTGGCTTCTTAAGGTTTTTTGATTTTGTTGTTTACTCGTAACTAATAATACTGCCAACATGCAGTTTGGGAATCTGATAAGGTTTTAAATAAATACCATTATGTTGTGGTTGTTCGGGAACCTCTTCGAAAAAAAGCGTTGCATGACCAATCATTTCCATATTATCAGCAACTAAAAAACCAACATATGCAACCTCATAGACTTGCTCATCAATTTTAATCTGCCCACCAGTTTTAAGAGAGAAATGTTGTTCATTGGGCGAAATAAAACGTTGCACGACTGAAACATGTCTTAATTGAGATGAAGCCGTTTCATCAAACAAAATCAAAAGCGGATCATCCGCCGAAATTGCTTCCGGACCGATTTCAACAATTTTTGCTTTTAACATCGCAGCAAACTCCTTTTTTGGTTTTAACAATTACTATTGTAACATATGGTCAGTTGAATCTAAATCGGTTACAATTAAGTAAGATAAAACTGGAGGGATTTTATGACAGAAAAAATTTTTTTTGGTACTTACACTAAGAAAACTTCACAAGGCATTTATCAAGCTAACTTAAATGAAACAAATAATACTTGTTCAAAACCTGCACTTATCTGCACTTTAAGTAATCCAACTTATTTAAATATTAACCGATACCAGCAAATATTTGCTGTCGTCAAAGATAATAATCTAGGGGGAGTTGCTCAACTAAACCTTAATAGTCATTCAGCTGAAATCACTGAACAAATTGTTGCCAGTGGGGCTGCTCCTTGTTACATTGGCATTGATAATCAACGTGACTTAGTTTTTTCAGCTAATTATCATACCGGAGTTGTCAGAGTCTATCGTTCAACTGCAAATCAACCGTTCAAATTGTTATCAGAAAAAAAATTTAGCGGTAAAGGTCCACGGCCAGAACAAGAAGCTTCTCACATTCATTATGCCGATCTAACACCTGATCAACGACTAACTGTTTGTGACTTAGGTGCAGATCGCGTTTATACTTTCGAAATTACAGCAGCTGGTACTTTAACCCATGAACAGGTTTTTGAAACAGAAGCTGGATTTGCACCACGACATTTAGTTTTTCATCCAAATGGTAATTTTGCATTCTTAGTCGGTGAGCTCAGTAGCCAAATTGCCGTTTTAAAATACAATGCCCTCAATGGAACATTCAGCCAAATTCAGCAATTAACAACAATCCCAGCAACTTGGGATAAACATAATGGCGCAGCAGCTATTAAAATTTCGGCCGATGGCAAATTTATTTATGTTTCAAACCGTGGACATGATTCAATTGCAGTTTTTGCTTGGGATCAAGAAAAGTTACACTTAATTCAAACCATCAGTGTTGCTGGTAGTTTCCCTCGCGATTTTGCAATTGATCCAACTGGAAAATTTCTCCTAGTTGCTAACCAAGAAAGTGATAATGCTACTCTGTTTAGTCGCTCCATTCAAAGCGGTCAACTAGCTTATCTTCAAAAAGATATTCCTATTCCTGAAGGTGTCTGTGTTAAATTTATCCAAGACTAACTTTTTTAAAAGCCCTAAAACCGGCAGCTTAAACAGCTGATCGGTTTTATTTTTTTAGACTACTAACTTGGGTAAAATTTCAGCAATGATCTCTTGCGGTGTCCGTTGATCAGTTTTAACAACCCAATCAGCACATTTATAATATAAAGTATCCCTACTTTGTTTGAGGTTCGCCAACTCACTGGAGGTTAATCTGTTAACTAATGGTCGTCCCCCCTCATCTTTTACTCGTCGAGTAATTGTCTGGGTTGAAGCTTCTAATAAAATGATTGGGGCAGAAGAATTTTGCAGTAATTTTAGATTAGCATCCAGCATTGGTGTACCACCCCCAGTCGATAAAATACCATCCTTAGCCAATTGTTGTTGCAATAATTCATGTTCTAATCTTCGAAAAGTCTGCTCACCAGCTTGAGCAAAAATATCATTGATTGATTTACCAGCAAATTCAACAATTATCTGATCAAGATCAACATGGGAAACTTGCAATTCTTTTGCAAGTAGTTGACCAATTGTCGTTTTACCGCTTCCCATAAACCCAACTAACACTGCTCTCATTTTTACTCACTTCCTTGTAATTACTTGATAATGCTGCTCATTTAAGATCTTTTTGGCAGCAGCTCGACTTTTTTCATTCATAAATGTCAATTGTAAAATGCCATCAATTTCTTCGCGAATTTCCAAAATATGCAAGTTAACTAAATTAATCTTTTTAACAGCCAAAATTCGAGTAACATCAGCTATCGAGCCAACTCGATCTGGAATATTAATAAACAAATCATAAAACCCTGGTAGACCACCAATCTTCTCCGGTCCCAACTGATCACGACTAACTTTGGCCGATACAAAAAAATTATAAATAGTTTTCTGATCAGCAACTAAAATAGCTTGTCGAATCTTAGTCAATTCAGCTTGATAAGCTCTCAACTGGTCGGCAATAATCGTTGCATTAGTTTGAAGAATTGCGCTCCACATTGTTGGATCAGCGGCCGCTATTCTAGTGATTGACTTAAATCCTCCCGCCGCCATCCGCATTCCTAATGGCGAATTGATAAATGCTTGTTGGGTTTGATTGACTAAAGCAGCAGCAATAATATGCGGTAAATGACTAATCTGCCCAACCAAGCGATCATGTTGCTCTGGAGTTAACTCCAACCATTTGACATGCAATTGCTGTAACAAGTTCTGCAGTTTAACAATTGCTACTTGTGAAGCATTGGGAGCAACAATAAAATAAAAAGCATTTTCAAACAAATTAGCTCTCCCAGCAGTTACTCCTGTTTTATGTGAACCAGCCATTGGATGTCCACTGATAAAAGTAACTTGCGTGGGCAAAGTTTTTGCAGCTACCACAATTTGTTGTTTGGTACTACCAACATCTGTGATAATTGTGCCTGATTTCAGAGATAGCTTACTTAGTTGATGAAGTGATTTGATAATCTGATCAACTGGAGTTGCTAAAATTATAAAATCGGCTGTTGCAGCATTTCTAAGTGATCCAACTGCTTCATCAATAATTTTTTGCTTTTTAGCATATTCCAAAGCATGCTGATTTAGATCAGCTGCAACAATTTTAATTTGGGAATCTTTTTGTTTAATTGCTCGCGCTAGTGAGCTGCCAATTAAACCTAAACCATTAATAAAAACTTTTGTCATCTTTTCACCTGCTTTAACTAAACTATTAATTGCTGCAAATCTGCAAAGAATCCTGGATAAGAGATTTTAACAGCATCAGCTTGCTGTAATTTTAATGATCCTTGAATGCACAATGCAGCCACTGCCAGCATCATTCCAATTCGATGATCACCATGGCTGTCTAATTGATTAGTTACTGGCTGCCATTTAGTTGAACCACTAATAACCAAGCCATCTGGCAATTCCTGAATGTTAACGCCTAATTTGCTTAACTCTTCAGTTACAGTAGCAATTCGATCTGTTTCCTTAACCCTTAATTCCTCAGCTCCTGTAATCTTACTTTTTCCTGTAGCTCTTGCTGCTAAAAGTGCCACTAAAGGAAGTTCATCAATCACCGCTGGAATATCTGCAGCGGTTAATTGAATTGCATGCAGTTTTGCCGATTCAACTTTGAGATCACCTGAATTTTCAGACAGTTTTGTTTGATTTAAAATGCTGACTTTTCCACTCATTTTTTGTAAAATTCGCAAAAATCCAGTTCGGGTTGGATTTAAGGAAACATTTTTTAAAATTATGCTTGACTCTGGCACTAAAGTTGCAGCAGCCATAAAAAAAGCTGCTGAAGATGGATCGCCCGGAACTTGAATTTGTTGTCCGAGCAATTTAGGCTTGGGAATGACAGTAATTGTTCGTTGATCAGCTGCTGTTATAATCTCGGCCCCAAATTGACGCAGCATTAATTCAGTATGATTGCGTGTTGGTAATTTTTCAATTATCTTTGTCGGATTATCTGCTTGTAATCCGGCAAAAATTACTGCACTTTTTACTTGGGCACTGGCAACCTGAAGTGCGATTTTTTCCCCATGCAATTTATGTCCCTTGACCTTGGCAGGTAAAGTTCCAGCAGCCGTTAAAGCTATCTCTGCGCCCATTTTAGCTAATGGCTCACTGACTCGTTTCATCGGCCGCTGACTAAGAGAAGCATCTCCTTGGAAATAGCTCTCAAATGGCCTTCCGGCTAGTAATCCCAGCATCAGCCTAGTTGTTGTTCCAGAATTTCCCATCTCCAGAGGTGCAGCAGAGGGACTTAAATGTTCAATGCCTTGACCCCAAACCTGGACTTGTGAATTTTGCTCAGTGATAGTTACTCCTAACTGCTGCAAAGCTCCTAGTGTATGCAGACAATCCTGGGATTTTAGAAAATGATCAATCACTGTTTTACCTTGGCTGATTGCGCCAATCAATAGCGCACGGTGCGAGATACTTTTATCTCCTGGAACTGCAAGTTCTCCTTTTAAACCATTTTTTAGACCGGTAATTAATCTGGTTTCTTTCATTTTGAAAACTCCTTAATTTGATAAACTGTCCAGACCATCTGTGGAGTAAATCGTTGTAAAACTTTTTCAGTTGAACGTAATTTAACATTTTTTTCATTGGTCAGCACATACTGCCCATCAACTAGATACTCTTGGTAAGCAGCGTACTTACTTGCTGAACAGCGTAGCTTTTGTGGCTGAATGAACTGCAAAATTAAATCCGACAGAGCTGCATGTGTATAAGCTATTTGAGAAGTACTAGCCATATTTTCCAGTAAAACCATTGGTGCTAGTGGATAAATAAAACTATCTTGCAATTCTAGCTTACTCAAGTTACGATAATGCCACTCTCCCCAAGTTAAATTTAACTTTCGTGAACAAAACGCGGCTGGAATCACTAGCAAATCATTTGCCAACAATGAAAATTGCTCAAACAATTTTTCAAAACTTGGGTGTAGTACTACTCGAACTGATTGTTGTGTCTGTTTTTTTAAGTAATGTTTGATATAATACTGCGCTGCTTGGCAGCTATCGGTGGCTGCTGGTCCCAAGGTATGGATTTGCAAATGATCTCCTCCCAACTTAATATTCTTTGATTTCTTTTCGATAGTCAGCAAGCTGTTGTTGCAGTCTTTGTAAATTGCTGCCATCAAAAGTTCCAGTTATTTCTTCAACTAAAGTAATTGCTACCACGCTTTCAATTACAATTGAGGCCGGTACAATTGCCGTAGTATCAGAACGCTCAACATTAGCTTTTTGAACTTCTCGGGTTTTTAAATTAACACTCGGTAAAGCTTTATATAGGGTTGGGATTGGCTTCATTGCCGCATTAATAATCACGGGCATTCCATTAGTCATCCCACCTTCGAACCCCCCCAAATGATCTGATGAACGTTTCCAACCCAACTCAGGCTGCCAAACAATCGGGTCCATTACTTGACTTCCCAGATGCGATGCAGCGGCAAAACCATCACCGAAGGAAACTCCCTTCATGGCATTAACGCCAACTACTGCCGCCGCCAATTTAGCATCCAACTTAGTATTCCAGCTAGTGTAACTTCCAAGCCCAGCCGGTAAATTTTCGACCACCACTCGAATCACTCCACCTAAAGTGTCTCCAGCACGTTTAGTTTGATCAATTAAATCATGAATTTTGGCTACCTGAGTCTGATCAATAATCCGCAAATCATTTTGCTGTAATTGCTGGTCAATTTCAGTAACTGATGTTGGCTGCTTTGAATCAACGGAAAGTGGACCAATTTGAGCAACATAGCCAGTTAATTTAATGTCCAATTGCTCCAATAATTGTTTACATACCGCCCCAATTGCTACGCGCATCGCTGTCTCACGTGCCGAGGAGCGCTCCAAAACATTCCGCAAATCTTGATGCCGATATTTCATTCCGCCAACTAAATCAGCGTGTCCCGGACGAGGACGTTCAACTTGCCGTAAGGTGTTTTCTGGGGTTGCGGGACTAATAGGATCCATTATTTTAGACCAATGTGAATGATCAATATTTTTAATAACCATCGCTAACGGCGAGCCTAAAGTAACTTGATGACGTAGCCCCCCTACAAAAGTAACTTGATCATGTTCAATTTTTTGTCGATTGCCACGACCATATCCTCCTTGTCTAGCTGCTAATTGTTGATTGATTTGTGCCAAATCCAATTTGACTCCAGCTGGGAAGCCTTCCAAAATTCCTGTTAACTGTGGTCCATGTGATTCTCCTGCTGTAAGGTAATGCATAGTATTTCCTCCCTATTTTTGCTAAGTTTAGTCTTTATGCTGTGCCTCATAATCACGCGAGTTTTGCATAATTTGCTGGTAAACATTCAACAGATAAGGTGTTATCTGCTGATCAGCGCTTTGACGAGCCACTTGTTCTAACACTTGCTCCTCACGTTTAGTATCCAGTATTGGGTGCTGCTGAGCAGTTTTAATTTCACCAGCTAATTTAACTGCTTGGAAACGCCGGTTTAGTAAAACAATAATCCAGTGATCTAACTTTGAAATTCGTTTTCTGACTTGTTTTAAATCAGGCGTCTGGACAACAGCCAATAATATTTTAATTACAATTACTAACAATAAACCCAAAACTGCAATTAAAATATCAAAATGCAAGGCCGTTGCAATACTAAATTTTGATAACCATCCCGTAATCAATGGAATTGAAAATGAAGCCAAACTCCCTCCAGTAAAGAAAACACCGGTAATTAACCCTTTGCGTTGCGGAAAAAGCTTCAAAAATAAATTTAATCCAGTTTGCATAACACCTCCTGCTGCCGTCATTCCAAATAGTAATGATGCTGCAGCGACAATCACCAGTTGAGTTGACCATCCAATCAGCACTAAACTAATAAGACTTAGACTATTCAAAATCAGTAATAGCTTAGTTTCACTAACTTCTCGACTTAATAAGGCAAATAAAATAATTACTCCGCTGATTGAACCAATACTATACAGTGATAATAGAAAATGTGCTTGCCAATTCGAAAAATGCAAAATTTTTGCGGCAAACAAACTAATCCATTGGGTATATAAAATCATCAAAGCCATCGAAGTATAGCCATATCCCGTCAAGCATCCAGCAATTAACCAACGACGCCAACCAATCAGTCGAGTAAAATGTTGTTGTTTTTTGGTAATAATTTTATTTTGAGGTGGAAACTTGAGTGGACGTAAAATCACAAAATTCACTAATAAAACCGCAATGGCTAAAATAAAGCTCCAACCAAACCACCACTGATGATTCTCCAGCAATGCTACCAACAGTGGTAAAATAAATTCTCCCAGTGACATGAAGGCCTTAATTAAAATATTGGAAGCTCCGTTACTGCCACCAAGCTCAATGAATGTTGGATACGTTCCTGCATCAAGAGCAGAATTTGCTACACCAGCTAAAATTGCTAGTCCATAAGCGACTTGAATATTCGGTGCAATCAAAATTCCACCGAAAAATACTAAGTAACACAGCATTCCGACATACACAAAATTTTTACGACCATATCGGTCAGCCAAGCTTCCTAGAATTAAGTAAGCTAATAAGCGACCTATTCCAACACCAGAAATTACATAAGAGACTGTTGCTAATGGTGTTTGCCAGAGATTTCCAAGAGCTTGCATATTTTGTGCCAAAATAATTAAGCCAATCCCATGGACAAAATAATTTAAATATAAGCTGATTTTTAATTTTGTTTGTTGCGAAGATTGAATTTCCATTTAATTTCCTCCTCAAAAATTTTACTAAACAAAAAACCAACTAGATGAAAATCTAGTTGGTTTAGCTGACATCGTAATTGAAATTCTGTCATATTGATCCAACTGGATTTTCATTTCCCAGTTGGCGGTATGACTTTGCACAACTGAGACACAGGGATGCGCCCGTGTCATCAGTTGCACAGACGCTACCCAAAGTAAGCAAAGCCATAATAATAACTATAAACTTTTGAATTTGTATGCGTCATTTTTAGAATTCCCCTCTTTATATTTTTAATTATTAAAACATGTTAATAAAAATAAGTCAACTGTTAATTTTAATTTAATTTAAAAAGTTACTAATCATTCATAATGAATTTTAAAAAAATTTGAGCAATATTAAAATAAATCAAAACCGAGGTCAAATCACTTAAAGTAGAAATAAATGGCCCAGAAGCAACTGCCGGGTCTACTCCAATTTTTGACATTAGCAAAGGAATTAAGCTCCCAGCTAGGTTCGCAACAATAATTGCCGCAAACATGGCTAATCCGATTACCAAACCCAAAATGATATTTTTTTGCCACCAACCGACAATCAGCATAATCGCTACACCTGTAATCACTCCGATCAAGATGCCAGTTAAAATTTCAGTCAAAATGATTTTCCAAATTGAACGCCGATCAGCTTTAGGATCTGCCAATCGTCGTACCGCAACAGCTAAGCTTTGCGTTCCGGCATTACCAGCCGTTCCAGTAATTGATGAAATAAAAACAGCTAAAATACTTGCCTCACTAACTAATCGTTCATAGTGTGAAACTAAAGTAGCAGTCGACATTCCTAAAAGTAATAAGGTTATTAACCACGGAAGTCGTTTCAAAGCTGCTTGCCATGGATTATCTTGCTGCTCATCAATATCAACCCCAGCTAATCCTGAATAATCTTCCGCCGACTCCTCATCAATAACATCGATTGCATCATCTACAGTAATCACCCCAACTAATTTTTCAGCAGCATCAGTGACCGGTAAAGCAACAAAGTTATAATCACTAATCATTCGTGCAACATCTTCTTGATCGTCATCAACCTTAACTGCCACCACAGGTGAGGTCATCAATTGAGCGATTGAACGTTCTGCCGGTGCAACTAACAAATCACGCAGTGTTAAAATACCAGTTAAATGATCAAAGTGATCAACCACATACAGATAATAAATAATTTCTGCTTGTCGCGCTTGGTTTTTCACTAACAACATTGCATCAGCAACCGTTTGATTGCCTGTCACTTTGACAAACTCAGTTGCCATAATTGCGCCCGCCGTTTTTGCTTGGTAATGTAATAACTTCTTGATTATTACCGCTTTTTGCGGAGCAATAAATTTTAAATAGGTTTTCAAATCTGCATCCGTTGCAGTTCCCAGCATATCAACCGCATTATCGGTGTACATTGTTGCAATAACCGCAGCAGCATATCTAGGTGACATTTCCTTTAAATAATCTGCTGTCAAATCTTCTAAATCCAACTCGTTAAAAAATTCAGCAACTTTAGTTGATGTTAGATAACGGTATAATCTTTTTCGTTGCAACGAATTAAGTTTAACAAAAATTTGGGCTTGTTCATGCTGATGAAGTTTTAAAAAATGCAAACGAAACTTGCTTGCCTGCTGTTGTTTCAATAAAAGGCCGATTAGTTGGCTTTCTTTTTCAATATTATCTCTAATCTTAGCCATGCTTTTTCTCCAATTTAATTTAACTTAACAAATTTTGCCATATCTACCGGTAATGGGCTGTAAACTTGAATTAGTTTTCCACTAAAGGGTTGATGAAACTCTAAATAACAGCAGTGTAATCCTTGGCGATCCAATTGCTTAGTTAATTTTCCACCATACACTGTATCACCAACCAAAGGATGACCGCAAAAAGCACAATGCACCCGAATTTGATGAGTTCGTCCAGTGTAAAGTCGCAGGCGACAAAGACAAGCATTCTTTAATAACTGTTGCCGCCATAATTTTGTTGCGGCAAACTTTCCTCCACTAACAGCTACCTGCCGTCGAATTAAAGAATTTGGATCACGTTTTAATGGCAAGGCAATTATTGCCACCGTCGTTTTTACTTGTCCACTTAAAATTGCTAAATATTCTTTTTTGATTTGTTTTACCGCTAAATCATTTAACAATGCATGTGCAAATCGATGCTTAGCAATCAATACCAAGCCAGAAGTATCGCGATCAAGTCGCGTAACAATATGCGGCGTAATTTTTTGATAGCCACGAACCAAATAATAACCCCACACACGATTCATCAGTGAGTCCGTGGGATGTAATGGTGATGGAATTGATGCAACCCGTGGTGGTTTTTCAATAATCAAAAGATCACGATCCTCATATCTAATACTAATTGGCACAAAGGAAGGAACCAGAGTAGTAGTTTCTGGTGGCAATCTCATCACCAAATGATCAGCCGGAAAAATCTGATTAATTCGGCGACAATCTTTTCCGTTTAGTAACAACTGACCACCATGATGGCGAATCGCTGTTGCCAAACGTCTTGAAACCCCCTGGTTCTTTAAAAATGTTCGAATTTTAATTTGTTTTTCGCCTTGGTAAGTCCATTCAATTTTCATATTCAGCCCCGATAAAGGCATCTTGAACTCGGCGCCAAAATTGCATATGACGATATTTAGCAAAACGAATGCTTTTCTTAGAAATTTTAAAACGTAATTGTTCAATTTGTTTTCCATGATAATTTTGCTGATCGACAGTTAATGAATAATCTCGCCCTTCACTAGGAACAAGCGTTACCCAATCACTGGGAGCGATGATCATTGGCGAACTAAGTGTCCGAAAGACCCGGTTATTAATTGAACTAATTTCGGTTACTTGAAGTACTTTCAAATTAGGATGGATAACAGCTCCGCCCAAAGATTTATTGTAGGCGGTTGACCCAGTTGGTGTTGAAATACATAGACCATCACCCCGAAATTTTTCAAAAAATTCACCGCCAATATAGACATCGGTTACCATGGTTGCATTACTGCGTTTTAAGGTTGCCTCATTTAAAGCTAGGTAATTAGCAGCTTTAGGGGTCCCTTTATATTTAACTCGGATATCTAACAAAGGATAGCTTACCGATTGACCGTTGTCCGACTGCAAACTAATAACTAAATCATCAATTTCATCATCCCGCCAATCAGTGTAGAATCCTAAATGTCCAGTATGGACACTGACAAAGCGAACTGAATCAATAATTGCAGCGTATTTATGAAAAGCTGACAATAATGTTCCGTCCCCGCCAACAGTTACCACAATATCAGGATGATCGTTATCAAAAATAAAATGCGTATCAGCAAATTTCTGATATAGTTTACGACTAACAGCCATCGATTGCCGTCCGTCATTTGCATATATGGCAATTTTCATAGCTAACCTCTTCTATTCAGAATAATTTTAGTTTCTTTCAATTGCAATTATTATGCCACTTTGAAAGATTAAAATAAATTGATAATGTTTCTAGCTAGCAAAATAGCGTTGAAACAACCATAGTGTAACATAACCAACTTATCTGTGTCTGTAATCTTAAACCTTAAACAGAAACATTGAAAAAATATTTTTTTTTGTTAAAGTAGAGTTAGCTTAGAAACTAATCTACGAGCATAACTAATTCGAGTGGGGGAAAATTCGTTGCTGGAGTTATACCTGTTTATCAATCCGATTGGTAGTACTTGTTACCATTCAGAACAAATTATTATGAAATTAGCTACTGAACTACAAAATAAAATCCGGTTTCGCTTTATTCCATTTTTAAATCTGGCGACCACTGCATCAATGATGGAGGAAAATTCAATTCCATTAAATGATCTATCTTTAAGAAACCAAGTCTATCACCAAGCCTATCAAGCTTCTTTAGACTACAAAGCAGCACTTTTTCAAGGAAAAAAACGTGGTCGTAAATTCTTGTTAGACTTGCAACATGAAATTGTTGATAAAAATTCAATATATTCTGAAGAATTAGTTCATCAAATTGCAGTTAACTGCAATTTGGACCATGAAATGTTTAATCACGATCGTCACTCTGAATTTACCATTAACTCCTTTCATCAAGACATGCAAATGGCTGCCGAAATGAATGTGGAGACCTTTCCAACAATTGTTGTTTACAATTTGAATGGTGTTGATTGTGGTGTTTCATTAACCGAATGTACTTCCTATCAACTCTTGTCTGATCTTTGCACTGGTAAAATGAATGACCTACTGGGCGAACCTAGTAGGACTAAACAAAGTCGAAATCATTCAAACCCTAACCTGCATATTTTATAAGTGATTTCATAGCCGGTCGGCGAATCACCCACCGACCTCTCACACTATCGTCTGTATGATTCAAGATACGACGGCAACAGCTTAAGCACTTCTGGTTTTTTGGAGGGCTTTGGACGAATAAACTTGTCCAAAGTTCTCCATTTTTTTCTTAAGGTAGATTTAAAGCCTACAACACAGCTTATTGAATCAACTCAGGCCACAGCGAGCCTAGTATTGGGCGCGTAAAGAAAGAGACACTTCAACAATGAAGCGTCCCTTTCTTTTTTCAAATATTCAAGATTGAAACCCAAATTCACTTAAAGCTTAGTTTTCATTCAACAAACTTTCCAATTCACGTAGTCTTTGATCAAACAATTTGAAAGCTCGCTGCAAATAAGTTGGTTGTTTCATGTCGACCCCAGCTTGATCAATAATCGTTAATGGATCAGCTGAACTACCAGCTTTTAAAAATTTTAAATATTTTTGTGGACCATTTGTTGAAATTTGCTGACTGAATGCGGTTGCTGCGGCAAATCCTGTCGCATACTGATAAACATAAAAATCATAGTAAAAATGTGGAATACGAGCCCATTCAAAAGCGATTTCCGCATCTGCGGCTACCTCTTGACCATAATATTTTTGATTTAAATCAAAATAATAATTACTGATTCGATCTGCTGTTAAGGGTACTCCAGCTGCGTCTTGCGTGTGAAGCCACTGCTCAAATTCTGCAAATTGAGCTTGTCGAAAAATCGTCCCCTTAAATCCATCAAGAAAATGGTTCAATAAATATGCTCGCACTGCCGGTTTTTTCTGTTCTTGTAATAAGTGAGTTGTTAGTAAATTTTCATTTGTAGTTGAAGCGATTTCCGCCAAAAAAATTGAATAATTACTTGTTTGATATGGTTGATAATGTGCGCTAAAAGTCGAATGCATGCTATGACCCATTTCGTGTATCAGGGTATATACACTCTCGAGATTACTTTGCCAGTTAAGTAGAATATAAGCTGGTGTATCATACATACCTGAAGAATATGCACCACTACGCTTGCCACGATTTTCTGGTACATCAATCCATCGCTGAGCAAAAGCTTGCTTAACCTCAGAGAGATATTCTTCTCCAAAAATTTGCAAAGTTTGCTCAATAATTTTTTGTCCTTGTTGATAAGAGTAATTTTTTTCTGGCTGCTCAATAAGTGGGGTATAAAGGTCGTACATATGCACTTGCTCAAGCTGCAATATTTTCTTTCTAAGTGCCACATAGCGCTGCAATAATGGTAAATTAGCATGCACTTGTTCTATCAATTGTTGATAAACTGTAACTGGTATTTGATTTGCTGTCAAAGCCGCGGTTTGTGCATTAGAATAATGATGAACATGTGCCGAAAAATTTTGTAATCGCACTTGTGCAGCCAAAGTCTTGGCAAAAGTGTTTTTAAATTGTTGATACGGTTGATATAATGCACGAAAAGCAGCTTTTCGCACCTGACGATTGCTCGATTGAATCAAACGATCATAAGTTCCTTGTGAAAGTTCAACGTTTTGTCCTTGAGCATCTTTTACAATTGGAAATTTCAAATCTGTATCATTCAATGTTTCAAAAATGTTTTCCGGTGCGGCAAAAACATCTGATGCTTGGGCCAGCAACTCTTCTTCGCTATCTGCTAACACATGTGAACGTAATCGAGTAATTTCCTTAATAAATTGCTGATAATTTTTTAATTCTGGTTCATTCTGTAAATACGTTTCTAATTTTTGTTCTGAAAGCTGTAGCAGTTCAGGTGCTATCCATGAACTAGCCGCTGCTACCCTAGCTTGCAATTGCTGAACTTGCGAAAAAAAGCCTTGATAAGTCTGATTGCTGGTATCTTGATCATTCTTTAAGTTTGCATAAACGAATACTTTGTCAAATTTTCGTTCAAGTGAAAATAATAGTTTAATCGCTTTTAAAAAAGCTGATGCTCCCCCAGCTAGACTTCCCTTCAATTTAATCAAATTTTCAGTCATAAATTTAACCTGTTTGAAATCAACCATAAAGGCTTGATCATCGTCATATATTTTGCTCAAATCCCAGGTCATTTCTACTGAAAGTTGCTCCCGTTGTGGAAGTTTAATAAAATCACTCACCACTATCACTTCTTTTCTGTATATTAATCATATCACCAAATTTATTGTCAACCACTCCTGACTAAAAGTCAAAAGCTTGTGGAAACTGCACCGACAGTACAACGAGCACAATTTGCTTAGATATACAAACAGATCTTACGTGCTAATTACTAAAGTCCTTAGTGTCTGAAGGTTGCCCGAACTGAATATTTACATTTCTAGCTGCTTTATGGTTACGAATACAGTAAGTACTACCTTGGAGAGATGTCCAATTACGCTCAGTTAGTGTAAGTTTGTTAGTAGCTCCAGTTTCTGTGACAAAACCACAATTCCAGCATGTCTGGGTCACGTTTCTAGGATTGACTGTAACAATTTTTTCGTACAGCTTAGCTTATAGGCAAGCATTCCTATAAAAATGCACCAACCAACATCAGAAATGCTCATAGCTAGGACGCGATTTTGCAGCAAATTTTTGCTTCTTAATTCTTCAGTGACAATTAATCGTAGTTCTTGATAAGTGTTGCCGAAACGGAGAAAAAGAATTTTTTACAACGATTGGCGACTTTAGTTGTTTCTGATAATTATTGTCATTGCGCAATGGAGGATAAAATTCGCAATTTTAACACCATAATGAATACGAAACAGTACCATAAATCTTGCCCAATTATTTTTCTGCTGGTGATAAAATTATTATAACATCTAAACAAATATAAAGCCTTTACAAACTAAGATTAAGCGCTCTTACGAATAATTAAATATCGTAATACTGTATTTTCAACACCACAACGGGTAAAAGACCTCAAAGTTAGCTTGCGTGAAATAGCTATTTGAACATCTGAAAATTATGCCAGACTATGTTCACCTGCCAAAATAGACAACCACCAATGTAATTAAAACTTTCAAAAGTGGATCTGACCAGTTGCTTTGTAAAAAACACTCCGAAATAAAGCAACAGAAATTTTGGGATAGTTCATGAATAAAGACGCCGTAAAACGGTACATCGATAAGTAATTAGGTATTCATCCACTTAATAAAAATTAGGAGCTTTCTGACTGATTTTTAATTAAGTCAATGACAACTATTTTCTAAAAAATTAGTTTGCAAAATTTGATTTCTAAATTGATCAAAAGTTTGTTTAATAAAAAACTGATTTTTAATTAAAGGTAGCTGCCAAACAGCAATTTTATCAACTGGAAATGAAATTTCTGAAAAAAGCCTACGATCTTGCATACGTAATATTCTACTTTGCCAAATTAATTGCTTTTCAGCAAAAATTGGTAAATTTGAGGCAATTTCAAATAATTTAATTCCCAAAAGTCGAAAATTAATTCCCTTTTCATACCAAGCAATCTGTTCCTCAAATAAGGAGCCCTGATAAAAACAGCAAGCCCGTTCAAAATTTCTTTGTTGGATAATCCTCAAACTGGAAGAAATATTATTTGGCACTGTTGATTTACGCATAAAACACTGGAGAACTGACAAACGTTCTGTAATGAATTGTTGATAACTAATCTTTAAGAAGTCAGCTTGCTGAATTTGATAAACTAACCGGAAATGACGATACTTAGGAAAATAGTACACTAAATAAAATCCAAGATTAGGATGCCAACGCATAAATTGAGCAATTTTTTGTGTTATTTTTCGTTTTAACCAATAGTTTTCGCCTAAAATCCACCAACATTGAATTCCATGAGTTAGATATCCCTGGGTCCGTTGACACAAGGCTTCGACTGTTAGGGGCGCACATTGATATTCAATCGCCAGTTTTTTACCAGAGGTTAGATCTAACAATAAATCTGGTCGTTGTCTAAGTAATGGCAGATATTGTTCTAAATTTCCGTTATAGCCAGCTAACTTAAATTTTTGTTGCAAATGTATTTTTCCTGCCAAATGTTCAACAGTTTCTGCTTCATGATCTTTTAAACTACAATTATTCAAGTGGGCAAAATGCTTTATTCGCAGATCACCACTTTTCAAAATTAAAAGTTGTTTACAAATTGGACAATAATACTTCATGGATACATCAGCATTTTTTGCCTGGACAATTTCACCCGTTTTAAGCTGAGCTGTCAGCATTTAAATCACCTCATAATTTAAATACGACAAACTGCACTATTTTTTTTAATTACAAAAATAATCAAAAAAATCAACCCATTTAAATACTAGGTTGATTTTCTTAAATATTCAGTTATGAAAAAACTATTTAAAATAGTATCTTGCTAATTCTAATGCCGAAGAAGCCATTAAACATTTGCCTCGTTCATGTAGAATTGCGTAAGATAAGCTAATCTTTTCCCCGAATTCAGCCAACAAGGATAGAGTATCTTCAATTTGCTGACCATTTGTTTGATCAACAAAAAAGACAACATCAAGATAATAACGACCATCCAATAAATATAGGTTTGAAGCTAGTTCCTCGTTTTTCAAAACTTTAGCTGCTTGAATAAAATCTTCGAAATCAGCAAAAGCAATTACATAATGCTTTTGTTTAACATCATGATTTTTTAAATAGCCTGAAACGCCATCGCCATCGTCACTGATCGCTTTTTTCTTAGGTGTTAATTTAGAAAGTGAAGAGGTAATTTTTTTTCGAACATCTTCAGGAATCTTCTTATTTGGATCAAGGAATGTTAAATCAACAACATCTGATCCATCTGTTTCTTCACCTTTTTCAATTTCTTCATTGTCATCAAAATTCATTTTTTCATCATCTTTAGCATCAACTTTACTAATGAACAGTTCTAATCCATTGCGATTTGGCAATAGCTGAAATGTGACCGCATCATTTTCACGAAATTCATGATCCACATCAACTTCTTCTAAAATGCTATAAAAAAAGTTTTCAATTTCTTTATGATTTCCTAGCAAGTCGAGGACAGTAATGCCGCGTTCGGTCAAATCATCAGTTTCAAGTAAAACACGAATCGTGTTATCATTGATTTTTTCCATTTCCATAATAATGGTCAACCACCTTTCCGAAGCACCCTCTCGCTTTATGATAACTAAATTTCAAAAATTGTAAAGTACTTTAGCCCAAATACTTTGATAAATTGACAATAATTCAAAAAAATTCATTTTTTCAATTATTTTCGAGCAAGTATAGCTGCTCGAAATTAACAAAAAGCTGTGAACATTAGCTTAGGTTCACAGCTTTAACTTCTAAAAGCGCTTAAATTTTATTATCCTTGTTAAAAGTTCCTTTTAATACCCTGCCATTGCTTGGATTCTTTTCAATTCTAATGCACGCACTTCACGTGGTAAAAAGCGACGAATTTCATCTTCATTGTAACCAACCTGTAATCGTTTCTCATCGAGAATAATAGGCCTTCTTAACAATCCCGGATCATGTTGAATCAATTCGAATAAATTCTGCAATGGTAATTCGTCCAAATCAATATGCAATTTTTGATAAGCTTTTGAACGTTTTGAGATAATCTCTTCCGTACCATTTTCAGTCATCTGTAAAATTTGTTTAATTTCATTAATGCTTAACGGTTCGGAAAAAATATTACGCTCTTTAAAAGGAATATCATGTTCCTTTAACCACGCCCGTGCTTTACGACAAGAGGTGCAACTTGGTGATGTATATAGAGTAACCATATTTTTTCGCTCCTTTACCCTTGAACCAGCAACAATTAATATCGTCTACAAGTATATTATACCGCTTGATTCAAAAAATTGATACCTTTTTTTGAAAAAAAAGTAAATAAATTAGCGAATTTTCTTTTCTTTGAAATGAAAATGCTTAGTATTACTTAGATATCGCAGCAAAAAATCGTTAAAACGAAAATGTTTAAGATGATACACATTAAATAAATCTTATTAATACATTAATTTAGTAGTTATATTAGATTTCAACAAAATAATATATCTACTAAAAAAGCTTGATAACACTAGCAAGTTAAACGATTAACTCCTCAGAATATATTTATTATATTTTAACTTTTACAATTTAAAATCAAAAGTAAAGTTTTGAGAAATTAAGGCTTATAAATTTTCTGTTTATGTTTTGTTTTTGTGCTTATTATTTTAACAGCTGTCTTTCAAAACTTAAAATTCTTCTTGATTAACCTCCAGATTATGAAAAAAAATAAATAACAAAGATTTTCATACCTAGCGTTTCTTATTCAAAAATCTTAACTGTAAAAGAGAAATATTTTTCAACGGTAACCCTTTTGATATTTCCTTTAAGAATTTACAAGTTTCGGCAGTAATTAACTACCAATAATATTGTAAAACACCGCAATCAGCGATATGATCAAATTAATAGTAATTTATATATTTAGTAATTAGTGAATTAAACATTCAAAAATAATTTATTGTCTTTTCTCTTTGATCTTCATCATACAGTCTCTTTATTTTTACTAAATTCTAAATATTGTCACTTACTATTAGTTACCGAAATTATAACACAAGTAAATCTATTTTTAGGAGGTTGATTTTATTGAAGCAATTTCATTTAACGTTGGGTTCAAAAGAAATCTTAACTAAGGTCGTTGCACAACATAACGACCGAAATTTTCTGATGCTTAAACCGTTTGAAAATGAGACAGATTTTTTATTACTCGATTTTTCTGATCTGCCAACAGTCTTCAAATCTGGTTTAAGTTTTAATTTACTTGAAGGCAAGTTTGAACTATTACCTAATCAGATCTATTGTCTAGATTATTTTAGTTTGGATACCAATCAACAAAAAGAATTTCAGCAGAGTAAAAAACAACTTCTGGAGAAATTGTCAACCTTTGTCCTCGGACAAAAGCCTAAACGTGACTTTGAATTTCTATTAATTACTAATTGGTCTCAAATTGAAGATTATCAATATTGGAAATCTCAACAAGATATCTGGCAAAATAAAGATTTACTCAATAGTAACTATGTTCGTTACTTTAACAGTTAATAATCATTTAAGGAGGAGTTATTCATGCAAGCAAGTGATTTAGGTTTTAGCAATATTCAAAAGTTAGCCCCTACTATTATTGTTGATCTACGCTACGCTACAAAAAATAATTTTACTCAGCAAATTGTTTATGACTTTTCAACTGCTATTGCTCGAACCGGAACAGCTAAAAAGCTTGCTAATGCAAGCAATATATTGGCTCATAAAGGCTATCGAATTAAAGTTTGGGATGCTTTTCGACCGGTTACTGCACAGAAGAAACTGTTTGAAGTTTACCCTGATCCAACCTTTGTTGCCCAGCCAGATCCAAATTTCAGTCATCAAAAAGGGGTTACCTTTGATTTAACCCTAACTGATGAAACTGGCAATGAAATCGAAATGCAAAGTGGTTTCGATGACTTTTCTATCAAAGCTCATCGTAATTACCAGCGCACTGCAATCCAAGAAAAAAATTATCAAATCTTAAATCAGGCGATGGAAGCTGCTGGTTTTATCGGTTATCCCGAAGAATGGTGGGACTATCGTGACCGTGAAATGGACAACTATCCACCAGCCCAAGCAGATCCGAATGATTATTAAACTTTTATTGAGCCAAAGAAGGTCATGAACCGTTGTTCGATTCATGACCTTCTTTTATTTTAATAAACGATCCCATAAAACAACACGACCAGCTTTTAATGATGCTGGAACATTAATAATTCTTTGATTAGAACTGCCTCGAAACTGTAGTGTCAAATCTTTTTTTGCTAACATAAAGCGATCATCAACCAAAACATCAATCAAAGACAGTAACTCTAATTTATCATTTGAATCACGTAGTAACTCATTCCATCGATAACCTGTCCAAGACCAAATATCTTTAGTATGACCAAATTCTTGTCGAATTCGTTTTACTAATTTAATGCAAACTTGAGTATTCAAAAACGGTTCTCCGCCTAGCAAAGTTAATCCTTGACAATATGATTCACTTACATCCTTGATGATTGCATCTTCTAAATCTTGAGTGTAAGGAACTCCATAGTGGAAACTTTGAGCAGCTTTATTATAACAACCAGGACAGGCAAATTTGCATCCACTAACATATAAACTGCAGCGAACGCCTTCACCATCAACAAAATTAAATGGCTTATAATCAGCAATATACTGTTGACTTAACTCACTGGCCAACCATTCATTTGGCTGTGGATTTTTAGGTTGTCGTTCTTTGGATAAAGGCATCTTACTCATCATCCCCACTAAATAAATTTTTAGCCCGTGAAGCAATCTCTACATGACGTCCATGAACCATTGGGCGAACCAACGGATTTCCCAAGTAACCACAAGTTCTCTTAACACAATCACAAGTTTTAGGATCATGATTTCCACATGTGGGACACTCGAATCCTCGAGCAGTCGCTTTAAATTCACCTTCGAATCCACATTTAAAACAATGATCAATCGGGGTATTGGTGCCCAAATATCCAATTTTGTCATAGGCCCAATCCCAAACAGACTCAAGCGCCTTAGGATTCTGTTTTAAATTTGGATATTCACAATAATGGATAAAGCCACCAGAGGCATATTTAGGATAATCCATCTCAAAGGTCAACTTTTCAAATGGACTAGGATGCTTGCGAACATCATAATGAAAACTATTTGTATAGTAGTCTTTAGCTGTAATGTCAGCAACTTCACCAAATTTTTCCTTATCTAATTCGCAAAAACGATCAGTCAAAGATTCACTTGGTGTTGAATAAACACTAAAATGATAATCATATTCATCTGACCAACGAACACAATTGTCTTTTAATGCTTTGACAATTGCCAGCGTAAAATCATGCGCTACTGGATTTTTTTCCCAATTAGGGCCGTAAAAGACCGTTCCCACTTCGTAAAGGCCAATATAACCTAATGAAACTGTTGCTCGACGATGCTTAAAAAGCTGATCAACATCATCTCCTGGTTTCAATCGCTTGCCAAATGCTCCATACTGATACAAAATTGGAGCATTTTCTGGTTGTGCTTGTTTAACTCGATTTACTTTGAAAACTAATGCCTCTTTACAAATCCGCATTTTCTCATTGAAAATCTCCCAAAACAAATGCTGATCTCCCTTAGCTTCCAGTGCAATTCGCGGCAAGTTTACCGTAACAACTCCCAAATTCATCCGACCAGAATTTACTTCGCGACCTTGTTCGTCTTTCCAACCTTGTAAAAAACTGCGACAACCCATTGGTGTTTTGAAACTACCGGTCAATTCTTTAATCTTGTCATACATTAAAATATCGGGATACATTCTTTTAGTAGCACACTCAACAGCTAATTCTTTAATATCATAATTTGGATCAGTTGGCGCTAAATTTAAACCTTTCTTCAAAGTAAAAATCAACTTGGGGAAAATTGCTGTTCTTTTCTCTCTACCTAACCCAATAATTCTCACTTTCAAAATCGACTTTTGAATCTCACGTTCAATCCAAGTTTTGCCTAAACCAAAGCCCAATGTGGTAAAAGGTGTTTGGCCTTGAGAAGAAAACAAGGTATTAATTTCATATTCAAGCCCTTGCATCGCATCATAAATATCCTTTTTAGTTCTTTTAATTGCAAATTGTTTTTGTTTAGCAGGATCATCAATGTAATCAGCTGATTCACTTAAATGTTTAAAATAATTTTTCTTGGCAAATGGGGCCAATAACTCATCGACACGGTCAGCTGAACATCCACCGTATTGACTAGATGCAACATTAGCAATAATTTGTGCCATCTGTGCTGTCGCCGTTTGGATTGAATGTGGGCTCTCGACTTCTGCATTGCCAATTTTAAATCCATTCGTCAACATTTCCTTAAAATCGATTAAACAACAATTTGTCATCGGACTCCATGGTGTATAATCTAAATCATGGTAATGAATATCCCCGCGCAAATGAGCTTTAGCAATATGCTCTGGCATCAACTTCAAGCCTAAAGTTTTGCCGACTGCTCCGGCGGTTAAATCCCGTTGAGTATTAAAAACTCGACAATCCTTGTTAGCATTCTCATGGATTAAAGTAGGATCATTTTCTTGTAGTCGTTCCAAGCGCTGTGTTGGATCAATTGCTTGCTGCCACTTTTTTTGAAGTTCTTTATGCCCTTGGACATATTTAATTGCCTGTTGATTAAGCCCGAGCTCGTTTAATGAAACCACAACTTCGCGGTAAACATTTTCAGCCGTCACAACGGATTGATTAAGTTTACCCAAGAGTGTGTTGATTACCTTAGCTTGAATAACATCATCTAACTGCAGCTGATCAAATACCAGACGCAGTTTATAAACGGCAAATGGCATTTGCGTTCCATCACGTTTAATTAAAATTGTCGGTACTTGAATTGCGTTTTTCTTCACGATCATTGTTTCTTCTTCAGCCATTTCTGTTGCCTCCATTAATTCTTTCTGTGATTCATTTTAACCCGATTACTGTTTTAATACAATAGATAGTATTTTAGGAAACGGCTTCACACAATATATGGTGTAAAAGCTAACCTTGAAAATTTCAAAACTACCAAGGCTTTGCGCCGTTCGAAAAACCAGCAAATTTTTTTTTGAGCAAAATTGCATCGAATCGATTTAGCAGTATAATGAATTACTAAAAACAAAGGAGAGATTTTTTTGGAAATTAACTTAAAAACCTTGGCTACCCAAGTGAAACAAGGAGCTAGCGAGCTTTTACAAACAGCACAACTTGAAGCTGGGGATTTATTTGTATTAGGTTGTAGCACTAGTGAAATTCAAGGTGACCACATTGGTAAAAATTCCAATTTAACCATTGGACGTACAATTATTAAAACTTTGTTGCCACTGTTAAAGGAAAGACAACTAAACTTAGCTGTCCAAGGTTGTGAGCACCTCAACCGAGCTTTGATAGTTGAAAAAGAAGTTGCCAAAGTTCAAGGCTTTGAAATTGTTACTGTCTTTCCTTCACTTCATGCTGGTGGAGCAACTCAGATGGCTGCATTCGAAAGTTTCAATCATCCGGTTGAAGTTGAACACATTGTTGCTCAAGCTGGAATGGATATTGGTGATACTTCAATTGGGATGCATGTTAAATTTGTCCAAATTCCAGTACGAACATCAGTTAAAGAAATTGGTGCTGCACACGTTACCTACTTAAGAAGCAGACCTAAACTTATCGGTGGCCAACGAGCAAAATACGAATGGCACACCCCACAAAAATAAAAATTGCTTATATGATTACCAAAAAGCCACTTGAGCCGAATAAGAATTTCAACTCAAGTGACTTTTATTTATAAAATCTACAGAAACTTTATTTTTTCAATTGCAGCTTCAAATCCAACAATAATTGTTGATAACGTACACCGTTAGCAGTAAAAACTAACTTCCGCTGATCATCATCATGGATTGTGACACCTCTTTGCAGCTTAATTTGCAAAAACTCCGGTGGTAACTCCTGGCTGATGAACTTAGGCCACTCAACAACACTGACTCCGCCGCCATCAAAATATTCCTCAAGGCCAAGATCCGCTCCACCAGTTTTTTCAAGTCGATAAACATCTAGATGAAATAATGGTAATCGTCCCTGATGATATTCATTGACAATGTTAAAAGTTGGACTTTTAACATGATGATCAATTTTCAAACCGGCAGCTAATCCCTGAGTAAAAGTTGTTTTACCACTTCCTAAATCACCGATTAACAAAATTAAATCATTAGGTTGAAGCAACGCGGCTAATTTTTCCGCCACCATTTGAGTTTCATTTGGACCATTCGACTTAATTTCTAACAAAAAAGTTCCTCCCCATTTCACAAAATTCTATTACATCGTTGCCTGCAAAGCTGTAATTACCGCCACCTTATAAACATCATCTTCACTTGCACCACGTGAAAGATCAGAAACAGGTTGATTAAGTCCTTGCAAAATCGGCCCAACTGCAGAAAATCCACCTAAACGTTGAGCAATTTTATAGCCAATATTTCCCGACTGCAATTCAGGAAATACAAAAACATTTGCGTGACCTGCAACCGTTGATCCAGGTGCTTTTTGTTTAGCAACGCTCGGCACAAAAGCTGCATCAAATTGCAGTTCTCCATCAATAGCTTCCTCGGGAGCTAATTTTTTAGCAATTTTTGCAGCTTCTGCTACCTTTGTTACTTCATCTGCTTTAGCTGAACCTTTAGTCGAAAAACTAAGTAGCGCAATCTTGGGATCGATTTTAAATAAACGTGCAGTCTTCGCGCTCTCAACCGCAATTTCGGCTAACTGCTGCGCATCTGGCGAAATATTGATGGCACAATCTGCAAACAAATACCTTTCTTGGTCATCATTGCGTGTCATAATAAAAGCGCCACTGGTTCGAGAAATACCCGGTTTAGTTTTAATAATCTGCAAAGCCGGTCGGACAGTATCACCGGTTGGATGTACTGCACCTGAAACTAAGCCTGCTACTTTTCCTAAGTAAACTAACATTGTTCCAAAGTAATTAACGTCTTGTAACATTTGACGAGCCTGTTCTTCAGTATTTTTGCCTTTTCGACGCTCAACAAAAGCCGCCACCATTTGATCAAAATCTGCTGCTGGATAATTTTTAGGATCAATCACTTCAAGCTGGTCAGGTAATCTTTTGCCAGCTAATTGAGTTACTTCAGTTTTTTCACCCAAAACAACGGGGAAAATCACCTGGTCTTCTGCCAAACGAACGGCAGCCTTAACTACCCGAGCATCATTTCCTTCAGGAAAAACAATTTTCTGTGGTTGTTGCTTGACCTGCTCAATCAATTCACTAAATAAACTCATTACAAGAACCTCCTCGAATGTTTTCTCTAATCAATTTTCCCCGGTTCGACTGGCAACTGCCAATCAATCGGTTTTTCTCCCATAGCTTCCAATGCTGCATTAGTTTTAGAAAATGGCCGTGATCCGAAAAAGCCCCGATGAGCCGACAAAGGACTTGGGTGGGCCGATTGTAAAACTATGTTGCGCTTAGTGTCGATTAATGAAATCTTATTCTGAGCTGCTTTCCCCCACAAAATAAAAACAACTGGTTGAGTTCGTTGCGACAAAGCTATAATTGCTTGATCAGTTAATTGTTCCCATCCCTTGCCTCGATGTGAGAAAGCCATCCCGTCTCTAACTGTCAAAACAGTGTTGAGCAATAATACTCCCTGATCCGCCCACTTTTTTAAATAACCATGATTTACCGGTTCAATCCCTAAATCATTTTTTAATTCTTTGTAAATGTTGATTAAAGATGGCGGTAACTTAACACCAGGTAAAACGGAAAAACTACAGCCGTGAGCCTGATGAGGACCATGATAAGGATCTTGACCTAAGATACAAACTTTGACTTGGTCAAATGGAGTCCATTCAAACGCTTCAAAAATATGAAACATATCTGGATGGATTTCTTTGGTTGCATATTCCTGTTTTAAAAATTTATGCAACTTAAGATAGTATTCTTTTTCAAATTCAGGACCAAGAACATCCTGCCATTCATTGTGAATAAGCGTTTTCATTTACGACACCTCTCGTTTATTTTACCATAAATTTAATTCAATTCACGTTGATATAAAAATATTCTCCTAAGAAAGACAGTCAGACTAAAAAAAAAAACACTTTCATGGTAAGATGGAAGAAAAGCTGTTGATATAAAGTGAGGTAAATTAAATGATTCAAATTATTGCTTCTGATATGGATGGTACTCTTTTAAATGACAAAATGGTAATTTCACCGACAAATGCGGCGGCAGTAAAAAAAGCACAAGCTGCTGGGGTTCATTTTATTGTTTCTTCTGGACGTGGGTATACTGAAATCAAACCATTAATTGATAACGCTGGTTTTAACTGCCCTTTAATTACTTTAAACGGAGCTCAAGTTTTCGATGAAACTGGTAAAATGCTAAGCTCAGCGCCAATTTCTGATCATTTAGCAAGTAAAATCATGCACTTTCTAAAAAATCAGAAACTATACTTTGAAGTAATAACCTCCAAAGGTATTTACTCAGATAATCAACCAAAAAGAATTGAAAATTTTGCTGAATTATTAACTAACATCAATCCAGAAACTCCATTCAAATTAGCAGTTTCATTAGCGGCCGCACGAATGGAATTAATGAATGTTAATTATACAGATAATTACTTCGAATTAGCTGCAGATCCACATATCAGCATTTATAAAATTGTAGCTTTCAGTAATAAAGGTCACGCGGTTTTAGATCCAATAAAACAAAAAATCCAAAAAATTGATTCACTAATTGTAACCTCATCATCAGAGTCAAATATTGAAATCAACCACATTAATGCTCAAAAAGGAACTGCTCTGCAAACTTATGCTGATCGATTAAATGTTCCAATGGATAATGTCATGGCAATCGGCGATAATAATAATGATCTCTCAATGCTTAGGGTTGCTGGAGTTAGTTACGCCATGGAAAATGCAATCAATTCGGTTAAACAAACAGCTAAAAGACTGACAACTAGCAATGTTGAAAACGGAGTTGCCCAAGCAATTAATGAAGTTCTAGCTGAGAAATAAAGCCAAAGTCAACCTTGAGTAAAGGAGGCGTCATCAATTGCGAACATTATATGCGCGTAAGTTTCGATTAGCTCATCAAGGAGCTTCAACTGTGACTGACAGAAATTCACAAGCTGTTTATTTAGTCGTTGGTAAATGGGGACGCCGTAATGATGTTTTATCGGTTTATGCAATCTCAGGTAAATTGTTAGCCGAGATCAAGCAAACCGGTTTTGGCATCTTTCCTTGCTTTAAACTTTACTCCCATCAACAATTAGTTGGCAATCTTAGAAGATACCACTTCGGAAAAAAAGATTTGTTGTTGGTTAATAAGTTAAACTGGATGATTGTTGGCGACATTTATTCATTTAATTACCGTATTTATCATGGTCGCGATTTAATTATGCAATTATCTGAAGTTTCTATGTTGACGGGAAACTATCTCGAATTAAAAATTTCAGCTGTTGAAAATGAATCTCTCTGTCTTTGTATTGTAGCAATTCTTGATTATTTCGCTCAAAAACCCGTTCAACATTTGAAAAAAAATTATAATTTAAATATCAGATTTGATTAAGGAGGTTATTAATTTGTATATCCGAGCTGCAGTGAAAAATGATGCTGCACAAATTGTTCCATTATTTAAAATAATTCTAGCTGAAATGGAGTTACCATCTCTTAAAGTAATTCCTACTAAAAAATTAGATCAAGTGATCCAATATTCATTTAGTGATTCCAATTATCTTAAGGATGCCGCACAAACCATTGTAGCTGAAGATCAGGGGAAAATTGCCGGCTTCGCTTGGGGGTATCCTAATGAAAAAGAAAATTTAATTAATCAAACCCTAGTTAATAATTTTCCAAAAGTAGGCTTGCCTGCTGACACTGAGTTATTTGAAGATGACGAGGCTTTTGATAATGAATGGTATCTCGACTCAATTGCTGTTTCTCCAAATTATCAGGGTCAAGGAATTGGAACTGCCTTATTGAAAAAGCTGCCATCCCTAGCAAAAAGCCATGAAAAAAAGCAAATTGGTTTAAATGTAGATTGGGCTAACCCACAAGCAGAAAAACTTTATCGCCGATTAGGCTTTAAAAAAGTCGGAACAACAAAACTGAGTCAACATTTTTACAACCATTTAATTTATCAAATTTAATGGTTTAACGTCTAAAATTAATTAGTTTGACTAACTTAACTGGTTACTTTTGATAAAGCCTGAGTTGAAAATCAAACAATATCATCCAAACCAAAATAAAGAAGGTAGGTATAACTAATTATCCTGCCTTCTTTATTGATCTATTAATCTTGTTGTAATTATATTACCAACTTGAAATCAAGTTTCGCATTTTACAATAAACTTCAATTCAAGACTTTAACTGTAACATTTTTTCTCCCCCAAGCGGTTGCTTGCGCAACGCTTGAAAAATGCAAATCAATAATATTTCCTTTAATTGCCCCACCAGTATCTCCAGCAATTGAAACTCCATAGCCAGAAACCCAAATAACACTTCCTAATGGAATAACACTTGGATCAACAGCAACGCAACTCGGGTGTTGTTGAAGATTTATTCCAAGTGCGCTATAACTACTTGCTCCAGCTTCAGCAGTTGAGTAGCCGGTAGCTTGCATAGTTAAAGTTTTGCCATTATTTGATTCTGAGGAACTATCAGAGGAACTATCAAGTGTACTCTGACTATTATTAGAATTTGAAACCTTAGTCGAGGAAGAACTACTTGAAGTTGTTGAGCTGCTTTCACTTGAGCTGCTTACCGCTGCACTAGTTGTTTCAGCTGCTGCTTGCTGTTCTTTTTCAGAATTCTTAGCCCATGAAACTTGATTAGCCAACAACTTTATTTTTTGTTGGTTGCTATTAACCAAGTTCTGTAACTTTTGAATTGAATCATTTAATTCAGCCTTTTTGGTAGCAATTTGTCCCGCTTGCTGCTTTAAGGAGGCTTGCGCCAAGGTTAATTTTTTTTGACTATTATGCAAATCTTTAATACTTTCAGATACTGCAGTCAAGCTTTGATTATACGCACTTTGCAAACGACTAAGTGCAACTAGATTTCCTAACCATTGACTAAAACTTCTTGATTGTTGCAAAAATTGCAAGCCAGATTGTGTTCCTTCTGTTTGCTGTAAATCACGCAATCTGATTTTTTCTTGACTAACTCGCTGCTTTTTTTGTTTCTTAGCAACTGCTAGTTGTATTTTCGCTTGTTTTAAATTATTGCTGGTCTTTGATTGTTGTTGTTGAATACTTTTTAGCTGTTGATAGGTCTGGTTCACAGTTGCTACCTTTGCTGCCAACTGATCATTGTTTTGATCTAATTCTTGTTGCACATTTTTTTGCTGTTGTTGTAAGTTAGACACATCACTAGCCACTACCTTATCCGGCAAATTGAAGAAAAAGCCGCTCGCAAACAATATTCCTATTAACATTAATCTACTAAAATTTACTTTTTTTATTTCATCCATATCTATTCACCCTCAAGGTAACATTATACTCATCGAGTGTGTTAACACGATTGCATTCTGATTACAAGATGTTACTAGATAATGTCAAATTACTAAATAATATGTAAAAAAAAGAATCTCTCCTTTGTACAAAACTAAGAAGTGATTCATAATCAAAAACTACTATTAACCATAATTTTTCAATGCACGTTGAATTTGACGATCTTGATCCCTTTTTTTTATTGTCTCACGTTTATCGTAAGCATGTTTTCCCTTAGCAACACCCAATAAAACTTTGGCATATCCGTGTTTCAAATATACTTTCAAAGGAACTAATGTCAAGCCCTTATCGCTTAATTGTGCAGTTAAATGACGTAATTCTTTTCGATGAAGCAACAATTTACGATTTCGCAGGGGATCATGATTGAATTGATTTCCCTGATCATATGGTGAAATGTGCACATTTAACAACCAAGCCTCACCATTTCTAATCTGAGCAAAACCATCTTTCAAATTAATCCGCCTGGCCCGAACAGATTTTATCTCTGTTCCTGTCAAAACCATTCCAGCTTCAACCGTATCGATAATTGAATAATCATGACCAGCCTTTTTATTTTGAGCTAATGGTCGTTCAAATTTTTTGCCTTGCGCCATTAAATCACTCCCTTATCGTAGTCACTGCTAATACTTAATGTGTTTTTTTAAATTTTTCCTTAAAAGGTCGAAAACCACCGCGCTGTTGTTTTATATTACGATGCTGATTTTTATTTTGAAAATTATGTTGGTGTGAACGCTTTTGTGGCTGGTTAATTGAACCATATTTCTTTAATAAATCTGTTTTTGGTGCTGCCTGAGGATTCATAATTTTGAAATTAACTTCTTTTTGATCAACATCAACCGACAAAAGTTTAACTTTGATTGGTTGACCAATTCGATAAGTTCTCTTGGTCTTTCGACCCACCAATGCCATTTGCTTTTCTAAGAACTCATAAAAATCATCATGCATTTCATTAATATGCACAAGTCCTTCAACAGTATTCGGTAGTGCTACAAACATTCCAAATTTAGTAACCGAGCTCACAACAGCTTCAAACTCATCACCAACATGATCCGCCATATATTCTGCTTTCTTCATCGCATCGGTATCTCGTTCAGTATCAACTGCTCGACGTTCCATTTGTGAACTATGCAAAGCAATTTCAGGAATCTTCTCGGACAAATGATCCTTTTCTTCCGTTTCCAGTCCCTTTTCTCGATAAAATCTGATTAATCGATGAACTAACAAATCTGGATAACGTCTAATTGGAGAAGTAAAATGTGTATAGTCTTCTGCTCCTAAACCAAAATGTCCTAATGGATCAGCAGCATATTTAGCCTGTTGCATTGAACGCAACAACATTGTTGATACCATCGTTTCCTCCGGTTTGCCAGCAACTTCTTTCAAAATATCTTGCAACATTTTCGGTTTAACATTATGAACATTTCCCTTAACCTGTAAGCCAATACTCGATAGAATTTCCATAAAGTTTAACATTTTTTCTGGTTTTGGTGTTTCATGAATTCGATAGATAAAAGGTACTTTCAACTCATGAAAATGTGCTGCGACAGTTTCGTTTGCTGCTAGCATAAATGATTCAACTAACTTCTCACCTAGACCCCGTTGACGTAAAACAATGTCAATCGGATGTCCTTGAGAATCAAGAATAATTTTTGCCTCATCATCCTCAAATTCAATTGCTCCACGACGATGTCGCATTTTCTGTAAAATTTTGTGTAACTCTGCCATCGCTTGAAACATTGGAACCAATTTTTGATAACGTTCAATTGTCTTCTGATCATGTGACTCTAAAATATTATTAACTGCTTTGTAAGTCATTCTTTCAGTTGTTTTAATAACACTTGGAAAGATTCGATGAGCAATTACTTGACCTTGATTATCAATTTCCATTTCACAACTCATTGCTAATCGCTCGACCTGCGGGTTCAATGAACAAATTCCATTTGAAAGTTTCGGTGGTAACATCGGAATTACTCGATCAGCTAAATAAACTGAAGTTCCACGCTGATAAGCTTCACGATCTAGCGGAGTTCCTGGAACAACGTAATGAGAAACATCTGCAATATGGACCCCCAAATGATAGTGACCATTTGGCAACTTCCACGCAGTAACAGCATCATCCAAATCCTTAGATTCAATACTATCAATTGTTACTAGGTCTTGATCTGTTAAGTCAACCCTGCCAACCTTTTCAGCTGGAGTTACTTCATCAGGAATTTTAGCAACCTGTTCCATTACATCATCTGGAAAAGCTGTTGGCAAATCATGTTGATAAACTACTTGAAGAATATCAATTCCAGGATCATTTACATTACCAATAACTTTAGTTGCAATTCCTTCTAGAATTCCTGGTAAATGAGAATTAGGATAAGCCGTAATTTCTGCTAAAATAATTTCACCGGGAACTGGATGTAATCCATCTTTACCGATTAAAAAGCGATAACGACTTAACTTTTTATCCTTTAGCTTGACTTCTCCCAAAACATGTTTTGGATATTCAGAAGTTTCATCAATAAAAAATTCTCCCACCACTTGTGTCAAGGCATGTTGAATTATTGCGACGATCTTGCCTTCCGGTCCCCGTCCCATCTTTTTGTCAGCCGAACGTAATTCAGCAACTTCAACCTGATCACCATTCAAAGCAGACATTGTTTGAGTTGGATTGATAAAGTAATCTGGTAACTCTGGGTCAACTGTTACAAAGCCAAAACCACGCTCAGTTGCATGGAATTCGCCGACTACAGTTGGCATCGATTCGTCGCGAGCAAGTGTAAAAGCTCCATTTTGATTGAGTGTTATTTTTTTTTCTTGTTCAAGTTGTGCTAAAGCTTGAACAACTTGTTTAAATTGTTCTGAGCGCTTCATCATCAAATCATCGGCCAATTCTTGTACCGTAAATTCCTGATCAGGCGAATTCTTTAAAATATTCAATAAACTTGCTTTAATTTTTTCTCTGTCCATTTAATTCCTCATTTGAATTTCTAAGTGTATTTTCGATATTATCAAACAAAGATTGCCAAAAATAAAACCCCCGGCAATCTCTAAGCAGGAGGTTTTTGATCAATGCGACGAAATAAAAACCAATGTTAGCGAAAGTGCAAAGAATAATATACCCAAAACTACGGTTACTTTTTGCATAAACGCTTCAAAGCCACGAGGCTTTTGCTTACTAAACAAATCTGCCGCTCCTCCCGAAAGTGCTGTCGAAGCATTATCATTCTTGGCTGGTTGCATCATAACGGCAATAATAATCAGTACTGAAACGATCATTAACAGTACTAATAATAGATTATACAAAATCTTGCCCTCCTAGAAAAATTCTATATTTACTCTAATGTAGCATAAAAAAGTTTTCTTTTCCAGTTTGATTTACCGAAAAGTGTTTGGCAAAAGAACTGATCTAGCAACCACTTTCGCCTAGAGCGAAAAGCTTGTAAAAAATATTTTTAAAATTAAATTATAAAATTTAAAAAGCAGCTTAATAAAAGCCAACCAGGAGTACAAAAAGCAGCTAAAAACGAGCGTTACTTAATAAACTATCAAGATAGATCATTTGCTTTAAATCAAGTGAAATTAGCTATTTTTTCGCTTACACTTCGACATCAGATATTCGAAAAACACAAAAAAGACTGGGAAAAATTCCCAGTCTCTTTGTTAAATAATGTTGTAATTATTTATTTTCGATTGCTTCACGTGCAGCTGCACTCAAGTTGTAGAATGATTGAACACCCTTATACTGAGCAACTGTCTTGCCTAATTGATCTTCAATTCTCATCAATTGGTTGTACTTAGCAATACGATCTGTTCGGCTCATTGAGCCAGTCTTGATCTGACCTGCATTAGTAGCAACAACCAAGTCAGCAATTGTTGTATCTTCAGTTTCACCTGAACGATGAGAAACAATTGCTGTGTAACCAGCTTCTTTAGCCATTTCGATTGCTTCAACCGTTTCTGTTAAAGTACCAATCTGGTTAAGTTTGATTAAGATGGCGTTGGCAGCCCCCATATCGATACCTTTTTTCAGATATTGAGTATTGGTTACAAAGAAATCATCACCAACTAATTGAACTTTCTTACCAAGTTCTTTGGTAATCTCAGCCCAATCATCCCAGTTGTTTTCATCAATTGGATCTTCAACAGAAATAATTGGATATTTGTTAACCAAACCTTCGATATATTTGATAAATTCTGGTGTGGTGAATTCTTCACCTGTTGACCAATGAAGTTTATATTTCTTAGTTTCATTATCCCATAATTCAGAAGCAGCAACATCGACTGCAATAGCAACGTCTTTGCCTGGTTTGTAACCAGCTGCTTCGATTGCTTTAATCAAGTATTCTAATGGTTCTTCATTATTAGCAAAGTCAGGTGCAAATCCACCTTCATCACCAACAGAAGTTGCTTTACCATCAGCAGCCAATAAATTCTTAAGATTATGGAAGGTTTCTGAACCCATCCGGATTGCTTCTTTAACAGTCTTTGCTCCAACAGGCATGATCATAAATTCTTGGAAATCTACCTTGTTATCAGAATGAGCACCACCATTAATAACATTCATCATTGGTGTTGGCAAAACATGCGCATTGAAACCACCTAAATAGTTGTAAAGCGGAATCTGCAATTCATCAGCAGCAGCACGTGCAGCTGCAATTGAAACTGACAAAATAGCATTAGCACCCAACTTACCTTTGTTTGGTGTGCCATCAAGAGCAATCATTGCTTTATCAATTGCAACTTGGTCAGTTACTTCATAACCAACAATTTCTTTAGCAATGATGTTGTTTACATTGTCAACAGCCTTAGTAACACCTTTGCCCATAAAACGTGATTTGTCGCCATCACGTAATTCTACAGCTTCATGTTCACCAGTTGAAGCACCTGAAGGAACGATTCCACGACCAAAGCCACCTGCTTCAGTATAAACCTCTGCTTCAACTGTTGGATTGCCACGTGAATCTAAAACCTCGCGAGCATAAATTTCTGTAATACTAGACATAATCCACTCTCCTTTGAGTTTGCTTGACTTGAGTTTAACCTCAAATACATTTTAAGTGTTTTTAGAAAAACTTGCAATTGCTAATCTATTAACAAAGTTTTATTTGTTAAAGTTTACCAGCTTTAAAAATGAATCGGGAACTAATGATGCACCACCAACTAAGCCACCATCGATGTTTTCTTTCGCCATTAATTCTTTAACATTTGCTGGCTTTACAGAACCACCATACTGAATTCGAACTTTATCAGCAACTGTTTGATCATATAATTTAGCAACTGTTTGACGAACTACACCACAGATTTCTTCAGCCTGATCAGCAGTTGCCGTTTTACCAGTTCCAATTGCCCAAATCGGTTCATAAGCAATCACTAAACTAGCAACTTGGTCAGCTGAAAGGCCCTTCAATGCAGCAGTTACTTGCTTAGCAACCCATTCTTCAGCTTTGCCAGCTTCCCGAGTCTCTAAAGTTTCACCACAACAAATAATTGGCAACAAGCCATTATTAAAAATTGCATGAGCTTTTTTATTGATCTCTTCATCAGTTTCATGGAAGTAATCACGACGTTCTGAATGACCAATAATTACATAGTCAACGCCCATTTCCTTTAAAACTTTTGGAGAAGTTTCACCTGTAAAAGCTCCGTTATCTTCAAAATAGCAATTTTCTGCTGCTACTTTTAAAGCTGAGCCCTTAGCATTTTCAAGCAGAGCCGGCAAATCAACTGCTGGAGCTGCAATAACTGATTCAACTGAAGTTGTTTCAGGTAAATCGTTCTTAACTGCTTTAACAAATTCTGCTGTTTCACTAGGATTCATGTTCATTTTCCAGTTACCAGCAATAATTGGTGTACGCAAAGAAATCATCCTTTCAAATTGCATTAAAAAATCAACAAGTACTTATTATTATTTATCAGAAACAGCTGCAATACCAGGAAGTGTTTTACCTTCAAGGTATTCCAATGAAGCACCACCACCAGTTGAAATATGTGTCAACTGATCAGCTACACCTAACTGTTGAACTGCAGCTGTTGAATCGCCACCACCAACAATAGTTGTTGCATCTGTTAAACTACCTAAGAATTTACCAACTTCCAAAGTACCTTTAGCGTAGTTGCTCATTTCAAAGACACCCATTGGTCCATTCCAAACGACCGTTTTTGCATCTTTCAAAACATTTTCAAATAGTTCAACAGATTTAGGTCCAATATCCAAAGCCATATAGCCATCAGGAATTTCACCATCAACTACTTTATTAGGAACATCATTCGAGAATTTTTCAGCAATAACTGAATCAACTGGCAACACCAACTTGTCCCCGGCTTTTTCAATGATTGTCTTAGCCAAATCAATTTTATCAGCTTCAACTAATGAATTACCAATCTTCATTCCCTTAGCAGCATAGAATGTATAAGTCATGCCACCACCAATGATAACTTTGTCAGCTTTGCCCAATAAATGGTCAATCACACCGATTTTATCAGAAACTTTTGCACCACCAAGAATAGCAACAAAAGGATGAACTGGATTGTCAACTGCATTACCCAAGAACTTGATCTCTTTTTCTAATAAGAAACCAGCTGCTGCTTGCTTCATATTGCTGGCAATTCCAACATTAGATGCATGTGAACGATGAGCTGTTCCAAAAGCATCATTTACATACAAATCGCCAAGTGATGCCCAATATTTACCCAATTCAGGATCATTGCCAGATTCTTTTTTACCATCTAAATCTTCAAAACGTGTATTCTCAACTAAAAGAATATCACCGTCATTCATTTTGTCGATTGCTTCTTCCAATTGAGGCCCACGTGTTGCTGGAACAAAAGTAACTGGTTTTTTAACAAGATCAGCCAAGCGTTCTGCAACTGGACGCAAAGAAAGTTCTTTTTTATCTTCCTCTTTTTTTACCCGGCCAAGATGTGAGAATAAGATGGCTTTGCCACCATTTTCAGTCACATATTTAATTGTTGGCAATGCTGCTACAATGCGGTTATCATTGCCAATCACTCCTGCTTTAATCGGAACATTAAAGTCAACGCGAATTAGGACTTTTTTACCCTTAACATCTAAATCTGAAACAGTTAATTTAGCCATAAATTTTTCAGCCTCCATTTTTATTAAAAAACAAAAGGCGAAGAGAGTTTTGCCTCCCCCCGCCTCGATGACTTGCAATTAGTTAATCAACTTAGCGTTAGCTAAATCTTAAAGCATGCTAGCAAATTTCTCTAATGTACGGATCATCTGTGCTGTAAAACCAGATTCATTGTCATACCATGCAACAGTCTTAACAACTTGGCCTTCGCCTTCGCCAACAACCTGTGTCTGTGTTGGGTCAAATACTGAACCAAATGTTGTTCCGATAATGTCAGATGATACAATACCATCATCATTGTAACCAAATGATGGGTTGTTGTCTGTAACTTTCTTAACAGCTGCATTAACTTCGTCAGCAGTAACAACTTTATCAAGTGTTGCAACTAATTCAGTCAATGAACCAGTAATAACAGGTACACGCTGTGCATGGCCATCAAGTTTACCATTCAATGCAGGAACAACTAAACCAAGAGCTTTAGCAGCACCAGTTGAATGAGGAATTGTATTCTCAGCAGCAGCACGTGCATTACGGACGTTACCACCACGATCAGGACCATCCTGAAGTTTCTGAGTAGCTGTGTAAGCATGGATTGTTGTCATTGTACCAGCTTTGATACCAAATGCATCATTAACAGCTTTTGCTAAAGGAGCTAAGCAGTTTGTAGTACATGAAGCTGCTGAAACGATCTTGTCATCTGCTGTTAATGTATCATCGTTAACACCATAAACAATTGTCTTCATCTTGCCAGCTGGAGCAGAAATCAAAACTTTCTTAGCACCGGCATCAATATGAGCCTGAGCTTTTTCTGCTGAAGTGTAGAAACCAGTTGATTCAAGAACTAACTGAACACCGTCATTTTTTACCCAAGGAATGTTACGAGCATCTGCTTCGGCATAAACAGGAATTTCTTTACCATTAACAACCAATGCGTTGTCAGTAGCAGAGATTTCAGCATCAAACTGACCATGAGCTGTATCATATTTCAGAAGATGTGCCAACATAGCTGGAGAAGTTAAATCGTTAATAGCAACAACTTCAAGCCCTTCTGAAGTTTCAGCAATACGACGAAATGCTAAACGACCGATACGGCCAAAACCATTAATACCTACTTTAGTAGTCATACTAAAATTTCCTCCTTTAGGAAATAAAAATTTATTTTAAAAAGTGTGTATTTACACTACTTTTTTAAAATCATCTTGGCAGCACCCTCATCAGTAATCAACCATGTTTGTGAGGGTGCGTGTTTCATGTAAGCTACAATTGCTTTAGCTTTTGAACTGCCTCCAGCAACTGCAATTACACATTTCATTCTAGTGAGATCCTCTAATTGAACACCTATTCGCGGGATCTTATACACTATTTGACCAGATTCATCAAAAAAATATCCAAACGCTTCTCCAACAGCCCGCTTTTGCTGTAACATAGCAACTACTTGTGTATCCATATCGCGCCGACGGGCCATCTTAATTGCTTGTCCAACACTATGAATCACAGCATCACTATTACGAATTAATTGGACAACTTGTTGAATACTTGGTTCATTAAGCAAAGGAGCATAAGCTTGCTCACTCAATTGCTCAGGAACATACAGTGCTCGATGATTGCCACCAGCTCGGCGAGCCATCATTGAACTAACACTGTTGGCTTGAATTGCAACTGTCTCACCAATTCCTCCCCGAGCCGGAACAAAAGTCAATGACCTTTTTTCACTCAATTTTGCAGTTAAACAATGAGCAATCTCAGCCATCGTTGTTCCACCCATAACAGCAATTACACTAGGGCCTAATGGTAACAGTAAATTTAAAGCTTCATTGACGGACTTTCCCATTTCTTCGACAACTTTTTCTTGCTGATCAATATCACCCGCCACAATCAGACATCTAGCAATTCCCAACGATCGGGCTAATTCTTCTTCTTGTTGATGAATATTAGCTAAATCATCAATTAATGGATTTAATCCATCCAGAACTGAGCGTCCCTTAACAGTAATAATCATCCCAGAACGAGTAGTTTCAATCAAACCTTGTTGTTTAAGAAAATCAGTTTCTGTCCTTAAAACTCTCTCCGTCAATCCAATTTCTTGAGCTAGAGTTCGTCGTCCAACTGGTTGTGTCCAATAAATATGCCGAATAATCATAAAACGCTGGACCATAGTTTCAATCATGTCAGGAGCAAGTTGCTCAATCCAATCCAACTCTTGGTTCATGTCATAACCCTTCCTATGGGACACTTTTAGTCCAGTGGTGTCATCTAGCGACCCAGCGAACTAAAAAAAATATAGTTCATTCGACCGTTGTCCCGACTCACCTTAACTACAAATGCATTATACCAATAAAAATGAATTGATGCAAGCAATCCAACACTGTCTTTCTAAGTAAATTCAAGGATTTGGTTTTAAAAAAATTCTTTCTAAAATGCGAACTTTTTTTCTATACAATTTAATTTATTAGGCTAATCACTAACAATAATAGCAATTTTAAATTTATTTACACTAAAAAATAATTTTATATTTTTTTTCGCTTAATTGATGATTTAATTCCAAGCTCTTCCCGATATTTTGCAACTGTCCTTCGTGATAACAAAATTCCATTTTGTTTCAATAAATTAGCCAACTGACTATCAGATAATGGTTTATCAAGTTTTTCTGCATCAATCAATGCTTTAATTTGCGACTGGGCCTCATCAACCGATAGATCATCATGCTGGGAGGTCGTTACAGCACGTTTAAAAAAGGTTTTCAATTCAAATACACCAAAATTGCATTTTAAGTACTTGCCATGAACCGCTCGACTGATTGTTGACTCATGCAAACCAAGCTTTTGAGCTACATCTCTCAATAATAAAGGTTTGAGCGGATGAGTTTTATCTAGAAAGAAGTCTTGTTGATGATCAACAATCACTTTTCCAACACGTAAAATAGTTTGACCACGCTGTGCTAAATTATTTTCCAAGGAAATATACTCGGCACGCTTTTCATTTAGATATGCTTTAACATCCACATCAGCTGATTTAGAAAATTTTTCATAATATTTTTGGTTAAAAATAATCTGGGGTTGATTTTCAGAGCTTAACTTCACTTCAATTTTTCGATGATCTGTTGAAACATCTACAAGTAAATCTGGGTAAATATAACTTAAGCTATCTGTTTGAAAAGCAGCTCCAGGAGCAGGCGATAAAGTCTTAATATATTCAAATGACTGTTGAACTTCAGATGTTGAAGTTCCAATTGCCATTGCAATTTCCTTCCATCTATGATCTGCGAACTCCTCAAAATGATCCTGTACAATTTCTAAAGCCAGCAGCGGTGAACGGTCATCATTTTCAATTTGAAGTAATAAGCACTCTTGAAGATTTCGTGCACCAACACCTGGTGGATCTAATTGTTGTAAAAGCGTTAGTGCATCAATTAAAGTAGTTTGATCCACTTGAGTTTGTTGACAAATTGTATCAATATCTAATGTTAAATAACCATTTTGGTCCAAATGATCTATCAAAAATACTACCCAACCTCGCAAAATAGTTTTGCGCATCGTCAAATGAACCTGACTTAAAAGATATTCTGGTAAAGATTGTGTTTGTCGAGAAACAAGCTCGTCTTCAAGTGAAAAAGATTTTCCCGAATCAACTGTTCTTTTTATGCTTGAGGTTTTAATTTTTACAAATGGATTATCCAATTGTTTTTGTTGCATAAAATCATGCAAATCTTCGATATTATAACGTAAAATCCGAATAGATTGCTGCATTTGCTGTGTTAGAACTAATTTTTGAATTTGACGCTGTTCTTGGCCTAATCGTTGTTCAAAAGGCATTATCTACACTCCCTTTATTTCATTTTAGGGGTTGCAATTTCAACCAACTTCAACTAAAATAATATAGTATTGCGCCGCTAGTGTAATGGATCGCACGCAAGATTCCGGTTCTTGTAATGTGGGTTCGACTCCCACGTGGCGCATGGATAGTTTATACCGGTTATCATATATCGTCAAAAGTCTTGAGAATCAAGGCTTTTTTATTTTGCTTTATTCAGTGATTTTCGCCTATCTTCAAATAAAGTGAGTCAATAATGAGTCGCAAAAATTACTTAAGCCTCTAAATAATAGCGCTACCACTATAGTTATTATACACCAGCTGGGGTGAAATTATTTTTTTGTCTATCTCAGCAGTCAACCACTCCCGGTTAAAGCCACAAATTTTCCAAAATAAATTCCAAGCAGTACAACAATTCTTAATTGTATTAGCTTTTATTTAGGTATTACGTGTAAGGGTATCACAGAACTGAACGCAACTAAAATTTCCTTGCGGTATTAATTTTGGGGATCCATCTACCTAATTAAAATTAGATAGTTTCTGACTTTATTTTAATTAAAGAAGCCCATTAAAACTAGTGGTATTACCCCTAATTAAATTAATTTTGCGGTTTAATCAAACAATGAAAAAATCTCACCAAAAAAGTGATGGTTCAAAGCCAAGGTTAATATGGTAAAATTATCTAGAAAAATAATTTTCAGAGTGTCTGAATCTAATTTAGATTTAGAGTAAGGAGTTTTTTCATGAACTATTTTTTTAATTCCACTAAAAAAAAGACCAATTGCAATATTCTTAATTCTTATAATTACCAAAAACAATTATCAAAGGACAGAAAGTCAATAGTTCTTTTAGCTTTAGGGTGGGGAGCGGCCATAATTTCTATCTTTTCACCTGCTATTGGGTGTATTTCAATAATTTCAGGATTATCGCTCATCAAAAAGCACCGAAAATTTGCTGGTTGCACTTTAGTTCTAATTACACTAATTCTTGTTTACATTGGTTTATCAGGCTTTTCTGATGGCTTTATTGCGGGAATTCAAAAGAAATAAAATTTTGTTTAAATAGCAACTCTATTTATAACCATCTTAAACCAAATAAAAAGTCCGCAGCTATGTGCAGACTATACAGGGTATTAACGTCATTCAAAAAATAGTTACTACTTGAAACATTCTCATTCTAGCACTTTTATATAGCGCTTACAATGACACTGAACTCAAAGATTAATTTTTTCACATTTTGTTAACTAAAACTACACTTTATCTCCTTAAAAAGGAAAACAACTTCCTTTAAAATCATTTTTAACATTAAGGAGGTAGTTTCCATTGAAACAAAATCATTCAATTAGAAAAAATATGTCAATTCTCTTCATAGCTGTTATGTTATTAGCGATTGGGGGTTCAATTGGATATTCGCTTGGATTAAAAAGCTCTCAAACACGTTTAACTAAAAATATAAATCGTCCCAAAATGACTAATAGCAAATCCCCCCAAAAACAACCATTTAAAAATAAGTCAAAATAAGACACAACTAGTTGATCTTCACAATTATAAAGTTACTCATAAAAAAGCCTTCAATCTTAAATCATACAGTAACTATTATTATAATTGTAACGCAAAATGCTAAGCTATTTTTGATAAACAAATGAGGTAGGCTAATCGAAATTAACCTACCTCATTTACTCTTATTCAATTAATGAGTTACTTAATTAAACCAAAACCACCAGTCCAAGAAATTTTCTCTTTAGCTGCCAAAGTCATCTGCAAAAATCCTACTGCTTCCATCTCCCGTGCTCGCTTTAAACTACCAGCATCCACTAGCTGCAAACCACTGCCACTTAAGTTTGCTTTGACTGTTGATCATTACCAGCTACTAACACGGTTGTTGGTAATTTTGTACCAACTTTTTTACTGTTTAAGGTAGCTGCAAAATTAGTATTAAAAGCTTTGATTACTTTCGAGTTTGGTAGTTTAGCTGAAATTTGAGCGGCAGCTGAACTGTCAGCTGGAACAACCAATTCATCCCAGTTGTCAAAATTAAGCGGGTTAGTAATATCTACAATCACCTTTCCTGCAAATTCAGTTGCGTTTTTTTCAACAATATCAATCGCTGCTGGATAAGGAACTGCTAAAACAATTACATCCCCTAAATCTTTCACAATGTCATCATGACCAATATAATCAACTTGATTTTTACCTGCTAGAAAATTTTCTCCAATTGCTTTTCCCATATTGCCTTTACCGAAAATTGTAATTTTTGTCATTCACTTTTTCCTCCTAAATGTTTTCTATGAATTTTATTGCAACTTAAAATATAACAAATATCAATAGCAATCATTAAAAAATAGGCAAAAAAAGTTATTTGAGATTTTAAAAATAACATTTAGCAAAAAAACAGTTGAATTACTGTAGTCAGCAATTCAACTGTTAAATGTTTTTATTTCAGATTCTTTTTATTAGTCATAATTCCGTCAATCAAACCATAATCAACTGCCTGTTGCGCAGTCATGAAATTATCACGTTCAGTATCACGATTAATAACTTCAATATCTTGACCCGACCCATCTGCTAAAATTTTATTAATCAGCTTTCGAGTCTTCAAGATATGTTCTGCAGCAATATTGATATCTGTAGCTTGACCCTGTGCTCCACCAAGAGGTTGATGAATCATAATTTCAGAGTTTGGCAAAGCAAAGCGTTTCCCCTTTGTTCCAGCTGTTGATAGCACACTAGCCATCGAAGCCGCCATTCCCATGACAATTGTCTGAACATCTGAATTTACAAAGTTCATCGTGTCATAAATTGCTAAACCCGCGGAAACACTTCCACCTGGGGAATTAATATAAATGTAAATATCTTTTTCTGAATCTTGTGCATCCAAGAAAAGCAGTTGAGCAATAATCGCATTTGCCATATCATCATTAACTTCTCCTGAAAGCATAATAATTCGATCCTTAAGCAATCTTGAATAAATATCATAGGCACGTTCGCCGCCTGAAGATTGCTCAATAACTGTAGGAACTAGGTTCATGTTGATAACCTCCTCAATAATAACTGACACCACTATTTTAGCATCCCGGTATCAATAATACTAGTTTACTCTAATGGTCAATAAAGGTCAAAGAAATTGTTTTACTGCTATCATAAACAAATTACTTAATAATATCAAAACCAGCGCGAATTTTTTCAGCATATTCATTAAGTTTACGCAAACGATGATTAACTCCGGATTTGGAGATTGGTCCATTGGGAACAACATCACCCAATTCCTTTAATGAAATTTCTGGATGGCTTAAACGTGCATACGCAATTTCCTGCAATTTAAGCGGAAGATGTTCAAGACCAATTTGCTGATCCAAATATTTGATATTCTCTAATTGATGATTAGAAGCATCAGCAATTTTATTTAAATTAGCATTTTCGCAGTTCACGATTCGATTGACGGAATTCCGCATATCACGAACGATTCGAATATCTTCAAATTTTAACATTGCACTTGTTGCGCCAATTAAAGATAAAAAATCAGCAATTTTTTCTGCTTCTTTCAAATAAGTAATATACCCACTTCGACGCTGTGTTTTACGCGCATTCAATTGATAGCGATTCATCAATTGACAAATCATCGTATTTTGGTCTTCGTATAGGGAATAAATTTCCAAATGATAGCGGCTAGTTTCTGGATTATTAACCGATCCAGCAGCCAGAAAAGCTCCTCGTAAATATGAGCGGACTTGACTATCAGATTTAAGCAATTTAATTGCACTTGTTCGTTGCAAACTTGTACCATCAAAAATCCCCAAATCAGTTAAGACATTTTCTGTTCCTTTTTTCAAACGAACAATGTACAAATTATTCTTTTTCAACTTCATCTTACGTCGAACCAATAATTCGCCATCGATCGCATAAAACTTTTTCAGCAGTTGATAAATTCGGCGAGCGATTGCTGGGTTTTCTGATTGAATATTCAAAATGAAGCGATGATTTGCCAAATTTAGCGAACCGTTTAAACGAATTAACGCCATCAATTCTGCCTTAGCATTTGCTTGATGAACTTCTAAAGTTGTCAATTCTTTTTTTACATCACTTGCATAAGACACAATCACCACCTCCATACTTAGTTAAATTCATTGTCAATCCATGATAAAGGTCGACTAGTTAATCGCATTAATTCATCAACAACTTGTCCTCCATTATGAAAAACACCATGATTACGTAGTTCGAGAAAATTATCAGAAATCACCCGACAGCCTTGTGACCGTAATCCATTAAAATCATGTTTGACTTGATAAAGATATTCGTCATACTTTTGATGATCTAAATAATCATGTGGAACTGGTTCAGTATTAACTAAAACAGTATCGATGAATTTTTTTTGCAAATGATGGTGTAAAACTGCTACATGGTCAGCATCCGAAAAATGTTCGGTTTCACCTTTTTGCGTCATAATATTGCAAATATAGACAACCTCGGCTTGGGTTTGACAAACTGCCTGACCAACATTTGAAATCATTAAATTTGGTAAAATACTGGTAAATAGGCTTCCCGGGCCCAAAACAATTTGATCAGCATGCATGATTGCATCAATTACCTCTGGAACTGCCGCTGGTTGTTTGTTTTCAGTTGAACTAACCCAAACATGGTCAATCGTCTTAGCAGCAGCTGTAATTTCAGCCTCTCCAGCAATTTTAGTACCATCATTAAAAGCTGCATGCAAGATTAATGACTCATTAGCAACCGGGTAAACATGCCCATCAACTTTCATCATTTTTGCTAGCTCTTGGACCGCGTTAAAAATCCCATCACCATTCATTTCTGACAAAGCTGCAATAATCAAATTGCCAATTGCATGACCCGAAAAGAACTGATCCTTAGATTTAAAGCGATATTGAAAAATATTCTGATAAATTTCTGGTAGATTTGATAAAGCCACTAAAACATTTCGAATATCTCCTGGCGGCACAACGTTAATATAATTTCGAATAATTCCCGAAGATCCACCGTCATCAGCCACAGTTACTACAGCCGTGATGTCAGCATTTTGACGCCGAAAGGCTTTCAAAATCACCGGTAACCCTGTGCCTCCTCCAATCACTACGATTTGAGGACGTGGTCGTTTATTTGAATAACGTATCATGAGCGATTAACTGTCTCCTTTCTCCGGCTGACATCCCGATGAGCTACACTAACTGGATAATTCTGCTTTAACTCTTGAGCGATTCTTTCCGCTATAGCAACCGACCGATGCTGTCCGCCAGTACAACCAATTGCAATTGTCACACTTGATTTGCCTTCAGCCTGATAACCAGGAATAATTTCCTGCAACATCTGCATAAAAAGTTGATAAAACTTGGCTGTTTTTTGAGAATTCATTACATAATCATAAACTGGTTGATCTAAACCAGTCTTTTTTTTCAATTCGGGTACATAATACGGGTTTGGCAAAAAGCGGACATCCATTACAATATCGGCATCAATCGGCAATCCATATTTAAATCCGAATGACAAAACTTCAATGTGAAATGGAGCTGATTCACTAGTTTCAAAATTATGAAAAATTTCTTCACGCAATTGTCGTGGAGTTAATTTGCTCGTATCAACAACCAGTTGAGCTCGTGCTTTAATTTCACTTAGCAGATCACGCTCTAATATAATTCCGTCCATTAAACGACCATCCATCGCCAGTGGATGAGAACGGCGAGTTTCTTTGTAGCGAGCTACTAATTCTTCATTTGAAGCATCTAAAAATAAAATTTTGCCATTAATTGTATTTTCGTTTCCTAAGTTGCGCAGCATCTCAATAATTTCATCGTAAAATGCTCGTGAGCGCAAATCAATTACTAAAGCTACTTTATTAACTTTACCAGATTCACGAACTAATTCCCAAAATTTAGGCAGCAATGTTGGTGGCATATTATCAATACAAAAGTATCCCAAATCTTCAAAGCTTTGGACTGCAACCGTTTTTCCCGCTCCACTCATTCCGGTAATTACAACTAATTGAATTGTTTTATCCATCTATTCTATCCTTCTTTCAAACTTGAATGTATTATAGCATGGGCCGTTTTATGCTTACCAGTTAGTTTATAAACTAACTAAGAATCGCAAAATAAAAGCTGGCAACCAAATATATGCCAGCTCCCAACTAATTACTTAACTTAATCGCTCATTCAACCACATGACGTTCAAATGGATCCGAAGAAATTCCCTCAGCCAAAATTTTTTTGGCCCATTCCTTAGCTGAAAATAAAGAATGATCACGATAATTACCACAGCTCTTAATATCTGTTCCTTGAACATCTTCCCATGAAGCTTGCGTAATTTGTTCCAATGACCATTTTAATGCTTTTGCAACTGTCGCTGTATCATGTTCACCCCAAGTGATTAAATGAAACCCTGTTCGGCATCCAAATGGAGAACAGTCAATTACTTCAGGAATCTGATCCCGTAAATAACCAGCCAACATATGTTCAATCGTATGCAATCCACCAGTAGGGATTGCATTTTCATTCGGCTGAACTAGTCGCAAATCGTAATTAGAAATTTTATCTCCTTTAGGACCTTCTTCAACTGTAATTAACCGGACATAGGGTGCTTTAACAGCTGTATGATCTAAAGTAAAACTTTCGACTTTTGCCATTTAAAATTCCTCCTTAATGATTTTAATATTCTCTTTTACTCTAGCATGAATAGCTTGAAATGCAAGCTGCTACAATTTATTTTACTGCTAAATTTGGTGTTTTTTGCAACATCTTTGCTAAATATTGGCCGGTATAACTAGCTGGGTTCTCAGCAATCTTTTCTGGAGTCCCAGTTGCAACTACTTTTCCACCACCATCGCCGCCTTCTGGACCAAGATCAATTAAGTAATCAGCCGTCTTTATAACATCCAAATTATGCTCGATTACTAAAACTGTGTTCCCCTTGTCGACTAACCGTTCTAAAACTTCTAATAAACGACGAATATCCTCGCTGTGTAATCCAGTTGTCGGTTCGTCCAGAATATAAAAACTCTTACCATTTGATTTGCGATGTAATTCAGCTGCTAGTTTCATTCGCTGAGCTTCACCACCTGAAAGAGTGGTTGCTGGCTGTCCTAACTTAACATAACCCAGACCAACATCAACAATTGTCTGTAATTTTCGTTTAATTTTTGGAATTGGTGCAAAAAAGTCCAATGCTTCAGTAACCGTCATATCCAGCACTTGTGCAATGTTTTTTCCCTTATATTCAATTTCCAATGTTTCAGAATTATAGCGAGTTCCATGACAAACCTCACAGGGAACATAAACATCTGGCAAAAAGTTCATCTCAATTTTGATAATTCCATCGCCACGACATGCCTCACAACGTCCACCCTTAACATTAAAACTGAATCTTCCCTTATTATATCCTCGCAACTTGGCTGTATTAGTTTGCGCAAACAAACCACGAATATCATCAAAAACACTCGTATAAGTTGCTGGATTGCTGCGCGGAGTTCGGCCAATCGGTGTCTGATCAATGTCGATTACTTTTTCAAGTTTTTCAATGCCCGTGATTTTCCGGTACTTTCCCGGTTTGACCGAGTTGCCATTCAATTTTTGTGCTAGGGCACGTTTTAAAATCAAGTTAACTAAAGTCGATTTTCCGGAACCTGAAACACCAGTAACTGCAATTAACGTTCCTAAGGGAAACTGAACATCAATTTGCTTTAAGTTGTTTGCTGCAGCGCCCATTAATTTAATAAAATCACCATTTCCAGATCTTCGCTTGGCTGGCAGCGGGATAAAACGTTTGCCAGCTAAATACTGTCCAGTCAGTGATTTAGTTGAACGAGCGACTTGTTTTGGAGTTCCCGCAGCCATCACTTGACCACCATTATTACCTGCTCCAGGACCAATATCAATCAAATAATCAGCTGCACGCATTGTATCTTCATCATGTTCAACCACGATTAAAGTGTTCCCCAGATCACGCATTTGTTTCAGTGAAGCAATTAAACGATCGTTATCTCTTTGGTGTAAACCAATTGAAGGCTCATCTAAAATATAAAGAACACCAGATAAATTTGAGCCAATTTGGGTTGCCAGACGAATCCGCTGGGCTTCACCACCTGAAAGGGTTCTAGCGGAACGACTTAAAGTCAAGTAAGCTAAACCAACATTTACAAGAAAAGTTAATCGATCAATTATTTCTTTTAAGATTGGACGAGCAATTTTACTTTGTTGTTGATTAAACTTCAATGATTTAAAGAAAGTCAACGCATGTTCAATATTAAAGTCAGAAACCTCACCGATATGCTTGGCAGCAATCTTTACTGCTAAAGCTTTTTTGTTTAAACGATATCCATGACAAGTCTGGCAAGTTAAGCTGGTCATGTACTTACGCATCACATCTCGGGTAAAATCACTGTTGGTTTCATGGTAACGCCGATCAATATTGGGAATTACCCCTTCAAAAGGTGTTTCAACATCACGGACACCACCAAAATCACTCTCATAATGAAAATGAAAAGTTCGGGTGGCATCACCAAATAAAATTAAGTTTTGTTGTTGGATCGATAATTTAGCAAATGGCACATCTAGTGGAATTTTGAAAGCGTGACACATTTGTTCTAGTAGCGTTGGGTAATACTTTGAACTAATTGGGTTCCAAGGCTCGATTGCACCCTCAGCCAACGTTTTTTGCGGATCAGGAATTACTAAATCACGGTCAACTTCAAGTTTAATTCCAATTCCGTCACAATCAGGACAAGCGCCAAATGGTGCATTAAAAGAAAACAATCGTGGCTCTAACTCACCAATCGTAAAACCACAGTAAGGGCAAGCGAACTTCTCAGAAAATTGCAACATGTCAGCATCAATAACATCAACACTGACATAACCATCTGCCAAATTTAAAGCTGCTTCCAATGAATCAAACAAGCGCGATCTGATTTGCGGCTTAATAATCAGACGATCCACCACTACTGCTAGTGAATGTTTTTTATTCTTATCCAGCTCTGGAACTTGGTCCAAATCATACGTTGTGCCATCAACTCTTACCCTGACAAAACCAGTCTGTTTAATTTTGGCTAAAATTTTCTTTTGCTGGCCCTTCTTTTCACGAACAAGTGGAGCTAAAATCTGAATCTTACTACGTTCTGGTAGTTGTAAAATTCGTTCCGCTATCTGTTGTGGTGACTGACTAGTAATCAAATGACCATCGTTGGGACAAATTGGCGTTCCAACACGAGCCCAAAGCAACCTTAAATAATCATTAATTTCGGTAACCGTTCCAACTGTTGAACGTGGATTTTTAGAAGTCGTTTTCTGATCAATTGAGATTGCTGGAGAAAGGCCATCAATTGAATCAACATCTGGTTTATCCATTTGACCTAGAAATTGTCGTGCATAGGCTGATAGACTTTCGACATAACGTCGTTGGCCTTCAGCATATAGTGTATCAAAAGCCAGCGAACTTTTACCTGAACCGGATAACCCAGTAATCACAACTAATTTGTTTTTTGGAATGGTGACATCAATATTCTTTAAATTATGTGCTCGCGCACCATGAATAATAATTTTATCTTGCGCCACTTTTTTTCTCTCCTTTTAGCTAACTATCCGATTGACTTTTTAAGTCTAAAATAGTATCACGTAAAGCCGCTGCAGCTTCAAAATCAAGTTTTTTAGCTGCCGCACGCATCTGCTCAGTCAAATCGGCTAACATTTGCTTTTGCTCTGCTTTGGTCATATCTGCGAACTCTGTTTCAGTAAAGCTGGCCTTTTCGTGCTGCTTAATTGGTTTAGTAATGGAAATTAAATCACGAATTTTCTTTTTAATCGTATGTGGAATAATTTGATGTTTCTCATTATAGGCTTTTTGAATTGTCCGACGCCTTTTTGTTTCATCAATCGCTGCTTGCATTGAATCAGTGATCGCGTCCGCATACATAATTACTTTACCATTCTCATTTCGAGCAGCCCGTCCAATTGTCTGAACTAATGAACGTTCACTTCGTAAAAATCCTTCTTTATCTGCATCCAAAATTGCTACTAATGAGACTTCTGGGACATCTATTCCTTCACGCAACAAATTGATTCCGACTAAAACATCGTACTTGCCAAGTCGCAAATCACGTACAATTTTAGTTCTTTCCAACGTTTTAACATCTGAATGTAAGTAAGCAACTTTAATTTGCAACTCTTTTAAGTAATCAGTAAGATCTTCAGCCATCTTTTTAGTTAAAGTAGTTACAAAGACTCGCTCATTTCGTTCGATGCGCAAATTAATCTCACCGACCAAATCATCCATTTGTCCCATAATTGGTCGAATTTCAATTAATGGATCTAACAAACCTGTCGGTCGAATAATCTGTTGCACAACATGTTTTGTTTGGGCCAACTCATACGGACCAGGAGTAGCTGACATATAAACAATTTGATTAATATGTTGTTCAAATTCTTCAAGTGTTAGCGGTCGGTTATCTAAGGCACTCGGTAGCCGAAAGCCATAATCAATCAACATCTGTTTGCGTGCCCGATCACCATTATACATTCCACGTACCTGCGGCATTGTAACATGAGACTCATCAACTACTAATAAAAAATCCTTTGGGAAAAAATCCAGCAACGTATAAGGCGGTTCCCCTGGTTTCCGACCATCCATATGCCGGGAATAATTCTCAATTCCTGAACAATATCCCATTTCCCGCAACATTTCAATGTCATAGGTTGTTCGTTGTTCTAACCGTTGAGCTTCCAGAAGTTTGCCCTTTTCATGCAATGTTTTTAAACGAGCTTTTAACTCACTTTGAATACCAGTAATTGCCTGATCCATAATCTGATCATTAGTCATAAAATGAGTTGCCGGAAAAATAGAAACATGATCTCGTTCGGCTAGAATCTCACCCGTTAAAGCATCAAATTCACAAATTCGATCAATCTCATCGCCGAAAAATTCAATACGCAAAGCCCGTTCATCACGCGAAGCTGGAAAAATATCAACCACATCTCCGTGAACTCGAAAACGACCACGTTGAAAGTCAATGTCATTACGTTCAAATTGAATATCTACCAATTGACGTAATAGCTGATCACGCTCTAATGTTTCCGCTGTCCGTAAAGACAATGTATGGGCCTGATATTCGTTTGGATCACCTAAGCCAAAAATTGACGAAACCGAAGCAACAACAATCACGTCATTACGCTCTAATAAAGAACTAGTTGCAGAATGACGCAATTTATCAATTTCATCATTGATGCTTGAATCTTTTTCAATATAGGTATCACTTGATGGCACATAGGCTTCTGGCTGATAATAATCGTAATAACTAACAAAATATTCAACCGCATTATGCGGAAAAAATTCTTTGAACTCGCCATAAAGCTGGCCGGCTAAGGTTTTATTATGCGCCAAAACCAACGTTGGCTTATTAACTTGCGCAATTACATTTGAAATCGTAAAAGTCTTGCCGGTCCCCGTTGCCCCTAATAAAACTTGTGCTTGTTCACCTGTACGGATTCCAGCTGTCAATTGTTGAATTGCTTCCGGCTGATCACCAGTTGGCTGATACTGGGAAACTAATTCAAATTTTCGATTCGTTTGTCTTTCGATCATTTAACCGCTCCCTGTTCAATTCGCTCTAAAATAAATAGACCCCGACAACTGCCTGTCAAGGTCCATTATCATGCTTATTTATTTTAACACAGCGAACATACTTTCGCACGTCGATTACTTACTTGGTAAATTCATTAATCATTTTAGTTCTTAGTTGGCGCACTTGCTTTGACCAAAAAACATCATAAGTATCGGGATTTTTCAGGCGTAAACAAGCTTCGGGAAGTTCATTGATTTTTTCTTTTGAATAATGTTTTACGGCTAAAGTTGCCGGTTGTTGATAAATCAATTTTCCTTCCGCGTAAATTTGTTGATGGAGTGGCTTTAGCTGCCATTTTTTTAAACGTCGGGTTTGAATCGTTTTATTTGGATCGGAATTATAAATTGTACTATTTTGACGAATTTTTTCCGAAGCCAGTAACAAAAGATCCCCCCGCGCTTTGCCATGTTCGTCATACATTCGATATGGATGTTTAAAACCGGGAATCGTAGTTTTCTCAACCGTATTACTCAATTTAATTTTAGGAATTAACTGGTCAGCTTCTTGAATTGCAACCAGCTTATATACCCCACTTAAAACTGGATCAGAGGCAGCTGTAATTAATTTTTCACCTACTCCGAAACTATCAACTTGGGCTCCTTCTTCTAAAACATTTTGAATAACATCTTCATCTAGAGCATTTGAAATTGTGATTTTTGCCTCAGAGAAGCCAGCCTGATCCAACATTTTCCGAGCTTGTTTAGTCAGATAAGTAATATCACCAGAATCAATGCGGATCCCAAATGGGCCTGTAATTCCTTGTGATTTTAATTGTTTAAAAATTTCAATTGCATGTGGTACTCCAGATTTTAAAACATCATAGGTGTCAACCAACAACAAACAATTGTGTGGGTAAACTCGCATCCAAGCTGCAAAAGCTGCTTCTTCACTTTCAAATGATTGAACCCAGCTATGAGCCATCGTTCCTAGCGGTTTTAATCCAAATTGTTTAGCGCTTAAGACATTGGCAGTTCCTGAACATCCCCCAATTACTGCCGCTCTGGCACCATAAGTTGCCGCATCAGCACCTTGAGCCCGACGTGAACCAAATTCCATTACCGGTCTTCCATGAGCAACCATACAAACACGACGCGCTTTAGTTGCAATTAATGATTCATGGTTAACAATATTCAACAACATTGTCTCAAGCAATTGAACTTGCAAAATTGGCCCCCTAACTGTAAGCAAAGGCTCGTTTGGGAAAGCGGGCGTCCCTTCTTTCATTGACCATACATCACACTTGAATTCAAAATTTTTCAAATAACTTAAAAATTCATCATCAAAAGTTTCCAAGTCGCGTAAGTATTCAATATCTGAATCACTAAAATTCAAATTACTTAAATACTTAATAACTTGAGCTAGCCCGGTATATATGACTACACCGCCTTGATCCGGAACCTTCCTAAAATATAAATCAAAGTAACCAATTTTTTCCGGATTTTCTTGCAAAAATCCGTTTGCCATTGTTAATTCATAAAAATCCAACAATAGCGTTAAATTTCGCGTTTCCATTTTTTTCCTCCAAACCAACTTATAAAAGTATGGTTATTTGTGTCAAGACATCTTAAAAAATAAGGTACCCCATCGACGCTTGACTGTCAAGTTTCATCACCGGAATATAATATTCCTGCTTGTTGTAATTGTTGTTTAATTTGAATAAATGTCAGTTCATCTGGACATGCTAAGTGATGTAAATGAATTCCATTAGTTAGACTAGATAAGAGCTTAGCTTGATCATTAGTTAATTGCTCCATGAAATGTTCGATATCCGAAGTAGTCATTACCCCCAGTGTTCCAATCAACTGGCCGTAAAGTGGATGGTCCACTACCACATCTAAAACCTGACCTTGAGCAGCAACTATGATTTCTAACTCTCTTCTTGTTTGCTGGCGACTATGCTGACAGACAATTATACCTTGATAAAGATTATTGCTTTTTTGATAATGATATCCATTGACCGTCGCAATAATCGGTTCACCTTGGGCACGCAGTAAAGCAATATCACCAACAATTGTTTGGCGACTAACATGATATTTTTTTGCTAAAGCACTCGCACTGAGTTGTTGATTATAAAGGTCATTTTTAACCTTATTACGTCGGTTTTCGCTATCTTTTTTCACTTTCACCACCATCTTTGACATTTCTTTAAAAAGGCAACCTCCCACTAATTAAAAATAAGCTACTAAAAAGGGACTGGACAAACATATCGTTTTGTCCTTGCCCCTTTATTCCAGCATTAATACTAAAAAGTCACCATCCATCATCCATTATCTGAAATTATTCAGCTGCAAATTGCTGCAAAGCTTTTTCAAATGCAGTCCGTTTGGCTACTGCTTCTGCTTGCTTGTCAGCTTGTGTTCCAATATAAAATTTAATTTTTGGTTCAGTACCTGAAGGTCGAACTGCAATCCAAGAACCATCTGCTAGATAATACTTCAAGACATTTGATTTTGGCAAATCAATTTTGCTGATTTCACCAGCAGCGGTTTTCTTAATAGCTGTTTGAAAATCAGCAGTTGCTGTAATTTTAATCGCAGCAAATTCAGTTGGCGCCGCCTCACGAAATTTTGTCATTAAACGTGAAATTTTCTCTGGACCATCAATTCCATCAAAAGTTAAGGGAATTGTTTTTTCAGCATAATAGCCGTATTTTTCAAACAATTCTTGTAGTCCATCGTATAAGTTCATCTGACGTCGCTTATAATCTGCTGCAACTTCTGCTAACATTACCAATGACTGGATTGCATCTTTATCACGCACAAATGGACGAATTAAATAACCATAACTTTCTTCAAAGCCAAACATAAATGTCTGCGATCCGGTTTCTTCAAAATGCTTGATTTGTTCAGCAATAAACTTGAAACCAGTCAAAACATTGATCATTTTAACATGATACTGTCTAGCAATTGCTGTCGCAAACTCACTAGAAACGATCGATTTAACCGCGGCAGCATTTTCTGGCAAAGAACCTGCTGCTTTACGTGCCTTTAAAATATAGTTTAGCATTAAGGCTGCAATTTGATTACCAGTCAACAACTGATACTCACCAGATGGTTGACGAACAGCAACTCCAAGTCGATCAGCATCGGGGTCAACCGCAATCAGTAAATCAGCATCTTCTTCTTTGCCATGTTTGATCGCTAAATCAAACGCTTCCGGAAACTCTGGATTAGGTTTAACTACTGTCGAAAATTCTGGATCAGCAGTTGCCTGTTCTTTAACCATTGTAAAATTAGTAAATCCCGCTTGCTTTAAAGCTTTTTCACCTAACATTGCTCCAGTCCCATGTAATGGTGTGAAAATTAATTTTAAAGTTTTGCCTTCTTCTTTAACTAATGAACGATTAATGGTAATCTGATCAACCTCTGCCAAATAAGCTTGGTCGACATCATCACCAATAATTTTTAAAAGCCCTTGTGATTTTAGTTGCTGCTCATTGGCAACTTTAATTGCAAACAAATCAACTGCCTGTCGAACGTAACCTGTAATCAAATCTGATTCCTTTGGTGGCATTTGACCACCATCTTCACCATAAATTTTATAACCATTATATTGTTTAGGATTATGACTAGCAGTAATCATAATTCCAGCATAAGTATTCAAGTGACGAACAGTGAACGATAATTCAGGAGTTGGTCTGAGACTTTCAAAAACAAAACTTGGAATCCCATGAGCCCCTAAAACACCAGCAGCTTGATGAGCAAAATCTTCTGAATGATGGCGAGAATCAAAACTAATCGCTACTCCACGCTTCTTAACCGCCGGATCTAATGTATCCATAAAGCGGGCCAACCCTTCAGTAGCCTGACGAACAGTGTAAATATTCATCCGATTAATTCCAGCACCAATTATGCCACGCATTCCAGCCGTACCAAATTCCATTGGTGCATAAAATGCTTCTTCCTTTTTTTCTGAATCATCTTTAATTGCTTCCAATTCTTTTTTTAATTCTGCATCCAATTTTGGATAATCTTTCCAAGAATTATATGTTTCTTCCCAACTCACAATTATCACTCTCCTTAACTACTACTAGTATACTATAAAACGCTTTTAAATTTGTTAGAAAACAATTTTTTTCTAATCTCTATTAAAAAAAGATCTGCCCATTCCTGAGTGATAATTATTTTTCAGCAATAATTATCAACTAAAAGGAATAAACAAATCTATCGCAATTTATTTAGTCTTTAAGTGATTCTAAATAATTGTAAGCATTTTGACCAGCAATTCCACCATCCCCGACTGCCGTGGTAATTTGTCGTAATTCTTTCTTTCGAACATCCCCTAGAGCAAAAATTCCAGGAACTGCCGTAGCCATTTTATCATCGGCAATAATCCACCCAGCTTTATCGGTTATTCCTAAATCCTGGAAAGGTTCACTAACTGGCAATAATCCCACATAAATGAAAACACCATGGGTCGCAATTTCGCTATCTTCACCAGTTTTTTTATTGTGCGTCTTGACTTTAGTAACCTTTTTCCCATCACCGATAATTTCCGTAACGATTGTATCCCAGGTAAATTTCATTTTATCATTAGCAAACGCCCGATCTTGTAAAATTTTCTGTGCCCGCAGCTGATCTCGGCGATGAATAACATTAACTTCACTAGCTAACTGAGTTAGGTATGCTCCTTCTTCAATTGCTGAATCTCCACCACCAACAACCACAACTTTTTGATTGCGGAAAAAGGCACCATCACAGACTGCACAGTAAGAAACTCCACGTCCACTATATTCTTTTTCACCAGGAACTTGCAATTTTTTATATTGTGAACCCGTTGCAATAATCAAAGCCTGTGTGCTAAAATCCCCATTATCAGTTTTGATGATTTTAGTTCCATCCGCTGCAACTGTTACGTTTTCAACATTCCCATAGGCAAATTCAGCTGAAAACTGTGTTGCACTAGCATACATTTCTTTTGCTAAATCTGGCCCTAAAATCGATTTAAAACCAGGATAATTCTCTACTTCAGCAGTGTTATTCATTTGCCCACCGTAAATTCCGCGATCTAACATTAAAACCGATAAATTTGCACGTGAAGCATAAAGTGCCGCCGTCATTCCTCCTGGCCCTGCTCCGATTACAATCACATCATATTTTTTCTCTGCCAATCATCTTGCCCTCTTTCACTTACTAATTATTAGTCAAAATAGATTATACACTGCCATCTTCAGTAAATAAAATTTATTGCCTAACCTATTCCGAACGTCCCTCACGCTGCATTAATTCAGTTATTGCCTTTTTAATATCACATCCCTGATACAGAACCTGATAAATTGCTTGAGTAATTGGCATATCAATTTGCTGCTGTTGAGCTAATTCATAGGCAGCCTTATTGGTAGTAATTCCTTCAATAACCATTCCCATATTTTCGATAACATCCGCTAAAGGTATTCCTTGACCCAATTGATTGCCTGCTCGCCAATTGCGAGAGTGGACACTTGTACAAGTAACAATAAGATCACCAACTCCTGAAAGCCCAATAAAGGTTTGCGATTTAGCTCCCATTGCGACTCCCAGGCGTGAGATTTCAGCTAGTCCACGTGTCATTAAAGCTGCTTTAGCATCATCACCATAACCCAAACCGTGTAAAGCCCCAGCTCCTAGAGCAATAATATTCTTAAAAGCGGCCCCTAACTCAACACCGACAATATCTTCATTGGTGTAAATACGGAAAAAGTCATTCATAAACATTTTTTGAACTGCTTTGGCAGCAGTTAAATCTGTTGATGCAGCTGTAATTAAAGTTATGTCTTGACGTGCAACTTCTTCTGCATGACTTGGGCCAGAAAAAGCAACAATTCCTGACCGGTTTTCAGCAGGAATCTCCTCCGTTATAATTTCAGAAATTCGCTTATGAGTCCCTAATTCAAGTCCTTTGCTAGCGTGGACAATTAGTGGTTGCTCATTGTTTTCTTGCAAAATTTTACCAATTTTTTGAGAAACAGTTCGAATCGCGACCGTTGGTATCACTAATAAAATAACTTGACGATCTTTAATTGCCGCAGCTAAATCATTTGTTGCTATCAATCGTTCGTCATACTTTAGTTCCGGTAAGTAGTGACGATTAGTGTGTTGTTGATTTAATTCAGCTACTTGCTTTTCTTCACGGGTCCAAATTTTAACATCTAAACCGTTTTTCACTAAAACATTAGCTAACACACTACCCCAAGAACCTGCACCAATAACGGCCACTTTACTAATCTTCAAAAAAGTCACTCCTCAATTTTTTCATCATATTCTGTTACGCCATCAAGATACCAAGGTGCCAACGGATGCCAATAGCGTCGATGTAACAACCAAGCAATTGCTCCAATAAACAAAACAACTGATAGCCACTGAGATACCCGTAAAGATCCCAACATCAAACTATCCGTTCTCATTCCTTCGACAAAGAAACGTCCAAAAGAATACCAGATTACGTAACCAAAGAAAACCTCACCGCGTTTAAATAATTTTGGACGGTGACGTAAGCTCATTAAAACAACAAAACCAGCTATATCCCAAAGCGATTCATATAAGAATGTCGGTTGATAATAAACACCTCTAATTCGCATTTGTTGAATAATGAAATCTGGTAAATGTAATTTTTGTAAAAAAGCTAAGGTTGTCGGCCGACCATGCGCCTCTTGGTTCATAAAATTGCCCCAACGACCGATTCCTTGGGCCATAATTACTGTTGGGGCCACCACATCCAGTAAAAGCCACTCTGGAATCTGCCGATAATGACAAAAAACCGAAATTACAATAATCGCTCCAATTAAACAACCATAGATTGCTATCCCACCATCCCAAATTTGATAAATCTGATCTAAATGCTGGGCATAGTATGACCATTGAAACACCACATAATAGATTCGAGCTGAAATAATTGAAAATGGCAAAGCCCATAAAATTAAATCATAAAAATCGTCTTCTTTAAGACCGCGCCTTTTTCCTTCACGAACTGACAAATAAACTGCCAGAACCACTCCAGTAGCAATGATAATTCCGTACCAATGGACTTTAATTCCACCTAAATGAAAAGCAATTGGATTTAGTGCTGCTAAAAATGAGTTCAAAGCAAAATCTCCCTTACTGATTAGTTGAATTTTCTTGAATTAGATTATTCAAATTATTTTCAAATGCTTTGGTAGCATCGTATCCCATTGTTTTAGCGCGATAATTCATTGCTGCTGCTTCGATAATGATTGCCAAATTACGACCAATTTTAACTGGAACTGAAATTTTCGGAATATCTACATCGAAAATCTTCACTTTCTGTTCTCCACTGCCTAATCGATCAAACTGCTTGTCTTTGTTCCAATTTTCCAAATGAACAATCAATGAAATCTGTGTATCAGCTCGAACTGCCCCCGCACCAAACAAATTCATCACATCAATAATTCCAATTCCACGAATTTCTAGCAAATGCCGTAAAATTTGCGGAGCTTCTCCAACAATAGTCTGTTCATCTTTTTGATAAACTTCAACTCGATCATCAGCGATTAGCCGATGACCGCGCTTAATTAAATCAAGTGCTGTTTCAGATTTTCCAACCCCAGAATCACCAGTGATTAAAACACCCAACCCATAAATATCAACTAAAACACCATGTAAAGACTGGCGTTCAGCCAAACGTGATTCAAGAAAATCTGTCATTTTAGAAGATAGTCTAGTCGTTGGCAATTTTGAACGTAAAACTGGAATTTTGGCCGATTTTGCTGCCATATCAAGTTCTTCAGGTACTGGCAACAATCTTGAAATCACAAAACAAGGTGTCTGCTCGGGTTGACATAGCTGCTGCATAACTTGTTGCCTTTTAGCTGTTCCCATTTTCCTTGCATATGAAATTTCCGTCATTCCTAACAATTGAATTCTCTCTGCCGGATAATACGCAAAATAGCCTGTTAACTCCAACCCCGGTCGTGAAATATCACTCGTTGAAATTAAACGTTCATTTAAATATTTACCACCAGAAAAAACTATCATTCCTGTTGCTGCAACTAAATCAGCCACACTAACCGGACTGCTCACAAAAACCCCTCCCTTTCCAACCACGAATTTTAACTATTTAAAGCCCAAATGGTTGGTAATAACTAGATTAACAACACTCAAAATCAATGCCACAAAAAAAGCTGCCCCAAAACTTGAAAACTGGAAATTAGTTCCAATCAGCTTTGAAGTTAACTCTAGCATTAAGCCATTGATCACAAAATAAAAGAACCCTAAACTCATAATCGTAATTGGCAGTGACAACACGACCAAAATTGGCTTAACGATCATATTCAATAATCCTAAAACAGCCGCAGCAATTAACGAAACCCAGATACTTGAAACATGAAAATACTGCGGTAAAAAACCAGCTGTTGCAATAAAAACTAAGGCATTAATAATGACTCTTTGCCAAAAGTACATAAAAAACCTCCAAATTAATTAATTTTTTAAATCTTTTTCACGAACATCGTGAATAACTTTCCGCTTTTTATCTGAATAATTTGTTTTTTGAGGAGACTCTTTTTTAAACAAACTTCGAATTAGTTCAAAGAAAAAACTGCTGAAAAATTTTTCACCTAATTTAGGCGGCATTGAAATTGCTAAAATCAAATAACAACTCACTACCAACCATGCTATGTGCGGAATTACTAATAACACTAAAAAAATTCCGCGGACAATCCATGGATTAAAATTCAAAAATTCTGCTAATCCACCACATACCCCAGCTATTAGGCGGCTATCTGAACGACGCAATTTTTTTCCTTTTAATTTCATATTTCATCCTCCTACTTTCAGCATTGTTCATCTAAAATTGTACATTTTGCCATTAAAATTAGCAAATTACCACTTTGAGATTTCAATTATCTATCTAATCTTCATTTCCAGGATTTAATTCAACAATTTCGCCTTTTTTTAAAAAGACCACCCACTCACAAACATTGGTTACATAATCACCGATGCGTTCTAAATAAGTTGCAACTAGTGTATAGTATGAGCCACTAACCACTGCTTTTTGGTCAGCCTGCATTTTAGTTAAACAAAGTTGCTTAATTTTAGCTAATTCTTGATCCAGAAAAAGATCCCGTTGTGCTATTTGGTAAGCGTGTTTCAAATTGCGTTTTATATACGCATCTAAAACATCTGCTACCATCTGTGAGGCATACTCTCCCATTTTAGCAATTTCAATTTCAATTGCAGGGATTCGATGAGTTCCTTTCATTTTAATTGTTGCATGGGCTAGGCTAACTGCATGGTCAGCAATCCTTTCGATGTCTGAGCTAGCTTTTAAAACAGTGATTACATCACGCAAATCCGAGGTAACTGGTTGGTACAAAGCTATGATTTCCAAAGTCATTTTTTCTAATTGGTTTTCACATTGATTAATAGCTTGATCATTTTGAATAACCATTTTAGCCAATTCTTGATCATGATCAACAAAGGCTTTTACTGTTCGAAAAATAGCTTCATTAACGAGCATTCCCATTTCAGCAAAACGAACATGTAATTGGACTAATTCTTTATCAAATGTTTCTCGCAATCAGTTCACCCCCCTGGCTTTGACAATCGTTTAAGTTAGTCTTGATTTTATACTTTAATTAAATTGGACGCAATTAAATTTCGTTTAAGAATTAAGTTTTTTAGTCAAATAGTGATCAGTCGCAGCTTGTTGCGGACGAGTAAATAATCTGCGTGTCGGGCCAAACTCAACTAATTTTCCATGTTGTAAAAAAACTGTTTCATCAGCAATCCGCGCGGCTTGTTGTAAATTATGTGTAACGATGACAATTGTTAAATGATCCCTCAACTCTAGAAGAATTTTTTCAAACTGCAGTGTTGCTGCGGAATCTAACAAAGCTGTCGGTTCATCAAGCAGCAAGATCCGCGGTTTAACTAATAATGCTCTTGCCAAACAAAATTCCTGCTGTTCTTTGAGGTTCAGTTCGAACTTTTTTTGGACCAATTTGTCCTTTAACTTTTCCCATAGATGAACTTGACGCAAGCTTTGTTCAATTGCTATAGTCAATTCATCCCGACTAAGCCGTGAGGTAAATCGGGGGGCAATCGTTAAATTTTCTTTTAAGGTCATTGGAAAAATCAGAGGCTGAGTCAATAGCATGCCAATGTTCATGCGCAACTGGTAGCAGTCAATTTGTGATTCATAAATATTAATTCCGTCAAACAAAACTTGTCCACTAGTTGTTAATTGACGGGGGTTCAATCGATTGAAAGCTTGTAATAATGTCGTTTTTCCTGAACCTGACGGGCCAATCACAGCCGTTATAGCCTTCGACTGAAGCTCAAGATTAATATTACTTAAAATTGGTTGCTTGGCTCGAACACTTAAATGCTCAGTTTTTAAAATTGCCTCATTCATTAAATGGTCCCCGAAATTTTCTTTCTTCTATTGTTTTTTGTTGTAACCATAACCAACCGTAAACAGCTGTGTCAAATAAAATAATTATTAAAATTAATAATGCTGCTGAACCAGTCGAAATTTGCAATGTCTGAGGAATTGTTCCTTCAGCATTGATTTTCCAAATATGTACAGCTAAAGTTTCAGCTGAGCGAAAAGGGCTTAAAGGACTCCCTGTACTTAAAATATTCCAATTAGACCAGTCAAGTGCTATTGCACTCTGACCAGCTGTGTAAATTAGTGCTGCTGTTTCACCTATAATTCGTCCTGCACTCAAAACAATTCCCGTCAACAGCGCTGGGCGAACTTGCGGAATAATAATTTTTCGCAAACAATCCCAATTTGACAATCCCAAAGCCAATCCTGCCGTTTGTAAACGTTGATCAGCAGAACGTAGTGCATTTTCACTTGTACTAGTTAGCAATGGTAAATTTAAAATTGTCAGCGTTAGACTACCTGATAGAATTGAAAAGCCCAATTGCAGTTTAACTACAAAAACTAAAAAACCAACCAATCCAATCACAATTGTTGGCAATGAACTTAAAATTTCCAACATTGTCCGAATCATTTTAGTAAACCAATTTTGCTGTGCATATTGAAATAACCAGATTGCAGTTCCAAATGCTAACGGCCACGAAATTAATAAAGTTAGAACTAGTATGTATAAAGTATTGAATAATTGAACTCCAACGCCGCCACCGGTTAAATAGTTACTACTGGCTGTAAAAAAATGCCAGTTCAACTGCGGCAGACCTAGGCCAAAGATTAACAATAATAGACCACAAATAATGGCTAAGACACTCACTGTCATCAAATAAACCCAAATCTTTATTATTTTTTCCCACCACGAAGTTAGCTTTATAACTGGTTTATTCAAAATCTTTTTTACCTCTAATCAAATAGTGTGTTAACAAATTAAATACCAGTGACATTAATAACAAAACCAGCGCTAACGACCAAAGGGCATTATTTTGACTGCTATTCAATGAAGTGTCGCCTAAATTAATTGTAATCACACTTGTTAATGTAGCAGCAGGTGAATTAAGTTTTATCGGCAATAAAGCAGCATTACCCACAACCATTTGAACTGCAACTGCCTCACCAAAGGCTTGTGCAAAACTAAAAACCAACGCTGTTTTCAAACGAGCGGTCGCTAACGGAAAAATTAATGTTCGCCAAATCTGAAACTTGGTTGCTCCTAAGGCTGTAGCACTAACTTGATATTTCCGTGGTACGGCAGCAAAAGCATCTGCTGTTAAAGTAATTAAAACTGGTAAAATCATCACTGCTAAAATTATTGCCGCCGCTAACCAACCATATCCTGTCCCGCCCAACAACTCACGTAGTAATGGAATCACTACAACAATTCCGACTAAACCATATACAACTGCTGGTATCCCAGCTAAAATTGACAAGCCACTGCGAAATAATTGCTGCCAATGCTTATGAGACAACTCTGTTATAAAAATTGCTGTTCCTAAAGCTAAAGGTCCGGCTAATAAAAGACTAACCGCTGACACAAGCAATGAACCATAAATCAATGGTAATGCGCCAAAACTGCCCCGTGCAGGTAGCCAGTGTACTCCAGTCAAAAAAGCCGTTAAACTAAATTGTTGTTTGCGAAACAGTGCAGTTCCTTGAAAAACTGTAAAGCCCAAAACGATTATCACCAGCAAAATAATCAGCATTGCTGCTAGTGACACAATAAAATGACCAACTTTTTCTCGCCTAGCTGCTATAGCTGGTTGAAATAAATCTGGCTGAGATTTCTTCATTAAAATCACCACCTCCTAATATAAGTTTTTGTAGACCTTTTTAAAAATTTTGCTATTATTTAACTGTTTCAATCGTTCCATATCGATTGCGAGCTACATTCATAGCAGAAACTGGAATAAAACCTAATTTAAGAATTATTTTTTTTACTTGGCTTGAGCCCAAATAATTGATGAAATCCCGAACCTTTTGACTTGGGTTTTGTCGCGTGTATAAATGCTCATATGACCAAAGTTTCCAGTGATTATCTTCCACATTAGCAACAGTCGGCTTAACTTCATCAATTTTCGGTGCGATAACTCCCGCTTGAACATAGGGAAAAGCAACATATGAGACTGCTCCTGCTGTTTCTTTGACAATTTGATAGGCCGTTCCAGATGAAGCTTGTTCTTGTGCTACCATGCTTGAATGATGTGCAAGAGCTAAAGTCTCAAAGTTCAATCGCGTACCGCTTCCTTCAGCTCGATTAATTACTGTAATCGGCAGTTTTTTACCGCCAACTTGCTGCCAATTAGTTATTTTCCCAGTAAAAATTTTTTGAACCTGCCTCATACTTAAATTATGAACTCCCGTTTTAGCATTGACAATCACTGCAATTCCACTGACTGCCAATTTGTGATCTTGCAATTTATGAACCTGTAGGCTGGCCTTTTTGGAAGCAAAAACATCTGAAGTTCCAATATCGATTGCTCTTTCAGCAACTTGGCTCAAACCGGTTTCTGAACCACCACCTTGTACATTGACATAACTATTTGGTCGTTGTTGCCGGTACTTTGCTGCCGCCATTTCGATAATCGGCTGAATCGCTGTTGAACCGGCAACCGTCAACGACTCCTGGTTTAATTGCTGACAACCGCTTAAAAAGAATATTAGCAAAACACTGGGCACAAGAAACACCACTCGTTTAAACTTTTTCACGACTATCCTCTCGCTTTCCGAACCCAACTAAGGGAAGAATAATTGTGAATTCAGAGCCAACTCCAACTTGACTAGTAACTTTAATTTTTCCCTTCATCGCTGCCACATATTCCTTAACAACTGCCAAGCCTAACCCTGTTCCCCCAGTTTGACGTGAACGAGAATTTTCAATTCGGAAAAAACGTTCGAAAACTCGTTCTTGTTGGTCCTGCGGAATGCCCCAACCATTGTCACGGACAATCAACTGCCAGTTTTGTGACGTTTGCTGGCAAGATATCCATACTTCACCACCAACATCATTGTATTTAATCGCATTTTGTAATAAATTGTTAATCACATGCCGAAGTTTGTGGTCATCACTATCAACAATAAAATCAGCCGGAACTTTATTATGAACTTGAATTTCTTTCTTTTTGATTTCTGGTTGAAAACTTTGTAAAACTTCAGCTAGATAAGTCTGCAATCTAATTTTTTTTAATTTTAAAGTTGTATTGGTTGAAATTCTTGCTAGGGATAAAATATCTTCTACCAAAGCCGTTAATTTCAAACTCTCCTGTTGAATAATTTTTAAAAATTGCGGTAATGCTACTTGGTCATTCATAGCTCCATTTAGTAAGGTTTCACTAAAACCTGTAATGGCAGTGATTGGTGTTTTTAATTCATGACTAACATTGCTAACAAAATCCAACTGCATTTGTTCAATTTCTTTTAATTCAGTTAAATCATACAATAAAACCATAACCAGAAAATGGTGTTGACTAACTGGTACAAAAACACTATGTGCATCAACTATTTTAGCATTAAATTCTAATTTCAATTCAGTATGTTGATCTTTTTTTGTCTGAAAAGTTGTTTCAATCAAATGACTCAAATCATAGTTTCGTAATTCATCGGCATATAAGTGTCCTTTCAAATTCATCTCGCGACCCATTAAATCACTCATTGCATGATTACTGAGATAAATCTTTTGATCCTGATCTAGCACCATTACACCAATCGTTAAATACTCAATTAATGAAAAATACCCCCGCTGCTGGGTTAAATAATGTTTAAAAATATCTCGTTGCAAGCTTTGCACTTGATTAATTGACTGCGCTAATTCAAAGTATGGATCACTTGGAGCTAACAACAAATGTTGTGGTTTTTCACCTGCAATGATTGCTCGCAATTTTTCGCTCAACAACAATATTTTTTCTTGTCGTTTTTTTTGTTGCCAATAACGATAACTAGTATCTAACAAACTAAAAAAAAGGCTGCTAAAAACTAACAATAGCCATTTTTTTGATCCGAACAATTCACTGGCTGGCAAATTATTCAAGCTAATAAATAGACCAAAAGTAATTAACAAAACTGTAAAAATTATTGCAAAATCAACCACAACATTTTTTATAATTTTATTCAGCTTTACCTTCAAAACGATAACCAAACCCCCTGACTGTTTCAATATATTGCGGTTGATGAGGATCGTTTTCAATTTTTTCACGTAAATGACTGACATGCATGTCAACCATCCGGGTTTGCCCAACGTAATCAAAACCCCAAACTCCATTCAAAAGTTTATCTCGACTCAAAACTCGCTGAGGACGTTTAACAAAATAAGCTAATAGCTCAAACTCTTTTGGAGTAAGTTTAACTTTTTTCCCAGCACGTATTACCGAATAGTTAGTTAAATCAATTGTAAAGTCAGGAAAATGGTAAATCTCTTGTGGTTCTTTTGCTGAATTTATTGCTAATTCTTCATCTACTGTATCGGTAGTTCGCCGAGCGATTGCTTTAATTCTAGCCAAAACTTCTCGTGGTGAAAAAGGTTTTGTTAAATAATCATCCGCGCCCAACTCTAGACCAATAACCTTATCATATTCTTCACCCTTGGCAGTTAAAATCATAATTGGAGTTTTAATTTTTTCTTGTCGTAAACGTTTAGTAACTTCTAAGCCATCCAACTTGGGCAACATCAAATCCAACAAAATAAAATCATATTGATCAGTTATGGCTTCATCAAAAGCTTTTTGTCCATCCATTGCCACTGTTACTTGATAGCCCGCCGTTTCCAAATTATATTTCAATAAAGTAACAATTGCCATTTCATCATCGACTACTAGAATTTTTTTCAAAAGAGTACCTCCATTTTTAATGAAAGATTACTAGACCAATTTCATGAGGCGAATCTGCATAAATGGCTCCTTGAGCTAATTTTAATTCACCAGCATAGTTGCGAATTTTAAAGCGACAAAAAGTGGCATCTGTTTTTAAAGCCGCATAAAATTCTGTTTCATTATGGACCTCTCGACCATTACAGATTAAGATCTCATCTCCTGGCTGAATTTTCATTTTAGCTGCCGGAGTATTTGGCTGAACAGCAATTACTCGAACGCCATCGTGAGTCTCCACATACCAATTACTTTCCCGCTGTTCAAACTTTCGCTTAAACCATAAAATAACCAACGTCAGTAACAATAACAACATAACAATTAATTCAAATTTAGTTGGAAAAAGCCAGCACAGAATTGAGCCCGCAAAAAAAATCAGCACTAAGCTCAACAAACTGATCTTTTCAAACCGACAAGCTGCTTGAGCTGATTGGCGCCAAAACTTAAAACCACTACTAATAATAAGTGGTAACACAAATACTTGAAAAGGCTGATTAGCGATTGTTATCAAAAACCACCCCGGAAAAAAATTTGTCAAGTTATTACTTGGTACTAAACAAACTAATGGTACTAAAGCTAAATCTTGCCATGAATAGTAAACTAATCGACGACCCCGTTTTCCCCTTTTAATTGCTGGTGTAACCTCTAAGGGTTGGTATCGCTGTAACATTATCAGTTTTCCTAACAGTAATAAACCGGCAATAAACAGCAATGCAGCCCCACTAGTTATCAATTCCAGATGATTAATTGTTAGCGATTGACTAATTACTTTTGGTAGCCGTTCAGCTGTTCTAAGTGAAATCCAACTAGCACCCATTAAGCTCAACAAACTAATCCACCAAAAAAAGAAACTATCAATTTTGAAAAAAGGATAGACCAATAATCCAATCCCCATCAAGATTTGATAAAGAATGATCCACTGCCATGGTAGCATGACTCCGACAAGACTGGTAAGTAAACTTCCACCAATTCCTAAGATTAAAAAATTCTTAATAAAATGTCTGCCCTCAAAAAAGTCACGATTAATTGCTACACGAAATTGTTTCCGTTCAAAAGAAATTCTTCTTGCATATGTAACACCAGTAATTAGAATTGCTAACCAGACTAATGGTTGCAACAAAAATTTTTCTATTGTTTCAAATACCATTATTTGGACACCTTTCTTAATAATGATTCAATACTTTCAGTATAGCAATTCTGATTTAAGAGTACAAAAAAATTAGAATAAACCTATAACCAAGCAAGCATTCCCAACAGTCTCACAAAAAGCCAAATTAGATCATTATATGCTGAGTTAACAGAAAAAATTTCCAGACAAAAACTCTGATCATCAATAATATACAAAAAGGAGTGGATTTCTCCACTCCATAAAAATCTAAGCTTTTGGGGTCACAATAATTTAACCCGTCTTTTTCATTTATTTTAAATTCTTTAGCAGCTAAATTTTTAAAAACCGACGCATTGAAATAGCTGAACCCAACGCTCCAATTACAATTCCAATCACAATCAATAGTAAATCAATCTGAAATAAAAATGCTGCTGGTGTCAATAATTGATACCCTGTGCTGGCCAGTGACGCCGTTAAAACTCGATAGAGCCAAACATAGCCAAAATCAACAATCACAATTGGCACCAAGGCACCAAACATTCCCGTCCAAGCACCTTCCAAAATAAATGGCCAACGAATAAAACCATTCGTAGCTCCAACCAATCGCATAATTGCAATTTCATTTTTGCGTGATAAAATTGTAATTCGAATTGTATTTGAAATTAGGAAAACCGCTACAAACAAAAGCAATAAACTAATTCCAACACCCCAAGTTCGAATACTATCAACTACATGAAATAGCTTTTTGGCTGAAGCTCCGCCATATTTCGCTGTATAGACAAATTTCATTTGCTCAGCTTTTTTGGCAACTTTTACTGTTTGTTCAGGTCGTTTGGTTTTAACCACATAAACATCATTTAATGGATTATCATCCCCACTGAAAAGTTTAAATTCCTTACCATAGCTGCCAATAACGTTTTTCAGTTCTTGTTTTTTGCTTGAATAACGAATACTTTTAACTTCACTTAAATCAGCTAATTTTTGGTGCAACTGTTCTTGCTGCTTTTTAGTTGTTCCTCGATTAATTAAAACCCTAACTTGAACATCATTTTCAATATCTGAGGCCACTTTATCAATATTCAATAAAATCGACAAAAGTACTCCTACCAGCAAAAGAGTCACCGCAACTGCGCTAATAGCAGCTGCGGTCATCCAACCATTTCGTTTAAGACTTTTAAAACTCTCTTTTAAATGTCGTTTGAGTGTCAGACTATTCATCTTTTGAAAAGCCCCCCTTACGCTGATCACGAATAATGTGACCAGCTTCAATTTCAATTACTCGATGTTTCCGCTGATTAACAATCCCACTATTATGAGTAGCCATTACAATAGTCGTTCCTTGCTGATTAATTTCTTCTAAAATATCCATAATACCGCCAGCTGTATCAGGATCAAGGTTTCCAGTCGGTTCATCAGCAATTACAATTCCAGGTTGATTAGCAATAGCTCGAGCAATCGCTATTCGCTGCTGCTCCCCACCAGATAGTTCATCTGGAAATGCTGCTGCTTTATCAGCCAATCCAACCAGATCAAGCACCCGCTTTACGCGCTGTTTAATTTCTTCTGGCTTTTTTTCAATAACCTGCAGAGCATAAGCCACATTCTCAAAAACTGTCATTTTCGGTAACAATTTAAAATCCTGAAATACAATTCCTAATTCACGTCGCAAATAAGGAATTTCATGGCCTTTAATTTTATCCAGTTCAAATTCATTGATTTTAATTTGACCCGAAGTTGGTTGCTCCTCACGATACATCATTTTAATAAAAGTTGACTTGCCTGCACCGCTAGGGCCAACCACATAAACAAACTCTCCTTGATCGATCTTAACGCTTAGATCACTCGCAGCTTCAATATCATTGGTATAATTTTTAAATACGTGCTTAAATTCAATCACCGGAATTCCTCCTTAAATCAACTACACACACCAGATAATTATAACATTCTATATTGTTTAATTATTTCAACTAAATTACAAATTAATGTCATTTAGTTTCAGTCTGGGTTTTGTGCACTTAGTTTCGATTGTAAATAAGCGTTGATGAACCCATCCAAATCACCATCCATCACTGACTGGATATTTCCAGTTTCGTATCCTGTACGATGATCCTTAACCATTGAATAAGGATGAAAAACATAAGAACGAATTTGTGAACCCCATCCAATTTCGAGCTGTTGCCCCTGGATTGCTGCCTTTTTTTTCGCTTGTTCTTCTAATTTTAATTGATAAAGACGTGCTCGCAACATACTCTCGGCTGTTGCCCGATTTTGAAACTGGGAACGCTGTGCTTGACTGGAAACAACAATTCCAGTAGGAATATGAATCAAACGAACTGCAGAAGACGTTTTATTGATATGCTGCCCACCCGCACCACTAGAACGAAAAACTTCCATTTTAATGTCTTCAGGTCGCAATTCAATTTCAACACTGTCGTCTAACTCAGGCATCACGTTCACCGAAGCAAAGGAGGTATGGCGTCGTCCAGCTGCATCAAACGGTGAAATTCGAACTAAACGATGCACGCCTTTTTCACTACGTAGATAGCCATAAGCGTTTTTCCCACTAAATTGTAGAGTTACGCTCTTAAGACCAGCTTCTTCTCCCGCTAAATAATCCAAAACCTCCACTTTAAAGTGGTGTTGTTGTCCCCAACGGTCATACATTCTCAATAACATTGAACCCCAATCTTGCGATTCGGTTCCACCAGCACCTGGATGAATTTCTAATAAAGCATTATGTGAATCATATTTCCCATTCAACAATAATTCTAGTTGATATGCTTGCAATTTTTGCTGAACAATTGTCAACTTGTTATTTAATTCTGTTTGCGTTTCTTGATCTGTTGGGTCTTCTTTTAATAATTCAGTCAGAATTTCTAATTCGTCAACCGCATCACTCAAAACTTTAAAATTATCAAATTTAGTCTTTAATATATTAGTTTCATCAATAACTTTTTGAGCAGCACTCTGATCATTCCAAAAATCTGGGTCAGCCATTTGAGCTTCATTCTCAGAAATCTTTTCATTCAAGGCCTCTAAGTCAAAGAGACCCCCTAAAGTCTTGGACTTTTCGTTTCATATTCTCAATCATTTTTTTTGCTTCACTAATTTCCATTTTTAAATCCCTCACTTACTTATCATTAGCTAATCAACAGAATAAATGCCGTTCGATTCAATATACAAATCAAGCGGCATTTTACTTTATTAACGATGAATATCTTGCCGAATTTCAGCCTTTAAAAACAGACGTGTTACATCGTATTCAATATCACCAATCATTTGTTCAAACATTCTAAAACCATCAGTTTGATATTCAACTAATGGATTTAACTGACCATAGCCCCGTAAACCAATCGATTGACGCAATTGATCCATTTCATCGATATGATCCATCCACCGTGAGTCAACTACTCGTAAAATGACAACTTTTTCAAATTCCAGCATTTGAGCAGCATCGTAAAGCTGTTTTTCTTTCAAACGATAATTTGATTCAGCACGGTCCATCAAATAATTAATGATTTCCTCAGATTTTTTACCAGTTAAATCATTCACTGCTATACTATCCTCATTAACCATCGCAGCAATTGCAAAATCAATAATCGCTTGTAAATTCCAATCTTTTTGCTCACCTTGGGTGTGCATTTGAACAATATGTTCAACGGTTCGTTTAACCATCGGCATAATTACCGATTTTAATGATTCATCTTCCATAATTACTTGCTGTCTTTGCGAGTAAATTACTTCACGTTGTTCACGCATAACATCATCGTATTGCAGAACCTGCTTACGTGTATCATAATTATTACCTTCAACTCGCTTCTGAGCTGATTCAACTTGCCTGCTAATCATTTTACTTTGAATGACCGCATCTTCATCTGCTACTTTGAATCGTTCCAATAAAGCTTTAACTCGCTCTGAACCAAAACGCAACATTAGATCGTCTTCTAAAGAAAGATAGAACTGTGTAACTCCTGGATCGCCCTGACGACCAGAACGGCCACGTAACTGATTGTCAATTCGGCGTGATTCATGTCGTTCAGTACCAATAACTGCCAAACCACCAACCTCGCGCACTCCTGGTCCTAATTTAATGTCCGTTCCTCGGCCCGCCATATTAGTCGCAATTGTAACCGCACCACGTTGGCCAGCATTCATAATAATTTCTGCTTCTTTTGCATGATTCTTAGCATTTAAAACTGAATGTGCAATACCAGCTTGATCCAATAACTTGGCTAATAATTCTGAAGTTTCAACTGCCACTGTTCCCACCAGAATCGGTTGACCTTTTTCATGACGTTGTTGAATATCTTCTACAACAGCCTTAAATTTACTTTTAAGCGTTGGATACAATAAATCAGGCCGATCATCACGAATCACTGGTTTATTCGTTGGAATTGTGGTGACTTCCATATTATAAATTTCGCGGAATTCTTCATCTTCTGTTTTAGCTGTTCCGGTCATTCCAGCGATTTTCTTATACATCCGAAAATAGTTCTGATAGGTGATATTCGCCATGGTTTTGGTTTCTTGTTGAATCTCAACTCGTTCCTTAGCTTCAATAGCTTGGTGTAGTCCATCAGAATAACGACGACCTTCCATAATCCGACCAGTAAACTGATCAACAATCATTACTTCTCCATCTGAGACCACATAATCTTTATCACGCAACATAATAAAGTTTGCTCGCAAAGCATTGTCCAAATGATGGGTCAAAGCAGTATTATCAGGATCGTATAGATTAGCTAAGCCAAAATATTTTTCAGCTTTGCGGATTCCTTGCTCAGTTAAAGCAACCGATTTTGACTCTAAGTCAATTTTATAATCCTTCTTTTCGGTCAAAGTTTTAGCAAAACGATCAGTTCGAATATACAAAGCAGTTGTCGGTTCAGCTTGACCCGAAATAATCAAAGGAGTCCTTGCTTCATCAATCAAAATTGAATCAACCTCATCAACAACCACAAAATTCAATGGTCGTTGAACCATATCTTCACGATAAACAACCATGTTATCACGTAAATAATCAAATCCTAACTCACTGTTAGTCGAATATGTTATATCGCAGTTATAGGCCTCTCGTTTTTCATCGGACGATTTACTAGCAATGTTTAACCCAACAGTCAAACCTAACCAAGTATATAATTCGCCCATCTCGGTTGCATCACGCTGAGCTAAATATTCATTAACCGTAACTACATGAACTCCTTTACCAGCCAGCGCATTTAAATAAACCGGCATTGTAGCTGTTAAAGTTTTTCCTTCACCAGTTTTCATTTCAGCAATATTACCTTCATGCAAAACTACTCCACCGTAAATCTGGACTCTAAACGGATATAAGCCTAAAACCCGTTTGGCACCTTCACGTACAACCGCAAACGCTTCAGGTAATAAATCATCTAGTGTTTCTCCGGCTTGGTAACGTTTTTTTAACGCTGGTGTTTGTGCTTTTAATTCTTCATCACTCAAAGCTGCCATTTTTTCAGCATGAGTTTCAACTTTGTCAGCAATTTTTGCTAACCTTTTAATTTCTCTTTTGTCGCTTTCAACCCATTTTCTAAGGACATTTACCATGTCTGTTTTCCTTTCTTAAATCACAATTCCAAATTAAATTTAAAACTATTATACAATAGAGAGTACACCATTGTCATTTTATCATTGATTACTAGTTTTTCAAATTCAGCGATAAAAAAACAAGCGATCTTAACCGCTTGTTAAAAAACAAATTTAAGTTAATGGAAAGCTACTAATCCTCACTAGCTTCAATCAAGCCATACCGGCCATCTTTACGTCGATAAACAATATTAATTCCATTAGTTTCAGCATCTTCGTAAATAAAGAAATTATGTCCAAGCATATCCATCTGTAAAACGGCTTCTTCACTATCCATCGGTTTCAACGAGAAACGTTTTGTTCTTACAATATCAAATTTATTATCTGTTTTTGGAGTTGCTGTTTTATCAGCTGCTGACTCAACAGCACTTAAACCCTTAAAACCCTTTTCGCGAGATTTGCGATTAATTTTTGTCTTATATTTGCGAATTTGGCGTTCAAGTTTATCAGTCACCAAATCGGCACTCGCATACATATCGGGTGAGGTTTCTTCAGCACGCAGTACCAAATATGGAAGTGGAATCGTTACTTCTACTTTGGAAGTTTTATCTGAGTACACTTTTAAATTAACGTGTGCCGTCGAATTCGAAGTATCTTCAAAATATTTTTCCAACTTATTTAACTTCTTTTGAATATAATCTCGAATTGCAGCCGTAACTTCGATATTTTCACCACGAATACTGTATTTTAACATAACAAACCTCTCCTTTCACAACTAGCATTGATAAATTGACTTAACCTTTTTATCTTGCCATCTTTATTATATAAGAAAAACTGATATTTAACAATCAATATCCCCAAATTCATCTGGCTAAAGTAAGCGATTTAACTTTTATTGCTCCAGCTGTCAACAAAACTTCACGAGCATGATAAAGAGTTCTTCCGGTTGTATAAACATCATCGATTAATAAAATCTTTTCTCCGTTTAATTGGACAGTTGCTTTCAGTTCAAATGGCTGTGGCATGCTTAAACGCTCTTGCCGATTTTTACTTGATTGTGTTTCTTTTTCATATAAAGGTTTAACGCGTAAGATTGGCTGATATAAGAGCCTCTTTATTAAGCCTTCAACCTGATTAAATCCTCGACGTTGCCAGGTTATATCTGAAACGGGAATTGGCACTAGCCACCACCCTTGTTTAAAATAGTCTTTAGCAGTAGCTGTTAATTCTGATTGAAAATAGGAACGATATTGATAATTTCCTTGGAATTTGTAATTGAAAAAGTAATCTTTCATTGATTGATTATAACTATACAGTGCGCGATTATTTAACAATTTACCATCAATTTGTTGTTGCCATTTTTGGCAATCAAGACATAAGCTTTCATTTTTTTGTAGCCGGCCGCATCCTTGGCAAATAATCTGTCCGGCCAGGCTAATAAATTCAGCCAAACATCTCTCACAAAGTTTGACAGTTGGTATTGGTGACTGCCAGCTAAAGAACCACTGAAGTATTGATTTATTTGCCAGTTTACGTTGACACTTAGGACAGTTTATTGCCATGCAATTTTGCTCCTTCTCGGTTTAAAAATTTAATTTGTTTGATTGCTCTTTTCAAACTACGATTCATCATTGAACAGACAAAAATAACTTCACCTGTTGGATGTTGCTGACTTCGACCAGCTCGACCAGCTATTTGAACTAAAGCTTCTTGAGTAAACACTTGCTCATCTGCTCCAATTACCAAGACATTTACTTTTGGAAAAGTTACCCCTCGTTCTAAAATTGTTGTTGTGACCAACAATTGAAAAAAATCAGTTCGCATTTTTTGTACTTTTTCAATTCGCTGTGGATCAGCGGCAAAAACTGTAGCTAAATTTTTGACTGCTGTTAATTGTTGTAAACTAGTTTTTAATTGATCTAGCAAAGAAATTTCAGGTGCAAAAACCAAGATTGGCAAATCTAAAATTAACCATTTTTCTATTGATTTAATTACTTTGCTAGCTATCCTCTTTTGCTGCAGTTGCTTTTTCCAATTAGGCAAAAGCATAATTTGCGGCACTGGTAACAAGTGTCCATGAAAACGGAGCGGCAAATAACCTAATATTAATTTCCTTTGCTTAACTTGTTGCAGCATCTCAGCAGTCGGTGTCGCCGTCAACAGCAACAAACTACTATTTTCTTTTCGACAATTTTTTGTTGCCAATTGCAGCAATGGATTATCTTTAAAGGGAAAAGCATCAGCTTCGTCAATAATCAATAGATCAAAAGCAGCCCGGAACTTAAGGAGTTGATGCGTTGTACAAACTACTAATTGACTATAAAAATAATCTGTCTTTTTAGCTCCATGAAGTAAAATAATTGAAGTTCTTTGAAAAGCTCTCTGTAGCCGAGGATAAATTTCGTTACAAACATCAATTCGGGGAGCTGCCCAACAAACTCTTTCACGTCTTTCAATTGCAGCAGCAATCGCTGGAAACATGATCTCAGTTTTTCCAGCCCCAGTAACTGCCCAAAGCAAAAAATCCTTTTTTTGTTGTGCATAAAGTTTTAATTTCATTGCACATTTTTGTTGCAAAAATGATAGCTTACCAATCCAAGTCAAAGCGTTATTTTGAACTGGAAATAAATTCGGTTCGGCTATGGTGTATAATAAATCGCGAGATGTTACACGACCAAACTGAATACATTGAGGGCAGTATAAATCACCATTAGGCAAATGTGCTACAACTTTATTTGTCGTCTGATGGCAACGACAGCAAAAAATTTGTCGTTTATACAATTTAAGCGCTGGGTATTTAACTGCCTCGCTTGGTATGTCAGAAATATCATCGAGTGCACCTTTTACTATTCGGCCATAAAAGTTTTCTGGCTGCATTTAATCACTCCTTCACTTATAAAATACGCAAAGGCGGTGTTTTTTTGAAAAAAAAATTTTTAACGATCGCTACAAGTGCTCAAGCAAACTTATTCATCAAAAAATCTAATTTTATTAGTTACGTCAAAAAAACAAGTACTGAAGCTGATACTCAAGCTTTCATTGAAGAATTAAAAGCGGTACATCCTAAAGCAAAGCACTATTGTTTTGCCGCAATTATCGGGCCAACAGATCAAATCCAACGTGCCAGTGACAATGGAGAACCTTCTGGGACAGCTGGTGTTCCAATTCTCAATGTTTTAAAAAAAAATCAACTGCATAATGTTACGGCAGTTGTGATTCGTTATTTTGGTGGAATTAAATTAGGTACTGGTGGTTTAATTAGAGCCTATAGTAATGCAACTAGTGCTGCCATTGAACAAGCTGGTATTGTCTACCGAATTAAAGCAACTGTGGTCACCGTTGAAATAGCTTATCATCAATTTGATTTATTAAAAAATTATTTTGATCAGAGAAAAATCGAGCTCTTTAATCTGACTTATTTGGAAAAAATCACATTAAGTTTTTCAGTTCCGAGTGTTAAACTCCAGCAAACCATTACCGAAATAAAAAATTTATTAAACGGTCAGCTCTTAGTTAAAGCAACTACTCTAAAATATATTGAAGTTCCCTATCTTCCAGCTAAACAAAAAAATGACGACAATTACTTTTCATAATCGCCGTCATTATCCAAACAAATTTAATCACTTATTTTTTTTGTTTTTAGTTTTAAATAGTCTTCCAATCCAGTTAATTAAAGGTCGACGCTGTGATCCCACCAAACCAATTGACTCAACAAAAAGTTCTAAACCAAATAAAGTCGCAATGGTTAACAAAATTGATCCTAATAAATTTGAAAACGGGTAAAGTAAAGCAATACAGGAAAAAATTAAAGCAATGCCATAAATTACCAATACCGTTTGAGTATGGCTCAAACCAATTTCCATTAACCGATGATGTAAGTGATGTTTATCGGCCTGTGAAATTGGCTTTTTATTTAAAACTCGTCGCAAAATGGCATAAACCGTATCTGTGATTGGTACACCCAAAATTATTACTGGGATTACAATCGTAATAAAGGTCGCATTTTTTAAGCCATAAAGTGAAAAAATTGAAATCATAAAGCCAATAAATAAAGCTCCTGTATCGCCCAAATAAATTTTTGCTGGATGAAAATTATAAGGTAAAAATCCAACTAACGATCCAACTAAAGTAAACATCATAATCGATACATAGGTGCCTGTAACATTTAAAAACAAGTAACCGGTGATGCCGCTCGTGATCAAAGCAATTATTGCTACTCCGACTGCCAAACCATCAAGTCCATCAATCAAATTAACTGCATTAGTAATCGCTAAAATCCAAATCAGCGTTACTGGCAAACTAAACCATCCTAAATCGATTGTCCCCAGAAAAGGTAACGTTAAGGTAGTCATCCTAATTCCACTGAAGAAATAAACGATTAGTGCCGCAACAGTAATTCCAAATAATTTTTGTTTTGGAGTTAATTCATAGATATCATCAATAATCCCCGTAGCAATGATTGTCAATTCAGCCGCAAATAATGTCCACAGTTGTTGTGGTGGATATTGCTGGCGCAGAATAAAAAAATTTACGAGATTGAAAGCGATAAAAATCGCTAATCCCCCCATTGTCGGCATTGTTACTTTGTTGACCCGCCGAGCATTAGGCTTGTCCACTGCACCTAGCTTAAATGCTAAACTGCGCACGAGCGGGGTTAAGATAAACGCTAACACCCCAGCCGCAAGTAAAGACGCAATAATAATAGACATACGCCGTCCTCTTTCTTTAATAATCATTCAAAGAAGAACTCTGCCGGCTTTTACTAAAAACCCGCTCCTAAGCTCATTACGCTTCATTATAACATAGTTTTAGCATCCAGCCTTCAGATACCGCAAACAAAAAAGCTGAATTACTTTTTCAAGTGATAACTGTAAGTTGAAACAATAATATTTTCACGTGAATTTAAAACCGCACGTAATCGCAGACTAGTCTGATTATGCAAAATATTCTGCCAAGGTTTGCGTGGAACAAATTGTGGAACTAAGACAGTTGTCGAATAATTTTTTTTGGCTGAATCTTTAGCAATTACATCACAAAAGCGCAATACTGGACCGGCAACTGAACGATATGAAGAATGTAAGTCAACAAAACGTACGTCAGGAAATGAATCCTTGAATTCCTTAGCTGTTTCGTGTTCTTTTTTGGGATTAGTATCAAATGAAACATGCATAGCTATTACATAATCACCAATTGAACGTGCATAATTGATTGCACCAGTTGTAACATGAGTTACTGAACTAACTAAAACAATAACTGTAGCACCGGAGTAATCATGTAATTGTGCCTGTTCATTATTTAATCGTAACTGGGACGCTACCATTGTATAATGAGCATGAATTTTGTAAAATCCAGCTAATAAAACCAACATAATAATTAAGTACGGCCAAACATTGGAAAAATGCAACCAAAATAAGAAGACAACTAAAGCTAACGAAATAGCTGCTCCCAAAAGATTAACTAATGAATTGAGCACCCAATTGTGCCCGCGTTCACGTAACCAATGAATAATCATCCCAGATTGTGACAAAGTAAATGGAACAAAAACCCCAACTGCATACAATGGTATCAATAAACTTGTTTGCCCATGGAAAATAAGGATCAATACAATTGCACCGACAGCTAACGAAATAACCCCATTAGAGTAAGCTAAACGGTCTCCTTTATCCATATACATATGCGGCATAAATTTATCCTTGGCAAGATTATACGCTAAAATTGGAAAAGCAGAAAAACCGGTATTCGCTGCAACCGCTAAAATTAACGCCGTTGAAAATTGCAATAAGTAGTAGAAAATCCCCTTACCAAAAACTGCTGAACCAATTTGAGACAAAACCGTTTCATCCGGATTCGGCATTACACCCAAATAATAACTCAGAAAAGTAACTCCAATTAAAAACATTCCTAATAAAGCTGCCATAATCGCCAAGGTATTTGCTGCATTCTTTCGACGTGGTTTTCTAAAATTTGGTACCGCATTACTAATGGCCTCAACACCTGTTAAGGAAGATGAACCTGCAGAAAAAGCCCTTAAAAATAAAATCAACGTCATCCCCGGGACAGCACTACCAACCGGTGCTGCTGCATGATAAGTTAATTTACCCGTAGCAATGTTGAATAGTCCCCAGCCTAACATTCCCAGTAAAACGATAACAAAAGTGTAAACTGGCAAGGTTAGAAACGAAGCAGAATCTTTCATGCCCCGTAAATTCAAAGTCATAATAAACAAAACGATAAAAATGGCAATTCCGATACTGTATGGACGCAACAATGGAATTGCCGAAGTAATTGCCTCTGTTCCAGATGTCACTGAAACAGCTACAGTCAGCATGTAATCAACTAGTAAAGATCCTCCGGCAATTAAACCAATTGAAGTACCCCAGTTCTTAGTTGCAACAACATAGGCGCCCCCACCAGAAGGATAAGCATTAATAATTTGCCGGTACGACATTGTAATTGCAAACAATAAAATCAACACAATGCCCACAGCTGGCAAAGCATACCAAGTTGCTGCTGCAGATAGAACAAATAAAACCGTTGTAATCTGTTCAGTCCCATATGCTACTGAAGACAGCGCATCCGAAGATAATAAAGCCAATGCTTTAAATTTTGTCAGCGATTGGCCACCCGCATCAGTTGTTTTAAGAGGTCTTCCAATTAGTAACCGTTTTAAATAACGCCACATTTCTATTTCTCCTTTGACGCAATTAATCAAGACTACAAATTTACAAACCAATAACTTGTAAATAGTTGTTTTTACGTCTTTATCAATCTATCATATTTTTAGAAAGCCTGCAGCTTTCGCTGTTTCGTATTTTACTTTACTCAACATTATAACTCTTTTTAAATCTGACAATGATTTCAATATCATGACATAAAAAAACCGATTAAGCAAGTCAAAAAAGATAAGAGCTGTAGTAAAACTTAAAAGTTTTACTACAGCTCTATCATATATTAATGTCTAATTAACAGACATTCATTCCCAAAGATTCGGAAATTGTGAAAATTGCACCTAAAACAATTTGCTTAGATACAGTGACTGCATAATTACTAAGCCCCTAGAGTCCATATGTTGCCTGACAGACTAAATATTTACAACAAGGCTATAACATATAATTACTTTACTTCTTAATTCATCAGCAACAAACAAATTATGGTTTTTGATAAGGATTGTCGAAACGGAGTATTAAGAAGTTTTGGTATCCAATTACCTAATTAAAATCAGAAAACTTATATCCTAACTTTCCTTAAAAATAATTGTTTTCTAAACCAGTTGGTTTACATCATACCGCCCATGTTTGGTCCTGGAGCCGGAGCAGCTGGAGCAGCTTTTGGTTCTGGCTTTTCAGCAACAACAGCTTCGGTAGTTAACAATAAGGCAGAAACACTAGCAGCATTTTGCAAAGCTGAACGAGTTACCTTAGTCGGGTCAACGATTCCAGCATCTACCATATCTTCCCACTTATCTTCAGCAGCATTATAACCAACACCTGGTTTTTCAGACTTCAATTTTTCAACAATAACTGAACCTTCAAGCCCAGCATTTTCGGCAATCTGACGAACTGGTTCTTCTAATGCACGTTTAACGATATTAATTCCAGTTTGAACGTCACCACTTTCTTTCAAACTAGCAACATCTTTAATAACATTGATCAAAGCTGTACCACCACCGGCTACAAAGCCTTCTTGAACAGCAGCACGAGTAGCGTTCAAAGCATCTTCAATGCGATATTTACGTTCTTTCAGTTCTGTTTCAGTTGCAGCACCAACTTTAACAACTGCAACACCACCAGCTAATTTAGCTAAGCGTTCTTGTAATTTTTCGCGATCAAAGTCAGATGTAGTTTCAGCAATCTGTTTTTTAATTGTCTGAACACGTTCTGCAATCTGAGCTTTATCTCCAGCACCTTCAACAATTGTGGTCTTTTCTTTAGTAATTGTAATTTTACCAGCTGAACCAAGTTGGTCAATTTTAGTATCTTTTAATTGAAGACCTAAATCATCTGTAATCACAGTAGCACCTGTCAATGTAGCAATATCTTGCAACATTTCTTTACGACGATCGCCAAATCCAGGAGCTTTAACAGCTACAACATTGAAAGTCCCACGAATTTTGTTTAAAACAAGTGTTGGCAAAGCTTCACCATCAACATCGTCCGCAATAATTAACAGTGGACGACCTTGTTCAACAATTGATTGTAATAAATTCAGAACTTCTTGGATGTTAGAAATCTTTTTGTCAGTAATCAAAACATAAGGATTGTCAAGATCAGCTTCCATTTTATCATTATCAGTTACCATGTACTGTGATAAATAGCCACGATCAAACTGCATTCCTTCAACAACATCTAATGAAGTATCAATACCTTTTGATTCTTCAATTGTAATAACTCCATCATTACCAACTTTTTCCATTGCATCAGCAATTAACTTGCCAACTTCCTCATTCGCAGAAGAAATTGATGCAATTTGTGCAATATCACTTTTTGATTCAACTTTATGTGACATTTCGCGTAATGCATCAACCGCTTTTTTAGTAGCCAATTCAATTCCCCGACGAATGCCAACTGGATTAGCACCAGCTGTAACATTTTTCATTCCTTCTGTCACAATTGCCTGTGCCAAAACTGTAGCGGTTGTAGTTCCATCACCTGCAACGTCATTAGTCTTTGATGCTACTTCAGAAACTAATTTTGCGCCCATATTTTCAAAATGATCTGCTAATTCAACTGCTTTAGCAATTGTGACACCATCGTTAGTAATTGTTGGAGAACCATATGATTGCTCTAAAACAACATTTCTTCCTTTTGGTCCTAAAGTTGATTTAACGGTATTAGCTAGTTTATCAACCCCAGCAAGTAATTTTGTCCGTGCATCTTCAGAAAATTTAACTTCTTTTGCCATTAAAAATTCACCTCATCATCAAAATTTAAATAAAAACAATTTTTTGAATCATATTAAAATTAAACTATTCAACGATAGCAACAATATCCTTTTCGTGCACAACCAAATATTGCTTACTTTCATATTTAACTTCAGTGCCTGCATATTTGTCAAAGATAACCAAATCATTTGGCTTAACCGACAAAGCTACCTTTTCTCCGTTATCCAGTACACGACCATCGCCTACTGCAACAATTTTGCCAGTTTGTGGTTTTTCCTGAGCATTACTTGCTAGGACAATTCCACCGACTGTCTTTTCCTCATCTTTTTGAACTTCTAAAATAACGCGATCTCCTAAAGGTTTAAGCACTCTGTATCCCTCCAATATTAGTTATGTTTTAGCACTCAGTATCTCTAAGTGCTAACCACAGTTATTACTATAATCAATTTGTGCTTTAATTGCAAGTGATTTATCACTCGAACATTGCAACTGCTAAATTATGGTATAATGACCAAAGTAATTCAGCTAAGGAGGGCCGTTTAATGGCGTTGAAAAAAAATTCCATGTGGCTATTAATTAGCTACCTAATCGTTTCAATCTGCTCAACAATTATCGATCATTACTTTAGAACTAGTTCCAGCCTTTACTATTTATTAACTATTATCGGTGTAACGGGAAGCATTGCAATGTATTTTATCAATCGGCAATTTGCAACTTATCAAAATTGGTTAGAAAAAAAATCAGTTTCGCAGCAGCAAAACTTAATCTTAGGTTTTGGTGGAGCCGTTCTTCTTTTAGCCACTCAACAACTTTGTTTTTGGTTAGAAAACTTAATTCTGCACCAAACTGATGCTTCACAAAACACAGCTGCTATGCTAGCTATTATCAAACATTACCCGATTTATTTATTATATGTGCTCATTGCTGCTCCAATTATGGAAGAATTAGTATTTCGTAAAGTGCTTTTTGGTAATTTAGTGACCCTCACCAGTCCTTTTATAGCTGGTATTATCTCATGCCTGCTTTTTAGTATTGTCCATGCTGATGGTCATTTTCTTACTTATGCAGCTATTGGTGGAATGTTATGCTGGATTTATGCCAAAAGTGGTCGAGTACAAACTTCGATGATTGCTCACATGGTGATGAACTTAATAATTGTCATGCTTAGTTTCAAATAAAAAAGCAGTCCGCTCACTTGCGGCTGCTTTGACTAATTAGGCATCATTTTCCTTATGTGAGCCAAATTTATCTAAGAAATAAATTAAGGTCTGCAATTCATTGGTTAGATCAACATTTTGAACACGAACAGTACTTGGAACTGTAATTCTTAATGGCGTAAAATTCAAAATTCCCTTAACACCAACTTCTACCAACTCATTAGTAGCTTCTTGAGCAACTGGTGCTGGTACTGTCAAAATAACAATTTCAATTTGCTGAACCGTAAGCTGTTCTTTCATATCATCCATATGATAAACTGGAACGCCGCTTTGAATTGTACCAGTGATATCTTCATTGATGTCGAAAGCTGCACTGATACGCACATTGTTGCTCTGGTGAAAATTATAATTTAACAATGCATGACCCAAATTGCCAACGCCAATTAGAGCTACATTGGTTAACTTATCTTGCTTTAAAGTTTTCCGAAAAAAGGCCAACAGACTTTCAACATCGTACCCATAGCCCCGCTTTCCAAGAGCACCAAAATACGAAAAGTCGCGCCGAATTGTTGCAGAATCAACCTTAACTGCATCAGCTAATTCGGTTGAAGATACACGCTGTTTACCCGCATCTGACAAAAAATGCAGGTAACGATAATAAATCGGCAATCGTTTAGCCGTTGCATGTGGAATTTTATTACTTGCCATAATTTTTCTCCTTTCAAGAGATTAATGATTTTTTTGATAAATTTAACAACTGTCTTGTTAAATAAAAAAGCTCAACCACCATTTTTCACAATTTACAAAACAAAGTATTGTTTATTTTTTCCTTAACTATGCTACACTAATTTTGTTTCGTATGCAATCAGAAGACTAGCTTTTTTTAATAATTCACAAGCTTTTAGAAACCAGCTTCACAAATTACTCTGAGGAAGTGATTTAATTGATTTTACTACAAGTCCAACACGTTGCTCGACTGTTTGGAGCAGATGTCCTTTTTAAAAATATTGATTTAGACATCCAAGAAAATTCACGAATTGCCTTGGTTGGCCGAAATGGTGTTGGCAAATCAACTTTATTAAAAATAATAATGGACCAACAACCAGCGGATCAAGGCCAAATAACGCGCGCAAAAAATTTGACAATTGGTTATCTTGCTCAAGATACCGGTTTAGTCTCAGCTAACACAATTTATGAAGAAATGTTAACTGTTTTTGAGCCCTTACGAAAAATGGAAGAAAAGATTCACCAACTTGAAAACAAAATCGCTAGTGATTCACAGAAAGTTAATTCAAAAGAATATCAACGTTTGTTGGCACAATACGATCAAATGCAACACGATTTTAAGGAAAATAACGGCTATGGCTATCAAGCAGAAATTCGTTCAGTCTTACATGGATTTAAATTTGATGAAAAAGATTATCAGCAAAAAATTAATAGCCTTTCTGGCGGGCAAAAAACTCGATTGGCTTTAGCAAAGCTTTTATTGGAAAAAAGAGACTTGCTAATTCTCGATGAACCAACCAACCATCTGGATATTGAGACACTCAATTGGTTGGAAAATTATCTTCAAGGATATACTGGCGCTTTATTGCTAGTTTCTCATGATCGCTATTTTCTTGATAAAATTGCGCAAGATGTCTATGAATTAACTCCAACGGCTGCTATCCATTATAGCGGAAACTATTCGGCTTATATCAAAAAAAAGCAATTGCGCTTACAGCTGCAGCAAAAAGCCTATGAAAAGCAACAAGAGAAAATTGACAAATTAGAAGATTTCGTCAAAAAAAATATCGTCCGAGCTTCAACCACTAAACGCGCCCAAAGTCGTCGTAAACAATTAGAAAAAATTGAGCGTCTAGATAAGCCTCAAGGTCAACAACAAGGGCCACACTTTGCTTTTACTGCTGAACACCCAAGTGGCAATATCGTCTTGAATGTCAATGAGGCTTATATTGGTTACCAAAATCACGCAATTGCTGGCCCGATTAATATTGAGCTTCGACGAAACCAAATTATGGCAATTGTCGGTCCTAATGGGATCGGAAAATCGACTTTTCTAAAAAGTATTCTAGGGAAAATTCCATTTATTTCTGGGAGCAGTCAATTTGGAGCACAAGTTGATGTTGGTTATTATGATCAAGAATTACATAACCTAACTCCTAACAAAAGTGTTTTAAATGAGGTCTGGGATGATCATCCGACCATGCCAGAAAAAGACATTCGCTCGATTTTGGGAAGCTTTTTATTTCGCGGTTCCGATGTTGCTAAGATTGTTAGCCAGCTGTCTGGCGGTGAAAAAGCTCGTTTGTTGTTAACTAAGCTTGCTCTGAACCACCATAATTTTATTTTGTTTGACGAGCCAACAAACCACTTAGACATTGAAAGCAAAGAAGTCCTTGAACAAGCATTACTTAAATTTGATGGTACAGTTCTATTTGTTTCTCATGATCGATACTTTATCAACAAAGTTGCCTCTCAGGTTATTGAACTTAGTGAACAAGGAAGTCAACTATTCTTAGGCGATTATGATTATTACCTAACCAAAAAAGCCGAGCAGCATTTACTAGCTGAAGAAATAAAAGCAGATGAGTCTCAAAACCTAGCGAAGAAAAGCTCTCAAACTTCAACATCTGCAACTAATTATCAGCAAAACAAAAAACTGCAGCGAGAAAAGAGAAAATTAGAACGTGACGTTGCGAAGCTTGAAAAGCAACTAGAAGACTTAGATGTTATCGCTAACTCGATTCAACAGGCAATGTCAGCACCTGAAAACTATACTGATCCAACCAAAATCAAACAACTGCAAGAACAATTAACTGAGAATCAACAACAACAACAACAAACTGAAACAGAGTGGGAAACCACGGCTGCTAAACTCGAAAAGTTTGAATAATAAAGAAAAGATGCTGAAAAAAACTATTAACCAGTCAATTAGCAGAAGGCGAGTCATCCGACCTCTCATACCATCGCCGTATATGGCGGTTCAATAACCTAAGCACTCTGAATTTGCTGGAGAGTTTTGGACATATTTGTCAGTCCAAGGCTCTCCAGCTTTTCATTCGTAGTTGTATTTCAATACACTTGTGTGGGCTGTATACCAAGAACATTTATGACCCCACTAACTAGCTTCAATAACCATGGATCCTGAACATACTGACTAATAAATTTCATCCTTAGATCATGATTGACTGTATCGAAGTAAGCCTTTAAATCAAGGTAAATCACTTGCCGAATGGCATCATGAGCACTTCGATGTGGTCGAAAACTGAAGCTACTATCTGAAAATACTTGCTCGAAAATGAGGGTTAGAACTTGGAACACACCATCGAGATCCTTATGCATTAGCCTGATTGAGATTATTACGGTCAACCCACTACTATTACTTCAGCTGACTTCTGATCAATTTCCAAGAGCGCTAATTTAACAGTATCTGAACGGTCCGTTTTCTGTCTTCTCAACCCTGCCATGCGAATTGATGACTCCAAAAGATTTATTTCAAGGTAATTCATTCCTTCATCAATGAAAAAGCGAGTCAGAACTCTAGAATAAATACCAGTTGTTTCAAATACTGCCATGGCTGGCACATCGCTCGTAATTATCGGCCTGAGCTTCGCCAATCCAGACTCAATCTAAAATTTCTTAACAACCGTATGATCGTGTAAAAGAGCACAACTACTTTTTCCACGACTTACGTCAATAGCCAAAACGTGTACTTTATCACCTTCCATATATTTTGAGGCAGCAACTTCGTAGATTCGTTCATTTTCTATATTTGATCTCAAGGATCCATATCCTAAATCTAACTGTTCACTACGTGTTGTTGGGCCAATTTGAAACTCGTAATTGATATTCCACTAGTATTGACGACCTCAACCTTAATTTAAGTGGGTCTATACTTTCTGATATTGGTGGAACATAAAAGCCAGTATCAGTTTTTTTATTTTATACGTTAAAGGACATGGCATCCTATGATACGATTTAAGTGACTAAACCCAATCGAAAGAAGGAAAAACCATGTCCCAATTAAATTTTATCGCACGCTTACTCGAAATAAAAGACTCAAATATCAATTTTTTTAAAGTTGAGGACCTTAGAACGGTTAGATCTGGCGTTATTTATCATTTCAAGGCGATCTATGCTCGCCTTAGCTATCAACTTTCTCATTGCCTTCACTGTGGTTTTGCATCGCTGATTAAAAATGGTACTACTTTGACAAAACTCCGTTTGCCGACACTCAATGGCCCAATGATTTTATTGTATCTGCGAAAACAACGTTATTTTTGTAAATCTTGTCAGACTACTTGTGGTGCCAACACTCCAATCGTTGAAAAGAATCATTCTCTTACCAGAGGTCTCAAATCTGCTGTTGTTAAATTAGCCAAACAATCACTCCCTGTTACGACGATTGCCAAACTAGTCGGGATCTCTCCTAGTTCAGTTACACGGATTTTATATCATGATTTTCAAAGACCTCAGCGCCTAGCCAAACTTCCTGAACATCTTTGTTTTGACGAATTCAAATCAGTTGCCAGATCGTATTCATTTATTGCCATCGATGCCAAAAAACACAATTTGATCTCAATTCTTGATGACCGCTTGTCTAAAAATATTTGTGCTTACTTTGAAAATCGCTATTCTCTAGAGGAACGTTCAGCTGTCAAATCGGTTGTCATTGATTTAAATGCCAATTACCAGCTTTTCATCAGACGACTTTTCCCGCATGCTAAAATCATTATTGATCGCTTTCACATTGTTCAATTGGTAAATCGGGCTTTCGATCAGCTTAGGGTTACAATTTTAAAGCAACAAAGCGATAAGCATAGTCGGATTTACAAAGCTTTAAAAATCAATTGGCGTTTGTTTCATCAAGATACTGAAAAAATCAATCGTTCAAAAACACAATACTTCAGAGGGCTTAACGAATATATGACGCAACAGAACCTGATTGATTTAGGGCTTAGTACTAATTCAAAGCTTAAATACACCTATGAAACAGCTCATCAAATCCAAGAAGCAATTAAAAAACAAGATTCAAAAAAGCTCAGACAAGTTTTAACTAATTACCAAAAACAACAATCTCCAATGGATACTTCAATTACAACCCTAAAGAAAAATCTAAAATATATTTCAAATAGCTGTGAATCATCACTTTCCAATGGACCTATCGAAGGAATCAATCGTAAAATCAAAGCACTTAAACGGATCTGTTACGGATTCAAAAACATGGATCATTTTTATGCCAGAACTCTTTTAATTGTAAAATAAAGAAGCCCCCTATTCAGAGGACTTCATGGCTTCACCAATACGATTTCTAATATGATGTCAAGTATCAACTCATTTAAAAAAGAGTACGCTAAACAGTGATAGCTTTTTGACAGAAAAAAGCTGTCATAAATATCAACTGTACTAGTATTTAAATAGTCAGCTTAATGGGAGGTTCTCGCGTAATTATAAATTTGGTTTGTGCGGACCAAATTCATAATCGTCCTATCAAGCCTATTCACACAAGCAATCATGGCAACCATGTCCGGTTTAGGATGTGGTCCTTTCTTTAGCTTATAGTAGTAATCCACAATGTGATTATCAATACGTGCTTGATTTCTAAGCATGGATCTGATCACTTCAAACATAATGTAACGGGCACTACTTTGACCTCTCCGATTAATCCGGTCAGCTTCTTTGAATCCTCCGGATTGGATTCGTCGTAAATCTATTCCAATGTAAGCATTTAGTTACTTATAGCTTGGGAATCTCGCTATTTTTCCTGTAAAGCCTAGTAACAGGGCCGTTGATATTTCTCCCGCCCCAGGAATACTCGCAATGATTTTAAACTCCGGAAAAGTTTTCGCGTAAGTGATCAATTGGCGCTTTAATAAGTCATGGTCCTGATTATATCGCTGAATCTCTCCACAATAACCACGGATTTGGCTAATTAAAAATGAGTCTGCAGGTTGTGCCGGATATGATAATTGGCCGGCCTGCCAGACTTCTTTACATCTACGTACAATTAAATCCGAATGGATTTTAGGACTTACCAAGCCAATGATTTGTTTCACCATCGTTCCTGGAATACAACCTGTTAAAAAATCAGGATGTGGAAAGAGGTTAACAAAAGTTAACCCGAGCACTGATCGAATTGGGTTAAATATATCGTTTAACTCGGGAAATGTTTGATCAAGTGCAGCATGCAAATGATTGATAATCCGGGATCTCTCTTTAGTTATTTCCAGATAGCGGTGCGCCATTAAATGAAGTTGTTCATATGGCTTTGGATATGGTCTACGACCATGAATAAGTAACTTCTGATCAATCCCCAAGAGCGCTAATTTAACTGCATCTGAACGGTCCGTTTTCTGTCTTCTTAGCCCTGCCATGCGAATTGATGACTCCAAAGGATTTATTTCAAGGTAATTCATTCTTTCATCGATGAAAAAACGGGTCAGAACTCTAGAATAAATACCAGTTGTTTCAAATACCGCCATGACTGGCGAATCGCTCGTAATTATTGACTTGAGCTTCGCCAATCCAGACTTATTATGAACAATCCGAAATTCCTTAACAACTGTATGATCGTGCAAAAGGGCACAACTACTGTTTCCACGACTTACGTCAATACCTAAAACGTGCACTTTATCACCTTCCATATATTTTGAGGCAACAACTTCGCAGATTCGTTCATTTTCTATATTCGATCTCAAGGACCCACATCCTAAATCTAACTGTTCACTACGCGTTGTTGGGCCAGTTTGACACTCGGAATTGATGTAAGCGATAGCTGAGTAAGCGATAGCTGAGATGGCGGTCTATGCACAAATAGCCTAAAATCGTATAATGATCTTAGGTTATTGGTACGTAGGCCTTTTTTTCAGTTTAATATAGTAATTCCTGATTAGAAAAGTCGGATTTTAGATTCCAAGGCATTAGGTCTTCAAGTGCATCTTTACTTAAGCTGTCAACTTCTGTCAATTTTTTCAAAATCCGATAGAGATATGCTTCTGGATTCAAACGATTTAATTTTGCTGTCATAATCAACGTTAATGCGATCGCATTGGCTTTTGCACCTGCAAAAGTTGTTGAAAACTCCCAGTTTTTTCTCCCCATTACGCTTTCTTTAACAACGCGCTCTGCACGATTGTTAGTCAGTTCATAATATCCTTCTTTCAAAGTATTTATGATTCGGTTTTCCTGACTAAGGGCATATTGTTGAGCTCGATGCAATGCAGATTTTGGTGAAATAATCAGTTTGCTGATCTCATCAAAAACAGCTTTCATTTTGGGGAAAATTATTTCTTGTCGTCGCTGTTTTCTTTCTTCTTCGAGCTCAACTCCTTGATTATCCAGGAAAGTTATCTCATCAAATTTTTTTACGAGTTTAGCACTAATTGATCTAGAATTCTTCGTTAAGCCCACTTGAGATGCAGTTACAAATTTACGACGTACATGCGCCAAACATCCAAGATGTTTGGTACTATCAATAAAATTGTATGCTGCATAGCCATCCGTTTGAACAGCTCCCTTAAAACCAGTTAAAAGTTTTATCGCAGTTGCTTGATCTCGACCATCGTGATGATGATAAATAGCTATCTGTTTCCCTTCATATTTTCCGGATGCTAAAACCCAATAATAGGTTTTGGCCTTTTTTGATTCAATTGTATTATATGGAGTTTCATCAATATGGATATAACGTAGCTCCATTAATTGTTTTCGCAAATACTCATATAAAGGCTCACATTGTTCTGCAAAAACTTTAATCATCCAATGCGATGTTTGTGATCTAGGCAAATCAATCCCATGGAATCTTCCCCAAAATTCTTGTCGGTACAAGGGTAATTTATAAAAAAACTTCATCGCGGCAATATGTGCGATGACCGAAGGTGAAGCTAACGGACTATGTGCTAAAAGAGAACGTGGCATATTAGCTTTTTTAAGCTTCATTGGAAAATTATTCTTACAGTGCTGACATTTATAGACATCCTGATAATGATCGATAACTTTAATTTGTTCAGGAATAACTACAACTTCATGCCTAACAAAATTACTTGCAATTTTTTGTAACTTCGCATGACATTCATCACATACGCAATCTATTCCTTCTAATGAATGATGAACTTCTTCATGAGGGTATTTAGAAAGGTCAAGCTTACGCTTTCCTGATTTTGAAGCTTTTTTCTTATGTTCTTTAACTGTTACTTCTTTAACTTCGTTTTGAGTTTCTTCAAACTTGTCATTAAAAAGGTTCATTTGAAGTGGGTCAATATATTCAGATTTTTCTGTTTTTTTTACAAAGATCATCCGTTTATACTGATCAAGGATTTCTTTATATTCGCCAAGTTGTTTTTCTAATAAAGAAATCTGTTCCTTTAACTTTTTAATTTCTTGATCTTTTTTGTCCATTAGGTTCACCTCCTTTAGTTTTCAAATACCACATCCTTTATTATACAGAAATAAGCCTGTCATTCCTAGAGTGACAGGCTAAAATAATATTCCCTTTGTCCCAGGTTTGATTGTTTTCTTTTCCTCAATAGCTAAACCTGATAAAAGCCGACGAAGTTGGCTTGGGCGCAAGTTACAAACTTCATTTTGTTTGCGTGGCCATTGAAAATGTCCATTATCAATTCTTTTGTAATAAAGTACAAATCCAGTCTTGTCCCAATATAAAGCTTTAAAACGATCTGCCCGTGTACCACAAAAAAGGAAAATGGCATTATCATAAACATCCAAGTCAAAATTTTCCAAAACTAAAGCCGCGAGGCCATCTATCCCTTTGCGTAAATCTGTTTTACCGCAAACAAGATAGATTTTCATTTCATTTATGTTCGGAAACATGATTGTCTCGATTCCAAAGATAAATATTCAAGCTTTTCAATATTTCACGTGAAGCACCGTTATAGACTCGGATTTCAATATCATTGGTAATAATTCTAGCTGCCATCTCACGTAATGGGCGAACTGGTCCTTGAGGATGATGATCAACCAAATTAACTGCAACAACGTCTTCTAATTTCATAAAAATACCTCCTACAATATTTGATGGGACAAGTATAACAAGAGGTTTTCGATTAAAACAGACCGCCATCTCTGGACTTAGGATGAAAGTATAGACACGATTTGGTAGAATTTCTACTAGAGAGGATCGTGTCTTATGAGCAAAAGAAAGAGATATTCTGTCGAATTCAAGAAAATGATCGTTCAGCTGTATGAAAGCGGGACATCAGTCACTGATCTTACCAGCGAATATGGGATTGCCAGTGCCACCATTTATAAATGGAATGATTTGTACAAGAAAGATAATGACACCGGGGTCTCCAAGGCCGACTTGTTAGAAATGCAGGCAAGAATTGCCAGGCTGGAAAGTGAAAACGATATCCTAAAAAAAGCATTAACCATATTCGCAAAAAAGTAAGTATCAAAGATTGGCAGTCAGCTATTAAAGTAACGGCATCAGCGCATAGCGTTAAAGAAGTCTGTCAGATGTTGCACTTATGTCGATCAACCTACTATCAGTACCAGCACCAGACTAAGCCCGAACAGTTTAAGCGGCGCCAAGTTTTATACCAGCAAATCCGACGCATCTACTTTGATCATCGGCGGGTTTATGGCGCTCCTAAAGTTCACGAGGAACTTTTACGTGAGGGCTATCATGCCAGTTTGAAACTGGTTCAAAAGCTGATGCGACACCTAGGCCTCCGGTCAATTGTCGTCAAAAAGTGGCGCTATGAGCACAACAACTATATTGACCAAATGACCTACCCTAATTTGTTAAAACAAGACTTTAAAGCTGTCAAACCTAATCAAAAATGGGCTGCTGATATTACCTATATTCCGACCAAAACTGATGGGTGGTGCTATCTGGCAACCATCATGGACTTGTATTCTCGCAAAATTATCGCTCATAAATTAAGCCGACACATGACAACCGAGTTGGTTGTCAACGTACTTAATCAAGCTTGTGAAACTAGAACTGTCAAGGCTGGTTTGATTCTGCATACTGATTTGGGCAGCCAGTATCGAAGTACTGCCCTTGAAACAGCATTGAAGCAACACGCTATCCGGCACTCTTACAGTAAACGTGGCTATCCGTATGACAATTCTGTGGTGGAGTCATTTCATGCCAGCTTCAAGAAGGAGGAGGTTTACCAACGGACTTACAAAGACTATCATGAAGCCAATTTGGCTCAGTTTAGTTACATTGAAGGATTTTATAATTCTCGGCGGATCATTAGTGCCGATGGCTATTTAACTCCAGATGAAAAAGAACAATTAGTCAGTTAGAAATTCTACGTAATCGTGTCTAAAAACTTGACTCAGATCCACTCAGCTATCGCTTACTGACGACCTCAACCTCAATTTAAGTATAGTAAAAGAGGTATCAAGATTGTCGTCACAATCTTGATACCTCTTACTTTAGGATGTTTGACGGAGACCCAAAAATTCTGGCAAAGCTGATCTCACTAAGAGACAGATTGCCAGAATGTTGGGGATTGCCCCTGTTACTTTATATCGGATTGAAAAATTTCATACAGAAGAAAATTTAAAATAATTTTTTGAACATCAAATTCACAAGAATACTTATATGTTTTATATCTTAAAAATTATTAATGTCAACAACTGTAATTGCTCTAGTGTTAAATACATTTCTACTTTTAGAATATTCCACATACTTACCATTTGCTAACCAAACAACTTGTTCAACCTCTAACATCGGAACTTTTAAATTGGTTTCTAAATATTTGACATCATCTTGATTAGACCAATCAGAATGTATTTTTCTAAACGCACCACCAAACTTAAGATTCAGCTCATCATGAATGTAGCTATATATTGAAGATTTTATCGATTCTAAAGGTAATTTGGGAACAATTGAGACAGGCATATAGGTATGCTCAAGGATAAAGGGCATGCCATCAATAATTCTTAATCTTTTAATATTATAAACTAATTCAGTAGTTGTAATGTTTAATTTTTGGGCTACGTGAGCACTAGGAAATTCTGGTTCAAATAATATTACTTTACTTTTTATATGTTCTTTTCCTTGTTGGTGGTACAATCCGTCGAAAGCATTCGCGGGGGAGTCGAGTTTCCCCATTTTTAAAGTTTGCCCTAAAACATAAGTACCTAAACCTGATTTTTTATAAATCAGGCCTGCTCGCGCAAGACCATCCAAGGCTTTTTTAATGGTTATTTTACTAACTCCAAACTCTTTTGCTAGTTTCCCTTGTTCAGGCATTAGTTCATTAGCTTTGTAAGTTTCATTTAGTATTCTTTTTTTAATTTCGTTTGCTATTAGTTGATATTTTTTTTCTTTCAATTCACATTTACACTCCAACTTAGTCTTCAATGTGAATTATATCATATAATCATTGATTCCTAAGGGGTGCTAAATCATGGTTCTTGAAAAAAGTCTACAACTGCACCACGCAGGTTGGCTTCTTCCAAATATTTACATGCAGAAACTTGAATATTCAAAGAGGCTATTTTAGTGGTTGAACTAATGCGACAAACTTCTTTTTTTATAAGTTCAATAAAAAAACTATCGTTGGAAATTGCACCACCTATTAACACTTTTTCTGGATCTAATGTATATTGAATATTAAAAATCGCTTGAGCAAGTGCACTGACAGCATTTTTAACTTCTGCTTTTGCTTTGAGTTCACCTTTTTTTGCTAGTCTTAAAACCTCTTGACCAGAATAGTCTTGATTCATCATGTTCGAATATCGTTTTCCTATCTCTACTGGTGATGCGATTGTACTTAGAGTCTTCATTTCTTTGCTGTTATTTATTGTATAACCCAATTCTCCACCTAAAAGATGATATCCATGCCAAATTTTGCGATTAATTACTACAGAACCTCCAATACCAGAACCAATTACAATTACAACTATACTATTATTGTTTTTACCAGCACCATCCGTTATCTCTGCCAGAGCCGCACAATTTGCATCATTTTCTATGGTGATGGGTAACTTAAAAATTTTTTTTAATTCCTCTCGTATATTAAAATTATGAATATAGGATACAGCTGAAACGCCTTCTATAATTCCTGTTGTCTTATTCACTGCACCGGGTGAACTGATTGCAACCCCGTCGATACTTTTATCGTTTGCAACCTTTTTAAGACCTGATTTTAAAGCTTTGTAAAAGTCAGATAAATTATCAGGGGTTTTAGTTTTTGTAAAGTTATTTAATTTTTCATTCTCCCAAAGTGCAAATTTAATAGTTGTACCACCAATATCTATAGCAACTAATCTCTTCAAGTTTTCCTCCCAATATACTGAATAAAGAGCTCATTATATAGTTAAGTGAAATTCCCGTTAATTTTTAATTCATAACATCCTTAATAATCTTACATGATTGTGGATCAAATTCTAGCTCTGTTACCAAGTCGTTCCCAAGTTGAATTCCCTTGGGGAAACGCATAACATCATTAAAAAAATAACCTTTCGCTGCTGGACCTCCATCAACTGTAATTTTTAATTGGGGTCCTCCATCGTTGCACACCATAAAAGTGTGTTCATTCATTTTGAAACTTTTGACTTTATTCATAACGAATAATCCTCTCAAATTTAGATACTTACTAAACCAGACTTGAAAAAAACAAAAGCTTCATTCTGGATTAGAAGCTATGATTGACAGATCACCGGTTAACTTATATTTTGAAACATTATTAGGCAAAATAAAGTTTGTACCCTTTTTTATATCATAAATTTTATCAGCAACTTCTAGCTTACCTTTTCCATTAATTACTGATGCCAAAATGTATGGTTTAGTTCCTCGATCCATCTCTAACTCACTTTGAATATCCCACTTATAAACTGAAAAGTATGGTGAAATTGGTGGTTCAACCAAAGCTGTGATTGTTGTTGAACCTATTTTTTTTGATTCAATATTTAAAGTTGGGGTTTTAAACGGAACGGTTGTTACTTCAATTGACTGTTGTAAATGCAACTCACGTTTTCTCCCAGTTTTTTTCTCCACTCGGTCATAATCATACAAACGATAAGTCGTATCAGAACTTTGCTGTATTTCAATAACTTCAATTCCCTTATTCAATGCATGAATTGTTCCACTTGGAACATAAACAAAGTCTCCAGTTTTAACATATTTCTTTTTTAGCAAAGTATCCCAATTACCAGTTTCAATCATTACTTTCAGTTCTTCACGTGTTTTTGCCGTATGACCATAAATTAGATATGCACCTTCATCAGCATGTAAAACATACCAACACTCAGTCTTTCCAAGTTCATTCTCATGTTTCTTAGCGTATGCATTATCAGGATGAACTTGTACAGATAGACTCGCCTCCGCATCAAGAAATTTAATTAGTAAAGGAAATACCTTGTTGTTGGGTTTCCCAAATAATTCAGGATGATCAATGTATATATTAGATAACAACTGTCCCTTGTATTTTCCATTACTAATAGTATTAGTTCCATGTGGATGACCCGATATTGCCCAACATTCACCTATTTTACCTTGTGGTAATTTATAGCCAAAGTCTTTTTCCAATGCACGTCCACCCCAAATTTTTTCATGGAATACTGGGGATAAAAAAATTGCTTCACTCATTTTATATTCTCCTTATTTAATATATTTTTAATCGAATCCCAAGTCTATTAGTTCAACTGTTATTGTTTGCAGCCAGACATATTCCTCCAATAATGCCCGCATCATCACCCAACTCTGCTGGAACTATATAATTATCGTAATCCTTGATTTCATAATATCCATTTAAGTATTTCCTTAGTATTCTTTTAATTTTGGGAAAAAGTTGTTCGTTATGCATAACACCTCCACCAAAAATAATGCGCTGTGGTGCGTATGATAAAGTCACGTTATGACATAATTGGGCCAAATATTCTGCTTCAAGATCCCATATTTTTGATTTTTTTTCTAGTTGAGTGGCTTCCCCATTAACTCTTTGCTGTAAGGCTGGCCCTGCTGCCAGTCCTTCAGCACATTTGTCATAGTGATAAGGACAGGTTCCCTTAAAATCGGAATCATCTGGTAACTTTGTTAGTAAAGTATGACCAACTTCTGTATGTGAAGCACCATAATAAAACTTACCATGATTAACTACCCCAGCGCCAATTCCAGTTCCAACCGTTAAATATACAAGATTTTTAAATTCTTGACCTGCTCCATGTTTCATTTCACCGTATAACGCTATATTGACATCTGTTGTCCATAATATGGGAACTTGTAAATTTTTTTTGAGTTCATATAAAAAATTGAATTCTTTCCATCCTTTTTTGGGTGTATTTAATATATATCCATAATTGTCTTGCTCAATGTTAACACCAATTGGTCCAAACGATCCTACTCCAATTTTTTGAAGATTATAATCTTTAAAAAAGGATCCAATCTTTGGGATAACTTCTTTAGGAGTCTTAGTTGGAAATTTAACCTTTTTGATGATATTTCCATTCTGATCGCCTATAGCACAAACAAATTTTGTACCTCCTGCTTCTATTGCGCCAAACATGAAAAAATTCCTTTCTTATTCAAAGAAGAGCTGAATATGTTCAACCCTTCCATTTAAATTATTTATTTTTTTGATTTAAATTTTCATACAATTCAACAATTTCTTTTGCTAAATCTTTAAACGTAATCCCCGTCATTAACCAATCTTGAGCATGAACCATATATAAATTAACCTCTGTATGCTCTCCTTGGGCCTCTTTAGTTAGCATATTTGTTTGAATATTATGTGCATTCCCTAAAGCTTTTTCTGATTTTTTTATTTGTTTATCAGCTTCAACAAAATCATTTTCCTTGGCTGCATTAATAGCTTTTATAGCGAAAGATTTAGCATTCCCGCCTTCCATAATTAACCCCATTATTACTTTCATTACATCATCATTCAACTTGCTATCCCCCTAGTTAATATGATTATTTAACAATTTTTCTGCCGTATTTAATACATTCGCTCCATTCATCATGCCATAATCCTGCATATTGATGACATCCATAGGAATGCCAGCTTTATCAGTTTTTTTCTTAATATCATCTTTCATATAAGAAACCTGTGGACCTAATAATAAAACATCTGGATGTGGCGTTTTGCTTAATTGATTGTCGACATCAGCTGTCGAAGTTGCAAATATTTTATATTTTTTACCTTGTGCTTTGGCTACTGCTTGCATTTTTGAAACAAGTAGTGAAGTAGACATTCCGGCTGAACAAGCTAACATTATTATTTTCTCTGACATTTTAAATATTCCTCCCAAACAATTTGTATTATAAATTTATTCTGCAACTTCTTGTTTTTCAGCTTTCTCAGAAGCGAGTTTATCCATTTCTTTCTTATAAAGAATTGCATCGTATTTTTTTGCAAACGGAAAATAAATTGCAGTTGATATAACTAAAGTAACAAATTGCCAAATAGCCATTTTCCAGCCTCCAATTAAAAACCCTGATAATACTGCTGGGGTCGTCCAAGGCGCTGCAACTCCATTTAAAGGTGGAACAATTCCAAAATAGATAATCAAATATGTTGACAATGCAACAACAACAGGGGTTAAAAAGAAAGGTATTGCTAAAAACGGATTCATAACTAACGGTAATCCAAATAAAAATGGTTCATTAATATTGAATATAGCTGGAACTAACTCAATCTTCCCTAAAGTTTTCATCTGTGTGGACTTAGCTGCAAATAGAGTGAAAATAACTAGTCCAATAGTAATACCAGATCCAGTCAAATTAATAAAATTATTATAAAATTCATTAGTAACAATATGAGCACCATTAGCAAGGGTCAGCTTTCCTGCATGATACAGTGCTGCATTTGCCGCTGTATTAGGCAATAAAAAAACACCCGCAATTGTTCCAACAATTAAGCCACCATGAACTCCAAAGAACCAGAAAAATGAAACAGCAAATCCGATTACCAATGCACCAACCAGTGAGTCTGAAAGCCCCTGCATAGGCATTTCTAATAGTTTATAAACATATTGTGTTAAATCTGTATTTAAAAATGCTTTAAATACCGCATAAATTAGCATAGATGTTGTTAAAATAACTCCAGCAGGAATCATTGCTGTAAATTGTTTTGCAACGCTAGCAGGTACTTGTTCAGGTAAAGTAATTTTCCACCCCTTCTTCAACATACCTGAATATGACCAACCAGTTAATAACCCTACGATAATAGCAGCAATCATACCTTGTCCACCAAGCCAAGTAATATTTAACACACCAGTAACTGGTGAAGATAGAAAAGTTTGAAGAACATGGGGTAACTTATCAATATTCTCTGCAACTGCTTTTCCGCTCATTATGACGGTTCCAGCACTGTTAGTAATACCGCTTCCGCTTTTACCCATTGTTGCAACTAATGGATTATCAATTGACATTAATTGAATAAGCAAGAATGCTGATAAGGAAGTCAAACCAGCGGGCAAAGCCTCATAACCTTCATTTCTAACATAAACATAAGCAATACCAACAACTGCCCAAATTGAAAGTACACCAAAACTTGCTGTGTAAGCTTGTGTAAAAAAGCTTGACCATCCTGAATTTCTTAACGCATCAGAAACTGCAGGAATTGGAAAATTTGAAAGAATTAAGAAAACTGATCCAATAATGATAAAGGGCAATGAGTAAATCATACCGTCCTGTAAAGCTTTTACTGCTTTTGTGTTAACAAATTTCATTACTGATGGCATTATTCTTTTATTAACAAAAGTATTAAATGTTCCTTTTTCCATTAAAGTTCATCTCCATTTTTTTCAAGTATAGATTTAAACCAATAATACGATTTTTTAGGGACTCTCTTTAAATCTTTTAAATCATGGTTTGATCGATTAACATATACTGTTCCGTAACGTTTCTCCATATCCCCATGAGAACTCGGAATATCAATCAATCCCCAGCCTAAATAACCAAGGACCTTGGCTCCATCCAAAAAAATTGCATCTTTCATGGCTTTAATGTGTTCACGATGATAACTAATCCTTTGATCATCATGAATCATATCTTTTCCATTCCAATTTTCGCGAATACCAATACCATTTTCAATCGGAAAAACCGGTATATGATATTGATTATATAAACTTGTAATTATGTTTCTAAAACCTAACGGATCAATGTTCCAACCCCATTCTGTTTTTTTTAAAAATCGATTATCCTCAAAGCCATAGTTTAAATACCGATTAGGTGCAACATTATTAGGTATTTTATCAGCATTCAAAACAGCAGACCTATAATAACTAAATGATAAAAAATCTGCTTTCATTTTATTAAGAATATCAAAATCTCCTTTTTGAAAATCAAAGTTAATCTTTTTATTTTTGATAAATTGCAGTACCTCACTAGAATACATCCCATTAATGTATGCTTCAGTGAGATTATTATTTAAAAATTCATCTATTTTTCTTGCACAATAAACATCAATTGGCTTAGATGTTTCAGGATAAATGGGGGTATATGCCAACATACCACCAATTTTTAACGTGTCAAAATTTTTGTGTATAAACTTATCTATTTTTGCATGAGCTAACATTGTATGATGAAAGATCCTATACATGTCATTCAAACTCTTTGAACCTTTAAGGTATCCAGAGATGTTAAAAACTTCATCAGTAAAATATAAGTTATGTTCATTAAAAGTAATCCAATACTTGACTCTATCAGCAAAATGCTCAATAACTTTTTTACTAAAGCGAACAAAAGCATCAACCGTATGACGCGACATGAAACCATTTTCTTTCTCAGCCAAGGCTAACGGCATATCAAAATGATATAAACAAATCATTGGTGTAATATTACGAGAAATCATAGCATTGATTAAATTATCATAAAACGAAATACCTTCCTCATTAAATTCTCCATCACCATCAGGAACAATCCTTGACCATGAAATTTGAATTCGACACATGTTCATATTCATGCCTTTCAATAAATCTAAATCCTCTTCATATCGGTGATACTCATCAATAGCCACTCTCCAATTGGAGGAATCTGCGGTGGCATCTCGAACGTCATAAACTGATTTTCCTTTTCCTCCTTCATTCCATGCTCCTTCGGTTTGCATACTAGAAACTGAATTTCCCCAAAAAAAATCTTGTGGTAATCTTCTAACTTTCGGCATAAACAACCTCCTCGTATTATATGTTTATAAGCTACAAATCTTTTCCTAAATATACTTGTTTTTTGGACACCACATGTTAGTCTCTAATTGTCATTGGCTTTGATCAACTGGTATAGGTTTTTTTCTCCTTGTAGGACAATTACTTGTTTAGACCGCCGCCCAGACGATCACTTAAAGTTCGAACCACACGCTGTATTGATCAACTGATTTTATTGATTCGAGCAGAACCAAATGCAGTTTTTAATCTTTGACCTATGAATACTTAGACCTATGAATACTTATATTTTGCGAGGTTGAACTTAATGGTCGTAATTAGAGATTATCATGCGGTGTCCAAAAGGAAACCTGACAAATCTGAAGAAAGGACATGGCAAATTTGCCCAGCCTGAGAAATTAGCCAAAGCGCTACAAAAAGCAATCCGATCACCGCGCAAGCGCGCCCTCGCATTAATAGCACGAAAATTAGTTAGGGTGATTTACACACTGCTCAGTAGACACCAAATTTATCAGAAAGAAGAATTGGTCTAGCTAAACAAATCTCTTTTTGAAGATGCTTTAACTTCTTTGAAAAAAATTAATTTTTCAAAGGCTTAGTTAATATATGCTCATCAAGCTTCCAACAAGTATATTCAATTTTCAAAGAACTGATATTCAGCTTGACTTATACCCACATGTCTAAAATCTCTATTTCGGAAAACGTTTTCCAAAATAGATTATACACCGCTTTCAAATAAAAACAACTCTTTTATTTTAAAAAGTATGTTTTTTGAATTATATTTATCGTCGTTTGTAAAATTAAGTTAGAAATAAAAAAGCCATTTGTGGTAGAATTTTGAATATCCCTAATCAAAAGAGAGGTAACCACAAATGACCTATAAACATCTTACCACACGTGAATTAACCTTCATATATAATTTTTGGAAACAAGATATTAAAAGCCTATCAAGCCGCTAAAGCTCTTAAACGTTCCAGCGAAACCGTTTATCGTGTTTACCGGTTTCTAGATGCTGGTAATTTAATTAGTCAATTTCAAGAAAATCATCGAATTAATAAAACTCATTGCGGTCGAAAAGCAATTGAATTACCAGAAGATGAAACCAAATACATTAAGCAGAAACTTGCATTAGGTTGGACCCCTGATACGATTATTGGTCGAGCTGAGATACAGATCAGTTGTAGTATGAGAACCTTATACCGACTCTTTCAAAGAGGTGTTTTCAATGTGAAATTGTTGCCAATGAAAGGTAAAAGGCATCCAAATGGTTACGTTGAACGGCGTGGTAAAGCTGGCCGACTCGGCAGAAGTATTTATCAACGCTATCAGGATTATCCTCATTTTCAACATGAATTTGGTCATTTAGAAGCAGACACCGTCCAAGGCAAAGCACATCAAGGTGCAGTTATGACCTTAGTTGAGCATCTCTCCAAAGTTGAAATCATTTTAAACATCCAACAAAAATCAGCTGAATGCGTTAATAAACATCTTAGTCAACGGCTGTCCCAACAGCCAAAACACTTTTTCAAGTCAATTACTTTTGATAAATTCACTGGTTGGAAAGAAATCGCAAATAAACATGATATTAGTACTTATTTTGCCGAAGTTGGGGCTCCTAATCAGCGTGGCTTAAACGAAAATAACAATGGACTAATTAGACGAGATGGTCTCAACAAAAGCATGGATTTTCGCAATTTACCAAACGCTTTAGTTCAACAAGTCAGTAGCCGGCGTAATCATATTCCAAGAAAATCATTAAATTATAAAACACCAATTGAGGTATTCATGGAAAACATCACAGATAAACAGCTATGTTATTTCTAACTTAATTTGACATTTCAAGGCTGTTTAAAGCCAACCTAATTATAAGGATAATCGAACTCATCTAAAAAGTGTTTATTTCGCTGCCAGACAACATAACTATGATTTTTTGAAACATCTAATGCAATAATATCTATCAAAATATCGCTTTCTAAATACTGGTTCATGGATTCTAAATCTTAAATCATATTTGCGCGTCGAAAGTGCTGAAAGCCATTTTTTATATGGGCTCGAGGTTCCAGAGGTCTTGATCGGCTTTAATTCACTTTCAATGTAAACAAAAAGTTCTGATAAGAAACGATTTTTATCATTCCTTATCAGAACCACTTTTAGATTGTTTTTCTTTACTATTTAATTCACTATTGCGTAATCTTAATTCACTATTGCGTAATCCAATCAAATTCTAAACTCGGATCAGCATTCAAAGATAAATCAGCCCGTTTCCCAGCTCGAAAGGCTACGTGACCAGCAGCCCCAATCATCGCGGCATTATCACCACATAGACTTAATGGTGCTTTCAACAAACTGACATCCGAATGCTTTTTTTTCATTACTGCACTCAACGCATCACGTAACCCAGTATTAGCAGCAACACCACCTGCTAAAATTAATTGTTTTACCGGATACTGCTGTAAAGCATGCATTGTTTTAGCAACTAGAACATCTATCACACTTTGTTGAAAACTGGCAGCCAAATCAGCTTGATTCAATTGCTGATTAACTTGTTCAGCATGGTGGACAGTATTAATAAAGGCACTTTTCAAACCACTAAAACTAAAGTCAAAATTATCATCTTTCAACATTGCTCGTGGAAAATCAAAGGTATCTTTTCCTTGATGAGCTAATTCATCAATTTTCTTTCCTGCTGGATAATCAATTCCTAAAACACGCCCAATTTTATCGTAGGCTTCACCCGCAGCATCATCCCGTGTTTCTCCGATAATTTGATAACTATTGGGTTTTTTTAAGTAGACCAACTCGGTATGCCCACCAGAAACTAATAACGCCAATGCTGGAAATTCAATTTCCCCTCTAAAACGGGCAGCATAAATATGTCCAGCCATATGATTAACCGGAATTAATGGTAAATTGTGTGCAAATGCCACCGCCTTAGCTGCAGTGACACCGACTAGTAAAGCTCCTACTAGACCTGGTCCATAAGTAACGGCAACAGCATCCAAGTCTTGATAATCTACTTGTGCACGCTGAAGTGCATCGGCTAAACATATAGTTACCTGTTCAATATGATGACGACTAGCAACCTCCGGAACCACTCCACCAAATCGCCGCTGACTATTAATTTGCGTAGCAATCACGTTTGATAAAATTTTATTGCCATTTTCAATAACTGCCACACTGGTTTCATCGCAACTTGATTCAAATGCTAGAATCAATTCTCGTTTTTCTTCATTCATTTTTTTTCGATTCCTTTTTAATCTTATATTGCATGTTAATTGCATCCTCGTGATTTGACTGATAGTATTCTTTGGTCAACCCCAAACAAATAAAACCAAAATCTGTATATAATTGCTGAGCTGATTTATTACTCAAACGGACTTCCAAAGAGATAGTTTGGTAATCTCTTTGCTGGGCAATTTCCTTAACCACCTTTAACAAGAAAGTGGCTAATCCTTGATGTTGAAAGTTTTCAGCCACAGCTAAACTTGTAATATGAACATCATGTTGCTTAGGATTAAAATCAGTTCCAATAAACGCCACTAATTGGTCATTAAAGCGCAATAATAAGTATAACTTTTCCTGTGTATTTTTTAATTCACTAGTAAACACTTTACGATCCCATGCCGTTTCTTGAGGAAAAACCTGTTGCCGTAATTTGACTAACTCAGGAATATCAGTAATTAATGCTCGGCATAATAAATAAGAGCGGTTTTTTAAGTTTACGGGATGATTATTAAAAGTTGGAACAAATGTCTGAGTATCCGGTCCATGCAATAAATTGAATAGTAATTTAAAATTTTTCAACAAGCGGTTCATTTAATTTCTCCTGATGATGGTCTAACCAGTATTTTTCTGCTTGAGTTAGCCTTAAATAATGTGGTACAAAATCATGAATTCCAACCGGGTTAGTTATTCGACCTAGCAGCCCTAATTGATAAGCTTGTGGATAATCAAAAACTTTGTTTGCTAAAACAACTTCAGCATGCACATTTTCCTGAATCTGCTGATTAAAAAGAATAGCATCTTGACCAACCAATATAATTTTTGAATATTTTTTCAAAACAGCTATTAATTTTGTTAATGCTAAATGTTGATCTGCCAATAAACTAACTAATCCCTCATTTTTTTGCTGATAAATGCCTGCAAAAACACATTCCCTACGCGCATCAAACATTGGAACAATTACTGTCTCATCGTTTTCAGGCTGTACAGGCGCAGCTAAAACCGCCAAACTTGAGACTCCGACTAATTCTTTTTTTAAGACAAATGCTAAAGTTTTAGCTGCAGTTACCCCAATTCGCAAACCGGTATATGAACCCGGTCCTTGAGCAACCACGATCCGATCAATTTGACTGGGTTGCAGATCAACTTGTTTGAGCAAATCAGCTATCAATGGCAATAAAGTTGTACTATGATCTTTTTGGCGATAATTAAACGTCACTGTTGCCAATAGTTGCGTATCTTGGAGCACCGCGACACTCAACGGCCGATTAGATGTATCAATTGCTAGAATAATCATTAATTTTTACCTCTTAACCTCACTTCTGTGAATTATCTTATCACATTTTCTTAAGTTATAAGCCTAAATTTTAATGTTTTAATTATGAAAAAATTCAACCATAGAAATTGTTAAATACAGCAGGTTGAAATATAGACAGGTATTTTCACCAAAATAAAAAGCTGTGACAAAAATTTCTACTTGCCTCAGCTTGTTTTATCATTAAATTCGTTGCTTTAAACTTTCCAATGTTTGATTGCTGCTGATAAATTTCAATATTAAAAACTGAATTGGTAACATTAGTATTTCTTTAAATGCCCTTAGCCAAAAGATTGAATTGAATGAAGTATGATACAGTAAACAAATCCACCAAGTGTTTAATAATGAATCAACCAACAATAGATTAAGTACTACTGCCGCTAAAATTCGCCAATTGGTTGCTTTTTTCTGGTAAAAAAACAAGCCATAAATGAAAGCACCAAGAAATGCTGAAATTGTAAAGCCAAAGAAATAACTTCCCTGTCCACCACTTAGTAAAAGTGTTCCAACAACATCGGCTAATCCTGCAGCCAGTCCAGCTAAAACTGGTCCAAACCAAGCAGCCATTAAGAATACAATCACAAATGTGAAACTGATTCTAACCGACCAGACGCCAAACGACAAGAACTTAGCTACCACCAGATTTAACGCAATCAACAAACCTAACAACGCAATTTTGCGTGTTGTCAAATGTGAAACAAAAATATTCATTTAAGACATCTCCCTGTTGGAGCTGCCACAATTAAATTGCGGCGAATGCGAAAATAAAACCGCGGGAATCTGAACCCTTCGTCTAAAAGACACATTCCGTCCTTTCAGCACTTAACGCTTTATTTTCTACCCCGAAATTTGTATTTAAAAATACTTTGTCATTATAACACACTCTGAGCGTAATTCATTTTGAAATGCAAATGTTTTTCAATGGTTCCATTGATATTTTCATTGATTTTCATTTTTTTCCCACAAACATTGCGCGCGACAGCTTTCCTGCTGGTCAACAACAATTTGATGGTGTGTAATACTCATTTTTGAATCTTTAACCGTCAGTGGCTGATCGACCCGACTAGTGACCAGTTCGCCATAATGAACCTCTCTTTTGTAACGAACATTCACCTGTTTAATTTGATGATTAATCAAAAATTCCTCTGACAAAGCATCAACAATCCAATCGAAATAATGCACATTGTTAACATGTTGGTTAGCATCAATATCCATAAAACGCACTCGGTAATCCTTGCTGGCAGCCATTTTTTCCAAATTAAATTTTTCCGGTTCAGCTACCCGTTCGACTTTTGGAGTATATTCAGAACCATAAGGCGCTATTAATTCAGTTGGAACTTTAGTAATTTTTCGCTTTTCTTGATCCATTAATATGAATGTACTGTGCATTTTAGCTAGTACTTCTCCAGTTTGATCTTCTAGCCAAAAATCACGGTAACAAAAATAATGATTGTAAGCCGTTGCTTGGGTCTTGACAATAACCTTTTCTTTTAACTGCGGCAAACGTTCAATGGTCAATAAGTGCTGCGTAACAACCCAGCCTAAATCTTGCGCATGAATTTTTTGTGATGTTAATCCCAACTCATCACTTTGATCTTGAGATGCCAGCATTAAAATATTAACCAGCATTCCAGGTGTTACACGACGAGTTCGATCAGTTTCATAAAATAAAATCTGATGTTTTTCTGAAAAAATATTTGCAGCCACGTACTCACTCCTTAACCTTTTCTCAAATGATGAAAAGCATTATAAACAACCTGTTTTTTTAGCTGATGCTGTTTAGCGATTTGTTTAATCGCATCATTAGCGCGATATTCGCCACTAGCAATTAAATCAGCAACCTCATTTTCCAAATCTTCAGAACTGACAATTTGTTGTGGTGCAGATGTTACTGGTTTGCCCGCAACAATCAAACAAAACTCGCCGCGAATCTGTTCTTCTTGACTCCAAGCCAAAGCATCGGCTAATGTCCCTCTTAAAAATTCCTCAAATTTTTTTGTCAATTCCCGTCCTAAAACAATTTGGCGTTGTGCTCCTAGAACATTATTTAATTCTTGTAAAGTTTTCTTTAAGTGATGTGGTGATTCATAAAGAATAAAAGTAACTTCTTGTTGGGCTAAAAAGGTGGTCTGTTGCTGCCGTTGCTTCTTCTGCCGGGCTAAAAAGCCAAAAAATAGAAATGGTTGCGGAACTAGCCCGGAAGCAATCAGAGCCGTCAGACCAGCATTAGGTCCGGGAAGCGGAATCACCGGAATCTGCTGAGCAATCGCTGCCACTACCAGCTCATGACCGGGATCACTAATTGAGGGCATCCCCGCATCACTAACTTGAGCAATTTTTTTGCCGGCCATCAATTTATCCAGAAGTTGTGGAATTCTTTCTTGGGTGTTATGTTCATGAAAACTTATTTGTGGTGTTTTGATATCAAAATAATTCAACAATTTTTGGGTGTTACGAGTGTCTTCCGCTGCAATCAAGTCAACTTTTTTTAAAATCTCCACCGCTCGAAAAGTCATATCACCAAGATTGCCTAGTGGTGTCGGTACTAAATAAAGTGCCCCAGCTATTTTTGGTTGTTGATAACTGCTGATGGCTGTTAACCCCATTACTTTCGCTCCCCATAAATAATATTCTGACAAAAGACACAAGGTTCATCATTTAACCGCCGGGTACCGTACATATTATCGACGTTACAAACATGAAATCCTTGTTCATACAGTTTTTCTAAATTTTTTCTTGATTTCGACAAACCGCCATTTTCATTTTCTTTATGTTGCTCTAATTCCTGCAAATGATCACGCAAATGTTGATTTTCAATTTCTAATTCAGCATTTCGTTCAATCACTTCCATTAAAGACTTTTGAATCTCATTAAGTTCAGTTACCGATTTTTGAGCATGCAGTTCAAGTTCTGCAAATTTGTCGTACAGAGTCCGATTATCCAAGTGCTTCACCTCGATTGCTTACTATCATCTATCATAACATTTAAGCAATTGTAAAGTTAACGCCTCAAGTGCATTTTGAAAATTAATATTAGCTTGTCTTAATTTGGGCTGTTTTAATAACAATTCAATTGCCGCTAACTGCTGGTTAACAGTTAATTGTTTTAACTTGGGGGTCAATTGCGTCTGGTACTTGGCAAAATACTTTACTTGATTATTTACCATCCAATTAATTAAGTCTTTGACTAATAATTCCAATAATTCTAATAATAACTGCTGGTCTTTTTTTTCAACCACAATTGGCATAATTTGTGATTGGACATCCACCACACTCAGCCAATCCTTGCTTAGAATTTTTAAATACCATTCAATCAATTTATCACTTAACTGATAAACCGCTCCAGTTTGATCAAGCTGTTTTGCTACTTGCAAATCTACCGTTAATCCCGCCAACAAATCGGATTTACTTGCAGAAATTCCGGCTTGGGCAAATAATTGACTGCGCTGTGTTTCACTGGGAATTACCATTTTCAACAACTGGCAACGAGAAACAATTGTCGGCAGTAGTTGATTAACGTTTTGAGCAAGTAAAAAGAAAGTCATTTGTCCGCTTGGTTCTTCAATAAATTTTAAAAGACTGTTAGCAGCGCTGATTGTTAGTTTTTCAGCTGATTCTAAAATGATTACCTTCCGACGCCCTTCAACTCCACTTTTAGAAAATTCAGCTTTTAAAAATCTAGTCTGTTCAACTTTAACACTACTCCCATCGGGAACAACATCAATCACATCAGGATGATTGCCTGTTAAAATCCGTTGACACTCAGCACATTTTCCACAAGGTGAACCAGTCGTTTCTGGATGTAAACAAAATAGACCAGCAGCTACCCACAGAGCTAAACTGCGCTTGCCACTGCCAGCTGGACCCGTTAGTAAATAAGCATGGACTAATTGGTTTTGTTTTAATAAGCTGGCAAAATAATTAGCAAGAAATTTTTGTTGCTTTGGTGTTTCAAACATTTTTTCTGTCATAATTATTTAATTAAAATTGGTGAAATGCATCAATCGGTAAAACAAAAACCGTTGCTCCGCCAACTTGGACCTCAATTGGATAGGCAGCTGACGAATCCATCGAAGCATCTAAATTGACCGGTGGTGTCATAAATTGTTTCCGCGTCCTTGAAGAATCTTTAATTAGTTCCAAAATTTCTTCTACCCGTTGATCTTCGACTCCAATCATAAATGTTGTATTACCTGATTTTAAGAACCCACCTGTAGTTGACAATTTAGTTGCTCTGACATTAGCTTGAATAAACAAATTACTTAAACGATTACTGTCTTTATCCTGAACAATTGCAATGATCATTTTCATTTTATTTTCCTCCAGTTCACTGCTAACTTTTAAAAATTAAAGGTAGCCTATTTTGTAATACCCTAAGCGTTTCGTTGCTGACCTCAGATAATTCTGCAGTAGCATCAATTTTTATAAATCTTTCTGGAAAAGTCGTATTCAATTTTAAATATGAACGGCGTACACGTTGATAAAAAATCTCTGACTCTTGGTCGAGTCGATTAATCTCATTAACTCGATGGGCATTGATCCGAGCTAACCCAACAGCCGGTGGAACATCAAAATAAATTGTTAATTCAGGTTGTAAACCATCCGTTGCAAAGTTATTTAACTGAGCAATTTCTGCTTCACCTAGCTGGCGACCAGCTCCCTGATAAGCAATCGAACTGTCAACATAACGATCACACAAAACTAACTTTCCTGCGGTTAACGCTGGTAAAACTGTTTCAACCAAGTGTTGGCGCCGTGAAGCAGCATACAGCAGTGCTTCCGTACGGCTGTCCATTCCCAATGAGTTTGCATCTAACAATAATTGTCGAATCCGTTCTGCGATTTGGTTACCACCTGGTTCACGGGTCAATAAATAGTTTATGGTTGTTTTTTGCTGCAAATACTTTTCAATTCGTTTTAAAACACTTGTTTTTCCTGAACCATCTAGTCCTTCAAATGTGACAAACTTTCCCTTCAAACTTTCAACCTCTTTTATAATCTAGTTATCTTTATTTTACTTTACTCTTTTAACCCTGTCTAATTTCAAGAGTAACTAATTATTAAAAAAACTTCTAAAATACAATTAAAAAATCGTGTTTTAGAAGTTTCTTTTAAATTTATTAATCATGTTCAACCATTGAAGGACGAAAATGGGCCTTTACCTTGCGGCGACGGGCTTCTAAGTACAGAAAAGTATATTTTGCTCCCGCCAAATCAACTTCTGAGCTCAACTCATCATCTTCTTCACGCATCGCTTGTCGCGTTTGCTTGGCCTTTTCCCAACTATCAGCTGCTGCTTCAATTGCAGTCAGCAAGTACTCATCGTATTCGTGCCGCAAATTATGTTTTGATCTTCCAAACATTTAACTCGCCTCCAAATTAGATTTCCTGTCGTCCTTCAATCGCCTTGAATAATGTCATTTCATCAGCATACTCAATATCACTGCCAACCGCTAATCCATGTGCTAAACGAGTAACTTTAATTCCAGCCGGTTTCAATAAGCGTGCTAAGTACATGGCGGTTGCCTCACCTTCAGGGGTTGCATTTGTGGCCACAATAATCTCTTTAATCTGATCATGGTTTTGCAGTCGTTCAATCAAAGAAGTAATGTTCAAATCATCCGGTCCCTTGCCTTCCATTGGCGAAAGAACTCCCTGTAAAACATGATAAAGGCCATGATATTCACGCATCTTTTCTAATGACATCACATCTTTAGCTTGCTCAACTACAATAATTTTACTCTGATCGCGACTGTGATCACGACAGATCTGACAAGGATCAGTCTCAGTAATGTTTCCGCAAATACTGCAGTAATGCAACTCGCGCTTCGCATTCCTTAAAGCAGCTGCAAATTGATCAACATCTTCTTGCTGCATATCAATTGTAAAAAATGCTAAACGCGTTGCCGTTTTTTCGCCAATTCCCGGCAATCGAAGATAACTGTCAATCAATTTAGCAATCGGTTCTGGATACTGCATCTAGATTTTCCTTTCTAAAATTAAAATTTAGGCAGATTATTAGTATATTTTCCCATCGTTTGCTGTGTAGCTTGATCTATTGTTTCCATCGCGTTATTAACAGCCATGATAATTAAATCTTGCAACATCTCAATATCATCTGGATCAACTGCTTCTGGTTTGATTTGAATATCCTGCAACTCTTTTTTTCCATTAAATTTAACAGTTACCATCTCGTCACTTGCTTGGCCTGTAAATTCACGTTCTTCCAATGCTGTCTGATCTTTTTTCATTTGTTTTTGCATTTTCTGCATTTGTTTCATCATGCCCTGCATATTTCCCATACCACGCATCATTTATAAAACACCCTTTCAAATTTTTAATCGTCTTTTAACTCAATTAAGTTTTTAGCTGCCGTGCCCCAAATTTTCTCAGCGGTAGTCAAATTATTATCTGGTGTTGCTGGGGATTCATCTCCATTCTTAGGCTCACCATCATTTTGATGATCCACGAGATACTTTTTTCTAACCTGTGGCCATTGAGCTTGCGGTAAGAAAACCAATCTTAAATCTTTTCCCAGTAGCTTTGCCAAATCTGCTGTTAACGCATTTTGTAGCTGCTGGTCTTGCGCCGCTTTTTCAAACAAAAAATCATATTGAAAGCTGACAACTGCAGCATCTGCACTAGCAGCAACTGGTTGGCTAACATTCATCACCGCGCGTTGCGTTACAGCTAACATGCTTAATAAATCCTGCCAAACGTCTTTAACCTCGACCAAACTTGCCCTCGATGCCGTAGCTAAAACTGCATAAATTTTATTTAAATCGGGTTTCACTTTCAACTTAGGCTGACTCGAAGTCCTCGCTCGTTTTGTTTGTGGCGTTAACTGTTGTACATCTTCACCTTGCTGGCTTTGCGCCTGTAAGCGGCTCAATTGTTGTTGCATTTGGGTCAGTTTTGTTTGCAATTCAGTTATTTTTTCTGTTGCAGCAGCCGAAGCAGCTACATCATCTTTGTGAGCAATACGGCACAATTTAATGGTTGCCACATCTAAATAAACATCTTGATGAGTTGCAAAGCGCATCGCTTGTTGCTGCTGGCTTAAAATATCTAAGGCCTGGTAAAGTGTCTCAGCTGAAACCTGATCTGCTAATTCAGTTAGCTTTTCAGATGTTGAGTTTTTCTCAACTTGGGTCAATAATAATTGCCGACAATAATCAATCAATCCTTCAAATAACTGATTAGGGTCTTTCCCAGCACTTAATAATTGCTGCAGCTGCTGAAAAGCAATTGCTGCTTTTTGAGAAAAAACAGCTTCTAAGTAGACAGCTAATTGCTCTTGAGAAACACTCCCAGTTACCAAAAGAGCATTTTCAAGATTAACCTGATTATGACCAAAAGACAAAACCTGATCAAGCATACTCAAAGCATCACGCATTCCACCAGCCGCTGCTTTGGCTATTATTTGTAAGGCTGCTGGATCAAATTCTAATTTTTCCTGACTTAAAATATATTCCATTCGCTCAATCAAATCTTGATCTTCAATTCGTCGAAAATCAAAGCGCTGCGTACGTGAAATAATTGTTGCCGGAATTTTATGCGGTTCAGTCGTAGCCAAAATAAAAACTACATTGGCAGGCGGTTCTTCCAGGGTCTTTAATAACGCATTAAACGCACCTGCAGAAAGCATATGCACTTCATCGATAATATAAACTTTGAATTGTGCTTGAGTTGGTGCATACTTAACTTTTTCACGAATGTCGCGGACCTCATCAACACTATTATTAGAAGCTGCATCAATTTCGATAACATCGTTCAATCTTCCTTGCGTAATTGCTTGACAAATTTCACATTTATTGCAAGGCTCACCAGCCTGCTGATGTTGACAATTAATGGCCTTAGCAAAAATTTTGGCCGCTGATGTTTTCCCCGTGCCACGTGGTCCTGTAAATAAATATGCATGACTTGTTTGACCAGCTGCAATCGCATTTTTTAACGTTTGCGTAATCAACTGCTGTCCAACCAAATCTGCAAATTGCTGTGGCCGCCAAACGCGGTAAAGTGCCCGGTACCCCATCTTTAAAAGCACTCCTTTTCACTTAAAAAAAACTCCCGATCGCAATTTAGATCGAGAGGTTACTTTCCAATTAACTTGGGGCACATGCTGTAATCTGCTTAGTGCTGCTTCCTTCCGGATCTGACACGCTTCACAGACACCTCATTGTCCCAAGGCCTTAACGGCACTCTCTATTTTACATGATAATTCGAAAAAATTCCAGCCTTCTAGCATTTTTTTCTTCGCCGTCGTCTAATATCTCGAAAAAAGGTTTTTAAACGGTCGGCACATTCTGCTTGTAAGACTCCCGCAGTAACCTTTGCTTGATGATTAAAACGTGAATCCTGCAATAAATTCATTAAAGATCCAACAGTTCCAGCCTTCGGATCTGCTGCTCCATAATAAACTTCAGCAATTCGGGAATTAATGATTGCCCCACTGCACATTGGACAAGGCTCTAAAGTTACAAACAATTGCGCTGCTTCTAAGCGCCAACTCTTCAGGAAAGCATTAGCTTCTTGAATTGCCAAAATTTCAGCATGTAAAGTTGCATCTTGACTATGTTCACGCAAATTGTGGCCCCGGCCAATAATTTGACCTTTCCACACAATTACACAGCCAATTGGAACCTCCCCGATTATCCGGGCCCGATCAGCCTCAAATAGGGCTTCGCGCATATAATATTCCTGCTCTTGTCTAATCATAAGGTTGCATCATTTCCTTGTTTACAACTTTGTAAAACAAAATATCCTTTATCTCGCATAATTACTTGGCAATTACCAAAAACGGTCTGCAACTTTTTTTGCGCTGAAGGTGCACCTTGCTTTTTTTGGATGACCGCTAGCAACTGCCCACCTATTTGTAAATGTTCAAATGCCTGTGTTAGGATTGCATGAACAACTTTTTTCCCTGCACGAATTGGTGGGTTTGTAATAATTAACTGGTAATCTTGTTCTGGAACCTGCGTATAAATATCAGAGCTCCAAATTTTGACATTAGAAATCTGATTCACTTCAGCATTTTTTTTAGCCAATTCAAGTGCTAATTGATTAACATCAATTAAATCGATCCTAGCTGATGGATATTTTTTAGCCAAAGTTAAGCCGATTGCCCCATAGCCACAGCCAACATCTAATATCTTGGCTTGAAGCGGAAGCGAAATTTTTTCAGTTGCCTGTAATAAAACTTTCGATCCATAATCAATTCGATTTTTGGAAAAAACGCCATTATCAGTGATAAAATTTAGTTGTGTCCCTAAAAGTTGAACTGTTCTTTCTTTTTCATGATGAATAACTTCGGATTTTGTGAAAAATAATAATTTGTCATTGAATACCTCATTTTATTATTTTGGAAGTCATTTGACTCTCAAATCGCTTGAACACTATATATTGGCGGCTATGCTACTGCTACACAAGATATAGTGTCGTGTGCTTGATATTTTTTAAAAATGTTGTATACTAAGCATACAATATCTTGATAAGAGGTGCCAATTATGAGTTTAGCAATTTATACAAAAAATAACTGCATTCAGTGCAAAATGACTAAGAAATTTTTAGCCGAACATCAAATTTCATTTGAAGAACATAATGTTAGCCAAGAGCCTAAATACATTGATTACTTAAAAGAAAAGGGCTTTCGGAGCGTTCCGGTAATTGAGAAAAACAGTAATCCAATTATTAATGGTTTCCGACCAGACTTATTGAAAAGTTTATTGGCACAGTAGTATCTTAATTTTAGCACATTTTATTTTAAAGAGTTTCGCCGATTGCTTTGGCGAAACTCTTGCTAGTTTTAATCCCCCTAATTTAAGAAAGTGGTGCAACAAATGGGTCTTAAACAAATTGATGTTGATCAAGTTAGTTATTATGATTTGAATAATGAAATTAACATCCCCGTCGACGGACAAATTCCTTTGAAAAAGGATCAAGCAGCTTTAACCGCCTTTTTAGCGGAAAATGTTAAACCAAATTTATTAACCTTTTCTTCGTTAAAAGAAAAGCTCAATTACTTAATTGAAAACAATTATTATGAAAATGGTTTTATTGAAAAATACGATTTTTCATTCATTGAAAAACTATATGATTTTTTAATCAAAGCTGATTTTCATTTTAAAACTTTTATGGCTGCCTATAAATTTTATGCTCAGTACGCGTTAAAAACCAACGATAATAATCAGTATTTAGAAAACTTTACTGATCGAGTAGCAGCTAACGCGCTTTATTTTGGTGACGGCGACGAAAAATTAGCTTTAAAATTAGCAGATGAAATGATTCATCAACGTTACCAACCTGCCACTCCCAGCTTTTTAAATGCTGGTCGCAAGCGCCGTGGTGAATTAGTTTCATGTTTCTTAATTCAAATCACCGATGATATGAATTCAATTGGACGTGGAATTAATTCTGCTCTACAACTATCACGAATTGGTGGTGGTGTCGGTATCACACTCAGTAATTTGCGAGCAGCTGGAGCCCCCATTAAAGACATTCAAAATGCTGCATCAGGAGTCGTTCCCGTAATGAAATTATTAGAAGATAGTTTTTCTTACTCTAATCAGTTGGGGCAACGCCAGGGAGCCGGAGTAGTTTATTTAAACGTTTTTCATCCAGATATTATTGCCTTTCTAGCTGCTAAAAGAGAAAATGCAGATGAAAAGGTTCGGATTAAAACTTTATCACTCGGCGTAATTGTTCCAGATAAATTTTATGAACTTGCTCAGCAAGATGCTGAGATGTATTTATTTGATCCTTGGGGTGTTGAACGTGAATATGGCAAGCCCTTTTCTTACATTGATATTACTAAAGAATACGATAGAATGGTAGCTAATCCTAATATCCCTAAGAAAAAAATTAAAGCTCGTGATTTAGAAACAGAGATCAGTAAGCTTCAGCAAGAATCTGGCTATCCATATATAATTAATATTGATACTGCTAACCGTGCAAATCCAGTTGCTGGGAAAATTATTATGAGTAATCTTTGTTCTGAAATATTACAAGTACAACGACCTTCTACAATTAACAACCAACAAAACTATGATGAAATGGGGACCGATATTAGCTGTAACTTAGGTTCAACTAATATTGTTAACTTAATGGCTTCACCTAATTTTGGTTCTTCAGTCGAAACAATGGTTCGAGCATTAACTTTTGTTACTGACCACTCTGATATCGATGTTGTGCCCTCAATTCAAAAAGGTAATCATTTAGCACATACGATTGGTCTTGGAGCAATGGGATTACATGCTTTCTTAGCTAAAAATCAAATTCATTATGGTTCACCGGAAGCAATCGATTTTACTAGTGTTTACTTCATGCTGTTGAATTATTGGACTTTAAAAGCTTCTAATCAAATTGCTCGTGAGCGACAAGAAACTTTTGCAGATTTTGCACAAAGTAGTTACGCAGATGGTAGTTATTTTGACAAATATTTACAACATAATTATGGTCCCCAGACTCAACGAATAAGCGAACTTTTTGCTGGAATTTTTATTCCGACAACTGCTGATTGGGCAGAATTAAAGAAAAATGTCATGCAAGATGGACTTTATCATCAGAATCGAATGGCTGTTGCACCAAATGGTTCAATTTCCTATATTAACGATACTACTGCCAGCTTACACCCGATTATCAATCGAATTGAAGAACGCCAAGAAAGAAAAATTGGGAAAATCTATTATCCTGCTCCCTATCTATCAAATAAAACATTACCGTATTATCAATCGGCTTATGACACCGATATGCGTAAAGTTATTGATACCTATGCTGCGGCACAACAACACGTGGATCAAGGAATGAGTTTAACCTTATTCATGCGTTCTACTATTCCAACTGGCCTTTATGAATGGAAAAAAGGTCGAACTGATAAAATGACAACACGAGATCTAAGTATTTTACGAAATTATGCTCACAATAAAGGAATAAAATCAGTTTATTATGTCCGCACCTTCACTGATGATCAAACAGAAGTTGGCGCCAATGAATGTGAAAGCTGCGTTATTTAAGTAAGGAGTAAAATCATGACGGAAGATTTTTATCGTGCAATTAACTGGAACGAATTAGAAGATCAAATAGATAAAGCAACTTGGGAAAAACTAACTGAACAATTTTGGCTAGATACTCGCATCCCGCTCTCTAATGATTTAGCAGATTGGCGGAAAATGTCAGCAGAAAATAAATTAGTTGTCGAGCATGTTTTTGGCGGGCTAACCCTGCTAGATACCTTGCAGTCACAAGACGGAATGGCTTCATTAATGCATGATATCCGTACCCAACATGAACGTGCTGTTTTAAATAACATTCAATTTATGGAATCGGTTCATGCCAAAAGTTACTCGTCTATTTTCTCAACACTGAATACTCCAAAAGAAATTGAAGAAATTTTTGTGTGGACTCATAGTAATCAATTTTTACAATACAAGGCCAAAAAAATTGATCAGATTTATCTTGAGGGTTCTGTCTTACAAAAAAAAGTTGCTTCTGTTTTGTTAGAAACCTTTTTATTCTACTCAGGATTTTATACTCCGCTTTATTGGTTAGGACATAATAAATTAGCTAACGTCGGTGAAATTATTAAACTAATTTTGCGTGATGAATCAGTTCATGGAACCTATATAGGTTATAAATTTCAATTAGGCTTTAATGAACTAAGCTCTGATGAACAAACAGAATTGAAATCTTGGATTTATGATACTCTTTATGATTTGTACAATAATGAGGAACAATATACGCATGAATTATACGACCAAGTAGGTTGGAGTGAAAAAGTATTAGTCTTTTTACGCTATAATGCCAATAAAGCCTTGATGAACTTAGGGCTAGACCCACTATTTCCTGACACTGCAGATGATGTTGATCCAGTTGTAATGAACGGTATCTCAACTTCAACAGCTAACCACGACTTTTTCTCACAAGTTGGAAATGGTTATTTATTAGGAGATGTTGAACCAATGGGCGATAATGATTACTTAATTGGTACTCAAGAAAAAAATAAATTTTAAAAAATGCTCATAAAAGAGGCAATTTTCAGATTTTAAGATCTGAAAATTGCCTCTTTTACTGTAAACCGATTTTTCATAATAATTACTAAATCAGTTTTAGCGTTTACTTGGTGGGTTAAGTTTTAAAAAACGATTCAAAAAAGCTGCTGGCAAAGGTACTGTTGGTAACTTAATAATTTGCTGGCGTCGATTAACCACACTGGTTAACTGCAACATTGTAACTAAAATTGAACTACGTCTCCGATATGCAGTATACTTAGGACGCCAATCAGTTACATACTTATTTTTATAAGAGCGCAGTCCCTGAAACCCGTAAAAATGTGAACCATATTCATATAGTAAATGAGCAGCTTTTTCTTCCAGAAAACTATATTTAGAGTAACCGACATTTGCCAAAGGAGCCATTCCTAAATTAAAGTAATGGTATCCTTGAGCCTGTCCATACTCAAATAATTTGATAAAAATCATATCCATTACTCCATCAGCAACTTTTCTTCCATAGCGCATTAAATCTACTGATAAAATATTTTCATTGACTGGCATCAAATTGGCAAAAGCAACAATAGTATTATCACCATCACGAACAATTGCAATTGGTGCTTGCTGCAAATAATCTCGGTCAAAAAAGCCCATCGAGAAACCTTTTTCCAGTTGACCCGCCAACCATTCATCTGAAATTCCTTTGAGCTGATTTAATTGTTCTGTTGAAAAAGGTGGTTCCAGAATTTCAAAATTATAGCCATTACGGACCAGCTTGTTCATTAAAGCTCGCTGTGCCCGTTGCTTTTTGCCACTTAGGGTAAAATTAGTGATGTCCACCAGACCTTCTTCACCCATTTTAATAAAATCAAAACCAAATTCATGCAATAATAAGGTTAGCTCTGAATTAACCTCATAGAAGACTAATTGACAATTTTCTAGATCTGCTAATTGTAACAATTGACTAACTGCTTCATTTAAATATTTTCGATTACCAACTGGTTCCCCCATAATAATTAATTTATTAGCTTTATGTCGATACATCAAAAATAATTGATCTTCTCCATTATCTTGGTAAAAAAACAAACATTTATCCTTAAGATAAACCAAATGGCTCGTTTCATTACCACCATATTTTTCAATTAATTTTCGAGCTCGCCCTAAATCTGGTAGTTCATCAATTGAACTCATTCCAAAATTTGCTAGATAACTAAAAGTCAGCCATAAAACTCCCGCTGCCAATAACAAACCAATAAACCCGGAAAACCAAGTTTGCTCGGAAGGGAAAATCAAAACTGATGGTATATGATGGTGTAAAATATAATGTGGTGAATTAATTGCTCCAATAATTGCATAGAGAATTGAAACTGAAGCAAATAAAACTCCATCTAAAAACATTTTTTCGCTGGAGTAAACAAAGCGCTGCCGATACAGTTCTCTTCGTGAAAAAATCACTAGGATCAAGACAATACTTAAGAAGCTTAATACGCCCCAAGAAAAGCCATAGCGAACTGTGTCAATCATTCCTATAATTAAGAAAATAATCGTTGGCCAGTATGCTCTTTTAATTTTAGCCTCAATTCCACGAGCTAGACCCAAAAGCATAAAAGCACATAATACACTTGTTAACTGACCAACAAAAAATAAAGTATAGGGATAAAATTTAATTAAAAAATCGTTATTGAATGCTAAATTTGGAACCATTGCATCTAATAAAATTAAAATGCCCGAACTGTATAATAACAAAGTCAATATTCCATGAGCTGCTTTATGCATAATCGAGCTTGGTAACCCATCTAAATATTCATTTATTCGACTGCCTAAAGTATGAATAAAAAAGATTACCCCAACAATGAACGGTAAAATATAATAAAAAATTCGATAAAATAGTAACCAAACAGCTGCTGTTGCACTTGGCACCCCTAATGTCCCCAAACCAATTAACATGAAAACATCAAACGAACCTAGTCCTCCTGGTACTAGAGAAATAATACCAAGAATTGAAGAAACGATATAGAGCATAAATACTTCGGGAAGTTTTTGATCTACTCCCAACAGCCAACCAATTAAAACAAAAAACAAACTAACCGATAACCATTCAGTAGCTGAACCAATAATCAACAATGTTTCTTGTTTTGAGTTCAAATCTCGGAAAACACCGTGATTCTTTCTCAAGGTAAAGAACAAAACTAAAGGGAAGTATAATCCACCACCCACGAGCCAAATCAAATACTGTGAAAACCCAGTTCTAATTACCCCCAATGTAATTGCAAGCAAAACTAGCCAGCAGCATAAAGATAATCCTGACAATAAAAAAATTGCAATTTTAGAAAGCGCAGCAATAATTTGCCCTTTTGTTGCTTTTTTACTATAAAAGTTTGCTCGTAAAGTTGCACCAATCAAACCGCCAAAACCTAGCAGATTAGTAAAAGTATTAGTAATCCAGCCACTTTTTAAAAGATATTTTTTTGAAAACTCTCCTGGAACAAAACTAACCATAACTATGTCATACATCAGCATCGGTGTAACTGCTAAAAAACCAACAATTAACATAATTCCTATAGCTATTGGATTGGTTGTCATTAAATCATGCGAAATCTCACTCCATGACATCTGCTTAGCAATTCTACCAAATTCAAAAAATACAAAAATTAAAACTGATAAAACGAAAATCAATTTAAAAATTAACATTCGCTTTTCGACCCAACTAACTATTTTTTTCATTTCATTCACTTTTCAAAACCGCCTTGTTTAGTCCTTGTCATTTATTATCCACAATCTTAAGCAAATCAGCAATCTTTTGAGCTAAATTTAAGAGAAGTTTTGAAAAAAAAAGAACCAACAATTATTGTTGGTTCTTTGACCTAATACTTTGAAAAGGCAGTTAACTATTTAAGAGTAACAACTCCGCCAACTGCTTCAAGTTTAGCTTTCATATCTTCTGCTTCGTCTTTAGCAACGCCTTCCTTAACAACTGAAGGTACGTTATCAACTAAAGCTTTTGAATCCTTCAAGCCAAGACCAGTAATTTCACGAATTACTTTGATAGCTTTAATCTTCTGGTCGCCTGATTCAGTTAATTCAACATCAAATGAATCTTTTTCAGCTTCTGCGGCACCTGCGCCAGCACCAGCTGCTGCAACAGGAGCTGCTGCAGATACACCGAATTCATCTTCGATAGCTTTTACTAAGTCGTTTAATTCAAGAATGCTGGCTTCTTTTAAATCAGCAATGATTTGATCTTTATCTAATGCCATTTTTGTTTCCTCCATTTTGGTTTTATCTTTATTATAATATTTAACTAAGCAGCGTCTTCGCCGTCTTTACTTTCAGCGACAGCTTTAACTGCATAAGCAAAGTTGCGAACTGGTGCTTGCAATACTGAAAGCAACATTGATAACATACCTTCGCGGTTTGGCAACTTGGAAATTGCTTCGACTTGTTCCAAAGAAGCAACCTTGCCTTCGATAATCCCACCCTTAATCTCAAGAGCATCGATATCTTTAGCAAATTTCGCCAAAATTCTAGCAGGTGCAACAACATCATCCTTTGAAAATGCAACTGCAGTTGGACCTGAAAATGTATCATCAAGACCTTCATAACCTGCCTTATCAGCAGCCCGCTTTAAATAAGTGTTTTTAATAACGCGGAATTCAACACCTGCTTCACGTAACTCTTTACGTAATTCAGTTACTTCTTCCACGGTAACACCACGGTAATTAACGACTACGCAAGAAACAGCACTATTAAACTTTTCAGTAACTTCGTCAACAACTGCTGCTTTCTTAGCAATAATTTCTTTACTCATTAGTCTTCACCTCCTATATATGAATGTTCGGTCTGACTTTCCTATATAAAAATCCCTATGTCCACCTAGACACAGAGACTATTTTTCCAAGTAAATAATTAATCATTACTCCTCGGCAGGCAATAACATTAAGGCATACGCCACCTGAGTCTTAGGTAGAGTCATAAAAAATTGACCTCAATTAGAATACCATAGATCCTAATTGAAGTCAACTATCATTTTAAATTAGCATTTTAAAGAGCGTTGCTATCAAGGGTAACACTTGGTCCGAAAGTCGAAGCAAGTGAAACATGCTTAATATATTGTCCCTTAACTGAAGCCGGACGAGCTTTAGCAATAATACTTTGGATAGCATTAAAGTTAGCAGTCAAATCCTCAACACTAAATGAAACCTTGCCTAATGGAACATGCACATTACCAGCTTTGTCTGTCCGGTAAGTAACCTTACCAGCTTTAGATTCACTAACTGCTTTAGCAACATCCATTGTAACTGTTCCAGTCTTAGGGTTTGGCATTAAGCCTTTAGGTCCTAAAACACGTCCTAAACGACCTACCTTAGCCATCATATCAGGTGTTGCAATTGCAACATCAAAATCAAGCCAGCCATCTTGGATACGTTGTACTAAATCATCATCGCCCACCACATCAGCACCTGCTTCCGTAGCTTCTTTAGCTTTAGCACCTTTAGCAAATACAACAACTTTCTGTTCTTTACCAGTACCACTTGGCATTACAACTGCGCCACGTAGCTGCTGATCTGCTTGTTTGGTATCCAAATTCAGATTGTATGCAACTTCGACGGTTGCATCAAAATTTGCAAAGTCAATTTTCTTTACTAATTCAAGTGCATCTGTAACATTATATGATTTATCTTCCTCGACTTGCTTAGCAGCTTCGAGATATTTTTTACCTTTTTTAGCCATTGGTTTATTTCCTCCTTGCAATTGTGGTGTAACGGATATACCTCCCACTTGACGCAGCTGTTTTCACAGCGCATCCGACTGAGAAGCAGGACCGTAGAAAACTAATCTTCTACAACAAAGCCCATGCTTCGTGCAGTACCTTCAACCATGCGCATTGCAGCTTCAACATCTGCAGCGTTTAGATCTTGCATTTTTGTTTCTGCGATTTCCTTAACCTGATCTTTGGTTACTGTTGCAACCTTCTTGGTATTCGGTTCGCCAGAACCATGTTCAACGCCAGCAGCTTTTTTCAATAAAACAGCAGCTGGGGGAGTTTTGGTTACAAAATCAAATGACCGATCTTCATAAACACTAATCACAACAGGAATAATCATGCCAGCCTGATCAGCAGTCCGAGCATTAAATTCCTTAGTGAATCCCATAATATTGATTCCAGCTTGTCCTAAAGCTGGTCCAACTGGGGGAGCTGGTGTTGCTTTACCAGCAGGAATCTGTAACTTAACAACGTTAACAACTTTTTTAGCCACGGTACATACCTCCTTAAAGTCCGTGCGTGGTACGGATGGCTAGCTTTATTTAGCCTCCCACATGCATGCAAAACATACTTTTACAGTATATCATTGATTCAAAATTAATACAATAGCTTAAACTAATTTATCAACTTGATCATAATTTAATTCAGTTGCTGTTTCGCGACCAAACATGTCAATATTAACACGTAATTTCATTTTCTCACGATCAATTTCAATCACTTTGCCAACAAGTCCAGCAAAAGCGCCTTCGATAATTGTAACCGATTCGCCAACCTCTACCTCAAAATCAACATGTCGTGAACTCATTCCCAAACGACGTAAAATCAGCTCAACCTCTTCATCTAGCAATGGTGCCGGCTTACTACCAGCCCCATGTGAACCAACAAATCCGGTTACGCCGGGAGTGTTTCGTGCAACATACCATGATTGATCACTCATAACCATTTCAACTAAAACATATCCTGGAAAAGTTTTTTTACTTTCAACCTTATCTTTACCAGTCTTAGTAGTTTCATGTTCTTCTTCTTCAGGAACAACTACCCGAAAAATATAGTCTTTCATTCCCATTGATTGTGCTCGGGACTCTAAGTTTGTCTTAACTTTATTTTCATATCCAGAATAGGTATGTAAAACATACCATCTTTTTTCTAACGTCTCCGCCATCTTCTGTCCTCCTTAAGGGTAAAATAAAAAAACTTCGTATAGACCGAAGTTTTCTCGTTGAAAACATTATACCATAAAATGAAACTGATTTTTAATTTTAAATTTGCTAAACCAAAAATTTAAGTGCCCATTGAACTGCAAAATCAACAATTGCAAAAAAGATTGCAAATAAAACTGACGTTAAAATAACAGTCGAAGTATCATTAAACGCTTCTTTTCTAGTTGGCCAAGTTGTTTCTTTCATGGCTTTAATTACGCTTCTGTAAAATTTCACTTCTGTTCCTCCTAACGTGTCTCTTGATGGAGTGTATGCCGATTGCAGTGTTTACAGAATTTTTTTACCTGCAGTCGTTCAACACGATTCGGGTTAGCAGTAATTGTATAATTACGTGAACCACATTCCGAACATGCTAATGCCATTTTCTTTTGTGCCATAATAGTTCTCCTCACATTTAATCAGTGTAACTTTAGCATGACAATAAAGTAATTGTCAATTCTTAGAATCTTTTTTCTCTTCTAATTTTTTTCGCAAAGTATTCAATTTTTGTAATTGCTGTTTATCCCATGGAACCCGTCTGACACTAGCTTCATCCTGATATTTTTGTGATTGATTCTTTATCTCTTGATCAGCTCGTTTAATATCACGTTCCAACTCCCAAGCTGGGATTCGCATTGCACCTTGGGAAAAAATCGTCCATTGTTCGGCCTGATCACTCGTCGCAACTGTAACTAAAGTTAGCGGGGACTGTAATTGCTTAGTCAAAGCTTCAATATAAGAATCAGCGGTTTGCTCCTCAGCTGTCCAAACAACTTCCAGACCAGTCTGCTGATAATTTTGAGCCAGTCCGGGAACATACATAGCATCAAATACCACAATAATTTGATAATTTCGCTGTCGCCTGAAATTAGCTAAGATATGCAACAATGAATCACGGGCATCTTCCAAGCGACCAGCTTGTTTTAATTTATTCAATTTTGGCCAATTACCAATCATATTATAAGCATCAACAATCAAAATGTTACGTTTCATACTAATTACCTCTTGAAGTAAATCCTTGATAAATCAATAATCCAGCCGCAACACTAGCATTAAGGCTTTGCACATGTCCAATCATCGGTATTGTTAACAATTGATCACATTGTGCTTTTAATAACGGTGAGATCCCTTTACCTTCGTTACCAATAATCAAAGCCACTGGCCCTTGAGCATTCCATTGTCGATAATCCTGTCCCGCCATATCTGTACCAAAAATCCAAAAGTTTTCCTTTTTTAATTGTTTGACAGTCTGAACCAAATTGCTAACTCGGGCAACTGGCACATGCTCAATTGCGCCAGTTGAAGTTTTAGCAACGGTTGCAGTCAGTTGGACTGCTCGCCGTTGCGGAATAATGATTCCGGTAACCCCAGCTGCATCGGCAGTTCGCATGATTGATCCCAAGTTATGGGGATCTTCGATATTATCTAGAATCAATAAAAAAGGATCCTGATGGTGTTGGGTTGTTTGTTGTAAGATTTCATTTAAATCAGCATACTGATAAGCTGCTAGAGTTAGCAAAACACCTTGATGATTTTGCTGTTTAGTTAACTCATCCAACTTCGTTTTAGGAACACGTGAAATAATTATCTTTCTTTGTTTGGCTAGTTTTTCAATTTTTGCAGCAAAACTCGGTTGAATTCCTTTCTGTAAAAAAATTTTATTAACTGGCCTTTCACTTTCAAGTGCTGCTAAAACAGGATGACGCCCACTAATAAATTCTGTTTGCTTGTCTTGCTCATCATTTGGTTTTTGTTTCATTTTGCTTCCTTTCAACTTGTTCGATACACCACTCAGCTAATTCTTGTAATCGTTGAGTTTGACCGCTTAAATACAAATAGCCAAAAACAGCCTCAAAACCAGTTGAAATTCGGTAAGTCATTACGTCAGTATTTTTAGCTGTTGTATGGCTTTTGGCATTTCTCCCTCTTTTAAAAAACTCTAATTCTTCAGTCGTTAACTGCTTAGTTTCTTGCATTTGTTCAATTAGCCATGCCTGAGCTTTAGCTGATACAAAGTGTGTCGCTCGATGATGTAATTTATTTGGTTTAGTTAATCCATTACGCAACAAATGAGCTCGGACAAAAACCTCATAGGCAGCATCCCCCATATAGGCTAGTGCAATGCCATTTAAATCAGCTACATTTTCATTCATTTGCAAATTTCCACCTTGTTCCCTGTGGGGTATCTTCTAGCAAAATACCCTTGGCTTTTAACTGATCACGAATTGCATCACTTTGAGCAAAGTCTTGCTGCTGTCGAGCTTGATTTCGCTGTGCAATTAATTTTTCGACTTGTTCAGTCAAATCATGATCTTTAGTCTGGTCTGATAGTTTAATTCCTAAAACTGCAGTTAATTTGACTAAGGTCTGCTGGAGGCTAAGCAAGTCTTGGTGGCTAACTTTAGGTAACGTAACATAAATATTCAACTGCTTGGCCAATTCATAAATCGCCATCACAGCATTTTGAACATTAAAATCATCGTCCATTGCAGCTGTAAATTTCTGTTGTTGCTGAGTTATTAGTTCTTGACAAGCTGTTGATTGTGGTTCATCAATCGCCGTTTTTAATCGATAAGTTGCATTATGATAAGCTGTTTTTAGCTTCAATAAGTTAGCCGCAGCTTCTCTTAAATTAGTTTGACTATACCGAATCGGTCGTCGATATTGAGTTGTTGCCATAAAGAAACGTAAAACTTGGGGATCAATTTTCTTTAATAAATCATGAACCGTCACAAAGTTCCCCAGTGATTTGCTCATTTTGGCATCATCTTCACCAATCGTTACAAAGCCATTGTGTAACCAGTAATTAGCAAATTTTTTGCCAGTTTCCGCTTCACTTTGGGCAATCTCATTTTCATGATGTGGAAACTCCAAGTCTTGACCACCAGCATGAATATCAATTGTCTCACCTAAATATTTAGTTGCCATGACGGAACACTCAATATGCCACCCAGGACGTCCTTTACCCCAAGGTGACTGCCAGAAAATTTCATCCGGCTTAGCAGCTTTCCATAAAGCAAAGTCCAATGGATCTTCTTTTTTTTCTTCATCAATTGCGTTCAGTCGTTCGCTCGCGCCAAGTTCCAACTCATCAACTGATTGACCTGAAAGCTGGCCATAGTTTTTAAAATGCCGTGCTCGATAATAAACATCTCCAGCTGATTGATAAGCGTAGCCCTTATCGATCAACACTTGAATAAATTCGATGATTTCTGGCATTGTTTTTGTTACCCGTGGGTTTAAAGTAGCTCGCTTAATATTCAAAGCAGCGGTATCTTCATAAAAAGCTGCGATATATTTATCGGCTAATTGTTGTGGTGTAATCTGTTGCTCATGACTAGCCCGAATAATTTTATCATCAACATCCGTAAAATTAGAAACATATTCAACTTGGAAACCGCGAAATTCTAAATAACGCCGAATCGTATCAAAAGCAACCGCACTACGCGCATTACCAATATGAATATAATTATATACTGTCGGACCACAAACATACATTTTAATAGTCCCGGGAACTAATGGCTTAAATTTTTCTTTTTGTTTAGTTAATGTATTATACATTTGAAGCAATCAAATCGCCTCCTCATTTGAATTTTACCATATAATTAAAGGGCCGGGACAAGTTACTTGCTCCGAACCCTTCTGCTATCTTCCAAAATAATTTTTATTATTTGAGATTTTTCATTTCAGTTAAGGTTTGCTCTAAATGAGCTAACGCCTTTTTGCGCCCTAATAATTCAACCGAAGCTGCCAACTCTGGGCCGTGAGATTTACGAGTTGTCCCAATTCTAATTGGCATATATAATTTCCGACCACGAACTCCGGTTTCTGCTTGAATATCAAAAATTGCATTTTGAATTTCACCTGCATCAAATAACGGCATGCTTTTAACTTTTTCAATGAATTTTTCTAAGACTAAAACAGCATTTTCATCCCGTAATTCCGTCTTAGCTGCCTCATCTAAAACTGGTGGATCAAGGAAGAAAATTCCTGATAAATCAATAATTTCTCCCATATATGACATTTGCTGTTTAAACAAATCAGTTAAAGAACGCGCCCAAGCAACTGTTTTTGCATCGGGGTTTTCGGGTAATCGTTTTGCTCTAATCAATTGTTTGATTGATTCGTTAGCAATCCGATCCATCCGGGCATTCTTAACATATTGATTATTAACCCATTCCAATTTTTTGCCGTCAAATGAAGCCGGGGATCGGCTCAGACGCTTGGGATCAAACATTTTAATTAACTGCTTGCGAGTAAAAATTTCTTTTTCCCCAACCGGTGACCACCCCAGTAAAGTAATGAAATTAAACATTGCATCTGGCAAATACCCAAGTTCACGATACTGTTCAATAAACTGCAAGACACTTTCATCACGTTTAGATAGCTTTTTACCTGTTTCTGTATTAATAATCAAAGTCATATGTCCAAAGACTGGTGGTTCCCAACCAAATGCTTCGTAAACAACTAATTGTTTAGGAGTATTAGCAATATGATCATCGCCACGCAATACATGAGTAATCTGCATCATATGATCGTCAACTACTACTGCGAAATTATAAGTTGGCATACCATCACGTTTTTGAATAACAAAGTCACCACCAATTGTATCCGAATCAAAGCTGATTGGTCCTTTAACGATGTCATCAAACTCATAAGTTTTATTCTCAGGAACTCGAATTCGAACAACTGGCTTCAGACCAGCAGCTCTATCTGCCGCCTGTTTTTCTTTAATTTCTTCCGCAGTCATTCCCTGATATTCATAAACATAATGAGGGGCAACTCCTTGTGCACGCTGTTCTTCACGTTGCTTAGTTAGCTCCTCTTCAGTCACGAATGATTCATAAGCTTGTCCATTATCTAATAACTTTTGGATTAAAGGCTTATAAATTGAAAGCCTTTCAGATTGACGATAAGGCCCAAAATCACCTGGCTTGTCTGGACCTTCATCCCAATCCATTCCTAACCACTTTAGGTTATCTAACTGACTTCTTTCACCGTCCGCGATGTTTCTTTTTAAGTCAGTATCCTCAATCCTGATTACAAATGTGCCGCCATTGTGACGAGCAAATAAATAATTAAACAATGCAGTCCGGGCATTGCCGATATGCAAATGACCGGTCGGACTCGGAGCATAACGTACACGAATCTTTTTATCTGCCAATGTTAGCGCCTCTTCCTATTTTGATTTTAACTATTCAATAAAAATAGTCGATACAACCGATATTTTACACTGAAAAATTGAAAAAATAAACCTACTATCGCCGCACAAACTAATTTTTTTCTTTGATTCCACGAGTTGAGTGGGATGGTTTGGCGAAAATCATGCGACCAGCATCTGTTTGCAAAGCGCTAGTAACCTCAACTTCAACTTGCTTGTTCAAATAATATCGTCCATCTTCAACAACAATCATTGTTCCGTCATCAAGATACGCAACCCCTTGCTGCCGTTCGGTTCCATTTTTAATAACCGTAACTGTCATTTTTTCACCAGGAACCACCCGTGGCCGTAACGCCTTAGCTAAGGCATTAACATTTAAAACTTCAACATTTTGAAATTCACTAACTTTATTCAAATTATAGTCATTGGTAATGATGACTGCATCGATCATTTTAGCTAACTTAATTAATTTGCTATCGACTTCAGCAATATCTTCAAAGTCGCCTTCATACATTTCAACCGGTGTTTTCTTTTCTTTGCGTAATTTGTTCAAAATATCTAATCCACGACGGCCACGTACTCTTTTCACACTATCAGCCGAATCAGCAATATATTGCAATTCATACAAAACAAAATTTGGAACTACTAGTTTTCCTTCAATAAATCCGGTTTGAACTAAATCATAAATCCGACCATCAATCAAAATGTTGGTATCTAATAACTTCAACCGATGAAAATTATCATCGACTTTTCGTTCTAAAACTGGTGACTGTTCATCCTTTCTTATTTTCTGTTCATTCTTTTTTCTAATTACCAATAATTTCTTCAAATCATCTAGATGGTTCTTGCCGACAATAAAACCTAAGTATCCTAAAATCAACATTAAAATTATTGGCAAAATCGTATTTAAGAAAAATAATTGCGAATGCGAAAACAAGGTTGAAATCAAAACTGCAATCAATAAGCCAATTACAGTTGACACACTTGTTGAGATAATGATTAAGGGACTTTGCCGAGCTAAACTAGCCTCAATTTTTTTTATAGCATTTTCCAATGGTGTGGTTGCAAAAACTGAAACCACAAGCATTACTAGCAAACCAACCACCATATTAACAAAAGCATTGTTTAAATAAAAATTAGTGCGCATCCCGGCAATCAGCCATAAATATGGCATAAATGAATAACCTGCGCCAATTCCCAGTGCGATAAAGATAATTTTAATGATTTTTCTACGCATTCTATTACTCCTTTCAACTTATTTTGCAAAAACTACTTTTAAGGCTTGAGCTAAAGTCGTTACCGGCAAAACTTCAATTGCCGCTGGCACCTGCCAGCCCGTCAAATTATTTTTCGGAATGATTGCTCGTTTAAAGCCTAATTTTGCAGCTTCAACGACCCGTGTCTCAATTCGATTAACTCGGCGAACCTCACCAGTCAAGCCCAATTCACCGATAAAACAATCCGTTGGACGCGTGCCAAGGTCGCGATAACTTGAAGCAATGCTAATTGCTAAAGCCAAATCAATTGCTGGCTCATCCAGTTTAACACCACCTGCCGCCTTTAGATAAGCATCTTGATTTTGTAATAACAAACCAGCCCTTTTTTCTAAAACTGCCATAATTAAAGATACCCGATTGTGATCCAATCCAGTAGTTGTGCGTTTAGCATTGCCGAAAGCAGTTGGCGTTACTAGTGCTTGAACCTCTGCCAGAATTGGCCGAGTTCCTTCAAGAGACGCTACCACAGCCGATCCAGTTGCCCCTTGCAGTCGTTCTTCTAAAAAAATTTCCGATGGATTGGCCACTTCTGCCAAACCACTTTCTCGCATTTCAAAAATTCCAATTTCATTAGTTGAACCAAAGCGATTTTTTACAGCTCTTAAAATTCGATAGGCGTGATGTAAGTCACCTTCAAAATATAAAACTGTATCTACCATATGTTCCAAAATTTTGGGGCCAGCAATTGCTCCCCCCTTAGTTACATGTCCCACAATAAAAATTGTAATATCATTTGTCTTAGCAATTTTCAATAATTCCGCAGTAACTTCTCGAATTTGAGCAACACTGCCAATTGCCGAAGTCAGCTCTGGCTCTTGCATCGTCTGAACCGAATCAATTACCATAAAATCTGGTTTTAATTGACTAGCTGCTTGCCGAATTACTTGCATATCTGTTTCTGGATAAAGATAGAAACAGTCTCCACTAACCCCCAAACGTTGCGAACGCAGTTTAATCTGCAAGGCACTCTCTTCTCCTGAAACATATAAAACTTTCTTTTTAGCCGCTGCTAATTGACCTGAAACTTGCATTAATAATGTTGATTTACCAATTCCGGGATCTCCACCAATTAAAACTAACGATCCTGGAACAATTCCGCCACCCAAGACTCGATTAAGTTCAGCCATTTTGGTTACATAACGTGGACTCTCATGAACATCAACTTGACTTAGTAACTGTGGTTTGCTTGATCGATGGTCGCCAACTGTAGCCCAATTATTGTTTTTTTTGTTAGAAGACTCTTCAATTTCTTCAACTAAACTATTCCAGTTGCCACAATTGGGGCAACGACCTAGGTAACGCGGTGAACTATATCCGCAATTCTGACATACATACTGTGTCTTAACTTTAGCCATATACCCTCCTTATTTCACATATCCTACCATAACCGATTTAAATCAACCTAAATATTTGATAGTTCTTTAAAGATTCTTATTTTCCGGATGAACCAAACCCACCTTGACGCTTTTGCTGTGGTTTAACTTCAGCATCAACTGCCAAAAACGGCAGAAAAATTCCTTGACCTATCCGCTCGCCTTTTTTGATTAGTCGATCTTTCAATCCAAAATTTAACAATTGAAAAAAAATTTCCCCTTCATTTGTTTGATTATTATAGTAATCTGCATCAACAATCCCAACTCCATTAGGTAAAATTAAGCGTCGCTTCAACGGATTACTGGAACGGTTCGCTAAAAGTAAAAATTCATCTGGCTGCATGTAAGCTTTAATTCCAGTCGGCACCAATAATGGTTGCAAACTCTTTTCAGCTACCTGGGTTTCAGTCTCTGAAATCTCTGTCGCCGATTTAATAATCAGTTGCCATAAAACTTTAATAAATTTAGGCTGCCAAATACTTGGTAAAATAAAATCTTTAGCAGCAAAAAAATCATAACCAGCTGCTTGTTGAGTTGCTCTAACTGGCAACTTAATCTTTTTATCAGCATAACTGCTAACAATTTTAAAACCACGCTTCATATGTATCAACTCTCTTTTTCATTTTGTTTGTATTATTCATTCTACCATAAAATACCTAGATAACAGCCGCAGTAATTCAGAACTTCATATGCTATAATTCAATCGAGGTGATTTTATGGAACAGATCTTGTCGAATAGTTCTTTCGACCTTTTTACTGAAACAAATACATTTAAACCAGTTGCTCATTTAGGAATTTGCAAACTTTCAGAACAAAAAATAATTTTACTTGAACATACTTGGGTCGATCCGCAAAAACGTCATCAAGGCTGGGCTGAAAAATTGCTAACTGCTTTTATGCAAGTAAACGAGTTTCAGGAATTCAAGATCTTGCCACTTTGTCCTTATGCTAAATTCTTTTTTTCACAGCATCCTGAATTTAAACATCATTTAATCAATCAATAAATATTTTCAAGGGAGTTAAAAATTTATGAATCAGAATCAATTAAAACAACAAGTTGGTCAAAAAGCTGCCGAATTAGTTGAAGATCAGACAATCGTCGGTTTAGGAACCGGAAGTACTGTTCGTTATTTAGTTGAAGCCTTAGGCAAAAGAGTTGCCGAAGAAAAACTAAACATTACTGGTGTCGTTACTTCAAACGCAACTGCTGATTTAGCCCAAAAATGTGGAATTAAATTGAAATCAGTTGATGAAGTTGAACAAATTGATATGACAATTGATGGTGCCGATGAAATCAGTGCTGATTTTCAAGGAATCAAAGGCGGTGGTGCAGCTTTACTTTTCGAAAAGATTGTCGCTACTAACTCAAAGAAAAACGTTTGGATTGTTGATCAAAGCAAGCTAAAAAAGCAGTTAGGTGCTTTTCCTCTTCCCGTTGAAGTTATTCCTTACGGTAGCCAAAAAATTTTTGAACGTTTCCAGCAAGCTGGTTATCAGCCCACTTTTCGTTTAACCGCCGATCAACAAAAGAAAAAAACTGATTCAGGTAACTTTATAATTGATTTACATCTACAGCAAATTGAAAATCCTCAAGCTTTAGCAACTAAACTCATTCAACAAGTTGGGGTAGTTGAACATGGACTATTTTTAAATCTCGTTAATACCGTGATCGTCGGTACACCTACTGGGCCGCAAGTAATTACTGCTCGCTAAGTTTAAAGAGCTAATATTTACCTGCCTACTAATTTAGCATATAATAAACTTATTCTTAATAAGGGAGTTGACTTACTTTGACGAAAGCAATTAATGCAACCACATTAGCCGATTTCCAAAAAAATCTAGCTAATCGTCCTGAGCACACAATATTAGAAAGAGCCGTCACTAAAAATGGAATTTTGGCAACTGCTGCTGATTACCACTCTGCCGTTGCAATGAATCCAGTCTTTTCAATTGATCTTGATACCGGTGACGTGGCTAACCAAAAGCAATCTGGCCGCTGCTGGATGTTTGCCGCCCTAAATACCATGCGCCATGATATTAAAAATAAATTTGGTGTCCCTAAAGACTTTGAGCTTTCACAAAACTATACATTTTTCTGGGATAAGCTAGAAAAAGCAAATTACTTTTATGAAAATGTTCTAAAAACCGCTCAATTGCCAACATCTGATCGCAAAGTTGCTTGGTTAATGACCACACCGCAACAGGATGGTGGCCAATGGGATATGATTGTTGCCATTATTGAAAAATATGGTATTGTTCCCCAATCAGTGATGCCTGAGACTTACAACTCCTCTAAATCGGTTGAAGTTAATAGCTCACTTAATTTAAAATTACGTAAAGATGCTGTTAAACTTAGAAAATTAGTTGCAGATCAAGCAACCGATAACGAAATTGCTACTGCAAAAAAAGCAATGTTAACTGAAGTTTATCGCTTATTGGCTTATAGTTTTGGCGAACCACCAATTAAATTTGATTTTGAATATCGTGATGCTGATAAAAAATACCATATTGATCGTGACTTGACACCGCAAAGCTTCTTTAAAAAATATGTTGGTTGGGATCTTGATCAGTACGTTTCAGTAATCAATGGACCAACTGCCGATAAACCTTATAACAAGATGTATACTGTAGAAATGTTGGGAAATGTCGTCGATGGCCGACCAGTTCGTCATTTAAACGTCACTATGGATACTTTCCGCACCATCGCTCTAAAACAGCTCGAAGCTGGTGAAAGCGTTTGGTTTGGCTGTGACGTTGGCAAATCATCGGATCGTCAAAAAGGTATCATGGACACTGATTTGTATAAGCAGGATGAATTATTCGATATTGATTTTAATATGACTAAAGCTGAACGCTTAGATTACGGTCAAAGTTTAATGACCCATGCGATGGTATTAACAGGGGTTGATGTAGTTGATGGTCAACCAACCAAGTGGAAAGTCGAAAACTCTTGGGGTAAAAAAGTCGGAACTGATGGATTCTTTGTTATGAGTAATGACTGGATGAATGAATATTGTTATCAAGTCGTCGTCAATAAAAAATTCTTACCAGAAAAATTGCAAGAAGTTCTAAAAAAAGAAGCAAAAGTTTTAGCTCCTTGGGATCCAATGGGATCTTTGGCTTAGTTTCAAAATTTTTAAAATTTCTATTAACTAATGAAAAAGGCAGGCCAACTTTGACCTGCCTTTTTCATATTGGAACAAATGAACACAAATTTTTTACATGTGTAGCAACTTCAAATGACCAAAATTTCAATTTTTTATTTTAATTCTCTTTTTTGCATGATCTTCAATTTATCGTCTAGCGTATAAAGAATTGGCACAGCATTAGCAACTTCTACTCCATCAATTGAACGGTCGTCAATCTCTTCCAAATATTTGATAAGCGCTCTAAGGGTACTACCATGTGCTACAATTAATTGATTTTTGCCATGTAACAAGGCAGGGGCAATTTGGTCAAGCCAATATGGAATAATTCGATTAGAGGCCATCTCTAAACTTTCTGCTCGTGGTAAAATTGATTCTGGCCAAACCTGATAACGTCGCTCATGATCAGTTTGAGATAATAAAGGTGGTACGGTAGCAAAGCTCCGGCGCCATAATGCAACCTGTTTTTTTCCATAAATTTCACGTGTTTTATCTTTATTTAACCCTCTTAAAGCCCCATAATGTCTTTCATTTAAACGCCAAGTTTTTTTGATTGGAACCCAGTTTTCATGAATTTGATCAAGGACAATGTTTGAAGTTTCAATTGCTCGTGAAAGCAGTGAAGTATGTAATGTACTAAATTGAATTTCCACTCTAGCTAATAATTTACCAGCATCCAGTGCTTCATATCTACCCTGCTCAGTCAATGGAGAATCTGTCCAACCAGTATACTCATTTTCTTGATTTGCTAAACTTTGTCCATGACGTAATAGCACTAATTTAACCATCTCATAAATCTCCCTTACACCGAATAACTTCTTCTTTATCATAGCAAATATATTTATTAATGAGAAGAATTCATTCGAAATAAAAAGTCTTTGATAAGAATTTATCAAAGACTTTACTAAATAGTCGTGGTTTCGAAAAAAGGCAATTATTTAATTCGACCAGCAAAACTCGGTGGGAAGCCTGAGATGCTGCTAATCTTAACGTTTTCTCCTTCTGTTGGTGCATGAACAAATTGACCCCCGCCAATATAAATTGCAACATGGTATGAGGCACCTTTAGAACCCCAGAATAACAAATCTCCTGGTTGGGCTTGCGAAACTGATTCATAATTCACATAGCCTTCTTGTGCTACAGTGTTATGTGGCAAACTAACACCAAACATACTGTAAACATACATTGTTAAGCCTGAACAATCCATACCAGATAATGATGAGCCACCATATACATATGGAATATTCATCTTTGTCAAAGAAATTGCTGCTGCCACAACTGAACTCGTATTAACACTACTAGAACTAGTAGTGTTAGTGTTATCACTACTACTATCATCATTACTGCTATTGCTTGTTTTATATGCAGTTTGAACGGTAGTCTTGTTTGAATTATTATCGGTAACACTTGCAGCTGCCTTGCTAGCTGTCGCAACCGCTTGAACTGCTGTTACCTGATTTTTAGTTGTCTTAACAGTTTGTGCAGCCTTTTTCGCTGCTGCTAAAGCATCTTCAGCTTTTTTACGATCTGCATCTTCTTTTGACTTCTGTACTTTCAATTCAACTTTTTGAACCGCTAAATCTGCCAGTTGTTGATTTAAGCTGTTAGTTAATGATTTTTCTTTTGCTGCTGCCGCATCAACACTAGCCTTATCAGCAACTACTTTTTGCTTATCACTTTTTTGTTCACTCAATGTCTGGTTATTAGCATTAACCATTGTAGCAACAGTTGCTACTCGATCAATTGCATCACTCAAACTTTTAGCATCTGTCAAAAAAGCAATTAAAGAGCCAGTATCATTTGTTTGAGCTGAACGTGCTTGTTGAGCTAAATGACTCTTTCGAGCATTAATATTCTTACTCAAAGAATGAATTTCAGCTTGATCCTTAGTTTGTTGTGACTGTAATTTAGAAATTGTCTTCTGTGCTTGGTCTACTGATGCTTGAGTTTGTTCAATTTTAGAATTAACTGTCGAAATTTGTTCATCGGTCTTCGAAGCTGAAACATTATACGTTAAACCAATACTTGTTAAAAAAACTACTGCTGCCAACAGCAATTGTGGTCTTCTTTTCTTCACCACATTACACACCCCACGTCTATTTAGTTGCTATGTATTTTAAGTATTAATAACTTACCTTATCTATCTTAGCATTCAAATTAAAAAAAAATGGTTACATTCTATTTACAAAAGCTGCCATTGTTGCCGATAGTATGCGTTTTCATTACAATTAGATTTCAATTATTACATTTGTCAGTTTTCAGAATCTGTTTACGCTTAATTTATAATAAAAAAAGGAGCAATTTATGCCCCCGTCTTTAAATAATACTTTGATTACTCACTAAAATTTTTTTATTAACCAATGCTTTGCGTTATAACCATCAATACTGGTACAATGACTAATGATAATAACGTTGTTTCCGTTACCATAACCGCTGCATAATCGGCATCTGCATCGTATAAACTTGCAACAACCGGGGCATTCGTCATAACTGGCATAGCTGATTGTAAAATGAAAACCTGTTTCATCAACATTGGCATCTGCGATGGAGTAACTAATAATGTCATTAATACTGGAGCCAGCAAGAATCGTCCTAATAAAATTAAAATATTATCCTTGCCAAATGACAGTTTTCCTAAACCAGCATGAGAAATTGAAAATCCAATAAAAATCATCGATAAAGGTATTGTTAATCCACCAATATAGTCCAAATCATTGTCTACAAATTCTGGTAAATGCACTCGCAATAGTACTAAAATAACTCCAATAATAAATCCCAGTAAAGGTGGTGAAAAAATTTTTCCCAAGGTCTTTTTTAAATCAAAGTGGATAGCTTTGGTGCCATCACGTTGAATTAAATAAGTCCCAATAGTCCAAAAAATTGTTGTGTTAGCCATGTAATAAATCAATACATATGGGATACTAGCTTTGCCAAACAAAGCTTCATTGATTGGTAAACCAACAAAAACTGTATTTGAGTTAAAAAACATCGAAGAAAATAAACCCGCATGGCTGTCGCGGATGTGTAATAATTGAACAATAGCAAAAGCAATCATCATCAAAATCATCATCGACATGACCGGATAACGCAAATCCGGAATCATTACTGCTAGTTCACGAGCTGTAAACCGATGCGTAATTGTAGTAACCATGTAGCACGGCAAAGCTATTTGAGTAACAAGCTTGGCAATTAAACGACCAGAGTGTTCATCAAACCAGTTGCGTTCTGTCAAGATATATCCCAGCACAATCATTACTAGGATTACTAAGACCCCACCTATACTGTGTTCAAAAACTTGCATAACATTTTCCTACTTTCTAACCTGATTTTCATAAACATTTTCAAGTATAGCACAATCAAACATAACGTTTTTGTTTACAAGTCTTTTGCAAAAAAATTAATTTAGTCTTAAAAGTTTTTTTGAACAAGTCTTAAGTAATATTAAGTAGTATAATTTTTTCATAATATCTGTTTAAGGAGCTAACTATGAATAAACGTGATCAACAAGACCAAGACTATTTAGAAACACCCTTACGTCGAAATCCAAATCATAATTCTCATCAAAAAACGGCCAACCATGCTCGTCTTCGAAAAGCATGTGCCTTCTTGCTACTAATCTCCTTGGTTGCGTTTTATGGTGTTGGATTATATGCATACCACATGCTTGGCGCTGCAAAAACAACTATTAATGAAACATATAAAAAAACCAATGTTAAAAAGCTAAGGAACGTCTCGGATGTTCTACAGAAAAAGAAACCGTTCTCGATTTTATTGCTCGGTACCGATACTGGAGCATTAGGACGTACTGACAAAGGGCGGACCGATACAATTATTATTGCAACAGTCAATCCCCAAACCAAGCGAACAACTTTAACAAGTATTCCCCGTGATACTCAGGTAAAAGTTCCTGGCTCTGAAAACTCTTACGATAAAATCAATTCTGCTTACACTATCGGTGGAGTTTCAACAGCGATCAAAACCGTTCAAAATAGCCTGCACATTCCAATCGATTTTTATTTACTGATCAATATGGGAGGATTACGTAAATTAGTTGATGCAGTTGGTGGTATTACCATTAAACCTTTGCTAACTTTTAACTATAGCTACGCTCATGTGACTAAGGGAAAAACTGTGACCTTAAACGGGAAACAAGCACTTGCTTACTCCAGAATGCGTTATTCCGATCCAGAAGGCGATTATGGCCGGCAAAAGCGACAAAAACAGGTAATTAAAGCGATTGTCAGTAAAGCAATGTCTTCATCAACGATTAGTAATTACAAACAAATTTTAAATACGCTCCAAAATAATATGCAAACCGATCTAAGTTACAATGATATGTTAACAATCGAAACTAACTATAAATCGGCTGCTAGCTCAATCAAATCAGATGTACTTCAAGGCGAAGATGCGACCATTAATGGACTATCTTATCAAGTAGCAACTGCTAAAGAAAAGCAAAAGATTTCAGACAACATTCGCAGTGAATTAGGATTGGATCCTTCTACTGAAACATTTATTGGTCGTATTGATCAGACTTTTTCTGATGATGATGATAGCTACAGTTCTAGTACAACAAACTATAATTCCTATTCTAATAACAATAACGGATATAATAATTATCGCGGTAATTAGAAATTAATTAATTAATTCATCCTAAAAAAACAGTGGAAGCTAAGTTTCAGCTTTCACCGTTTTTTATTTTATCTTAGAATTAAAATCAATTATTTTCTCCAAAGAGATTTACCAAACATGCTCCAAATGCCAGCCCAGCTCCAAAGCCAGTTAACAATGCATACTTGGGCCGTTTACCTGCTTTCAATGCCTGATCAAGCCCAATTGCCACTCCAGCAGAAGATGTATTACCAATTTTAGTCACATTAATTGCAAAACGTTCAAGCGGAATTTCCAACTGCTGCGATAATTGTTCAATTAATCTTAAATTAGCTTGGTGTGGCACCACTAAACCAATTTGCTTAGCTGTAACATGTTGCTCAGTTAAAAAATTCTTTAAATATCGCGGAACATTGTTAGTGACAAAGTCATAGACCGCATGACCATCTTGATAAAAAGCATCTAGTTGTGGATACTGTCCCGCAGCAATTTGCTTAATAACTGGAATTCGTCCGCTATGAATCACTTCCGGTGCTGGTTTTGTTAATAATTTTTCCCCATAAAATAATTCTGCATTTGAATCCGTCGTCGTTGAAAGTAGCACTCCTCCTGCCCCGTCACCAAAGAAAACTGCTGATTTTCGATCCTGAAAATCAAGCATCTTAGAATTAACTTCACTCGCAATGACCATTGCGTGTTGAAACTGACCGCTACGCAAAAATTTTTCAGCAGTACTAAGTGCAAAAATGAATCCCGCACAGGCTGCGCTAACATCAAAAGCTACTGCTTTGGTTGCCCCAATTTTTTGTTGCACCAAAACAGCCGTTGCCGGCGTCAAAGAATCAGGGGTAATTGTCGCGACAATAATCAGATCAATTTCAGCTGCTGCTAATCCACTCGTCTTTAATAATTGTTGAGCAACTTCTGATCCTAAATCTGAAGTGTTTTGTTTGGTTGCATAATAACGTGTCTGAATGCCTGTGTGCTGCTGAATCCAACGATCATTGGTATCCATGATTTGACTCAGTTCTTGATTTGTCACAAGTTTCTTTGGTATATAGTGTGCACTTGCTGTCAATTTTATTGTTTTATTCACAAAAATTCGATCCTTCCATGTTAATGCAAAAAGGAGACTAGCTAAAAAAACTAAGGACCGACGCAAAACAAAATGTTTTACACCGGTCCCTATTATTATGCGGGTAAATGGATTCGAACCATCACGAGTTTTAACACTCACCAGATCCTTAGTCTGACGCGTCTGCCAATTCCGCCATACCCGCAACAACAGATGTAATTATACCAGAAACATCTGTCAAAAACAAGCTCAACTTGCAAAATGCGATCCTAATTTCAACTTTCCATGGCATCGTCCACAAACAAATTTTTGAAGGTTAATTTTCCGTTGACGATAATAACGTTGGCCACAATCACTGCAAACATATAAATAACGAAGTTTAAGCGGTTGTAATTGAGGAACATAACGAATACCTTGAGTAGACATTAATAAATTCTTAAATTCGCCTGCTTGGTGTGTATGTGGTTTTCCCATCAAATGCAGGTGATAATGACACAGTTCGTGTTTAATTACTCCAATCAGTAATTCCGTTTTGCCATGAATAACGACTAATGGATTAATTTCAATATTGTGTGTTACTAACAAATATCGGCCACCCGTAGTTCGTAACCTTGAATTGAAACTAGCCTGATGTTTAAATGGTCGCTGAAAAAACTGTCGCGAAATTTTTTCTGTTAAACGTTGTAGTTTTTGATCATTCCATTCAGACAATTTATTTCCAGAACTCATCATAAACATTAATCGGCAAATGACGCTTATGTTGAGTCTTCAAATACCAGTTTTCAATTTTTTTAGCTGCCGCTTCAGGAATCTCTTTGCCCTCTAAATAATCATCAATGTTCTGATAGGTTACTCCAAGCGCCACCTCATCAGCCAAAGCAGGACGATCCTCTTCTAGATCAGCAGTTGGTGTTTTCAAATACAAATGTTCTGGAGCTTGTAAAACTTTCAATAGTTGTTTCCCTTGACGTTTATCTAACCGCCAAATTGGAGTGATATCAGCACCACCATCCCCATACTTAGTATAAAAACCCGTAATAGCTTCTGCGGCATGATCAGTTCCTACAACTGCACCGTGAAGCGCGCCAGCGACACCATACTGAGCAATCATCCGCTGACGGGCTTTGATGTTTCCCTTATTGAAATCACTAACCTCTAACTTGTTCTCCAATAAGCTTGCAACCATCTGATCAGTAGCCGGTTTAATATTAACCCGAACCGTTTTGTCAGCTTGCATATATTCAATCGCATCCAATGCATCTTGCTCATCAGCTTGATTGCCATAAGGTAATCGAACAGCTATAAATTGATAAGTATCATCCTTTGTTTCCTGTCGCATTTCCGTAATTGCCAGCTGAGATAATTTACCCGTCAAAGTAGAATCTTGTCCCCCAGAAATTCCGAGAACCAAGGTTTTTAGAAAAGGATGCTTCTTCAAATATGCTTTCATGAAATCAATACTCCGTCGAATTTCGGCTTGCGGATCAATTTGTGGTTTAACCCGTAACTCTTTAATAATCTGTTGTTGTAATTTTTTCATTGAATTTCCTCCAGTGGTTAACAATATGTTATATCTTCTATCATCATTTTACGCTTTTTGATTTTCAAATTCATTATTTATTTTGAGCAATCCCAATCATAATTTAGTTTTTATCATTAGCTCCGTTTCTGTTATACTATAAACCAGTTCAGGAAGAAAGTAGGCTATCTATTTTGAAGCAATACGAAAAAATTAATATTTTAGGAATTAAATTTTCTAAATTAACTAATCAGCAACTCTTGCAGCAATTAACACTTGATCTACAACAAAAACAACGCCGCTTTATTGTAACAGCTAATCCAGAAATCGTTTTGTACGCCCGCAAGCATCCTGAATATGCGTCTGTCCTTAGAAAAGCTGACTTAATAACCGCCGATGGCATTGGGATTGTTATTGGATCAAATTTGCTAAAAAAACCATTGCCAGAACGAGTTACCGGTTTTGATACATTAAAAAAATTATTAAAAATTGCCGAAAATCAGCAGAAATCAGTTTATTTTCTAGGTGCCAAAACAGACGTTTTAAAAGCCGCTTTAAAAAATATCCAACAAGAATATCCTAATTTGCCAATCGCTGGTTACCATGACGGCTACTTTAAATCAGCTGATTCCATTGCTCAAACTATCCAGCAGCAAAAACCAGACATTGTTTTAGTAGCCCTCGGGTTTCCAAAACAAGAAAACTTTATTGACCAATATTCAATCGGTTCACATGGCATTTGGATGGGAGTTGGTGGCAGTTTTGATGTAATTGCTGGAAAAGTTAAGCGCGCTCCAGTTTTTTGGCAGCAGCATCATTTAGAATGGTGCTATCGCCTAATTCAAGAACCAAGCCGCTTACCCCGAATGCTGGCTCTGCCAAAATATCTTTTATTGATCCTCGGTCAAAAGTTTAAGCTACTTAAATAAATAATTTAAAATCACAGTACGTAAGTCAGAGATTTCAAAACAACTCCACGAAATTATCAAAAAAGGGATGGGTTAATTTAAATTAGCCCACCCTTTCTTTATACATCGGCAAAATTTTTTATTTTCAAACAATATAACGCACGTTCAATTATCAAACATATTATTATTTTATTTTTCTAAATAAAACTCAAACCGATTGCCAACATATTGCGTACGTACATATTCAAACGGCTGTCCATTAGTCAATTGGGTTACTTGATGCAACCGTAAAATTGCAGCTCCCCGTTTAATTTGTAAATACTCAGCAATTCTTTCTGATGCCAGCATCGCTGAAACCTTCTGCTGCGCATGACCAATCGCCAAGCCGTTTTTTTCTAAGACTCGATATAGGGAACTGGTTACATCTTCTTTGCTGAATTCTTTTACTAATTCATATGGGACCGTAGCAACATCAAAACAAATTGGGGTTTGATCAGCAAATCGAATTCGTTCCATACGCAAAACTAATTGGTTTTCGGTTAAATGGAGCTTCTCCATTTCACTCAAAGAAGGCGCTGCAACATGATAAGAAACAGTTTGACTAGAGGGAACCTTCCCTTGAGCTTTAGTCAGTTCAGAAAAACTAGTGATTCCGGACATCTTTTCTTGAACTTTTTGACTAGCTACAAAAGTTCCTGAACCAACACGTCGTTCCAAAATTCCTTCGTCAACCAACGTTTGTACCGCTTGTCGTAAGGTCATTCGGCTAACACCATAATCAGTAGCCAACTTTCTTTCCGCTGGTATTCGCTGACCAATTTTCCACTTTCCAGATTCAATTTTGCGTTTTATATCATTATGAATTTGGATATAAATTGGTGATGATGTCATGTTGTCAGCCCCCTAAATTAGTCAAGATAACGTCGTCCTAAACTATAAGTCTCTTTTAAGTTTAAACCTTGGTCAAAAATATTCAAGTCCGCATCTTTACCAACTTCTAATATTCCTTTATTACTCAATCCAAATTCTTTAGCTTGATTAACAGCTGCCATTTGAACTGCATCTTGTAATGAGCAGCCGGTAAAACGCATAATATTGCGAAAAGCATCTTGAAACTGCAAAACTGATCCTGCCAAATTGCCAGTTTCTAAGCGGGCTTGCTTGTCTTTAACAATAACTTTTTGTCCGCCTAACTCTGAAACTCCTTCCGGCATTCCCTTAGCCCGCATTGAATCTGTAACCAATTCCATCTTGTGCGGCCCTTTCAATTTATAAGCTAAACGAATCATATCCGGACAAACATGGAAACCATCAGCAATCATTTCACAGTAAATATTATCCTCTAAAAGTGCATGACCAGTAACTCCTGGTTGACGGTGTTTAAACTCACGCTGAGCATTGTAAAGATGAGTTACATGAGTAGCCTTAGAACGCAACAAATCTTCACGTTTGGCATTACTGTGACCAACAGAGGGAATAATTCCATGAGTTAAACAATAGTCTTCAAATTCCGCTGTATGCTCACTTTCGGGTGCAAAGGTTACTAATTTGACTAAATGACCTGATAATTCGTTCCAGTGATTAAAAAGCTCAATATCCGGAGCTTGAATATATTTTTCTGGTTGTGCTCCCTTAAAAACAGTAGAAATAAACGGTCCCTCAAGATGAATTCCCTGAATAACAGGATTCTTAGCCGCTGCTGCTTTAATTCCAAGCATCGCTTTAGCAATATTTTCATGAGATTGAGTCATTGTGGTTGCAAAATAGCTAGTAATTCCCTCATGAATCATCTGCTCAACCATTTGATCAATTTGATCTGGATCTCCATCCATTGCATCAAAACCATATCCACCATGGCTATGAACATCAATAAAGCCAGGAACAACAGTTGCTCCTGCTAAATCAAAAAACTGCTGATCTGTCTGTTTTGGATAGTACTCTGACATTGGACCAACTGCCAAGATTTTATCTGTGAAACGCAGATAGCCATCTTTTATTTCTTCATTTCCAGTAAAAATATCAGCATGTTTTAAAACAGTTTGCATTAAAATCACCTAATTCCTTCCTTGATCCTTAGCAATCGTTGCATCAATTCCCTTAATAACTGAAGTCATAAAACCAGCTTCCTCCATTGCCAATAATCCAGCAACCGTTGTTCCGCCTGGAGAGGAAACATCATCGACTAAGTCCCAAGGGCTTTTCGAACTAGCTAAGACTTTTTGCGCACTCCCTAAAACTGCTTGAGCAGCTATTTCAGTTGCTTGACTTTTTGAAAAACCATACTTTACTCCTGCACGCGACATGGCATCGATGAAGAAATAGACAAAAGCCGGTGAACTACCTGCTAAAGCCACAAATACACTAAAATCATTCTCAGGTATTTCAAGCGTTTTTCCCAATGAGTTTAATAAGTCTTTACATATTTTTAAATGCTCCATAGCCAATTGCTTGTTAGGAGCCAGCGCTGTCATTCCAGCTGCTATTTCAACATTAACGTTTGGCATGATTCGCAGAATTTCTAAATCGGCTATATTTAATGAACTTTGAATTTGTTTAATTGAAAAACCTGTAACCATTGAAACAATTATTGGCTTTACTCGCTGAAAAGTTTCTCTAAGTTCTGCTAAAACACTCTCAACTACTTGTGGCTTTACAGCTAAAAAAACGATATCTGTCTGTTCAACAACAGCTTGATTACTCTCAACTGCTTGCAAATGATTTTCTACAGCATATTTCTGATAGTTAGCAGGATGCTTGCTATGAATGATAATTTCTTCCGGATTAACAGCTTTTGTCTTCAACCATCCTTGAATGATTGCCTTAGCCATATTACCGACACCAATAAACCCAACTTTCATGTTTGCCACCTCTGTTTAAATTGATATATACCAATAAACTGAATTTACTCCCTTTTTAGGTTACATGTCAATAAAAAAAACCGTCCAAAGATGAACGGTTTTCCTACTTTATGGAAGGGAGTGGATTCGAACCACCGAACCCGAAGGAGCGGATTTACAGTCCGCCGCGTTTAGCCAGACTTCGCTACCCTTCCGCTAAGGTACTTTAAAAATACCTGACTCAATTATGATACTCTCTGTCACTTTAAATTGCAAGAAAAATTAATTAACTCCCAGCATTAATTTTTCAATTTTGGGAGAAATTATTAATAAAATTACCCCAAAAACAATTGTAATCAAACCAATGATCCCATAATAATAAACTTCCGTTGCTTTGGTGTAAAATCTAACTAACTGTGAATTGAAGGCCTGAGCTGCAGCATCACTCAAAAACCACATGCTCATCATTTGCGACTGGAAAGCTTTTGGAGCGAGTTTAGTAGTAGCTGACAAGCCAATCGGAGAGATTAACATTTCACCAATAATTACTAATGCCCAACTCATAATTAACCAGAAAGGTGATACAGCTGCATTAGTTCCCATTAATATTCCTGGCAACATCATCCACAAAAAAGATATCCCAGCAAAAAATAAACCATAAGAAAATTTCTTTGAAGATGATGGCTGTTTTGAACCTAATTTTGTCCATAAACGGGCAAAAATCGGTACATAAATCATAATAAACATCGGATTCATGCTCTGAAAAACACTGGCTGGAAAATGAATTGCCCCGCCAAACAGCGATAACCTTGTTTGATCATTAGCAAAAAGAGCTAAAACAACAGATCCCTGTTCTTCAATTGACCAAAACAAAATACTAGCAATAAATAATGGAATGTAAGCAAAAACGCGTGAACGCTCAACTTTCGTAATTTTTGAGCTAGTTAACATCATAATGAAATAGAAGACTGGAATCACAACTGCCACAATTGTAATCAACAAAATTAAATTAGTTAGATTTAGCAAATTAAACAACTGCATGATTGTTAAAACCAATACTAATGCAATTACTCCTAAAACGGATTGACGGATAACCCGTTTCAGATCTGAAGGTTCCAACGGATCAGTTGGGTAAAGACTTTCTTTTGAAAGATACTTTTTACCACCAAAATAGTATTGTAATAAGCCAAAAAACATTCCAATTGCAGCTAAAGAAAAACCTAAGTGAAAGTTAACATATTGGCCTAAATATCCAACTGCATAAGGTGCTATAAACGCGCCCATATTAATTCCAAAAACAAAAATTGTAAAACCCGAGTCTCGTCGAGGATCATCATCAGTATATAAAGAACCAACCATTTCTGAAACATTAGGTTTTAATAGACCAGTTCCAATAACAATTAATGCGATTGAAATAAAAAGTGCTTTTTCACCGAAAGGGGTTGAAAGAGCAATGTGCCCAAACATAATTAAAACCCCACCGATAAACACAGTTTTGCGACTGCCTAAAATTCGATCACTGATAAAGCCCCCGATAACACTGGAAAGATACACTAAGGCTCCATAAATCGACATAATTGACGCCGCTAAGGGTTTATCTAGACCTAGACCTCCTTGAGACACGGCATAATACATATAATAGAGTAGAATAGCACGCATTCCATAATAACTAAAGCGCTCCCACATTTCAGTAAAGAACAGCGTTGAAAGTCCCCGCGGATGACCTAGAAATGCACGATCATTATCTTGATTATTCACTTAAAATCCTCCAAACATATTAAAATCATCAATCTAAAAATCGAAAAAATAAGAACTGTAAATTCAATCAACAAAAATAAACTTCACCGACTAATCAACATATGAACTATTAATTATTTTTTAAAAATATTGTTAATTGAAATTCGTTCAATTCAAAGTGCAACTATTAAATTATAGCATAGTTGAGAAAAATTTGTATAACCTTTCTTAAAATGAATATTACTTCATCTTAAACAATATCAACTATTCCCAACAAATGACAGAATTTTTTGAAAACCGCACCTCACCACAATTTGTTTATAGATATAATGCTTGTCTACAAACAAATTCTATTTGCTAATCACTAACAGCAACCATCACCGAGAAATATTTCAATTACTACTCCGAATAAAAATTTGCCCATAGACTAATCGTAAAAATCAAATTCCTTAAATATATCCGTTAAAGCTACAAAAACAAAGATCATTTTTATACTAGAAACACTTTAATTGTAAAATAAAAAGCCCTCTATTCAAAGGACTTCATGGTTCCACCAATACAGTTTTAAATTACAAATTAAAAATTTTATTTACCAGTACTACTTGAAAAGAACCCAAAAGTTAAACTTCAAAATCTAATATTGCACAATTAACTCACAAATCTGTAGAAAAATGCCAGCTGCAGGATTCGAACCTGTGACCCTCGGTTTACGATACCGATGCTCTACCAACTGAGCTAAGCTGGCTTAGAATGACCCGTACGGGATTTGAACCCATGTTACCGCCGTGAAAGGGCGGTGTCTTAACCACTTGACCAACGGGTCAAAATACAAAATAATCCTTGTATTTTGAAAAAACTACTCTATCCTAACAAAAAACTCGGAGGGTTAGCGACAATAATCAGTATTTAACTAGTTATTCTCTTTGTCTCCGAGCAATTCTATGGGCACGGCAACTTCCTACCCTCACAGGGGGCGATCCCCCAACTACTATCGGCGTTAAGAAGCTTAACTTCTGTGTTCGGCATGGGAACAGGTGTATCCTTCTTGCTATCGCCACCGCACTCTTCTTTTGAGAAAATCTTGTTCTCTCAAAACCAGCTAATATCTTTCTCTTTTTCCCTCGAACTCCGTTCTTCTTCTTTGGTTAAGTCTTCGGTTTATTAGTACTGGTCCGCTCCATTCATCACTGAACTTCCACTTCCAGCCTATCTACCTGATCTTCTCTCAGGAACCTTATTTCTCTAAAGAATGGGAAATCTTATCTTGAGGTGAGTTTCGCACTTAGATGCTTTCAGCGTTTATCTCATCCACACTTAGCTACCCAGCTATGCTCTTGGCAGAACAACTGGTACACCAGCGGTGTGTCCATCCCGGTCCTCTCGTACTAAGGACAGCTCCTCTCAAATTTCCTACGCCCGCGACGGATAGGGACCGAACTGTCTCACGACGTTCTGAACCCAGCTCGCGTACCGCTTTAATGGGCGAACAGCCCAACCCTTGGGACCGACTACAGCCCCAGGATGCGATGAGCCGACATCGAGGTGCCAAACCTCCCCGTCGATGTGGACTCTTGGGGGAGATAAGCCTGTTATCCCCAGGGTAGCTTTTATCCGTTGAGCGATGGCCCTTCCATTCGGAACCACCGGATCACTAAGCCCGACTTTCGTCCCTGCTCGACTTGTCTGTCTCGCAGTCAAGCTCCCTTGTGCCTTTACACTCTGCGAATGATTTCCAACCATTCTGAGGGAACCTTTGGGCGCCTCCGTTACCTTTTAGGAGGCGACCGCCCCAGTCAAACTGCCCACCTGACACTGTCTCCCGCCAAGTTTATTGGCGAGGGTTAGAGTGTTCATACAACGAGGGTAGTATCCCACCAATGCCTCTGCCGAAACTAGCGTTCCGGCTTCTATGGCTCCTACCTATCCTGTACAAGTTGTACAAACACCCAATATCAAGCTACAGTAAAGCTCCATGGGGTCTTTCCGTCCTGTCGCGGGTAACCCGCATCTTCACGGGTATTATAATTTCACCGAGTCTCTCGTCGAGACAGTGCCCAGATCGTTACGCCTTTCGTGCGGGTCGGAACTTACCCGACAAGGAATTTCGCTACCTTAGGACCGTTATAGTTACGGCCGCCGTTTACTGGGGCTTCAATTCTGAGCTTCGCCGAAGCTAACCCATCCTCTTAACCTTCCAGCACCGGGCAGGCGTCAGCCCCTATACGTCATCTTACGATTTTGCAGAAACCTGTGTTTTTGATAAACAGTCGCCTGGGCCTTTTCACTGCGGCTGAGCTTACGCTCAGCACCCCTTCTCCCGAAGTTACGGGGTCATTTTGCCGAGTTCCTTAACGAGAGTTCTCTCGCTCACCTGAGGATTCTCTCCTCGACTACCTGTGTCGGTTTGCGGTACGGGCAGCTTTGATCTCACTAGAAGCTTTTCTCGGCAGTGTGACATCAGCACCTTCACTACTTAAATTTCGCTATTCATCACAACTTGTCCTTATGTCAGCAAGCATTTTACTCACTAACAGACTTGTTGCTTGAACACACCTCCAACAGTGTGCGTGCTTAGCCTCCTGCGTCCCTCCATTGCTCAAACAATCATTGCTGGTACAGGAATCTCAACCTGTTATCCATCGCCTACGCCTTGCGGCCTCAGCTTAGGTCCCGACTAACCCTGGGTGGACGAGCCTTCCCCAGGAAACCTTAGTCATTCGGTGGACAGGATTCTCACCTGTCTTGCGCTACTCATACCGGCATTCTCACTTCTAAGCGCTCCACTGGTCCTTACGATCCAGCTTCTCCGCCCTTAGAACGCTCTCCTACCACGCAACCTTACGGTTGCATCCACAATTTCGGTAATATGTTTAGCCCCGGTACATTTTCGGCGCAGGATCACTCGACTAGTGAGCTATTACGCACTCTTTAAATGGTGGCTGCTTCTGAGCCAACATCCTAGTTGTCTGTGCAATTCCACATCCTTTTCCACTTAACATATATTTAGGGACCTTAATTGGTGGTCTGGGCTGTTTCCCTTTCGACTACGGATCTTATCACTCGCAGTCTGACTCCCGAAGATAAATATATGGCATTCGGAGTTTATCTGAATTCAGTAACCCAAGACGGGCCCCTAGTTCAAACAGTGCTCTACCTCCATTATCCTAACTTCGAGGCTAGCCCTAAAGCTATTTCGGAGAGAACCAGCTATCTCCAAGTTCGTTTGGAATTTCTCCGCTACCCACATCTCATCTCAGCATTTTTCAACATACACGAGTTCGGTCCTCCAGTGCGTTTTACCACACCTTCAACCTGGACATGGGTAGGTCACCTGGTTTCGGGTCTACGTCTGCATACTAATTCGCCCTCTTCAGACTCGCTTTCGCTACGGCTCCGTCATTTACGACTTAACCTTGCATACAAACGTAACTCGCCGGTTCATTCTACAAAAGGCACGCTATCACCCGTTAACGGGCTCTAACTACTTGTAGGCACATGGTTTCAGGAACTATTTCACTCCCCTTCCGGGGTGCTTTTCACCTTTCCCTCACGGTACTGGTTCACTATCGGTCACTAGGTAGTATTTAGCCTTGGGAGATGGTCCTCCCGGATTCCGACGGAATTTCACGTGTTCCGCCGTACTCAGGATCCTGAACTGAGGGAAAACGATTTTGTCTACGGGGCTCTCACCTTATTTTGCTGACCTTCCCAGATCATTCGACTATCGTTTTCTTTGTTAACTCAAATGTTCAGTCCTACAACCCTAGAAAGCAAGCTTTCTAGTTTGGGCTCTTCCCGCTTCGCTCGCCGCTACTGGGGGAATCGAGTTTTCTTTATCTTCCTGCAGGTACTTAGATGTTTCAGTTCCCTGCGTTTGCTTCTAACTAGTCTATGTATTCAACTAGCAGTAATAGCTCATTACAGCTATTGGGTTGCCCCATTCGGAAATCTCCGGATCACAGCTTACTTACAACTCCCCGGAGCATATCGGTGTTAGTCCCGTCCTTCATCAGCTCCTAGTGCCAAGGCATCCACCATGCGCCCTTATTAACTTAACCTTGTTTTACCTGCGGTAAAACGGTTATGAGTTTGCGTCAAGAACTTCTTGTTCAAAACTCTTTTAATACGCGGTGTTCTCGGTTTAATAAAAAAGATATTATCTGGTTTTCAAAGAACAAGTTTGAGAGTAAACCTCTCAAAACTAAACAAAGTTTCGTGCTTGTGCAGGTTCCGTTTCTATCCTTAGAAAGGAGGTGATCCAGCCGCAGGTTCTCCTACGGCTACCTTGTTACGACTTCACCCCAATCATCTGTCCCACCTTAGACGGCTGGCTCCTATTGGTTACCCCACCGGCTTTGGGTGTTACAAACTCTCATGGTGTGACGGGCGGTGTGTACAAGGCCCGGGAACGTATTCACCGCGGCATGCTGATCCGCGATTACTAGCGATTCCGACTTCATGCAGGCGAGTTGCAGCCTGCAATCCGAACTGAGAACGACTTTCAGAGATTAGCTTAACCTCGCGGTCTAGCGACTCGTTGTATCGTCCATTGTAGCACGTGTGTAGCCCAGGTCATAAGGGGCATGATGATTTGACGTCATCCCCACCTTCCTCCGGTTTGTCACCGGCAGTCTTGCCAGAGTGCCCAACTTAATGCTGGCAACTGACAATAAGGGTTGCGCTCGTTGCGGGACTTAACCCAACATCTCACGACACGAGCTGACGACAACCATGCACCACCTGTCATTCTGTCCCCGAAGGGAACACCTAATCTCTTAGGCTATCAGAAGATGTCAAGACCTGGTAAGGTTCTTCGCGTTGCTTCGAATTAAACCACATGCTCCACCGCTTGTGCGGGCCCCCGTCAATTCCTTTGAGTTTCAACCTTGCGGTCGTACTCCCCAGGCGGAATGCTTAATGCGTTTGCTGCGGCACTGAAGGGCGGAAACCCTCCAACACTTAGCATTCATCGTTTACAGCGTGGACTACCAGGGTATCTAATCCTGTTTGCTACCCACGCTTTCGAACCTCAGCGTCAGTTACAGACCAGAGAGCCGCTTTCGCCACTGGTGTTCTTCCATATATCTACGCATTTCACCGCTACACATGGAGTTCCACTCTCCTCTTCTGCACTCAAGTCTCCCAGTTTCCAATGCACGACTTCGGTTAAGCCGAAGGCTTTCACATCAGACTTAAAAGACCGCCTGCGTTCCCTTTACGCCCAATAAATCCGGACAACGCTTGCCACCTACGTATTACCGCGGCTGCTGGCACGTAGTTAGCCGTGGCTTTCTGGCCAGATACCGTCACTGCACGAACAGTTACTCTCGCACACGTTCTTCTCTGACAACAGAGTTTTACGATCCGAAAACCTTCTTCACTCACGCGGCGTTGCTCCATCAGACTTTCGTCCATTGTGGAAGATTCCCTACTGCTGCCTCCCGTAGGAGTTTGGGCCGTGTCTCAGTCCCAATGTGGCCGATCAACCTCTCAGTTCGGCTACGTATCATTGCCTTGGTAAGCCATTACCTTACCAACTAGCTAATACGCCGCGGGTCCATCCCAAAGTGATAGCCGAAACCATCTTTGACACAGAAACCATGTGGTTTCTGTGGTTATGCGGTATTAGCATCTGTTTCCAAATGTTATCCCCCGCTTTGGGGCAGGTTACCCACGTGTTACTCACCCGTTCGCCACTCAGTTGTTTAAGTCGGTGCAAGCACCAGTTAAAACAGCTTCGTTCGACTTGCATGTATTAGGCACGCCGCCAGCGTTCGTCCTGAGCCAGGATCAAACTCTCATTTTAAAGTTTGTGACTCATTTTTATTACTAGCGAATTGACTTCGCAAATTTTGTCCTTGCTTTCACAAGACCCTGCACATTTGCTTTATCGAAACTTTGTTCAGTTTTCAAAGGTCTACTGTTTTCAACGGCTATTGTGTTGCATCAACAACAGTCAACTTTTATATTGTACCATGTGCTCCAAAAATAGCAAGTGTTTTTATAAAATTTCGAAAAAAAAGACCGCAAAGTTTTTGCAGTCTCTTCAAATTCCTCTTAATTATAACTAATTTAGTCTTCCGGTCGAAGTGTTGGAAACAATAAAACATCCCTAATTGAGGGAGCATTTGTCATCAGCATCACTAAGCGATCTATTCCTACACCCAATCCACCTGTAGGAGGCATACCATATTCTAAAGCTTCAACGTAATCTTCATCAATACCTTCAGCTTCATCATTACCCTCTTCACGCTCTTTAACTTGTGCTTCAAACCGTTGACGTTGATCAATTGGATCATTCAACTCAGTAAAAGCATTGGCATATTCATTACCTAAAATAAACAACTCGAAGCGATCAGTAAAGCGTGGGTCTTCAGCATTTTTTTTAGCCAACGGTGAAACTTCTACTGGATGACCATAAATAAAAGTTGGGTCAACAATTTCATTTTCGCAAAAAGTTTCAAAAAATTCATTAATAATATGACCAACTTGCCAATACGATTCATAGTGAACGTGATGTTCGTCCGCCAATTTTCGAGCTGCTTCAACTGTCATTTTAGGCCAAAAATCAACACCCGTTTTTTCCTTAATTGCATCAACCATGTGCAATTTTCTGAATGGTTTATTAAAATCAACTTGTTTTCCTTGATATTCAACTAATCCATCATCCGAAACAACCTCAGAAGCAGCTTTAAAAATTCCCTCTGTCTCCTTCATGACATCTGTAAAATCAAAATAAGCCACATATGATTCTAACATCGTAAATTCAGGATTATGTTTAGTATCAATTCCTTCGTTTCGAAAAACACGACCAATTTCATAAACTTTTTCCATCCCGCCAACAATTAATCGTTTTAAATGCAATTCTAAGGCAATTCGCAAATATAACTGAATATCAAGTGCGTTATGATGGGTAGTAAATGGACGTGCAGCTGCACCACCAGCTTGGTTATGCAATACTGGTGTTTCTACTTCAATAAATTGTTGATTGTCTAAATAACGTCGAACAGCTGAAATAATCTTGGTTCGATTTAAAAATCTTTCAAAACTTTCACGATTTGAGATTAAATCCAAATAACGTTGACGATAAATCTGCTCCACATTTTGCAGGCCATGAAACTTATCTGGCAGTGGACGTAAAGCCTTTGAAAGAAAAGTTAAATCAGTTACTTTCAGTGTTAACTCACCAGTATCAGTTTTAATAACATGTCCAGTTAAGCCTAAATGATCACCTAAATCAGAGCGCTTGAAAATATGATATTTTTCTTCGCCAATAATATCTTTCCGAACATAGATCTGCATTCTTCCCTGGCGATCTTGAATATCAGCAAAGCCTACTTTTCCTTTGCCTCGCTTAGCAACCATACGGCCGGCTATTTTGACTTCTGGTTCTGCTTTTTCAAGATCTCCTTTTGACATTTCACCATATTGCTGATGCAATTCTTCAGACAGTGCTGTCCGTTCGAAACGCTGACCAAATGGATCAATTCCTTCTTGGCGTAGTTCATTCATTTTTTCACGTCTGATTTTGAGCTGATCATTCAGATTCTCTATCTTTGCCACTTTAAGTCCTCCATCACTTTTATTTATTAAAAACTGTCCTTCTAACTTATTCTAGCACGATGAGCAGCTCTTTTAGTCAAAAAATCATTAACTTCTTCAAGAAAGTTATCAAAAACAGCTCTCATTTCAGCTTCCGAATCAACTTCGTTTAAAGCTGCTTTAGCTCTAGCTGAACGTGGAATCCCTTTTAAATAATAGGCTGCTTGTCCCCGAAACTCATGAGATCCGACATAATCTCCTTTTAATTCAACTAATCGGTGCAAATGCTCTTTAGCTACCTGAATTTTTTCAGCTGGGGTTGGTTCAGCGACAACTTTTTTCCCTGCTAAATACTCTGTTGTTTGTTTGATAATCCATGGATTTCCTAAAGCTGCACGACCAATCATAACTGCATCTGCTCCAACATCGGTTAACATTTTCTTAGCATCTTCTGGTGTCCGAACATCACCATTGCCAATAAATGGAATTTCCGTCAAATGATCAGCAACTTCTTTTAAAACTCCCCAATCAGCATGACCGGTATACCTTTGTTCCCGAGTTCGGCCATGCATTGCTAAGGCAGCGGCACCACCTTCTTGAGCTGCTAAGGCATTCTCAACAGCATATAAATGATCTGTATCCCAACCAGTCCGCATTTTAACCGTTACTGGTAAACTACAAGCTGATGAGACAGCATGAACCATCTCATAAACTTTATCTGGATCCAGTAACCAACGTGCACCAGCTTCAGCTTTAGTTACCTTTGGAACTGGGCACCCCATATTAATATCAATAATATCAACATTAGTATGTTCTTCAATGTATTCAGCTGCTTCAAGCAAAGTTTCTTTATTTCCACCAAAAATTTGAACACTCACTGGATGTTCACTTGGATCGAATTTCAGCATACCCAAAGTTTTAGTATTTCGATATTGAATACCACGATCTGAAATCATTTCACAAACAACCAAGCCCGCTCCAAACTCTTTGCAAATCATTCGAAATGCTACATTAGTTACTCCTGCCATTGGAGCAACTACTACTTGATTAGGAATCAAAATATCCCCGATCTTCCATTGCATTTAGCTACACCTCTCCTTTGATCTTTAATTACACTGTTGCATCATATCATATAACTTTCTTCTCAACAAAGCTATTTCTATGAATTTTTTGCCTGCAATTTTTGCAGTTCTGTTTTGTTAAAATGATATTTTTTTCCACAAAATTGACAAACCGCTTCTGCCTGGCGATCATCTTCAATTAATTTTTGCAGATCAGCTGATGCAATGCTGGCAAGTGCTTTTGCAAATCTTTCTTTTGAACAATCACAAAAATATTTTAATTGAACTTTTTCAAGTTCTTTAACTTTAGTTTCAGCGCTTAAATATTTAATCAAAGTTTCTGGATGCTGATCTCGAGCCATAATTTCAGAAATGCTGGGCATTTTTTTTAATGTATTTTCTATTTCTACTAAATTTTTCTCTGTTGCTCCTGGTAAAACTTGGACTAAAAAGCCACCGGCAGTTATTACCGATTGGTCAGGCTCAACAAAAACAGAGACTCCAACTGCTGAAGGAATTTGCTCAGACTTAGCAAGATAATAGGTGAAGTCTTCACCCAGTTCTCCGGAAACTAATGGTACTTGTCCAGTAAAAGGGGTCTTGAGTCCTAAATCTTTAGTAATTGTCAAAAAGCCTTTTTTCCCAACAGCTCCTTTAACATCAATTTTATGTTGAGAATTCAATGCTAATTCTACATGTGGGTGATGCAAATAGCCTTTAACTTGCCCATTTGCATCACCATCAGCAATAATTGCACCTACTGGTCCATCGCCCTGCACTCTAACCGTCAATTTACCACTACCTTTTAATAAAGCAGCGCTTAACAAAGCCGTTCCAGTCAATGTTCTACCAAATGCCGCTGTTGCTGTGCTCCAAGTATCATGTAATCTTTGAGCTTCTTGAACCAAATTAGTTGTTTTAACAGCATAAATTCTTAATTGACCATCATAGGCTAATGTTTTTAATAAATAGTCTTCCATAACTTTACCTCAATATTTTTGTCATTAAAAATAAAGAGCCGCAAACAAAACTGCTGTCTTGTTGCAAGCCCTTAAATATACCTTTATTTGTTAATCTTTTGGATAGTAAGTCGTTGTTTGATTATTATCGTCACTTGAATCAGTATCCGACTCATCCGCTTTTTGTTTAGCCTCTTCTTTGCGTTTCAAAGCTTCTTTTGATTCTTCAAAAGTAGCTGCTTTTTCACTCGGAAACTCCTCTTCTTTAACAGGCATCTTCCCGGTCTTGAATAAACTCAAAATCTGTTTTTCATCCAAAGTCTCATATTCCAACAAAGCTTTAGCAATTGTCTGATGCTGTTCGCGGTGATCTTCAATAATCTTCTTAGCTGAGGTCATACCTTCATTCAGCAAATCTTTAACTTCCTCATCGATTAAGTTTGCCGTTTGAGCTGAATAGTTAGGTTGTCCTGGATAGCCATCTCCAGCAAACATACTGCTTTGACCTTCATACTGAACCGGTCCGAGTTTACTACTCATTCCATATTCAGTAACCATCGCCCGTGCTAATTGTGTTGCTTGCTGGAAGTCATTTGATGCCCCAGATGATTGTTGATGGAAAATAATTTCTTCAGCAGCACGGCCACCCATTAATCCTGCAATTTGTTCCTTTAAGTCCTTTTTACTTAGTAACATTTGATCTTCTTTAGGCAACATAATAGCATAGCCACCAGCACGCCCACGTGGAACAATCGTTACTTTATGAACAACCCGAGCATCATTTAAAACTAACCCGACAAGTGTATGACCAGCTTCATGATAAGCAACTGTTTCACGTTCTTTTTTATTGATGACCCGATCACGTTTAGCTGGGCCAGCAATGACACGATCTTCAGCCTCATCTAAATCAGAAGCATCAATTTGTTTTTTATCGCGACGCGCGGCCAACAATGCAGCTTCATTCAATAAGTTTTCTAAGTCCGCACCTACAAACCCCGGTGTTTGTTTAGCAATCATCTTTAAATCAACATCTTTGGAAAGCGGCTTATTATGAGCATGCACTTTCAGAATCGCTTCCCGTCCCTTAACATCAGGACGACCTACCAAAATCTTTCGATCAAAACGACCTGGACGAAGCAATGCGGGATCTAGCACATCTGAACGGTTAGTAGCAGCCATAACAATGACGCCTTCATCACCTTCAAAACCATCCATTTCAACTAATAACTGGTTTAAGGTCTGTTCACGTTCATCATGTCCGCCGCCCATTCCGGCTCCACGACGACGACCCACAGCATCAATTTCGTCAATAAAAATGATTGAAGGTGCATTTTTCTTAGCAGTCTCAAATAAATCACGAACTCGACTGGCACCTACACCAACAAACATTTCAACAAAGTCAGAACCAGAAATGGAGAAAAATGGAACTCCTGCTTCTCCAGCAACCGCTTTTGCCAATAATGTTTTACCAGTTCCAGGAGGTCCTTCCAATAAAACACCAGATGGAATTCGAGCTCCTAAAGCTAAGAACTTGTGAGGATCACGTAGAAATTCAACGACTTCAACCAACTCTTGTTTTTCTTCCTCAGCCCCAGCTACGTCAGAAAAGCGAACTTTATTCGACTTTTTATCTACTGGCTTGGCCTTAGACTTGCCAAAGTTCATTACTCGGCCGTTGCCACCACCCTGACCGGCTTGGCCCATCATCATGTAGAAGAAGAAAATAAAGAAAATGACTGGTAATAAATATATCAGCAGTTGAATCCATAAACTGCTTGATTCTTCTTCCTTAGTATTATTTTTGACATTATTCTTATTAGCATATTGTTGAATCTGCTTAATTGCAACGTCATTAGTCAGAACATTCGTTGAGAAAGATTTAGTCTCACTGCTGCTAGCCCCTAAACCACCAAAACCTGAAGAACTCGATGTCTTCTTAGCATGACGATATGTACCTGTCACTTTATAGGTACTTCCGGCTGGCTGCAAAGTGTAACTTTTAACATTATCTTTTTTTAGTTCTGTAATGAATTGACTTGATTGGATTTGTTGAGATTGTGAATTTGTTTTGCCACCAAAAAAGTAGTACAACATTCCCATAACCCCAAGGAAAACCACAATATAAAACAGACTATTCTTAAAAAGTCCATTCTTTTTATTGTTCATTTGCTTCCTCCTTGAACTAACGACTAATTGCCGTTACATAAAGACGGCTATCAAATAGATAATAGCACAATTGACCTTTATTGACTATTAATTTTTCTCATAAACAGCTGGTTTTAAAATTCCGACATATGGTAAATTTCGATAAAAGCCCTGATAATCCAAACCATAGCCAACAACAAATTCGTTTGGAACTTGAAAACCGACATAGTCCGGTGAAATTGTCTTTTCACGTCGGTCCGGTTTATCTAACAACGTGCAAATCTTAACAGATTTTGCTTGTCGATGCTTTAATAAACTAGCTAAGCAAGCTAAAGTTCGACCCGTATCAATAATATCTTCAACAATTAAAACATCACGCCCCTTAACTGAAACATCAAGGTCCTTAATAATTTTAACTGAACCAGATGACTCCATCTCATTGCCATAGCTAGAAACGTCCATAAAATCCAATTCAATATACGTATCGATTTTCCGAACAATGTCAGCCATAAACATGACGGCACCCTTAAGTACACAAATAACCAAAGGCTTTTTATCTTGATAATCATTGGTTAATTTTGCGCCTAATTCCTGGCAAACTCTTTGAATCTGTTCTTGACTATATAAAATTTCTTTGATATCGCTATTCATAAAGCAACCTCGTTCCTAAAAATTATCATGTATTGAATTCTACCATTTACAGCTGCTTCTGACAAATGTCCGTGTTTTACGCCAATTAACCAAATCGGTTGATCTTGATTATTTGTTAGCAACCATAAGTTATTACGCTGCGATTGTGCTATCTTATGGTCAATTAATATTTTTTTTACTTTCTGGCTTCCATTAGTCATTAATAGACGATCACCTTTTTTTCGATGTCTAACTGATAATGGAAAAAATAGATTTGTTGTTAATTTAAAAACTTGATCATGAGGCTGTAGTAATTGAGGGTTCCATTTAAATAAACCAATTTGATTACCGTCATCTAAACGATGCCATTTTCCAAATTCTAAAGAACAATGAAAATTGGTTGGCTGGGTAGTTGAATTAGCTTGTCGATAGATGATTCCAAAGCGATTATATTCTTTGAAGAAAAAATAATTTTTTCCTAAACTAATTCTTCCTTGTGGCTTATTTGGATTACTTAAAAGTTGGAGAGCCTCTGCTTGCTGTTGCTGGACTACTTTTGCTCTAGGAATACTTAAAATTTTCTTCAGTAGCAACTGTTGCCATGGCTTTGCCTGTCGCTGCCAACTTGCTAAAGAATAAACTTTTTGATCAATTGTAATTAACTGCAATTTTTGTTGTAACAACGGTTGGATGGCCGCTTGCAGACATCCAAGTTGTTGCTGATAATCAATAATATGCTCTTTAAACTGAGGATTTTCAGTTACTAATTCAGGAATCAGCCGATTGCGCAGTCGATTGCGCTGAACTGTCAATTCAGCATTGGTTTCGTCTTCAAAATACTCAATTTTTTCCTGTCTAGCGAAAGTTCGTAACTGATCTTTAGTAAAAGGCAATAGCGGCCGCAAAATCCAGCTGTTAGGTAATAAAGAAAAGTTTCTCTTTGCAGCAATACCCTTCAATTGCTGCAACTGACCTCCACGAATTAGTTTCAACAAAAAAGTTTCAACCTGATCATCACGATGGTGGGCTGTTAATAATTGATTAATCTGTTGTTTGCGCATTACTTCTGCAAAAAAGTGATAACGAAAATCTCTTGCAGCAGCCTCAATACCATGTTTAGGATGCTGCGACCGTGGCCAAGAAGTCATAAAGAGTGGTAAATGATGCTGCTGGCAAAAACTTTTAATAAAATCTGTTTCTTGTTCACTGGCAGCTCGTAATTGATGGTTCACATAAGCAACTGAAATCTGTGGTCTATCTTGAAAAGGCAGTGATAAAAGTAATTGAAGCATTACCATTGAATCTACGCCTGTTGAAACTGCAGCCAACACGCGATCAGATTGGTTTAATTCACTAAGACTTAATTGAAACTCTCTTATCATTTTCATGTAATTAACCCCGTCAAAAAAAAATTGTCCTCCAGAGGACAATTTTTCGTTTTAACTCCGCCGGCCGCCTCGGCCTCCACGTTTTCCCTCAGTATTTCTCTTTAATGAAGTCAAACGTGCCTCGCTGTCTTTTAAAAATCCAGCCAATAATGAGTCGAAATCTTGCGACTTATTTTCGTTTTTACGATAATTTTGATTTCTTGAGTTGCCAGTATAGTTATGAGAATGAGTCTTAACACCTACTCCACCATGATTGGCTGAGCTGTGGTGATTTTCAGAATGATTATTGTGTTTTACATAATTGCTATGTGTTTCTTCGTTATGTTTTTCATTGGCTTTGCGAATTGACAAACCAATTTTACCATCCGGAGCAATTGAAAGGACCTTAACAGTTACCTCGTCACCAACACTCAAAACATCATGAATATCTTTAACGTACTTATCAGAGATTTCACTAATATGAACCAAACCGTTCTTTTTCTCACCTAATTCAACAAAAGCACCAAAATTAGTAATTCCTGAAACTTTGCCAGTGACTTTCGCCCCTACTTCAATTGACATAAAAAAGCTGTTCCTCCTTAAGTTGTATACACTTCAGTATAACACGGCTGAAGCGGTATGCAACAAATTTAACAACTATTGATTCATTTTTATAGCTTACTTATTTTTGGCCAGCAGTTTTACTATTATTCGGTAAATTATAAATAGTTTCACCATTTTTACTATAGTAATATTTTTCGCGAATTAATTTTTGTAAATAGTCATCATCTTTTAATTGTCGTGTTTGCTGCTTTAATTCACGATGTTGCTGCAAAACTTGGTCTAATTTACTAGTAGCTACTTTTTTCTGTTGAACTAGGTTACTTGTCAAATGTTGCGTTCGAAATACTTGGCTACCTAGAAGTAAAAAACTAATTGCGAAAAACGCAATAATAACTATCATGCGACGGCGGTGAACTCGTTTGTTATGCAGTTTTTGCGTCTGCAGCTGCGCTTGGTAACTTTTTTTTTCAAAATAAGAATTATTTAGAATTTCAACTTTATTAACACGTTGCCTACTCAAACAAGCCCACCTCCATTTATTTTCAATTTGATTATAACAAAACCTAGTTTAGTTCGTCTAATTAAGTGACCAACTTAATTTTTGGCATTTTCGCTGATAATCTGATACAACCCTTCAGCATCTGCCTTTTTGGCATTTGGTACTAACGCTGTTACCTCAATAACTAAAGTCTTATTTCCAAAATTAATTGTTAGTTGATCTCCAATTGCAACATTGGTCGCTGATTTAGCTGGTCTTTGATTTATTAAAATTCTTCCTTGATCAGCAATCTGCTTGGCAACAGTTCGCCGTTTAATAATTCGTGATATCTTTAAGAACTTATCTACTCGCATTAAAATTCCCCCTTAACTTCGGTAACAATCCTATTTTCAATTTAAAAATTTCTGGTCTAAAAGCTGAAATCTGAGTGTACAAGCAAAAAAAGCTATTATTCCAATTGGAATGGCTGCTAATAATACCCAGAAACTTCCTAATCTGGAAAAACTAACTTGATTTTGAATTAGTAGCGCTGTTATTTTTACGCTGATTCCCATTACAGACAACGTAATCAATAATTTTCTAAGCCAACCAGCTGTTCGTAAATAAGAAAAACCAACATTTTTTTCAAGTCTTCCTGCGACTATCATTCCAGCCAAAAGACTGAGAACTGAACCCCACGCAGCACCATTAATTCCATACGGTGTAATCAATAGCCAATTGAAAAACATTTTGCCAATTGTTATTAGTAAGATAACTTTAAAAGCTGCCACTTGCTGCTCCTCAATTTGCAGTAAGACATTATCTAAAATGATGATCGTCGCTAGAGGAATTGTCAAACTATTAACTGCCAGGGCGAAGGACCCTTGAGCGCTTCCGAATAAAACCCAATTAATCTGCGGCATCAAGACAGTCAAACCAATTGCAGCAGCGAATGCAAATAACAGCGCTAGTTGAAAAAGCTGCTGAACTTTCAATCTAACAATTTGGTTACTTTGTTTTTTTTGTTGGTTAATCAGTGCTGGTAGTGAACTAACCGCAATTGCATTAGTAATTACCAATCCTAATTGTAATAAGGGCTGGCCTCGATCAAAAACTCCTTTCAAAGCCGCTGCAGTTGTTGGCAGCAAACCACTTGCTTGGAGATATTTTTTCAATGTAAATGAATCAATTAATTGTAGTAATATTAATAAAGCTGCATTTAAACAAAAAATTAGTCCTTCAGTAAATAAGGGGCGTGCTAATTTTTTTAATTCTGCCACCGTAACTGCTACTTTTGTAAAACGTAATTCGTGAAAAAATACTGGCCAGAAAAAAAGCATCGCCGCGGCTGCTCCAAAAGTCCCACCTAGAATTGCCCAGCTCCCAATTGTGTACAGCGATAAATGTTGACGAATGCCGATTGCAGCTGCCGCTAAAATAATTCCTACTCGAAGTACCTGTTCAACTAATTGTGAATGAGCGGTTGTCGTCATATCTAAATTTCCTTGACAGTATCCACGACCAACCGCTAAAAAAGGCATCAACAAATACATCCAACTAACATTTTGAATAACAATTGCTAAATGTGAGTCATCCATTGCAACTGCTATTTTAGTTGAAAATAATTGCAAAAGGATAAATAGGCTACCTCCAAAAAGTAGTAATAAATACCAATAATTTCTAGCGATTACCTTTTTTTGCAATTGATTGTTTTCTTGAGCTACTTTTTTGGAAATAAAAGCTGGAAAGCCAGTTAAAGCAAAGGTCATTCCAATTCCGTAAAACGGATAAACTTGTTGGTAAATATAAAAGCCAATATTACCAACCATATTTTGAAAGGGTATTCGATAAACAGCACTTAGTATTTTAACAATCAATGAAGTAATCGCTAACCAAACTGTTCCATGAAGGAGCAGGCTATTGCTTCGTTTTTGTTTCATTTTTCTTCCCTTTCAGCCTTTGATTCTCACTGTCTGCTAAAAAAGCAAACAACTTTTCAAATTGTGTAATAACCTCAAGCAACTCTGATTTTGGCTGTTGATTCAATATCAAATTAAAGCATCCACTCTCATTTTTGATTGTTGCTTTCAGGTTTGTTTGTGCTAAAGCTGCTAGGAGATCACGAGCTGTCAAATAATCAGCAAATTGCTTGGCAAAAATTATTATAAATTTACGATCCACTTGCTGAATTGATTTAACCTGAATTTGATCGGCCAACATTTTTAGCCGACCAATTTCCAACAAATTGGCAACGGGACTGGGATAGTCGCCAAAACGATCTAGTAAATCAGCTTGAATTTCATCAAACTGCGCTTGATTTTGCAATTGGCGTATTCGTTTATAGATTTCAATTTTCTGACGTGGATCAGCAATATATTCACTTGGTAAATATGCTTCTAAATCCAAATCAATTTCTGCATCACTGACTAAACGAACCTGTTTTCCTTGCTTCTTAGCAACTGCATCTTTTAACATTTGCACATATAAATCATAACCGACAGAATCGATAAAGCCATGTTGTTGTCTTCCCAATAAATTACCGGCACCGCGAATTGCCAAATCACGCATCGCAATTTTAAACCCAGAACCCAGTTCGGTAAAGTCTTTAATTGCCTCTAGTCGTTTTTCACTGATCTCAGTTAAAACCTTATCTGGACGATACATAAAGTAGGCATATGCCATCCGATTACTCCGACCTACTCGACCACGCAGCTGATATAATTGCGCTAACCCCATTTTATCAGCATCCTCCACAATCAAGGTATTAACATTGGGAATATCGATTCCAGTTTCAATAATTGTTGTAGTAACCAAGACATCGAATTCTCCATTAATGAAATCCAATAGAATTCGTTCAAGTTGCGCTTCTGACATTTGACCATGAATATACCCAATTCGCGCTTCAGGTATCATTGCTTTCAATTCCGTAACTGTTCGTTCAATATCGGCCACGCGATTGTGCAAATAAAAAGTCTGACCACCACGATTGATTTCTCGGTGAACCGCATCAGCTATTAAACTATAATCTTGTTCAATTACATAAGTTTGGATTGGAAATCGATTTAATGGTGCAGTTTCAATTACCGATAAATCCCTAACTCCCAACATTGACATATTCAATGTTCTTGGAATTGGAGTAGCCGTCAAAGTTAATACGTCAATCGAAGAACGCAACTCTTTAATTTTTTCCTTATGTTTAACTCCGAAGCGCTGTTCTTCATCAACAATTAACAAACCTAAATCTTTAAATTTAACATCTTTTGATAATAGTCGATGAGTTCCAACCACGATATCCAGCTGACCAGCTGCTAATTTTTTTAAAGTCTGTTTAACTTGCTGTTGCGTTCTAAAACGTGACAAAATTCCAATTTCTACTGGAAATCCCTCAAAACGACTAAGCATTGTTTCATAATGCTGCTGTGCCAAAACCGTCGTTGGTACTAAAAAAGCTACTTGTTTTCCATCTTGAATCGCCTTAAAAGCTGCGCGTAATGCAACCTCAGTCTTGCCGTAGCCCACATCACCAATTAGCAACCGGTCCATCGGCTTACTCTGCTGCATATCATGCTTGATTTCACGTGTACTACGCAACTGGTCAGGAGTCTCCGTATATGCAAATGCCGCTTCAAACTCATGTTGAAATTCATCATCTAGTGAGTAGGCAAAGCCCTTTTCAGTTTCACGTTTAGCATACAGTTCAACTAACTCATCTGCAATATCCTCAACTTTAGCTGCTACCCGACGTTTGGTTTTCTCCCAATCACTACCACCCAGTTTATTTAAATGTGGGGATTTTCCTTCAGCTGAAACATATTTTTGAATCCGATCAATTTGTTTAACCGGTACAAATAACTTACCAGCATCTTGATATTCAATCGTCAGATAATCTTGATGTTTTCCACGATCACTAATAGTCTTAATACCCAAAAAGCGTCCGATTCCGTGATTAACATGGACAACGTAATCGCCCTTTTTTAAGTCAGTATAGCTTTTTAGACGCTCAGTATTTTCCATTGTCAACCGGCGTGGCTGCTTAGCTTTAACTTTCTGAAAAAGTTCACTTTCAGTTACTATTACTAGTTTAAGCTGGGGCAATTCAAAACCGTGATTAAAACCAATTTGGACTAATTGAGGTTGACCTAAATTTAATTCTTTCGTCGTATTAATTTCAACTGGCATTGCAAAATCAATCAGTGTTTGTTGAATTTTTCTAATTCTAGCTGGATTATTAATTGCAAAAATTACTGTTTGCTGTTGCTTTTTCCAACGCTGCATTTCTGTCTTCAAGAGCGGCATTTGTCCAAAAAATTGTTGAATCATTCGAACCTGAATATCAGCAATTGAACTAAATGTCAGCTTTCCCATTCCTTTACGGAAAAGAGCCAAAAAAATTGAGTTATGCTGATCTTTTTTTTGCCATTCCTTAATTGTAGTTGTTGGTTGACTAGCTTCGAATAACTTTCCACTAGCCAATTGATTTGTCTCCCAAGCCATTTGTTCTTGTTGCTGCAAGCGCTGGCTTTCAACTATTCGTGGCAAATCATCCCAAAAAACAACTCCCTTATCCAGCAAATAATCAAGTAAAGAATTCTTTTCAGCTAGCAGCCCGCGTTTAAAAGCGGCTGCCCAAGCTGGAAATTGTCTCGCCGTCAAGGCCGCTGTCAACTTATAGTTAATATTATTTAAATTTTCTCGAAACTCTTTTTGAACAGCTGATGTGCTAACTTTTTGATACTGTTTTTTTAACACCGCTAAAGCATGGGCTTGCTGAGCAGCATCAAGCGGATATTCACTGGCTGGTAAAACTGTAATACAATCCAAGTTTTGCAAGCTACGTTGGTTGCTCGCTGAAAATTCACGAATTGAATCAATCTCTGTATCGAATAAATCAATTCTGATCGGATTCAATTGATCAAAAGGATAGATATCCACGATAGAACCACGAACAGCAAACTCGCCTTTTTTAGCCACTAATTGCTGCCGCTGATAGCCAACGCTATTCAAAAAAGTTATGAATTTATTTAAATCAAGATTCATTCCTGGTTTTAGTTGCCTGATTTGTTCTCGCCACTGAACAGGAGGCAACAATGGATACCCAATTCCGCTAGCAGCCGTAACTGTTATTTTAGGAACTTGCATTCCAGCCAAAGTCTGGATTCGTGCTGCTCGAAACTCCGGTGAAGCAATAGCAGTTTCTGCAGCCATGGTCTCTTCAACTGGAAAAAAATTAACTTGATTGGGACCTAATAACGCAATCAATTCATCAACTAATCCTTGGGCGTGATTTAGAGTATCTTCAACTATCAGTATTGGCTTTTTTAATTGCTGCAAATAAGTCTGCAGCAATAACGGCTTTATTGCTGGTTGAACTCCCGTTAATAAAAAATTTTCTCCAGTACTCTGCTTTACTCTTTTAATTAAATCATTAACTTCAGGTAATTTTAAAAAAATATCTTCAATTTTCATTATTGAAAAGTACTATTTCTCCTTATGATTAAACTCATTCATCGCTTTAGCAAAATCGTCTGTCTGTAACCAAAACTTGACAGCTGCAATTGCTTGGTCAAGTCCAACAGCAATTTCCGGCTGTTGTTTCTTAGAGAAACTTGACAATACCCAGTCTACCACTGTTTGATGTTCCGGGTGATCAATTCCGATTCTCAAACGTTTAAACTTTTGACCACCGACAGCAGCAATAATACTTTTAATGCCATTGTGGCCTCCAGCTGAGCCCTTTTGCCGTAATCGCAACTGGCCGGTGGGTAAGTCCATATCATCATGGATAATCAACAAATCTGCTGGTTCTAATTTATAGTAATTCAGCAAAGCTGCCACACTGCGACCAGACTCATTCATATAAGTTGTCGGTTTGGCTAAAATAATTTTTTCTTGTCGATAAAACCATTTAGTTAGCATTGCTTCTTGCCGTGGACCAGAGAAATTTAAGCCTTCTTGTTGGGCTATATGATCTAAAACCATAAATCCAGTGTTATGTCGCGTATTTTCATATTCTTTTCCGATATTTCCAAGTCCAACTACAAGTTTCATTATTTATTACTCCATTTCTTCACTATTTCCAAAATCATTTGTAAAAGTTTTCGCTATACATTGCAAATATTATTTTTCTCAAGCAAATACTAACTGTACAACTTTGCACATAAAAGAATTATCAGCATACATTATCAGCGAATAGTATACCACAGCCGGGTTTTTATCTGAAAAAAATGTTTGAAAACCACTTCACATTTTTCAGAAAAAAGTGGTATACTAACGATGTGTTACTAAGTTCACTTATGAAAGGATGAAGAACTGTGTCAAAAACACAAAATCATCAAAAAGTTATTTTAGTCGGCGACGGCGCTGTAGGTTCTAGTTTTGCATATGCAATGGCTCTCCAAGGAGTTGCTGAAGAATTCGGTATCGTGGATGTTGTTAAGGAACGCACCGAAGGCGATGCACTTGATTTAGCTGATGCGACTGCACTCTCATACCCAAAGAAGATTTATTCAGCAGAATATTCTGACTGCAAAGATGCAGATTTAGTTGTTATCACTGCTGGCGCACCTCAAAAACCAGGTGAAACTCGTCTTGACTTGGTTAACAAAAATTTGAAGATTCTTTCAAGTATTGTTAAACCAGTTGTTGAATCAGGTTTCAACGGTATTTTCTTGGTTGCCGCTAACCCAGTTGATATTTTAACATATGCAACTTGGAAATTCTCTGGTTTTCCAAAGAATCGGGTTATTGGTTCTGGTACTTCTCTGGATACTTCTCGTTTGCGCGTTGCTTTAGGTGAATTGATGGGTGTCCACGATCCTCGTTCGGTCCATGCATATATTATGGGTGAACATGGTGATTCTGAGTTTGCTGCTTATTCAGCTGCAACTGTTGGTGGTCTTCCAATTCTTGACTGGGCTAAAGCAAATGGCGTTACCAAAGAACAATTAGCTAAAGTTGAAGACGATGTTCGTAACAAAGCTTATGTTATCATCAGTAAAAAAGGTGCTACCTTCTATGGTGTTGCAACAGCTTTAGCTCGTATTTCAAAAGCTATTTTACGTGATGAAGATGCTGTTCTTCCTGTTTCAGCATACATGGATGGTCAGTATGGTTTGAACGATATTTATATTGGAACACCAGCTGTTGTTAATGGTAACGGTCTTGATCGAATTCTTGAAGTTCCATTAAGTGCTGAAGAAGAAAAGAAAATGACTGATTCTGCCAAAACCTTGAAACAGGTTTTAAACGACGGTTTGAATAATCTGAAAAAATAATTAATTTTTAATTGTTTTTCTGAAGAACCAAACAATTATTTTGTTTGGTTCTTTTTGTTGTGGTAAAAAATTGTTTTAATCAAAAACTCAATCAGTTTTATTTGTTTTCAATAATTTTCTTGAGATAATTTTATTAAATCCTCTCTCCTTTTTAAAGCCAAAATATGCTAAGATTAATTAGAATGTTTTAATCATGGAGGAGATAAACAAATGCTATTTAAGTCATTAATCAAACCTAAAGACGAACTAACAACTGTTCGAGAAGATATTACTCTCGAAAAAGCATTAGAAACCCTGGAAAAATCTGGCTTTCGCTGTGTGCCGATTCTTGATAAAACTGGTCAGATTTTCCGCGGTAACATTTACAAAATGCATATTTACCGACATAAGTCACGTGGTGGAGATATGCAACTGCCAGTAACTTATTTATTAAAGAATGCTACCAAGTTTGTTTCTTTAGACTCAGCCTTTTTTAAAGTTTTTTTCACAATTAAGGATCTACCTTATATTACTGTCCTAGATGAACATAACTTTTTTTACGGCATTTTGACTCATTCGAGCCTGTTAAACATGTTATCACAATCTTGGAATGTCAATGTAGGTAGTTATGTTTTAACTGTTCTATCATTGGGTGAACGTGGTGACTTAGTTGATATGGCTAAAATTATCACGAAGTACACTTCAATTGCTAGTTGTATCACCTTAGATGTCCAAGCACAAAGTTTAGTCCATCGAGTATTATTTACTTTGCCATCAGGTGTCGACCCAGAACGATTAAAGCGAATTGTAGCGAGTCTTGAACGCAAAAGTTTTAAAGTTGTTGAAATTGAAGATCTTAATTCTTAAAGTTTTTGTTTTTTATACAAATATCCCACTGCTTTTTGAGATTTATTTCTCAAAACAGTGGGATATTTATTTTTATGTGGCATTGTGCAACTAATTTTTATGTATATCAGTCAGCCCTAAGCTGACACATACAGCTTGATCAATCTGCTGCATTTTTTGATTGGTAATATGAGTTATTTTGTCTTGGAGACGTTGTTTATCAATCGTGCGAATTTGCTCCAAAAGTACAACTGAATCTCGTTCAATACCAACTTTTTCTGCCTTTAAACCAACGTGTGTTGGCATCTTTGGCTTTTGAATCTGAGCAGTTATTGCTGCGATAACAACTGTCGGACTATAACGATTACCGATATTATTCTGAATAATCAAAACCGGACGTTTTCCACCCTGTTCAGATCCAACCACCGGGGATAAATCAGCAAAGAAAATATCCCCGCGTTTGACTTCTTTAACTGTCATATGTTCCTCCTAACTTTTTTGATTTTCATCATCGCATTCACAACCAACAAATTCATCACAAATTTGTTGATTAATCGGTCCCATCTCTGTATACCCTGAAATCAGCTCATCAAGTATTTGCTGGTGGCTAACAACATAATTTAATAATGTCGGATTGTGTTGTATTTCAGCCTGATCAATCGCATAATAATCACAATAAATTGCTAACCGATCCTGTTTATTTAAAAATTTTCTATCAAATTGGTCTGCCTGATTCTGACTAGCCATCAGCTATCCCCACTTTCACTAATTTCTTTTACTCAGCTGAATTAATCAATATATTCACGTGGCACTCTTGCAGAAATTCCACAAAGAACTTCATAATGGATGGTCTGGGCATAATTAGCAACTTCTTGTGCCGTGATTTGCAAACTGCCCTCACTGCCAATCAACGTAACTTTAGTTCCAACAGGTACCTGTTCAGGCAGCCTGACCATAATTTGATCCATGCAGACTCGACCAACTATTTCACATTTTTTTCCATTTACCAAAACTTTCGAACCTTGCATTCGTCGCAACCAACCATCTGCATAACCTAACGGAACTGTTCCAATCCATTCCTTCTTTTGTGCTGTATAAGTTTTACCATAACCCACTGATTCTCCAGCATTTACAACTCTGACAGCTGCTAATTGACTAATCAAACTTAAAGCTGGTTTAAAAGGTGCTGGCATAGCTAATACATTGCCAGATGGATTTAACCCATACATTGAGATTCCAAAACGGATCATATTACCACCGCAAGCTTGATGCCATAACGATGCGGCCGAATTAGCTACATGTACGTAAGGCGGTAAAGGGTTGACAACCGCTAACAATTGCTGAAATTTTTTTAGTTGCTGTTGGTAATAGCCATCAGTTGCGGCATCTGCAGTCGCAAAATGTGTGAAGATCCCTTGGAATTCAAATTCTGCTGGATGGGTTCGTAAAAAGTTAACTGCGTTTTGCAAATCTACGGTCGTCTTAAAACCAATTCGGCTCATTCCCGTATCAAGTGCCAAATGAACAGCTAGTTTCAAATGCTCTGAATGCAATAGCCGTTCGGATTGTTTTAAAAATTCCAAACTATCTACCGCGACAGACAAATGATTAGCCGCCATTAATGGAGCTAGCTCTGCTGGATTAACACCTAAAATCAAAATTGGCTTTGTTAAGCCCGCTCGTCGCAAAGCCAATCCTTCGTCAATTACTGCGACACAAAAGCCCTCAACTCCCGCTGTTTGGGCTGCCATTGCCACAGGTATTAAGCCATGCCCATACGCATTTGCCTTGACCACAGCAAATAATTGTTGTCCTTTTTTTAGCAATTTTTTCTCTAATTTAATGTTTTCCTTAATTGCATTCAAATCAATGATTGCTTTAGTCGGTCGATGCCATGCTTCAACCATTAGCTATCTTCTCCCTTTTTTCGAGAATTACTTCTGTCATCACTAATGTTGCTGTATGTGAAATCGAAATTTGTGCTTCTAACCTTTCAGCTTGTGGATAAAGCGTGAAAATCGGTTTACCAGTAACTGTGTCAGGAATTATTTCCAAGTCTTGAAAAGTAACTGCTGAACCGATTCCAGTTCCAAAAGCCTTAGAAAAAGATTCCTTAGCCGAAAAGCGACCAGCGATAAATTCTGCTTTACGCTGTCCTTTATAATTTTCAAAAACTTTTAATTCTGCTGGAGTCAAAACTCGCTTAACAAAATTGTAATTTTTTTTCCAAGCTTGTTCAACTCGTTGAATTTCAGTTAAATCAATTCCAATTCCATAAATCATTCTACTTTTTCACCATCCACTAGCCACTAGATCCATTCTCATACTCATCTGCAATCTTACCACAAGTTGGCCGAGCAAAAAACTCTAAAATAAAAAGAGCAGCTCTCAAGTTCACCACCAGCTGCCCTTCAATTGGTTATTATTAAGTTTAGTCAGCCCGTTTGATGGTAAACTGGCGTTTTTTCGAATGTTGCCGATTAAATTTTTCACGGCTCTTATCTTTTTTCGAATGATACTGGCGATGGTTATCTTTTTGATAGCGACTACGACCACCACGTGATTTATTATATCCACCTTTGAAATTCTTATTATTATGTTTACGACGTGGTAAAGGACGTTCCGGAGTAATTTTTACCGGAACTTCAGCAGCTGAATCATGAGTCAACTCGTTTAGCAACAAAGCAACTAAATCAGTTGCTGAATGTTCTTCAAGTAATTTTTCCGCTTGAACATTGAATTTAGCAGTATCAGTGTTTTTTAACAATTCTTCAACTTGTTCAACCGCCGAAGAAATTTGTCCAATGAATGCTTCCTGTTCTGTCGGTGGTTTCAGAGGATCCATTCTCTTTTTTGTTAAATGTTCAATAACTCTTAAATAATCCATTTCATTTGGGGTCACAAAAGTAACTGAAACACCATGATGTCCGGCACGACCTGTCCGACCAATACGATGAACATAACTTTCTGGGTCTTGCGGAATATCATAATTGTAGACGTGAGTAACTCCTGAAATATCCAACCCACGAGCTGCGACATCAGTTGCAACCAAAATATCAAGTTTGCCAGCTTTAAATTGTTTTAGAATGCTCATTCGGCGTTGTTGTGATAGATCACCATGAATTCCCTTAGCATTATATCCTCGAGCTTCAAGCCCCTTAGAAAGCTCGTCAACACGTCGTTTTGTCCGACCAAAAATAATTGTCAGTTCAGGTGATTGAACGTCAAAGATGCGCGTCATAACATCAAATTTTTCAAAGTCACGTGCTCGTACATAAAACTGATCAACCAAATCCGTTGTTAGTTCTTTGGCTTTAATTTTGACAATTTTCGGTTCTTGCATAAACTTTTCACCGATTTTCAAAATTGCTGGCGGCATTGTAGCAGAAAATAATAAGGTTTGCCGTTTTGCCGGAACTTCCTTAATGATACTTTCGATATCCTCAACAAAACCCATATCCAACATCTCATCAGCTTCATCTAAAACAACTGTTTTGACTTGTGACAAATCAACTGTATGGCGACGAATATGATCAAGTAAACGTCCTGGAGTTCCTACTAAAATTTGTGGTGCTCGTTTCAGCGAATGAATTTGTCGACGAATGTCAGCTCCACCATAAACAACTTGAACTTTAGCTTTTTCATCCTTACCCAAACGAAAAAGTTCTTCTTGTGTTTGAATCGCTAATTCACGTGTCGGTGAAACGATTAAAGCTTGGGCTTGGTTAAGCTTGGTATCCACATGTTCCAAAATCGGTAGTCCAAAAGCAGCTGTTTTACCAGTTCCTGTCTGAGCTTGTCCGATTACATCATCGCCTTTCAGTACCAGTGGAATTGTTTGCTCCTGAATTGGGGTAGCTTCCTCAAATCCACTGCGTTTAATTGCTTTTAACAAGTAATCTGAAAGACCAAGTTCTGTAAATTTCAAAAAATATTTCCTCCTAAAATTATTAAAAATTAAACATAATTAACACAAAGCAGTCAAAACTTCTTCTAAATGTATACCATGACTGCCCTTTAATAAAACTAAATCTGTTGGTTCGATTAGATCATTTAAATCAGCCAGCAATTGTGTCTTTTGATTGCTGGCATATAAATGAAGACGTTCTGGAGTAAACTTAGCTGCCAACGCCTGTTGTAAAGCAGCCATATGACTGCCGCACAAAAAAACTTCTGCAATCTGCTTAGGATCAATATCAGCGGCTAACCCAGCATGTAATTTAGCCGCTGCTGTTCCTAATTCAAGCATGTCTCCCAAAACAATGAAACGTTGCCCCCTGGTTGGAACTTGTGAAAAGGCTCTGAGAACTAGATGAGCGGCTGTCGGATTGGAATTGTATACATCACTCAAAATCCGTTCTTGCTTTTTCCCAATCAGCCATTCAGTTCGGTTAGCGGTAGCCTGAAAAGTCGTCAAAGCTGAAATCATCTTTTTAATCGGTAAATGAAAATAATCGCCAACGGCCAAAGCAGCTAAAGCATTGTTAACATTATAACTGCCAATCATCGGCACTGTAACATTGTCCTCTGGCCAGCATGCTACCCGGAAACTTGTCCGTTTTTCATCGCTAACAATATTCAAAGCTTGGAAATCATTATTGCCTGATTCTCCAAATGTTCTAGTGTCTTGCAGCAATTTTTTGGTCCGTTCACGTAAGAGTGGCTCATCTCCGTTATAAACTAAAACACCATCTTCTTTTAAACCATGTACAATTTCCATTTTAGCATCAGCAATCTTGTCACGGCTGCCGAAGAATTCGATATGCGCTTCACCAATCATCGTAATGACAGCAACATCTGGTTCAACTAAACGGCTCAGATGATCTAATTCACCAAAATGATCCATTCCCATTTCAACAACCAATATTTCAGTATTAGGTTCCATTTCCAAAATAGTCATGGGAACCCCAATTTGATTATTAAAGTTCGCATGAGTTTTTTGAACATTGAAACTTGTTTCTAAAATTGCTGCAACCATATCTTTGGTTGTTGTCTTTCCATTGCTGCCTGTTACAGCGACTACTTGCGGGTTAATTTTTGCTAGGTAATATTTAGCCAATTGCTGAAAAGCAGCCAAAGTATCGGTTACAGATAAGATTGGAAAATTATTTTCCGGAGCTTGATGATCACTTTGCCACAAAGTTGCTGCAGCCTTTCCTTCGATTGCTCGATTAAGATAATCATGACCATCATGAATTCCAACTAATGGGATAAACAGAGCACCCGGTTGCAAACTGCGAGTATCAAAAGAAACACTTGTAATTATAATATCTTCCCAATTCTCCCCAGGTGTTATTTTCAGTGCTTTCGCAATTTCTGCTAATCGCATCTTCATTGATAAAACTTCCTTTCACTGCAAGCAGTCTTCAACCATTTAGTTTAATCTCTTACTTAGACTTTGCTTGCAGAAATAACGATCGACCAGTTAAATGACCCTTGTTATTGTATCATAAATCACCTAGCCATAAAAAAGAACAAAACCCTCCAGTTGGTAAGAACTGCTGAAGGGTAAATTATAAGTAATTTAGATTCAAGTAATTGTATTTACCATCCTAAAAATTTAAATTATCCTCAAACGCTTCTGGTGTTAACACAAGCAAGTCCCACTTACCAGTATTCAACTGATATTTGAGTCGACCAACTAGATTTGATTTTTCAATCATCATTGTCGGTTCATGCCATTTTAATTGATAAACCGAATCTGGTGCAGCTAAAATTGGTATCGTAATTTCAGGGCCACGAAGTTTTAACCCCCCAAAATCAAAAACTGCCCCGCTAATCATTAGTGGCAGTAACTGTTTGGCAACAGCTACCGGGAAAGCCTGAATTCGATATCTCAAGCGCAGAAAAGCTCTTTTTTCACGATAAGCTTTTGCCAAATGATTTGTCACAGCTTGAACCATTACGCGATAAAAATTCGGCAAAAAGCGATAATAAACCTTATTTGCACCATTTGGTAACGTTAAATAAACAAAATTATTTTGTAGTTTATAATAAAATGGTGACTTTAAGTGTGTAAAAGCATGACCTAAGTATAACATCTCTGAAACTTCTTGGGGAGTCAACGATTCCAAATCAAATGAATTATCAAAATCAATCCAACACAGATTTTCATTAGATCGATCATGTAGAAATGATTTAACATTTTCTATCCCGATATACATATTGAAACCCGAGTAAATATCAATTTCTTGGTTAGGATCAACCGGAGCCAGCGAAAGAACATTTTCCGGTAGATGTGAGCAACCATCGATAAAATCCTTAACTCCAATACCATAAGTCAACGTCAGATGCGATACTTTATCAAGATGCACATATACAATGTCATTGCGCATTTCTTTTCCCCTGTTTCATTTCTCTGTTGATTACATTCTTTCCAAACGAGCAATCCGCTCTTCAGTGGGCGGATGAGTATCAAACAAATGAGTCCAAGACTTATCCTTGAACGGGTTGGAAATATAGAGCGAGGAACTACTTGGATCAGCGTTTTTCATGGGCTCACTATTAGAAATTTTCTGCAGTGCACTTATTAAGCCTTGTGGGTTACGAGTCAATTCCACTCCGGAAGCATCTGCCAAAAATTCGCGATTACGTGACAAAGCCATTTGTGCCAGTGAAGCTGCCAATGGCCCTAAAATCAATACGAAAATTGATAACACTAACACTAAAACATTTGCTCCATTGTTGTCGTCATCACGCCGGCGACTACCACCACCCCACCAAAAGAAGTTACCGCCTAGATTGACTAAGGCTGAAATAACTGCAACAAGTGCCAAAGCGGTTGTTTGCAATCGGATATCATAATTTCTGATATGGGAGATTTCATGAGCAATTACTCCCTCCAGCTCTTCACGATTCAAGCGATTTAACAACCCACGAGTAACAGCAACAGCCGAATGTTCAGGATCTCTTCCTGTAGCAAAAGCATTCGGACTGGGATCTTCAATAATAAAAACTCGTGGCATTGGTACTTTTCCAACTAGGGACATATCTTCAATAATATGCCATAATTCTGGGAACTCTGATTCATGCTTAATTTCAACTGCTTGATTCATATTCATCACAATTTCGGTTGAACGGGATAACATTGAAAGCATGTAAAAAGTTCCTAAAACAACCGCTAACAAAACCCCTGCCGTCGCACTATTCCAAAAGACATACCCTAATGAGGCACCAATCAAAGCAACCAATAATAAAAACCCAAACATTACATAAAATGTTCGACGCTTGTTTTGAGCAATTTGGTTAAATAACATTTTTATTTGCTCCTTTAATTAAAGCTAAAAAGAAACCTTAGGCGCATTTTTTTCTTCAGTCGGTACTTCTAAATAAGCAACTTTAGTCATTCCATGGATTTTAGCAATCATATTCGACGGGAAAGTTAACAATTTCTGATTGTAGGCTGCCGCACTTGAATTAAATAACTGGCGTGAATAAGCAATTTTATTTTCTGTATTTGCTAATTCTTCCATTAACTTGGTGAACTCTTGATTAGCCTTAAGATCAGGGTAACTTTCAGCCAAAGCAAAAATTGATTTTAGCGATTCACTCAATTGATTGGACAGTTCCATTTTCTTTTGTTGCTGATCAGTTGGAACACTAATTAACTGGTTACGTAATTCAACAACTTGAGCAAAAGTTTCACGTTCATGCTTAGCATAGCCTTTAGTTGTTTCAACCAAATTTGGAATCAGATCATTCCGTCGTTTCAATTGAACATCGATTTGGCTCCAAGATTCATCTGTGTAAACTTTAGCTTTTTGCAGACCATTGTAAATAGCAATGTAAGCAACAACTATAACAGCTATTATTAAAATTATAATCCAGATCATTTTTTCCCTCCAATTAATTACCGTACAACGAAAAACACTATCATTTTAAATAATCATAACAGACCAGCTAACTAGAATAAAGTAATTTAATAGTTTGCTACGCAAATTCAAGTTCTATAAACTACCAAACTAAAAGCCGGGTGCAAAACAAGCGTTTTGCCCCGGCTAAATAACGGTACCAATTATGGTAAGCTACATTCACTCCACAATGTCTGCAGCAGGCACACCAGAAAATCCGCTGGTATCTGTGTCCCGTTTCGATTTGAACCATCAATTGCCGCAGCAAAATAATGAAAATCATTACCTGGTTCTTCTCGACTCATCGCATAACTCAAATCATAACACATTTTTTTTTTTTAACAAGTCCAAAATTAATATTTTCAATTAATTAAATTGCCTTTTGCATTTGATGATGCGGAATTCCCGCATCAAAAAAGCCCGCACCCACAACATGAAATCCCAATTTTTGATAAAAAGATTGTGCTTGGTCTTGAGCACCTAAAGTCAGATAAGGTATTTGCTGATTGCGCGCGTCTTGTTCAATCTTTTGTAATAGTTTGCTAGCTAATCCCTGACTTCGATAGGCCTTACGAGTAGCTACTCTTTGAATATGCCAAGCTCCATCTCTTTCAACAATTACCCGAGCTGTCGCCCCTGCCACATCAGCAACATATGCAACATAGTATACTGCTTGATCTTCATGATCCAATTCCAATTCTGGTGCTACGCCTTGTTCAAGAATAAAAACTTCTTTCCGAATTTCTACTGCTGCTTGATAGATTTCTCCATAATTTCCCTTGACAATTTTAATAATTGGTTGCATTCAATTTTCCTCCTTAGAGCTCAAAAAACTAGCATTAAGAATTTTTAAGTTAGCCTTGCTCCAAATTTTTGTTAAAAAAATACCCAATGATTGTAGTCGCTTGAAATTTCAAACTATAAGACTAAAATAGAACTGTAGGATAATTTCTGCACAGTGTGGATTTCAAAGGAAAGAGGCGATTGCAATGTCGAACAAATTAAGTAAGGAAGAACGCAAAGCATTAGCTCGAAAAGCCTTAGAAGACCGCGCAAAACATCCTCAAAAAAAGAGTGGTTCTGGTTTTGCACATCTTGATGCCGACGCCAAAAAATTAACCAAATAGCTTTTAAGTTTGGTTATCATTTAAGCAACTAGAGGACTGTGACAATATTTTGCCCAGCCCTTTTTTGTACCCCTTCAAAACTTTTGGCCAGATATATTACCCTTGCTTTACAAGTGGATGTGACTGATCTGCTAAAGCTGTAGCAAAAACCTCAGTTTGCTTCAAATCAGTAATTGAAAAATAAATATTTTTAAAAGCTGTAGCAAATTCAGTTGATTGTAAAACATCTTTGAACACCCCAGCAACTAATTGTGGATCGTTTTGAAAACTGCCACAGCCGAATGCCCCTAAAATCAAATCATTATCTCCCAAAATTGAAAATTGACGCAGAAATTGCGTAATTCTCAATTTAAACTCGGATTGGATCTGCTCAGTAGTTGGCTGATATTTTTCTCTCCTCATTAAAGAAATATCTGGGGCTGCCATGCTAATTACATCTACCGACCTAGCTGGCTTTAAATACTGTTTCTCAGTCTCATCTCTTAAAAATTTAACTTGGTATGAAACAATCATTCGTCGCGTATAAAAACCATGGTTCTCATGTTGTTGATTATAATAATAATACTCTCGTCGAAAAGTGCGCAGCTCCGGATATAGATATGAATTACGGCAAATTGTTTGTTCTTGAGCATTGATTCCTTGTTTAAAATTACCCCCAATGTCAATTGGACTTGCAAAATTTAATATACCAACAGTCTTTGCAACCGAAATTTTTTTTAATCGTTGTAAGAGATTTTCATTTTCCACAAAAATCCGTGTTTTCTGCTGAAAACGGGGTTTTATTGGCGCTAGCAGATTACTAACTAATTTAGAATGTTGTGGCAAATCATTCATCTCAATTTGATACAAATTCATCGTATGATGTGCAATATTACGGTAATCTTCTGAAGTTAAATTTGTCACTTATCTTGCCTACCTTAAATTTTCTTTCTTTTATTATCATAACACATCGTTCTCTTCTAATCTATTTTTAATTTAAGTCTTCGCTTATTTTTAACAAAAAAAATAAGCTAAACAATTTTGTTCAGCTTATTCCAAGCTACTTTTTCATTTTATTTAATGACTAAGAATCCAGAAGAACAAGATAAAGACAAAGAATAAAATATACATAATCGGATGAACTTCTTTACCTCTTTTTGCAGCAATCATTGTAATTGGATAAGCGATAAACCCTAAAGCTAATCCATCAGAAATACTATAAGTTAGAGGCATTCCTAATAAAATTAAAAATGAAGGGATTGCAATTTCTAATTTTTCCCACTTAACATTCTTCATGCTTTGGGCCATCAAAACGCCAACAATAATCAAAGCTGGAGCTGTTACTTGACTTGTAACTACCGATAACAGTGGTGAAAAGAACAGTCCAAAAATAAATAAAACACCAGTTGTAACAGCCGTTAACCCTGAGCGACCGCCAACCGCGATTCCAGCAGAGGATTCAATATAAGCACTCACTGGTGAGGTTCCTAACAATGAGCCAGCTAACATAGCGGTTGAATCCGACATTAAAGCTTCACCGATTCGTGGCATCTTATTATCTTTCATAAAACCAGCTTGTTGAGCCAATCCCACCAAAGTACCAGCCGTATCAAAGAATGTTACTAACAAGAAAGTTAAAACGACAACTACTAATTGTAAAGAATTAATGTCACCAATATGTTTAACTGCAACTAAAAAAGTTGGTTTCAAACTTGGTGCCATTGAGAAAACTTCAGTTGGGAGTTTAATCATTCCTAAAACAATTCCTAAGATTGATGTTGCCACCATTCCAATAAAGATTCCACCAGGTACTCTTTTAACCATTAAAATGGCAGTTAAAATCAGTCCAAAGATTGTCAACCAAGTTGTGCCTGAAAATCCGCCTAAACTAACAATTGTTGACTTATCAGCTACAATTAATCCCCCATCGGCTAAACCAATAAAGGCAATAAACAAGCCTATTCCACCTGAAATTGCATATTTTAGATCTGCTGGAATAGCATTAATGATTAATTCTCGCAGTTTGAATACTGTAATTATCAAGAAAATAATTGAAGCTATAAAAACACCAGCTAAGGCTGTTTGCCAAGGAATCTTCATCCCAATACATACCGAATATGCAAAAAAGGCATTGACTCCTAATCCAGGAGCTGTCGCGATCGGATATTTTGACAGAATTCCCATCATCAAACACCCAAGCGCACTCGCCAAGGCGGTCGCCGTAAAGACAGCTCCTTTATTCATCCCTGAAGCACCTAAAACACTTGGATTTACAAAAAGAATGTACGCCATCGAAATAAAGGTCGTAAAGCCTGCTAACAATTCTCTTTTAAAAGTTGTTCCTAATTCGGCCAAACCAAAATAATTATCAATCTTTTCTTTCACAAATTTTACCCCTTTTCCGAACATTGTCGGTGTATAAATGCAATAAAGAACGTTATTTACTATACTATAACTTTAATTAAATGTAAACCAACATTCATCATAAGCTAAAAAATATTGTGAGAAGAAAGTCTCCGGAAATTGATTGTATGTAAAACATACTAAATTGATTTTAATCAGGCTTAACTAAGAGATACTTTTTCCAAGTTTTTGGACAAAAAAAAATCCCTAAACTGGGATTTTTTATTTATTTGCTGGTTAAACCATATTTCTTGTTGAAACGATCAACACGGCCATCAGCCTGTGTGAATTTCTGACGTCCAGTGTAGAATGGATGTGAATCGCAAGAAATTTCAACACGAATCAACGGGTAAGTTTTACCATCTTCCCATTCAACTGTTTCTTTTGAATTCTTAGTTGAACCAGACAAAAATTTATAGCCAGTAGCTGAATCTTGAAAAACTACTGCATGATAATCTGGATGAATACCTTTTTTCATTTGAGACTCTCCTTTGCCCTAATTCATTTGCTGAACTAGAGTTGATCTTAATATAAAATACAACAAACCAAATAGTATCATAAAACCGTCAACCATGCAACTTTGTTAATGATTTTTTTTAATTGGCCGCTTTTTTGACCAAACATTTGTCAGTTTTTCAATCAGTTCTTGATTAGATGCTGTTTCTTTCATCATCCTAATCATTTGTTCACTATCGCGGAGCCAGTCATTCGAACCATTTCGACGTAAGTTTATCAAAAACTTCAACGTCGTTTCATCTAATAAAAGTTCCTCTTTGCGCGTCCCTGACTTTTTCAAATCAACCGCTGGAAAAATTCTCCGTTCTGCCATTTCACGAGCCAACTGCAATTCTTGATTACCAGTTCCCTTAAACTCCTCGTAAATAACATCATCCATCCGACTACCAGTATCAACTAAGGCTGTCGCTAATATTGTTAGGCTACCGCCTTCTTCAATATTACGAGCAGCACCAAAAAATTTTTTCGGTTTAAACAAAGCTGCCGGATCAATCCCGCCAGATAGCGTCCTGCCACTTGGGGGAACGACTAAATTATAGGCTCGCGCTAATCGAGTTAATGAATCAAGTAAAATAATAACATCTTGTTTATCCTCAGCTAGTCGCATCGCCCGCTCTAAAACCAACTCTGCCACTCGAATATGATTTTCCGGTCGTTGATCAAAGGTTGAGTAAATAACTTCTCCGTTGACGGTCCGTTCTAAATCAGTTACTTCTTCTGGCCGCTCATCAATTAACAAAACCATCAATTTAGCATTAGGATAGTTTTGAGCTACACCATTAGCCATCGCTTTGAGTAGACTCGTTTTTCCAGCCTTGGGCGGAGCTACAATGAGCCCACGTTGTCCGAAACCAATTGGTGCAAATAAGTCAATCATTCTCGTTGATAACTGCTGTCTATCAGTTGCTAGACAAATCTGTTGCTGGGGATATACTGCCGTCAAAGCCGGAAAGTGTGATCGTTCTTTAGCCTCTTCAGGATGCTTACCATTAACACTATCAACATGCATTAACCCATAATAACGTTCTTTTGGCTTTGGAGGGCGTACCTTACCAGCAACCAAATCCCCGTTACGCAATCCAAAACGGCGAATCTGAGAAGCAGAAATATAAATGTCCTCTTGCGAAGGACCATAGTTAATTGGCCGTAAAAATCCGTAACCATCATCCACTTTAGCCAGTTCTAAAACACCTGACATGTAATAATAACCCTGCTTTTCCGCCTGTGCTCGAATTACTGCTAAAGTTAATTCCTTTTTATTCATTTGACTATAGTACGGAATTTTATACTCTTTAGCATAGCGATAAATCTCTTTTAAATTTTTTTCTCGTAAATCAATTAATGTTAGATTATCCGTAAATTTTCGCTCCTAAATTATTCCTGAACAGCTGTTTCATCAACAATCTTAATTTTGATTGAAAGACCAGCCATTTTCTCAACAATTCTTTCATACCCACGTAAAATATTATCAGCTTTATTAATAACTGTTGTTCCTTTAGCCATCAATGCCAAACCGACCAGTGCCACTCCTGCACGAATTTCACTAGCTTCAACAGTTGTTCCAATAAGTTCAGATGAATGTTTAATCGAAATAATTCCATCTTTACTAACAATTTTTCCACCCATTCGTTGCATCTCCGGGATGTGCTTAACTCTTTCAGGGTATAAAGTATCAATTATTTTACTGCAACCTTTAGCCTGCATCAGCAAAGGAGTAATCGGCTGCTGTAAATCTGTTGCAAACCCCGGGAAAGGGGCAGTCTTAATCGTAACCGGTGCCAGATTCCTACCACCCTCTACATAAATGCTATCTTCATTGACCTCAAGATAAACACCCATTTCAACCAATTTAGCAATAAAAGGTTCCAAATGTTCTGTAATCACATTTTTCACCAAGACACCCTGACCAGCTGCAGCTGCAAAAGCCAAATACGTTCCAGCCTCAATTCGATCTGGAATGATAGTATGGGTATTGGTTGCCTTTAAACTTGGAACTCCTTTAATTCGAATTACATCTGTTCCAGCACCTCGAATTTGTGCTCCCATGTTATTCAAAAAAGTTGCCAAATCAACAATTTCTGGTTCTTTAGCAGCATTTTCAATGATCGTTGTTCCTTTAGCTCTGACAGCTGCTAATAAAACATTAATAGTTGCTCCGACTGAAACAATATCAAAAAAAATTCGTGCTCCATGTAATCCTTCTGGAGTTGTTTTAATACAAACTGCATCATTACGTTCTTCTACAATTGCACCTAAAGCACGAAATCCCTTAATATGTTGATCGATTGGTCGAGGTCCAATATTGTCCCCACCAGGAAAACCAACTAAAGCCTTACCAAACTTACCTAATAAGGCTCCCATGAAATAATAAGACGCTCGCAAACTACGAATCGCACCACCAGGAAGTGGTACATTTTTAATTTGGGTTGGATCAATTTCTAATTCCCCATGGGAAAAATTTGATGGAACATTCATTTTGCTTAAAATCAACATTAAATTGTGTACATCTAAAATATCTGGAACTGAATCAAATTTCACCGGGGTATCTGCTAAAATAGCGGCCGGAATCAAAGCAACTGTACTATTCTTGGCTCCGCCAATCGTTACTTCCCCTGACAATTTCTGACCACCGTTAATTATCATTTTTTTCATTTTTAAAAATTCTCCACTCACATTCAAATCACAATCAGTGTAGCAGCATTCAGTAAAGTCGAATATAATAATCGCTTCGACTACCAAGAGGCCTTAATTCATCATACAAGATTGCTTGCCAGGTTTCAATTATTAGAGGCAAAACATTTGAAATACTCATTAAAAATTAAAAAAGTTTTTTCTACTGACCTGGCATAAAAATAATTAAGCTACTTTTAGACAAGGACAAAGGGATGCAACAATTGCCGCATCCCTTTTAAAATAATGACCCTAACCAATCAGTCGTAGCTAATTAATTTGATTGATAGTTAGTAATAAAGTTCAATAATCCCTGTTTTTCATCGGTTTGCGGCTGGTAGATCTGCTGCTTAATTCCGTGGATTTTTTCTACCGGCAAATGGCTTTTCAAAGACATCTCAGCATCTGTCAAATGATACTTTTCTTGAAAAGTTACAATTTTTTCCGCCAATGAATCTCCAGACCCCTTATCCATCAAAATTCACCTCGCAGCTTAATTGAATTAACTACTTAAGAATAACATATTTTTTTCATCTGCGGTTAGAATCTTTAAGAGCACCGAAAATTATTTGGAATAAAAATTTTTAATCAGCACTGGCAGCGATAAATGCCCGGAACAGTCCTTCAGGGCGTTGCGGTCTTGACAAAAATTCAGGATGATACTGTGAAGCTACGAAAAATTTATGCTCTGATAATTCAACAACTTCAACCAAATGATTGTCTGGCGAAATCCCTGAGAAAGTTAACCCATGTTCAGTGAAACTCTTACGATATTCGTTATTAAATTCGTAACGATGGCGATGACGTTCTTGAATTACATCTTGATTATTATAAGCAGCCGCTGCAACTGTAGCTGGCTTTAATTTGCAAGGATATAAGCCTAACCTTTGCGTGCCACCCATTTCTTCTAAATCTTCTTGGTCTGCCATTAAATCAATAATCTTATTTTCACAATTTGGCGCAACTTCGGTTGTGTTTGCATCCTTTAAGCCAACAACATCACGGGCAAATTCAATGCAAGCCATCTGCATTCCTAGACAGATTCCTAAATAAGGAACATTTTGTTCACGAGCATAACGGATTGATTGAATCATTCCTTCTAAACCACGATTTCCAAATCCACCTGGTACAATAATTCCGTCAAACCCTTGTAAAACTTCAGCAACATTCTCAGCAGAAATTTTTTCTGAATCTAGGTGCTTGACTTCGACTTTAGCATTAATTGCATAACCTGCATGTTTTAGCGCCTCGTTAACCGAAATATATGCATCTGGCAGCTTAACATATTTACCAACCAAAGCAATTCTAACCGTTTTGTCTAAATTATTTACTCGTTCAGTTAATTGTTTCCACTTAGTCATATCGGCTGGTGGCGTCTGTAAATGCAGTTTTTGACAAACAATTTTGTCCATCTGTTGTTCTTGTAAATTTAGCGGGATTTCATAAAGCGTATTAACATCAACTGACTCAATAACCGCTTCTGGCTCAACGTCACAAAAGTTAGAAATTTTATTGCGAACACTCTCAGAAATATGTTTTTCTGTGCGAACTACTAAAATGTTTGGTTGAATTCCTAATCCACGTAATTCTTTGACACTATGTTGGGTCGGTTTAGTTTTCATTTCTCCGGCAGCATGCAAAAATGGAATCAATGTTGTATGAATATATAAAACATTTTCACTACCAACGTCTGTCTTCATTTGCCGTAAAGCTTCTAAAAATGGTAACGACTCAATATCCCCAACCGTTCCACCAACTTCAGTAATTACTACATCAGCATCAGTTGTCGTTCCAGCACGGGTAATTTTTTCTTTAATCATATTGGTAATATGTGGAATTACTTGAACAGTCGCGCCGAGGTAATCACCATGGCGTTCTTTGCGGATAACCTCTGAATATATTTTCCCGGTAGTTACATTTGAATATTTGTTCAAATTAATATCAATAAATCGTTCATAATGTCCCAAATCAAGGTCAGTTTCTGTTCCATCATCAGTTACAAAAACCTCACCGTGTTGGTAAGGACTCATTGTCCCGGGATCCACATTAACATACGGATCAAACTTTTGAATCATGACTTTTAACCCACGATTCTTCAATAAACGGCCGAGTGAAGCCGCTACAATTCCCTTTCCTAAAGATGAAACGACTCCACCGGTAACAAAAATATATTTGGTCATCACTAATCTCCTTTGGTTAGTTTTTCTAGAGACAGGCTGTCAATAACAAAATACAAGCTCCCTATTCACTTTCGAATAGGGAGCTTGCGGTTTACGTACAACTAACCCCAACAATTAAATGCGAGGTGCCCAATAAGAATTCTACAAAAATCAACTGCGCTCGTCAAGGGAAAATTATTCATCATCCTCAAGATCATCATCAGTTAACTCTGAAAGTTGGCCTTCAATTCCATCTGGTAATTCATCATCAGCTGCATCATCACCATTATCAATATCACTTAAGTCTTTGCTATATTCTTTTAATTCAGAATCCTCATCGGCAAAATCATCATCGTCAGTTGATTCTTCAGTATCATCGTAGTCAATTACATCGTCATTTTCTTCATCACTTTCATCATCCATGAAAGCATTAACTTTTTGTCGACGTTTATCATGGCTATCATCGTCTTCTTCATCTTCAACATGAATTACTGCTTCATCGATCGAATCGTATGGATACCAAGAACGCAATCCCCAAAGATTATCTCCGAGAGAAATAAAACTGCCATCAATGTTCAAATCCGTATAAAATTGTGATAGACGTTCGCGAATCTCTTCATCACTTTTTCCTAAAAAAGTTTGAACCTGGTTTGTCAAATCAGCAAAGGTCATTACATCGCCATGCTGTTCTAAAATTTCGTGAGCTACCTCGATCATTGACAATTCATTCTGCGCGGCATCTTTGAATTTTTCTAATTCCACCTTGGTACACGTCCTTTCAACAGTCTAGTCTCTATCATACAATTTCACGTCGTAAATTGCAATCTTATTTTATATTTCCCCAGTAATTCCAATCCATTATATAATAAATAGTCAATCTTAATTGCACCAGCCAAGGGGCTTTGCTGTAATAAAATTTGTAAGTGCGGCGTTACGGTTTCAATTGGAATAACACCATATGAAGTCTGATATGCCGCCGCTACTCGATGATTATCTTCAAAAAATAATCGTAATTTCAAATCGGATCGTTTACGGGTTAATTGAATACTATTCTGGTCGATAATTTTAAAAGTTACAATTACCTTTTCAGGTGCTTGCGTTTCAACATATCTTAAATACAGAGAATTGCCAATTTGAAAAATTTGGCCAGAAAACTTTTTTTCATATTCGCTAACTTCTCCATCCTGTTCTCGCGTAGTTACTAAATGGATCAGAATTGGTGTGCCTTTTTCCAAAGTCTTCACCTCCAAGTTGTTGTCGTTTTTATTATAGCATTTATCTTAATATCTGTGATTATGAACTATTGTAATTAAATATATAGCAGAAACTTTTTTTGATTTTAACTTAGGTAGATAAAAGCCGATGTATCTATATTCTGTCTGACAAAGTTTTTAAGGTATAATGAAAAAAAAGGAGTGATTATTATTACCGCTTATCGTGATCGATTATTACCGCGGGAAAAAGTCCTGCGCGACCCAATCCACAGCTATATCTATATTCAATCTCCAGTTATTTTGGACTTAATCAATACAAAAGAATTTCAACGTTTACGGCGAATTAGGCAACTGGGAACTGCTAATAGTACTTTCCATGGTGCCGAACATTCTCGCTTCACTCATTCAGTTGGAGTTTATGAAATTACACGTCAAATTTGTGATACATTTCAAAGAAATTATCCTTCTAAAGGTAATGACGGCCTTTGGGATAACCGGGAAAGATTAGTCGCTTTGTGTGCTGGATTGCTACATGATATTGGACACGGACCTTATTCGCATACTTTTGAACACATTTTTGGTACTAATCATGAAGAACTAACAGCTGCCATATTAACCTCACCGGAAACCGAAGTTAATCAAGTCCTACGAAAAGTCAGCCCCGACTTCCCACAGCAGGTTGCTAGCGTCATTCAAAAAACTTATCCTAATCAACAAGTAGTACAAATGATTTCTAGTCAAATTGATGCTGATCGAATGGATTATCTTTTACGTGATTCTTATTATACTGGTACCAATTATGGAACCTTTGACTTACAACGAATTTTACGAATGATGCGTCCATATCAAGACGGAATCACTTTTCACATTAGTGCCATGCACGCCGTTGAGGACTATATTATTAGTCGATTCCAGATGTATCAGCAAGTTTATTTTCATCCCGTTTCTCGCTCAATGGAAGTTATTTTAAATCACTTGTTATTACGCGCTAAATGGCTCTTTAAGCATCGTCAGTTTAAAGCAAATAACACGCCAAATTTACTGTTACCTTTTTTTGAAAACAATTTTTCGTTGAAGGATTATCTAAAACTTGATGACGGTGTTTTAAACACTTACTTTATTGATTGGTGTGACAATCAAGACAAAATTTTATGTGACTTAGCCCAACGCTTTTTAAATCGTAAGCCTTTTAAATCGATTAAATTTGAAAAAGCAACTCAACAATTGATTCCGCAATTACAACTTTTGGTCGCTCAAGCTGGTTTTGATCCGCAATACTATACTGCAACCAATAATTGTTATGATTTACCATATGATATCTATGAACCCGGGAAAAACCATCAAGTCACGCAAATTAAATTAATGCGTGATGATGGCAGTTTTATTGAGTTATCGGCTGTTAGTAAGCTCGTAAAAGCTATCACCGGACGCTTCTTAGGTGACGAACGATTCTTTTTTCCAAAACAAATGCTCAAAACTAATCCACTTTTTTGCCGAAAATTTCAAAAATATCTAAAAAATGACTGGCTAATTGATCCAGCCAGTCAAGTTTAATTAAAGTTAAGTGGATAAACGCCCAAAATTATTAGAAACAACCTGATCTTGTCGAACTTTGTAGGTATACTGACCTACAAAGTTATGATAATCGCCAATATTATATAAGTCAGTCCTAAGATTAATCCGCTAGATCCTATTCGGTGAATCTGAACTGGCTTATTTTTTAATTCAGCAACTTTTTTTAAATCTAATTTATTTTTACGATATTCCGCATCCGTTTCGCCCTTTTTCTTATGCCGAAACCAGCCAGCCATTAGATGGGCCCCTAATAAAATATCAATACCCGATATACAAATCAAAACTAATCCACTTAAAAACAAAAAATTAGAAACCAACGTTCTTTGTTGAACTAAGCAGGCACCAATTGCAGCAACAATTCCCAACAACTGCAATAACGTTGTTACTTTAACATAGTAAATCGTCTTTAAATTATTCATCATGATTCTACTTAATTAATCCTCGTATATTCACCGGTAATTTCGTTAAGCTTACTAATTGCATTTGTCTTGATGTTAAACTGATACATCCCCTTTAAATTTGAAACAGCTGAATTTGAAGGACTTGTATGCCGAATTTCAATTTGATAGTTTTGACTATCTATTTGTTTAACATAATACTGATCGCCAGCCTCTTGTGGAATCTGGGAAACCTGTTGAAACTTAGTTAGGATTTGAGCGTCAGTTAACGATTCAACCACTGAAGACACTTGACTATTTGTCGCTTTTGCAAGCGAACTACCAGTTTTTTGTTGATATTCAGAATTAGCAATTTTCGAATTGCGCGCATTAGTATAACCACTGTTAGTTGCTGAGCTACTAGATGCTGTCGTAACTGATTGCTTTTGTGAAATCAACTGGCCATACTTTGCTCCTTGATCTTGTATAGTGGCTACCGCCTGATACTTACGTGAAAGTGCTTGGAGTGCCTGATAGCTGCCACCAGCAGCATCATACTTACCAGCATTATAATAAGCTACTACCTCCTGATAGTAAACTTGTGCTAATTTGGCTGCGCTCAATTCCTTATTAAGCGACTTGATCTGACTAACAACAACAGCTGGCTCCTTAACCTTGTTCAGCTGTGACAAATTTTTTTCAGCCACCGTCAATTGAGCAGCCGCCAAAGCTTTTTTCGATCGCAATAACAATCCAATTTGTTTTTTCAATTGTCGCTGCTGCGTAGTTGCTTGCCCCGTTTTGATCACCTGGGTCATTTTTTGGTAAGCTTGACGGTCAGCGCCATGTTTTAGGTCCTGTAATGCTTGGCGATAACGTTGGTGATTAGCTTTTTTAATTGACACTGTCTTAGTAGTTTGCTGATTATTTTGCGATTGATTTTTGATATTCGAACAGCCGCTCAAACCTAAGCTTAAAGAAATCAGTCCGACAACTACTATTAAATGACCTTTGCTGAAATTCACTCAAGTCGCCTCCTTTCAATCAGCTTAATTATACCATGGAGCTAACTAATTCTGATATTACTCCTGCAGAAATGTTTGACTTCTTTTGACTACCAGCTCAATTGTGACCCCAATCACTGCCACCACAGCAATCGACGAATATAATACTAAGCAAGTTTCCCCAACAAAGATTTTTGAATTCAAATAATAGCCAAAGCTCACCTGCAACTTATCCAAAAGAATAAACAAAGCTAAATTTCCACCAAACATTCCAAAAAATAATGTATTGAAAGTCATTCCCATAATTTGGAAACCAATTATCCGCCCACTGTGCCGCAAATCATGAGTCGTAATTTTAGGTGACTGTTCAATTAGTTCATGCATCCCGCTAGCAACTGCAATTGCTGCTTCTGCAATTGCTCCGAGCGTGCTTAAAACCGTTGTAGCCAATAAAATACTTTCAAAACTGACACCAATTGCCAAATTAAATGCTTCTACCTCTTCTGAGTCCTCAGTACTGAAGCCTTGAATTTGTATTAAGTGATCTAAAGGAGCAATCAATAAAATCATTAACAATAAAACAATTAGTGTTGCTATAAAAGCTATGTTGGCTTCTTTTTCACCACAATCACTCATAAAAATTGTAATTGCTAAAATGCAAATACCGCTAAATGCTGCAACTGCAATGGGAGAAAAACCACCTGCAATTAAAATAATACTCAAAAAAAGCAAACAAAAGTTAATACCAAAACTACTCAAAGCCATGAAACCTTTTTTTCCACCAACTACCATCACCAAAACAGCTAAAACAATAATCAACATATTAAGTGTTGTCATGCTGTTTCCACTCCAATCTCCAAGCCGCCAAAAAACTGGCAACTGGTATTACTAACGTTATTCCAATTCCACTTATAATCGCTTGAACTAAACCCAAGGACATCGTCCACTGAAATGTATAACTAATGTTATTGCCTGTTCTGAAATATAAAATTGCTAAGGTAAATGTCTCAGTGAAAAAAATTAATAACAAAACATTAATCAACGGTCCCATAATTGACCGTCCCACCTGTCTACCTGAAGTAAACAATTGCTTAAATCCGATTTCTGGTTGACTACGTTTTAATTCAAAAACCGTTGAAACAATATCAGTTGCCGCATCCATAACCGTTCCTAACAATCCAATCAAAGTAGATGCTAAAAATAATTGTTTCGGTTGTTGAGTAGCAAAATCTAACGCTTCATAGTGCATGCCACTATCATGTGTTAGCCACATAATTAAAACGGCTAACCCTAAAGCTGTAGCTGTTCCAGTTGTAACTGCCGCAAAGGTTACCCGGCTTTGCTCATTCCAGCCAATAACAATCAATAGCGATAATGCCGTAAAGAGTACCGCCCCGGCTGCATAAATCCAAAAGAAGTTAGTAATATTCCAAACTATATCTAACTTTACTAATGCTAAAAATAAAATAAAGTTAATCAGCACACTACTAATTGCTTTTAAACCTCGCAAGCGCATTACTAATAACAACGAACATAACATTAACCAAATCAATAAAAATAGATAAACATCCCGTTTATAATTAGCAAATGCTGCAGTTGGTTTTTGGCCTTGTTTATTATGATATAAGTTTAAAAAAATATCTTGGCCACTTTGAAACTGCTGATCTTCCCCGTGCGATTCAGTAAAAGTGTTTTTCAAAGTAAAGGTTTCTCCACGGTATTTACCATTCAAAACTTTACCAGTTAATCGCTGTTCCGTTTGTTGATCATGGTTGCCATACTCATCAGTTGTTCTTACTGATTGACTGTTTTTCACTTGACTGATTCGCATGATTGGTTGTCGATACAAAAAAGCATCATTTCTAGCTAAAAAAGCAATTAATCCACTGCCAACCAAGACCAAAATAAAATAATTGAGCCATTTCTTTTCATGCCACAAAATCTTCACACCCTGACTTTTTGCTTACTGTTTTAAAATACCACTGCCATTTAACCAGTTAAAGATAGTCAAGTAATTCTTAAGTAAAAATGAAAGCTGTAATCTGTTATACTGAATTCAATTGCTTAAGTTTTTAATTAAGGAGTGTGTTTATTTTGGATCATACACAAGCAGTTTTAAAATTAATTTCTTTGGCTCAAGAACCGATTTCTGGTGAAAAGATTGCCGCTCAATTAACAATCACGCGAGCGGCTGTTTGGAAAATTATTCAGGTTTTGCAAAAAAAAGGCTACCCAATCATTAGTCATCGCCGACGCGGTTATGAATATCAAGACAATGGATTTCTTAATAAGTATTTACTTCAAGCTGGATTAACTTCTAATCTACAACCGCAACTTGACTTTGAAATTCATCAATCAATTGATTCAACCAATTTACGCGCCAAGCAACTAAGTGTTGTGCAATCAATCAAAAAGCCTTTAATTATTCTTAGCGATCGTCAGACTGCCGGCTATGGTCGTTACGGTAGAAACTATAGTTGTCCCAGCAATAGTGGAATTTATCTCAGTATTCTACTGCCAAACCAGACAAATATTCTAAATCCCGGATTATTGACAACTGCTACGGCTTTAGCTGTTAGTTATACTATTGAACAACAACTGCAGGTAACACCCCAAATAAAATGGGTTAATGATTTAATGCTCCAACAAAAAAAGATCGTCGGTATCTTAACTGAAGCGGTTAGCGATATTGAAAGCCGTTCAATTGGTCAAGTCATAGTTGGAATTGGTATTAACTTTTTGACTGAAACGGATAAATTACCAGAACAGATTAGAAACTCTGCCGGTTCATTAAGAGAAGCAGTCATCAAAGCTAAAATAAGCCGTAATCAATTCATTGCAGCTTTATTAAATCAATTTTTTGCATTATATAAAAATTATCAAACTGGAGATTTTTTGCCAGCCTATCGGCAACGGTGTTATCTACTGCAACACCAAGTTATGATTACTCAGGGAACACAAAAATTCACGGGCCAAGCAATTGATATTGACAATCAAGGGCGTCTAGTTTTAGCGGACGGTCAGCACATAGCATCCGGCGAGGTTACCCGAATTCGCTTGCAATAAAAATATGGGCTAAGAGGCAGTATACTTATGCTACGAACTTCACAACAAAGGAGAATGTGTTGTTTCCGTAGTTGTTCGAACACAAGTTACTGGCTTTTAGCCCATATTTTCTATTACCCTAAAATAATTCTAACGACTTAGCTTAGAAGCAGCCGCTTGATCAAGGATAACTGTTACATCTGGATGTTGCTGCAAAATACTTGCAGGGCAATCTGGTGTAACCGGTCCTTCAACCATAGCTGCCACTGCATCGGCCTTAGTTACGCCAAACGCTTCCAGTAAAATACTTTTTGCGCGCATAATTGAACCGATACCCATCGAATAAGCATATTGAGGTACGTCCTCTTTAGAGGCAAAAAAGCGCGCATTAGCAGCCACAGTCGATGGCGTTAGTTTAACTTTGCGTGTCTGTTCCGTAAATGATGAACCTGGTTCATTAAAACCAATATGACCATTTTTTCCAATGCCTAATAATTGCAGGTCGACTGGATACTGAGCCAATAAATCATTATAACGCTGAATCTCAGCTTGAGAATCTGCAGCATCACCTTGAGGCAGGTATGACCGTTTGAACTGTTTAAAGTTAAACAAGTGTTGTTGCATATAAGCACGATAACTCTGAGGGTTATCAGCTTTTAAGCCAACATATTCATCTAGGTTAAGCGAAATTTTTTGTGAAAAATCTAAATCACTTTTGACTATTTCAGTATAAGTTGTCTCTGGTGTGCTACCAGTAGCTAACCCAAACACTTCGGCACCCTGATTTAAAGCTGCTTGAAAAACTTCAAGTGCTTTTTTTCCACCCTGTTGCTGATCCTTAACAATTATGATTTTCATGATAAATAAGCCTCCTATATTGGTATATACCTATTATAAATGGACTATACCAAAAAAGCAACTTACTCAAATTATCATTTAGCTGAACACAAGTTAATTTTACCAAATTTGTAAGCGTTTGTAAATAAAATCCCGCATTTTTTAAGTGTTTTGCACGAAAAATAATTACTTTCACTTATATTCGCAAATTTTGATGTTTTAATCTTGAAAAAATTCGCTGATCTGCCCAACCAACTAAATATCCTTGAAAAGCCAAAGAAAACAACGTTCCAATATTAATTGCATACACGCGGCGCATTACCAACAACGTTAGCAAAATAGCTGTAATCGGTAAAGCAAAAGACAGGAGTTGAGCTTTAGTTGAATTTCCACCACACAATTTAAATCGCATAATTTGCATCAAATCATCGCACGGATGCAGCATCAAATTGACTCGCTGATAAATTGAAATTGCTGTCGCAATTAACACAATTCCAAAACAATCTAAGATTATTCTTGCAAAAACATTTAAACTAGCAAAAGGCAAAAATGACAACATTTTAACCATTAAACCCACTAAATAAGAAAAACAAGACATAAAAATCACATTACCTAAAATTCGTCGCAAATCAATTCGTTTCAGTAACATGACATTTAAAGCAATTGCAAAAAAGCCCTCCGCAAACAACAGCCAACTTAATGGCCAACTGGTCGCATGGGATAAATTAACGGCTGCAGCTGTCCAAAGTGCGCTTCCTAAATTTAAAGAGACAGTAATTGCATTACCTAAACTATTCAAAATAATAGAAAAAATAAAATAAAGCAATGTTAAAGTTGACCGATTATGTGTCGGAACTGAAGTTGATTTGATCATTTTTATCTCCTAAGATTTAATAATATCTGTATCTTAATATACAGCTTTTTTTATTAATCGGAATAATTTTGCAGTTATTTATTCCGTGATACAATTAAGTTACAAGTAAGTAAGGGGGCTTTATTATGAGTGAGAATGTTTTTTTTAATCCTGGTCAGGCAGTGGCCAGCAGCTTTGATTACCATGAAGCTTATGTAGCTGCCAAAATTTATCGGCAAAAAAATAACCACGAATTGTTGTTAGTCCAAGAAGAAGGTACTGGCAAACCCTACTATGTCTTTGATGCTGCCGCTACTAAAGATAACAATCAGCCAACTAAAAATTACCACTTAGTTAATCGTTTGAAATAAAATTTGGAGGCCTACTAATGAACGAAATTTCAGCTACAGTAATATTAAATGACGGTAACCAGATCCCATCAGTTGGTTTTGGAACTTATTTATTAAATGGTGCCTCAGGCAGTAATATAATTTCACAAGCTATTCAGCGTGGTTATCGACTATTGGACGCTGCTGTTAATTACGAAAATGAGGGCACCGTCGGCGAAGCTGTTCGACGAAGCCACTGTTCACGTAGTAAACTATTCATTACTTCTAAGCTTCCAGGACGTCACCAGCAACACCAAGCTGCTATTTCTTCCATCCAAGAATCACTTTTTCGGACTGGATTAGATTATTTTGATCTGTATCTAATTCATTGGCCTAATCCTCAAGCAGACCATTATCTTGAAGCTTGGCAAGCCTTAATTGATGCTCAAAGATTTGGTCTTGTTCGATCAATTGGTGTTTCGAACTTTCTCCCAGAACATATTGAACGCCTAGAAAAAGAAACAGGTGTCTTGCCAGTGGTCAATCAAATCGAATTGCATCCTTATTGGTCACAAAGAAAGCAGCGAGAATATGATACCAGTAAAAAAATTTTTACACAAGCTTGGAGTCCTTTGGGACGAGCAAGTAACGTTTTACAAGAAAACGTTATCAAAGATATTGCGCAAAAGCACCAAAAATCAGTTGGTCAAATTATTTTACGTTGGGAATTACAACTTGGTGTCGGAGTAATTCCTAAATCCAGTTCGGCTCAACGACAACTTGATAATCTATCTTTATTTGATTTTTCATTATCGGCCGCTGAAATGAACCAAATTAGCGAACTTGATCGACCTGATGGCCGCAACAAAAATCAAGATCCGGCTACTTACCAAGAGTTTTAATAGCCAAAACTAAAATAAAACGGGCTGGTGCAGTTAAACTAACACCAACCCGTTTTTGTTCATTAAAAATTATTCTAACTTTCACAAACCCATTAATTATTCTTTATGAAAACGATTCTTAAATAAAGGACTAACTGATTTATTCTCATAAATTCGTTTAATTGCATCCCCGATTAAATCTCCGACTGAAACCTGCAATAATTTGTCAATCTTCTTTTCTTCTGGCAATTTGATTGAATCGGTTACGATTACTCTTTTAATTGGCGAATTCTCCAATCGTTCAATTGCTGGACCAGAAAGAACGGGATGGGTTGCACAAGCATAAACTTCACTTGCACCAGCATCTTTTAATGCCTGAGCTGCTAAGGTAATCGTCCCTGCTGTATCAATCATGTCGTCAATTAAGATACAACGTTTTTGATCAACTGAACCAATAATATTCATAACTTCTGCTACATTTGCTTTAGGTCGACGTTTATCGATAATGGCAATCGGTGACTTCAAAAATTCAGCTAACTTTCGTGCTCGAGTTACACCACCATGGTCAGGTGAAACTACTACCGCATCTTTTTCCAAACCATTATTCAAAAAATAATCCGCTAGTAATGGAGCACCCATCAAATGATCAACCGGAATATCAAAAAATCCTTGAATTTGAGCAGCATGTAAATCTAAAGCAACTACTCGATCAGCGCCAGCCTTAACTATCATGTCAGCAACCAATTTGGCGGTAATTGGTTCACGCGGTCTAACCTTTCGATCTTGGCGTGCATAACCATAATAAGGAATCACCACATTGATATTTGCTGCACTTGCTCGCCGCAAAGCATCAACCATAATTAATAATTCCATCAAATTATCATTTACCGGTGCCGAAGTTGACTGAATAATAAAAACATCATCACCACGAATACTTTCATCAATATTGATCCGGATTTCCCCATCACTAAAACGATCCACCGATGTTTTTCCTAAAGTTACTCCAACTGCCGCTGCAATTTTTTCTGCCAATGGCTTGTTAGAATTTAAAGCAAATATTTTAAGCTTAGGCTCAGCATTTTTTCCAGACATGATAGCCTCCATAATTATTTATTCTCTAATAATCTTATGCAAAAAAAGTCTTAAAAGCAAGCGCATTTAGCAAATGTTTTCCAATCACTTAGAATTTTTTTCAGCCTGTTCAGTTTGTTGTGCAGCTTTAGCTACCGGATAACGATCATAATAACCTGCTTTATTAACTTGGCGACCCCGAGCAATTGCCATATCATGAGCAGCTACATCATTGGTAATCGTTGAACCTGCAGCCACATAAGCATGATCAGCAATGCGCAATGGTGCAACCATATTAGAGGCACTGCCAATAAATGAATAATCACCAACTGTTGTATGGTGCTTATTGATACCATCATAGTTAACAAAGACACAGCCGCAACCAACATTAATTTGACGTCCCAAGGTTGCATCGCCAACATAAGTTAAATGACCAACTTTGGTATCTGCCCCAATTTCAGCTTTTTTAACTTCAACAAAATTACCAATGTGAACTCTTTCGCCGATTTTTGCCTGTGGCCGCAAATGACTATATGGTCCTATATTGCTACCAGTTGCCATTTGAGCATTTTCCAATACTGAAGCAGTAATAGTTACATTATCAGAAATCAAGCTATCTGACAGTTGTGAATGGGCGCCGATTAAACAGTTCTCCCCAATAATTGTCGTTCCCTTTAACACAACTCCCGGTTCAACCACTGTATCAGCGCCAATCTTGACTTCACTATCAATGTAGGTATTTTGGGGATCGATTAAAGTCACTCCATTACGCATATGCTTTTCATTAATTCGCTGGCGCATCAAAGCGGTTGCCTTAGAAAGTGCAACTCGATCGTTAACACCCATTGATTCATTAAAATCCTTCATTGTAAAAGCAGCAACTTTTTGAGCAGCTTTTTGACAAATTTCAATCACATCTGTCAAGTAGTACTCATGCTGGGCATTATCGTTTGTTACTTGATGCAGCGCTTGAAACAGTGCCTGATTGTCGAAGCAGTAGACACCCGTATTTATTTCTGCAACCGCAGCTTCAGCCGGAGTCGTATCCTTTTGCTCAACTATTTTAGCTACATTTCCTTGACGATCACGAATAATTCTTCCGTAGCCAGTCGGATCTGGTGCTATAGCTGTCAAAATTGTTGCAACTGCCCGTTGCTGTTGATGATAGTCAAATAACTCAGTTAGCGTTTCTGCTGTAAATAAAGGTGTATCGCCACAAATAATCAATGTCGTTCCTTGTTTTTCTCCCAAAAGCGGCTCTGCCTGTAGAACAGCATGGCCGGTTCCTAGTTGTTCTTCTTGTACCGCAAATTCAGTTCGCTGTCTTAAAACTTCTTTAACTTGTTTTCCACCGTAACCAATAACTGTCACAATTTGTTGTAAATTTAATTTTTCAATTTGACCAACTACATGTTCTACCATTGACTTGCCACACACTGGATGTAGCACCTTATAAAGTTTGGATTTCATTCGAGTTCCCTGACCGGCTGCCAAAACAACCGCATAGTTTGCAGACATTTTAAAATCTCCTCTAAATTTATAATTACTCAATCATGATACCTTAGACCGATTCGGACTGCAAGGCAGCTTGATTATTCTCACCTGTTTAATTAATACCCAAAAAATAGAACTATGCAAAAAAAGCCTTGCATAGTTCTATTCGTCATACAAGTCAACCACTCCCGACTAAAGTCAAAAGCTGTTGAGATATCTGCACCTAGTAATCAACGGCCACAACAATTGCTTAGATCCAGTGATTACCCCCAAAACAGGTCTGACTTTCTAATTATCCCAGCCTTTAGCGATCACAGATTACCAGACGGATGAATGCGAGTCTATCATCTCTAGCCATAATATTCCTAGCTGCATTATGGTAAGCAGCACATTGGGAACATGTCCAGTGATCATAATATGAGTTTGTTAGTTGCTCCAGTCTTCATGACAAAGCCATGTCTGGTTGGTGTTTCTAGGGTTAACTGTAACAAATCTTTTTCCGTACCGTTCAACTTTATAGACAAGCTCACCTATAAAAAATCCACCAACATCAGAAATACTCATAGCTAAGGCGCAATTTCGCAGTAGATGCCTATTTTTCTCTTCAGTGACAACCAAATATCGTAGTTCTTAATAGAAATTTTTACGACAATTGGCTACTTTGCGTTGGATAATTACATAAAACTCACATTGTTTCTAATAATTTTGGCATTCCTCTACCTAATTAAGACTAGGCGGTTTCTGCCTTAGCTTTAATTAAATCCATTTCAAATTTTAAAAAATTACTGACAGCACCCATAATTACTTGTTTTCTTTGCCAAAAACCTTTTCTAAATAATTACCTGCACTGACATGAATCGTCTTGTCTAGCGTATTTACCTGATCGACTTTTAATAATGATGTATAATCATCAACCATGCGATGACCTTCAAAAGCAGCTTCAGCAAAAACAGTAATTCCAACCATTTCTGACTCAAACTCCTCAATCATGCTTTTCATTCCATTGACGGTGCCGCCGCCCTTCATGAAATCATCCACCACTAAGACGTGTGAACCACGTTTTAAGCTCCGTTTCGATAATTCCATTTTTTCAATCCGTTCACTTGAGCCTGAAACATAATTAACTGAAACAGTTGAACCTTCAGTAATTTTGCTATCACGCCGTAAAATTACAAACGGAACATTTAAATAACTAGAAACGCTTTGAGCGATTGGAACACCCTTTGTCGCCACTGTCATAACTGCATCAATTTGTTTATCAAGATATTGTCGTGCAATTACCCGGCCAACTTGACGCAAAACGTCTGGTCGGCCAAGCAAATCTGACAGATAAACATATCCACCTGGTAACAGTCGATCCTTTTCAGATAAACGTTCGGTCATAACCTGGATGAAATCACGAGCTTCCTGTTCATCCATTGACGGAATAAATCTAGCACCACCAGCTGCTCCTGGAATTGTCTCTAGTATTCCAATGCCTCGAAATTTAAAAGTTCTTTTAATAATTGCTAAATCTTCACTAATTGATGACTTAGCTGATTCATACCGTTTTGCAAAAAAAGTTAATGATATTAAAGTATGCGGCCTTTCTAACAAATATCTTGTCATATCGATCAACCGATCACTTCTTCTTATTTTCAACCTAACTCCTCCACTTAAAAAATCTCAAATAGTTGCTAAATTAATCTAGCAATCATTATACGCTTTTTTTCCGGTCTTTGCACAGTAAATCACTTTTAACGTTCGCCTTTAATTATTAATTATTACTAATATTTTAATTTCAATGTTATTTCCATGTTAACGATTAACATTCGGTTAGAATACTTAAAAAAATCATTAAAGTTCAGAAATTTCTTAAACTACTAAACAACCGGTAATATCAAAAATAAAATAACTAACAAAAGTAAATCCTCTAATCCTTGATTTAAGTAATTCCAAGCTGTTATTGTATAATTTTTCAATTTATTACCAATCAGCCTCGCTAAAACAACCGCTAAAGCTATTGTCAGCCCGCTATTAATGATATCGCCTGTCCCTTGCAAATTAAAACCACTTTTTTCGAAATGAAGGACCCCGGAACCAATCATTGACGCTAAAGCAACTGCTGATGTTTGAATTGGATTTAATTTAAATTGCATTCCAACACAAAGACCCATTATTGCTGGCAACATACTCATCGCAAAACTGGTAATCAAGCGGATTGTTGTTGCAGCTGGGAAAATTGGTTGTAGAGCTTGCATTAATTGACCAACTAATGCCGATGGAATTAAAGCAACCACGACTCCAAGACTGACCCCATTTAAAATATTCATTATGAACTGTCGACCTGTTATTTTTTCTGTCATCTTCTTTCCGCCTTTCGGTCTATGATCAATCGCTAAGCTGTAATTTCATGAGGACTCTTTTGACCTTCTAAAATTTTCAAAGTATCATCTAAACTGATGTCAACCATGTTTTGAACAGCAATGTTAGTGTAAAAACCAATATGTGGTGTAATGATTACATTTGGCATCGAGCGAAGTTCAATTAATGCTTGACTTGGCAATTTTTGGGCTGTTAAATCAACATTAAAAAATTTTTCTTCCCCAGTTAATGTGTCTAGTGCTGCTCCTGCTATCCGTTGCTCTTTAAGAGCTTTAATCAAAGCTGAGGTGTCAACCACTGGCCCACGACATTCATTAACTAAATAGGCAGTTGGCTTCATCAATTTAAAAGCAGCTTCATCAATTAGGTTCTCACTAGTTGGATTTAAATCAACATGTAGACAAATCACATCTGCTTGCTGTAATAATTTTTCTTTACTAGTATACGTTAAAGTATCTCGCAATTCAGCGCGTTCTTTTAAATCATAAGCAATTACTTTTGCTCCCAAAGCTTTAAAAAGTTGCGCAGTTGTTCCGCCAATTCGTCCAGCACCAATGATTCCAACTGTCAGTGAATGAATTTCTTTTGCTTGCAAGCCTGCCCAGCGAAAATCCTGCTGAGCTGAGCGCTGATCAAATAGCTCTAAGTTGCGAAGCAAACGCAAAGTATGTGTTAATGCTAATTCGGCAACTGAGCGTGGCGAATATGCCGGAACATTTGTAATTTTCAATCCATTCTCTTTGGCTAAAGCCAAATCAATCACATCATAGCCAGCTGTCCGTGATGCAATTTGTTTAATTCCAGCTTGACACAAAATTGGATAAACTGCTGCTTCAACTTTAGCTCGTTGCTGGATAACAATTCCATCATAGCCGTTTACTTGTGGAGCTGTTGCTAGATGTAATGGTTGTGAAATTGTATCAACTTGAATTTGGTGCTTTTCAGCCCAATTTTTAATTGCTGGCTGCTCATCATCACGGACACTGTACATCAAAATTTTCATTGTTTTTCTCCTTTTTATTTTCCTAATCTTTCACTAACATACTGTTTAACCCGATGCATTGCTTCTTGAATATCCTCCATGCTAGCCGCATAACTAATCCGAATATATCCAGCACCACCAGGGCCAAAACTGCTGCCACTAATAACTGCTACTTTAGCCTTTTCAGCTAAATCATAAATAAACTTTTTATCATCTTGAATTAATCCAGCAGGAATCTTTGCAAATAAATAAAATGCTCCTTGCGGTTTAGCACAAGTAAAACCACATTCACTCATTTTTTCTATCAAATAGTCCCGCCGCTTTTGATACTCCTCTTTCATCGGTTGACAATCATCTTGACCATTTGCCAATGCCTCAGTTGCTGCTGCTTGAGTCATAGTTGAAGTTGTTGTAATCGTGAATTGATGAACTTTGCTCAATTCGGCCGTAATTTCTCTTGGAGCACACAAAATTCCAATTCGCCAGCCAGTCATTGCATGTGATTTAGAAACTCCATTTAACAAAATTGCTTGCTCTCTTAAAACCGTCGCTAGTGAAGCGTGTGGTTGATCAAAGTTTAATTCACTATAAATCTCATCACAAATTGCAAAAATCGGTTTGTTACGCAACACTGCTGCTAACTCATCAAGTTCAGCTTGATCGTATGTTACCCCTGTTGGATTAGAAGGATAGTTTAAAACAATTGCTTTAACTCTTTCTCCTTGTTCACTTAGCGTTTTTTGCAACTGTGCAGCAGTTAATTTAAAACCAGTTGAACTCGTATCAACCAAAATCGGCTCAGCTTGATTCAAAATTGTAATCGCAATATATAGTGGAAAAGTTGGTGTCGGAATAATCACCTTGTCACCAGGATTAAGAACTGAGGTTAGTGCGGTATAGATTGCCTCAGTTGCTCCATTGGTAATAATAATCTCATCAGCTGGATCATAATTTTGTTGGTACTTAGTAGCTAAAAAATTAGCTGCTGCTTGACGTAATTGCAAAGTTCCATTGGAAGGAGCGTAGTGGGTTTGGTTAGCTGCAATACTGGCGATTGCAGCTTGTTTAATATGCTCTGGAGTATTGAAATCCGGTTCACCCATGGTAAATTTAATAATTCCAGGTATTTTTGAAGCAAACTCATCAAAACTGCGAATATCTGATGGTTGCAGCAATGATAATTCCTTTTTCATACTTTTAGCTAATGATGTCATTAAAACCAACTTCCTTTCTAAAATAAAAAGCCTGAAGAATCCTCTTCAGGCTTAAGCGAATTTACTTTAATTACCCAAGCCTGTCAGATTATTTTAACATCTGTGCAGGTTTGGCTTTGATTCCATCACCAAATAGCTTTCAGCTTCTCCACAGGTGCAAACCACTTGTTACGTGTTTGCACCCCAACTAGACTGGACTACAAACACTTGCGAAAAAACCAAAAGTAAAAATAAGTATTCAATTCTGCAGGCAAACTGACCTTTTTCATAATTAGAAGCTCCTTAAAATTGAATAAATCTAATTTAACTGATTAACCATTTTTTGTCAACCTGAATCACGACAGCAAATTAGTAATCCAGCCATGAATATCCACTATATTTTGAATAAAAATTCTAAAAACAAGTTTTTTTGCATGATTTTTATAATATTATTGCATTTTTTGTATACAAGTGTTATTGTTTTACCAAGCAAAACTTTCAGGAGGTTCTCATTTATGGAAAAAGAAAAAGTTGTTTTAGCATATTCAGGTGGACTTGATACTTCGGTTTCGATTGCTTGGTTAAAAGACAAAGGCTATGACGTAATCGCTTGCTGTATCGATGTTGGTGAAGGAAAAGATCTTGAGGAAGTTGAAGAAAAAGGGCTTGCAGTCGGTGCTAGTGTTTCTTTAACAATTGATGCTAAAGAAGAATTTGCCAAAGATTATGCTTTAGTTGCTTTACAAGGGCATACTTATTATGAAAATAAATATCCATTAGTTTCGGCTTTGTCACGGCCATTGATTGTTACAAAATTAGTTGAGGTTGCTAAAAAGTATGGTGCGACAGCCATTGCTCATGGATGTACTGGTAAGGGCAATGATCAAGTTCGTTTTGAAGTTGGCATCCATGCATTAGCTCCTGAAATGAAAATTGAAGATCCAATTCGGGAATGGCATTGGTCACGGGAAGAAGAAATTGAGTATGCTCAAGAACATAATATTCCGGTTCCTATCAATTTAGACAGCCCTTATTCAATTGATGAAAATCTTTGGGGCAGAGCTAATGAATGTGGGATCCTAGAAGATCCTTGGGCAAGTGCACCCGAGGATGCTTATGATCGGACCAATCCGCTAGAAGATACCCCAGATACTCCAGCGATAGTTGAAATAGAATTTAAGGAAGGAGTTCCAACTGCCATTAATGGCACTTCATATCCTTTAGCTGAACTAATTATGCAGTTAGATAAGTTAGCTGGTTTACATGGGATTGGTCGGATTGATCATGTTGAAAATCGGTTGGTCGGAATCAAATCTCGGGAAATTTACGAATGCCCAGCGGCAACTGTCTTAATTAAAGCTCATAAAGATTTAGAAGATTTGACTAGTGAACATGATTTAGCACATTTCAAACCAGTTATTGAACAAAAATTAAGTGAATTAATTTATAATGGTCTCTGGTTTTCACCACTGATGCTGGCTCTAAAAGCATTTTTGAAAGAATCACAAAAAAATGTTACTGGTGTTGTTCGGATCAAGTTATTTAAAGGCAATGTCATTTGTGAAGGACGGAAGTCACCATACTCTCTTTATGACAAAAACTTAGCGACTTATACTTCAGCTGATGAATTTGATCAAGAGTCTGCTGCCGGGTTTATCAAACTCTGGGGATTGCCAACTCAGGTTTATGCTCAAGTGCAAGCTAAAAACCAAACTGGTAAGGTTGAAAATACAGGTGTGGAATTATGAGCGTTGATAAACCATGGGGAGGCCGTTTTACAGCCGAAAATGATCAATTAGCTGAACAATTTGGTGCTTCAATTAATTTTGATCAGCAGATGGCTTATGAAGATTTGCAAGGTTCTTTGGCGCATGTACAAATGCTGGCACATACAAAAATCTTATCCACTGAGGATGCTGCAAAAATCAGCCAAGGTTTAAAGAACTTAATGCAACAGCTTAAAGACAATAAATTGACTTTTGATGTTGAGTATGAAGATATTCATATGAATCTTGAAATGTTATTAACTAAGCAAATAGGTCCTGTAGCGGGAAAATTGCATACTGCTCGAAGCCGCAATGATCAAGTGGCTACTGATTTGCATTTGTACTTAAAAAATCGATTACCGCTTATTCAAAAAGCTCTTCATCAATTACAACAAACAATTGTCGCTAAAGCTGCTGATAATGTGACAACATTAATGCCCGGATACACTCACTTACAGCATGCTCAACCAATTTCTTACGCCCACTATTTATTGGCGTACTATCAAATGTTCAAACGAGACGCTGAACGTTTTGACTTTAGTCAACAGCATATTAATTTATCACCGTTAGGCGCAGCAGCTTTGGCTGGAACTACCTTTCCAATTGATCGAGACTATTCAGCTAAATTATTAGGGTTCTCTGAAATCTATGCCAACTCCTTAGATGCTGTTTCCGATCGAGATTTCGTTTTAGAATTTTTAAGCAATGCTGCAATTTTGATGATGCATCTCTCCCGTTTCTGTGAAGAAATTGTTCTTTGGTGCTCTTATGAATTTAATTATATTAGCTTAAGTGATGCTTACTCAACTGGCAGTTCAATTATGCCTCAGAAAAAAAATCCTGATATGGCAGAACTAATTCGCGGAAAAAGTGGTCGGGTTTATGGCCATTTGCTTGGCTTATTAACAACTTTAAAAGGCTTGCCGCTGGCTTATAATAAAGATCTACAAGAAGACAAAGAAGGAGCTTTTGACACCGTTAAAACCATCCTACCAAGTCTTAATGTCTTCAATGGTATGCTAGCTACCTTAACTTTGAACAAAGCTAACATGGCTCATGCAACTGAACATGATTTTTCAAATGCAACCGAATTAGCTGATTATTTAGCTGCTAAGGGGCTACCATTTCGAGAGGCTCATCGTTTAGTTGGTGAATTAGTATTACAAGGCATCAAAGAAAATCGCAGTTTACAAGATTTTTCCTTAGATGAACTGCAACAACAAAGTCCATTAATTCAAAACGATGTTTATCAAGCGCTCAAGCCTAAAATTGCTGTTGAGCGGCGGAACTCCGCTGGCGGAACCGGTTTTGAACAAATAAAAAAGCAGCTGGCTGTCGCTAAAACTGAACTCGAACAAACAACTAATTTCTAAAGTTAACCAAATTTTTTGCAAACTATTAAAAAGAGGCAAAAGTAATTATCTAAATTACTTTTGCCTCTTTTTAATTTTTATCGTCGACATTCACAATGTAAGTGACACGGCCGAACTAGTTGAACCGTCTCACAAAACCCTTTCAGACTGTTATAAACATGCTGAGCACGTGAATAATGTTCACAGATTCCAAAAACCGTTGGTCCACTACCCGTCATTTGAGCGGTCTGCGCGCCAAACTCAATCATTTTATGTTTTAATCGTAAAATTTCTGGAACATTAGTCTGAGTCACTGTTTCCAAAACATTCGTCATAACTGGTAAAATTTGTTTCAGATCCTGACTAGCTGTCGCCAAAAGCATTTTATTATAATCACCATGTCCTAATTTACTATAAGGAATCTTCTTCAAAACTCCAGCCGTTGACACACTTGCGCGCGGTTTAGCTAATACAATCCAAAACGGTGGTAAATCTGGCAGCGGCTCAATAATTTCACCTTTTCCGCTAACAGCTGCTGTTTGGCTGTAAACACAAAATGGTACGTCAGAATCAATCAGCAACCCAATTCTTGCTAACTCAACACGACTTAATTCTAAGTTCCATAGTTTGTTAAGTGCTCGTAACACCGCCGCTGCATCTGCAGATCCGCCGCCCATTCCAGCTGCTACTGGAATTTTTTTACGGATTTTAATTTGAACGCCTTGATTGATTGCAAACCTTTTTTGCAATATTTTAGCCGCCTGAAAAGCTAAATTACGTTGATCTTGCGGTAAAAATCCCAAATCAGTTTCTACTGTAATCAGCTGATTCTTGAAATACGGAGTTACTTTAACATAATCCGCTAAATCAATTGCTGTCATTACCATTTGCCATTCAGGTGCCCCATCAGGGTGACGAAAAGGCGTATCTAAAAATAAGTTCAGCTTAGCGGGGGCTTTTTCAATTATCTCCATTCAGTCACCTACTTGAAGTTGTTTCTTTCATTATACTAAAAACCACTTAACTAAAACAAAGAATTGTTGCAAAAAAAAAGCTCCGCTCCCCTAGCGTAAGCTCTCAGCTATCTACCAACCAAACAGTTTAATTAATCTTCGAAATCCAACCGAATATTCTTAGTCAAAATATCGGTATAACTATATGAAACACGCTCAAAGGCATTTTCTTCTTGATTTAATTCGATCACAAAAACCGCTGGATAAGTTTCACGCAAAATTCCATGGCGACTAACAGTTTTCTTTCGACCTGCTTGAACAACAACGGTCAGTGGCTTCCCTAAGTAATCATCTAATTTGTTTTTGATCGTAGCGATCGATACCGGCATTTTTTTCACCTCTCTGTGAAACAATCTTATCATAGTTTCACAGAGTTTGCAATTATACCACAACTACCAATCATAATTCAAATGAAAATTTTTAAAGAACCCCTTTTATTTGCAACTGATTAGTCAACTCAACAAATTGCCCTACTGTTAACTCTTCTGCTCGCATTCTGGCTGATAATTTCATTTCAGCTAAAAATTCAGCAGCTTGTTCTTTATTCATTTTCTGTTTTCCTACAATGCTCAATAAATTATTACCTAAATTTTTTCGACGATGAGCAAAACATCCTTGAACAACCTTAACAAATAAGGGCCAAGAATTTACCGGAGATATAACTTCTTCACGTTTTACCAATTTGACAATCGCCGAATCAACTTGAGGTTGCGGTATAAAAAATGATTTTGGCACAGTTATTGCCAATTCAGCTTGACATTGGTATTGAACAAGAACTGACAACGCCCCATAGGCTTTAGTTTTAGGTACTGCACTTAACCGCTCAGCAACTTCTTTTTGCATCATTACAACCATTGTTTTTAATGGAATTGGTTGTTGCAATAGAAACTTAATAATCGGACTAGTAATGTAATATGGTAAATTAGCCACAACTTTTAATTGGTGTTGGCCATCAAAACTATCTGCAATTAAAGCTGGTAGGTCGGCTTTCAACACATCTTGTTCAATTACTTTGATGTTTGAATAGTCAGCTAAAGTTTCCGCCAAAACGGGCAGTAAACGTTGATCAACTTCTAGTGCAGTCACTTGATGTGCCTTTTGTGCTAACTGTTCAGTTAAAGCTCCAATGCCAGGGCCAATCTCAATCACATCATCAGCCAACGAAATTTCAGCTACAGCTACCATTTGTTGCAATAATGTTTCATTGGTCAAAAAGTTCTGCCCTAAACTTTTTTTAAAGTTCAACCCATAGGCCGTCATAATTGCTTTAGTTCTAGTAGGTGAAGCAATCGCTGGGTGTCTACTTTCCATCAGTTTTATCCTCCAATTGTTTAATTTGTTCTAACGCTTGCTGCAGTTGCTGCTGATTAATTTGAAAAAGGCTTAGCCGCTCGTACAAGCGCTTGCCATTGGTATAACCAATTTTCAGAACTTCACCTAATTTGGCTCTTTTTTCCTTAGCACCAGGACCCGATAATAGTCCGGCCTGCCATAAGGTCTCACGCGAAACAAGTGCTTTGGCTGCTGGAGCTTCAGTATACAAATGAGCTAGTGCTGCTTGAATTGCTTCTGGTGCTGCATGTTCAACCCCCAAACTTCCTTTAGCTTTCGGCACAGCTTGAGCTTTGGTTAAAAAAGCATGTTTTACCCCTGGTACTTGTTGTGAAATCATCTGACGGATTTTTTCTCCGGAAAAATCTGGATCAGTAAAAACAATCACACCGCGTTTTTCTTGCAAAATTTTAATTTGTTCAATTACTCCCGGGCTAATCGCTGAACCGTTAGTTTCAATTGTGTCAGCATTAACCGCTTGTTTGATTCTCTTAGTGTCATCTTTACCTTCAACGACAATTACTTCTTTTAGTTTTTTCACAGTTTAAATCCTTAATATTTTTAATGTATTTTGATAAGTCTGCTTTGCAAATTTTTCAACTGACAATTGACGTAAGTCTGCCAAATATTCAACCGTTAGGCGGGTAAATCCGGGTTCATTCTGCTGTCCGCGATAAGGCACTGGTGCTAGATAAGGCGCATCCGTTTCAACCAAAATTCGGTCTAGTGGTGTTGCTAAAAATGCTTCTCTTACCTCAACAGCATTTTTAAAAGTCACCACGCCGCTAAATGACAAATTCATTCCCAAGTCTAAAAATTTTTTAGACCATGAAGTGTCACCATTGAAGCTATGCATAATTGCACCGAAATCGCCAACATGGGCAGCCTTGAGAATTCGATAAGTATCTTCAAAGGCATCTCGATTATGAATACTGACTGGCACATTTAACTCGCGGGCTAACTCTAATTGTTGTTGGAAAACTTCTTGCTGGATTTTCGGTTCAACTGAGCAATGATAGTCTAACCCGATTTCCCCTAAAGCTTTCATCTGCGGAAATTTAAATTTCTGGGCCAATTCATCCAACTCTGTCGTATTAAACCGAACGGCGTCTTCCGGATGACAACCAGCCGCTCCATAAATGTTATTATCTAACTGCCAAAGTTGCTGCAATCGTCCAAAACTAGCTCCATCCCCAGCTAAGACCAGCATTTTTTTTACACCCCATGCGTGAGCGCGCTTAATTACGTCCGGCAGATCAGTGGTAAACGCTGGATCATTAATATGCGTATGTGAATCAAAAATTGTCAGCTCTGACATCCTTTTTCTCCTAACTCATAATAAAAGATCTTTTTCTGAGCTTTCTCAGAGAAAAGATCTTTTAGCTTCGATTAGCTGAGCAGTGAACCATTTGGAATTGCTTGATTTACCGTAATTAATTCGACCTGATCACCATACTCAGCTGATAACAACATTCCTTGGCTAACTTCACCACGCATTTTCCGCGGTTGCAAATTAGCCACAACAATAACTTTTTTTCCAACTAATTCAGCTGGTTGTGGATACCAGTGAGCAATTCCAGATAAGATTTGCCGTGAAACCGGATCACCAGCATCTAACGTAAATTTTAACAATTTATCAGCGCCAGTAACATGCTCAACCTTTAAGATTTCCGCCACACGCATTTCAACTTTATCAAACTTATCAAACCGAATTTCTTTTTTGTTGATCTTTAGTGTCTGTTCAACCGCTTTTTCTTTTGCTTCAGCCATCGCTTTTCGGCCCTTAACTTTTTCATTTTTCGTCATTTTCGATTTTATATAGTCAACTTCTTGCTCGACATCTAATCGTGGGAAAATCGGTGTTGGCTTAGCAGCAACTTTTGCATTAAGTGGTAAGTCTGCATAATTTAATTTGGCAATACTACTCTCAGTTCCGCTGATGCCTAACTGAGCAAAGATTTCTTTAGGAGCATGAGTCATCACTGGTTGCAATAAAACTGCAATTACTCGCAAACTGGCTGTCAAATGAGCTAAAACACTATCAAGCAATGATTTTTTCGCCGGATCTTTGGCCAAACGCCAAGGCTCTGTTTCGTCAATGTATTTATTAGTTCGACTAACAAGTTGCCAAACTGCTTCTAGTGCATTTGAAAAATGAACCTGATCCATTTCCTGTTGATATTTTTCAATTACATTTACAGCAGATTGCTCTAAAGCTTGGTCAAAGTCTGTTTTTTGGCTTAAGGTTGGCACTACGCCATTTGTGTACTTATTAATCATTGCTACTGTCCGATTAAGTAAGTTGCCTAAATCATTGGCTAAATCATAGTTAACTCGGCCAACAAAATCTTCCGGTGTAAAGACACCATCATTACCAAAAGGCACAGCCCGCATTAAATAATAGCGTAATGCATCTAAGCCATAACGTTCAACCAACATTTCTGGATAAACAACATTTCCCTTTGATTTTGACATCTTGCCATCTTTCATTAATAACCAGCCATGACCGATTACATGTTTTGGTAATGGTAAATCTAGTGCCATTAAAATAATTGGCCAATAAATCGTATGGAAACGAACAATCTCTTTGCCGACCATATGGATATCAGCGGGCCAATACTTCTTAAACAGACTGTCATTATCGGTACCGTAGCCTAGCGCTGTAATATAGTTGCATAAAGCATCAATCCAAACATAAACGACATGTTTGGGATTGCTAGGAACTTTAACACCCCAATTAAAAGTTGTTCGAGTAATTGCCAGATCTTCCAAACCTGGTTTGATAAAATTATTCAACATTTCATTTTTCCGGGTTGCCGGAATAATAAAATCAGGATGTGCTTGATAATATTTAACTAAGCGATCAGCGTATTTGCTCATTTTGAAAAAGTAGCATTCTTCTCGCACAAGCTCAACTTCATGGCCAGAAGGTGCTTTACCACCGACAACCTTGCCTTGTTCATCACGATAGACTTCTGCCAATTGTGATTCAGTAAAATATTCTTCATCAGAAACTGAGTACCAGCCTTGATATTCACCTAAATAAATATCACCTTTTTTTAGCAAATGTTCAAAAATCTTTTGGATTGCCTTTTCATGATAATCATCAGTTGTTCGGATAAATTTATCATTAGAAATCTCCAGTAATTTCCATAATTGCTTGATGCCGTCAGCCATCTGATCAACATATGCTTGGGGAGACATCCCTAATTCTTCAGCTTTTTTTTCAATTTTCAAACCGTGTTCATCGGTCCCTGTTAAGAAAAAAACATCATATCCTTGTAAGCGTTTATAACGTGCCATTACATCACAAGCAATTGTTGTATATGAGTTGCCAATATGCAATTTACCTGAAGGATAATAAATCGGAGTAGTAATATAAAATGTTTCCTGTGAAGCCATCGACGTCAAGTCCTTTCACTCGGTGAATCTTTATTATTTTCAATTTTGATAGTTACCGTTAGTATAGCATATTTTAACGATCAATCGAACAAAAACTCAAATCTGCAATTGGGCAAATGCCGTGCTGGCATCCATATTCAGTTGCTCGGCCCCAACTGGTAAATCCAGTTTTTCACGATTAACTGCAATTAATTTTGCCTGCGGCTGGCGATAAGCTAATAAGCCTGCAAACGGATAAACCCGTAAAGAGGTTCCGCAAACCAGCAATAAATCTGCAGTCGCAATTGCTGCAATAGCTTTTTCTAATACTTCTGATGCGATTGATTCTCCATATAACACAATGTCTGGACGCAAAATTCCACTGCAACTTTGATGATACATGTTTTGCAAATACGTTTGGTAGTCAACCAATTGCTGACAATGCTGACAATAAATTCGATATAGACTGCCATGAAATTCAATTACATTCTTCGCTCCAGCTTTAGTATGCAAGCCATCAACATTTTGCGTAATAATTGAGGCTGCTTTTTTCTGTGTTATGTCTGCCATTTTTTGATGGATAATATTGGGTTGAGCCTGCGGGTAATACATCTGAGTAGTTACAAAATGATAAAACTTTTCCGGTTCATGCTCTAGACAAGTTCTACTTAACAGATACTCTGGCTGTTCTTGCCCATTATCATAGATTCCGCCTTTAGAACGATAATCTGGAATTCCTGACGGTGTCGAAACCCCTGCTCCTGTTAGGAAAACAATTTTTGTTGCATTTTTGATAACTGTAGTTAATGACATACTTTGGCCTCCTGTCAAAAACCTTATGATTTCTTCATCTTTCCTGATAGACAAAACCATATTTTTCCATGAATTCACCCACTGATAGGCGATAAATTTCTTTGAAAAATTCATCTGGTTTTTGAGTGGATGGCGTCGGCAAAACAAATGAGTTTTGATCATCTTGACGATAAACTCCAAGATACGCTTTAGTGTCATGCAAACTTTCTTTGAATTCAACATGGTAAAGTGCAAATAGCTGACGCAACTGTAATTTAAGTTGTCGTTTGCTTAAAACTGGTGTGACTGTTAAGAATTGATTCAGCTTCATTGACGGCAAATGCCAATTAGTCAAATTTTGATCAAACTGTTGAAACAATTTAACAATACCGTGCCGAATTGCTAACGGCGCTAGTAACTCCTTAGCGGTTAATTTTTGATACATTTCTTTAGCTGCTTGGGTTGAAACTGGATACAGTTGCTGGAGCTTTGCAGTAACTTGTTGATCCCCTTGGAAGAAAACCAATCCATCTAAAATACTGATCGTTCGTAAAACCATCCATTGATCAATTTGATTTTTTTCTGGCTCTAAAATCGCTAGTAATCCTTTAAAAAACATTTCAGCGACTGTTTGATTTAAAAAGCCCAATTTTCGTTGCTGATCATAAACTTGTAAATGCATCACTGTATCGTACAATTCTAGCCCTGTTGCCATAAACTTATCATCTAGGTTCAAATCACCACTTGTTAAATTAAATTGAATCTGTGGTAAATTTTCAGTGAATTGCTGAATATGTAGTAATTCATGAGAAACCAGAAAATTAACTGCTTGATTATTTTTTAATGCAATCACCATTTTCCCATCACGGAAAAAATGTTCAGCTTGATCATGCCGCAAAAAATTAACTTTCGTAGTTGTTGGTTCAATCACAATTGGCTGATGAATTTTCTTGGCAGTAGCGTCTAACAAAGATTGAACTTCTGGTTGTAGTTTTATTTCTGTCATTTTAATGCTCACTTTCATGTTTTTTGGCTAACAAAGACTGGGCAGTTGTTAAATCCGTTTTTTTCATTTGCTGCATTTGCTTTAAGATAGTTGCAACCTCGTTTGGTTGCGCACCGGCAGCTAAAATCGTTGCCCGTAATTGCAATCGCATATGACCTTGTTGAATTCCCTCACTAACAAGTGCCTGAAGAGCCGCTAAGTTTTGAGCTAAGCCTACACTTGCAATGATTTCCGCTAATTGTGTAGCCGAATTTATTTTGGCTAACTGCTGATTTAATTGTACTAGTGGTACAATTTTAATTGAACCACCAACAACCGCTACTGGTAGTGGTAAAGTTATTTTCCCTTCTAAAATAGAATTATCTGAATTAAGTTGCCACTGACTTAAGCCACGGTAGCTACCGCTTTTAACTGCAAAAGCATGAGCTGCACTTTCAATCGCTCGCCAATCATTACCCATGGCAATTGCAACTGCATCGACCCCATTCATAATTCCTTTGTTGTGAGTAGCTGCTCGATAAGGATCTAACTGAGCCAATCTTGAAGCAACCGCAATTTTCTCAGCAACCTGCTGTCCAGCTAACTGCGGTCTAGTTAAAAATTCTACTGGAATCCGACAACTAGCTTGGGCTAATGATTCATCTGCTAAGTTGCTAAGAACACTCAATAAAACTGGTGCTGAGATCTGAGTTCCTAAGTAATTTGCGACCGCCTCCAGCATTGAGTTGACCATGTTGGCTCCCATTGCCTCTTGGGTATCAATTGCTAAGTCTAATGAAACTAAATCTGCTGCTAAAATTCTAACTCGCAAGTGACGGGCACCACCACCGCGCTTTTGCAAGGATGGGTGAGCCTGATTAGCAATTAAAATTAATTTTTCTTGTTGTTCTTCCAAATTTTTCTTCAACTTTTCAGGTTGAGATACTTTCTCAAAAACAATTTGCCCCCATAATAAATGGCCTGAAACTTTTGTTGTGAAGCCGCCACTCTTCTCAATAATAGCCGCTCCATGGCTACTAGCAGCTATAACTGATGGTTCTTCTGTTACCATTGGAATTAAATAACGTTTGCCATTAATTAAATAATGAAGCGCCAGACCCTCGGGTAAATTATAATGTGTCAGATAATTTTCAATTTGTTGATCTCCAAGTTCTGGGTCACTTGCTGAACATTGCAATATTTTTCGTTGCTGATCAGAAATTATTTTCTGATCAATCAAGGCTTGTAGGCGTTGTTGCCATGTTTTTTGATAAAACTTGCTTAAATTTGTCATTTTTATACATCCTTAATCAATTATTGCTATACTTAAAAAAGAATTAACAGCTGCTTTCGGAGGAATTTACAGTTATGCACAATCACAAAAAAATGCTTACAATTTCAATTATAATTTTAGCACTGCTTAGCAGCAGCTGGCTATTGTTATTCAATTTTTCAAGAATCAACCAGCAAAAGCAATTACCTTTTAGGGTCGGTATTGTTCATGAACAGCAAAACTATACGCAAAAGCAACAATTTTCATTTAACTATCAACTGGCAAAAAAATTAAAAATTCCCCAAAAAAAGACTGTAATTATAACCGGTTCTGCCTCTACTTTAAAGAAGCAATTTAAACAACATCAATTGCAACTAATACTTGGACTGGCTAGTAAACAACCCACAACCAATAAAATTAATTATCTTTTTTTGCCGAATACTTTAGTAGTTAATCGGAATCATCCAATTAAAGACTTGACTACATATCACCACAAACTTGGAATAGCAAATTCTGTTTTACCAACCAATCTAACCATTTTGAATCTTAAGCAAAAAAAATATTCCAGCGATCTTAAATTGTTGAATGCCATTAACAAATCTCAAATTCATGCTGGAATTATGAGCAATTTAGAATATAACTATTTAACCAAGCAGCAGCCAGAATTTTTGAATACTACTGAAACAAGAACCGCTTTCCCACCTATGACAGCTAGCGTTACCGGCGCTTTAGTTGAAAAAAAATACCATTCAACAATTAAACGCATGTTTAAAAAAATGCAGTTAGATGGTCAATTAGCAAATTTATCAGTGAAATATTTTTTTCAAGATTATACTCAAGAATGAAGCATAAAAAATGTTTCACTACATTTTTTAATTTTGAAATCAACTTTCTCATCTAACGCCTATAATTACATTCATCAGATATTGGTAGTCACTAATTGTCTTTTAGTTTTTTTATGTAAAGATTGTATCAGACCTATCCTAGTTTTACTAGAAAATCACTAGTCTTTCATTTGTATACCATTTTTTTCTTAGGTGCAATTAAGTAGGAGGCAACTGATTAAGTAAGTTACAAATTCTCAATACCACTATATATTCCAACTGCTATGACCCACAGCGGACTTACACCGCCTAGTTATCACCCATGCCGTGCTCATAGAAAAAAGCAGCTGATGCTTTTACACATCAACTGCTTTTTCTATGAGCACGGCAACTTCCTACCCTCACAGGGGGCGATCCCCCAACTACTATCGGCGTTAAGAAGCTTAACTTCTGTGTTCGGCATGGGAACAGGTGTATCCTTCTTGCTATCGCCACCGCACTCTTCTTTTGAGAAAATCTTGTTCTCTCAAAACCAGCTAATATCTTTCTCTTTTTCCCTCGAACTCCGTTCTTCTTCTTTGGTTAAGTCTTCGGTTTATTAGTACTGGTCCGCTCCATTCATCACTGAACTTCCACTTCCAGCCTATCTACCTGATCTTCTCTCAGGAACCTTATTTCTCTAAAGAATGGGAAATCTTATCTTGAGGTGAGTTTCGCACTTAGATGCTTTCAGCGTTTATCTCATCCACACTTAGCTACCCAGCTATGCTCTTGGCAGAACAACTGGTACACCAGCGGTGTGTCCATCCCGGTCCTCTCGTACTAAGGACAGCTCCTCTCAAATTTCCTACGCCCGCGACGGATAGGGACCGAACTGTCTCACGACGTTCTGAACCCAGCTCGCGTACCGCTTTAATGGGCGAACAGCCCAACCCTTGGGACCGACTACAGCCCCAGGATGCGATGAGCCGACATCGAGGTGCCAAACCTCCCCGTCGATGTGGACTCTTGGGGGAGATAAGCCTGTTATCCCCAGGGTAGCTTTTATCCGTTGAGCGATGGCCCTTCCATTCGGAACCACCGGATCACTAAGCCCGACTTTCGTCCCTGCTCGACTTGTCTGTCTCGCAGTCAAGCTCCCTTGTGCCTTTACACTCTGCGAATGATTTCCAACCATTCTGAGGGAACCTTTGGGCGCCTCCGTTACCTTTTAGGAGGCGACCGCCCCAGTCAAACTGCCCACCTGACACTGTCTCCCGCCAAGTTTATTGGCGAGGGTTAGAGTGTTCATACAACGAGGGTAGTATCCCACCAATGCCTCTGCCGAAACTAGCGTTCCGGCTTCTATGGCTCCTACCTATCCTGTACAAGTTGTACAAACACCCAATATCAAGCTACAGTAAAGCTCCATGGGGTCTTTCCGTCCTGTCGCGGGTAACCCGCATCTTCACGGGTATTATAATTTCACCGAGTCTCTCGTCGAGACAGTGCCCAGATCGTTACGCCTTTCGTGCGGGTCGGAACTTACCCGACAAGGAATTTCGCTACCTTAGGACCGTTATAGTTACGGCCGCCGTTTACTGGGGCTTCAATTCTGAGCTTCGCCGAAGCTAACCCATCCTCTTAACCTTCCAGCACCGGGCAGGCGTCAGCCCCTATACGTCATCTTACGATTTTGCAGAAACCTGTGTTTTTGATAAACAGTCGCCTGGGCCTTTTCACTGCGGCTGAGCTTACGCTCAGCACCCCTTCTCCCGAAGTTACGGGGTCATTTTGCCGAGTTCCTTAACGAGAGTTCTCTCGCTCACCTGAGGATTCTCTCCTCGACTACCTGTGTCGGTTTGCGGTACGGGCAGCTTTGATCTCACTAGAAGCTTTTCTCGGCAGTGTGACATCAGCACCTTCACTACTTAAATTTCGCTACTCATCACAACTTGTCCTTATGTCAGCAAGCATTTTACTCACTAACAGACTTGTTGCTTGAACACACCTCCAACAGTGTGCGTGCTTAGCCTCCTGCGTCCCTCCATTGCTCAAACAATCATTGCTGGTACAGGAATCTCAACCTGTTATCCATCGCCTACGCCTTGCGGCCTCAGCTTAGGTCCCGACTAACCCTGGGTGGACGAGCCTTCCCCAGGAAACCTTAGTCATTCGGTGGACAGGATTCTCACCTGTCTTGCGCTACTCATACCGGCATTCTCACTTCTAAGCGCTCCACTGGTCCTTACGATCCAGCTTCTCCGCCCTTAGAACGCTCTCCTACCACGCAACCTTACGGTTGCATCCACAATTTCGGTAATATGTTTAGCCCCGGTACATTTTCGGCGCAGGATCACTCGACTAGTGAGCTATTACGCACTCTTTAAATGGTGGCTGCTTCTGAGCCAACATCCTAGTTGTCTGTGCAATTCCACATCCTTTTCCACTTAACATATATTTAGGGACCTTAATTGGTGGTCTGGGCTGTTTCCCTTTCGACTACGGATCTTATCACTCGCAGTCTGACTCCCGAAGATAAATATATGGCATTCGGAGTTTATCTGAATTCAGTAACCCAAGACGGGCCCCTAGTTCAAACAGTGCTCTACCTCCATTATCCTAACTTCGAGGCTAGCCCTAAAGCTATTTCGGAGAGAACCAGCTATCTCCAAGTTCGTTTGGAATTTCTCCGCTACCCACATCTCATCTCAGCATTTTTCAACATACACGAGTTCGGTCCTCCAGTGCGTTTTACCACACCTTCAACCTGGACATGGGTAGGTCACCTGGTTTCGGGTCTACGTCTGCATACTAATTCGCCCTCTTCAGACTCGCTTTCGCTACGGCTCCGTCATTTACGACTTAACCTTGCATACAAACGTAACTCGCCGGTTCATTCTACAAAAGGCACGCTATCACCCGTTAACGGGCTCTAACTACTTGTAGGCACATGGTTTCAGGAACTATTTCACTCCCCTTCCGGGGTGCTTTTCACCTTTCCCTCACGGTACTGGTTCACTATCGGTCACTAGGTAGTATTTAGCCTTGGGAGATGGTCCTCCCGGATTCCGACGGAATTTCACGTGTTCCGCCGTACTCAGGATCCTGAACTGAGGGAAAACGATTTTGTCTACGGGGCTCTCACCTTATTTTGCTGACCTTCCCAGATCATTCGACTATCGTTTTCTTTGTTAACTCAAATGTTCAGTCCTACAACCCTAGAAAGCAAGCTTTCTAGTTTGGGCTCTTCCCGCTTCGCTCGCCGCTACTGGGGGAATCGAGTTTTCTTTATCTTCCTGCAGGTACTTAGATGTTTCAGTTCCCTGCGTTTGCTTCTAACTAGTCTATGTATTCAACTAGCAGTAATAGCTCATTACAGCTATTGGGTTGCCCCATTCGGAAATCTCCGGATCACAGCTTACTTACAACTCCCCGGAGCATATCGGTGTTAGTCCCGTCCTTCATCAGCTCCTAGTGCCAAGGCATCCACCATGCGCCCTTATTAACTTAACCTTGTTTTACCTGCGGTAAAACGGTTATGAGTTTGCGTCAAGAACTTCTTGTTCAAAACTCTTTTAATACGCGGTGTTCTCGGTTTAATAAAAAAGATATTATCTGGTTTTCAAAGAACAAGTTTGAGAGTAAACCTCTCAAAACTAAACAAAGTTTCGTGCTTGTGCAGGTTCCGTTTCTATCCTTAGAAAGGAGGTGATCCAGCCGCAGGTTCTCCTACGGCTACCTTGTTACGACTTCACCCCAATCATCTGTCCCACCTTAGACGGCTGGCTCCTATTGGTTACCCCACCGGCTTTGGGTGTTACAAACTCTCATGGTGTGACGGGCGGTGTGTACAAGGCCCGGGAACGTATTCACCGCGGCATGCTGATCCGCGATTACTAGCGATTCCGACTTCATGCAGGCGAGTTGCAGCCTGCAATCCGAACTGAGAACGACTTTCAGAGATTAGCTTAACCTCGCGGTCTAGCGACTCGTTGTATCGTCCATTGTAGCACGTGTGTAGCCCAGGTCATAAGGGGCATGATGATTTGACGTCATCCCCACCTTCCTCCGGTTTGTCACCGGCAGTCTTGCCAGAGTGCCCAACTTAATGCTGGCAACTGACAATAAGGGTTGCGCTCGTTGCGGGACTTAACCCAACATCTCACGACACGAGCTGACGACAACCATGCACCACCTGTCATTCTGTCCCCGAAGGGAACACCTAATCTCTTAGGCTATCAGAAGATGTCAAGACCTGGTAAGGTTCTTCGCGTTGCTTCGAATTAAACCACATGCTCCACCGCTTGTGCGGGCCCCCGTCAATTCCTTTGAGTTTCAACCTTGCGGTCGTACTCCCCAGGCGGAATGCTTAATGCGTTTGCTGCGGCACTGAAGGGCGGAAACCCTCCAACACTTAGCATTCATCGTTTACAGCGTGGACTACCAGGGTATCTAATCCTGTTTGCTACCCACGCTTTCGAACCTCAGCGTCAGTTACAGACCAGAGAGCCGCTTTCGCCACTGGTGTTCTTCCATATATCTACGCATTTCACCGCTACACATGGAGTTCCACTCTCCTCTTCTGCACTCAAGTCTCCCAGTTTCCAATGCACGACTTCGGTTAAGCCGAAGGCTTTCACATCAGACTTAAAAGACCGCCTGCGTTCCCTTTACGCCCAATAAATCCGGACAACGCTTGCCACCTACGTATTACCGCGGCTGCTGGCACGTAGTTAGCCGTGGCTTTCTGGCCAGATACCGTCACTGCACGAGCAGTTACTCTCGCACACGTTCTTCTCTGACAACAGAGTTTTACGATCCGAAAACCTTCTTCACTCACGCGGCGTTGCTCCATCAGACTTTCGTCCATTGTGGAAGATTCCCTACTGCTGCCTCCCGTAGGAGTTTGGGCCGTGTCTCAGTCCCAATGTGGCCGATCAACCTCTCAGTTCGGCTACGTATCATTGCCTTGGTAAGCCATTACCTTACCAACTAGCTAATACGCCGCGGGTCCATCCCAAAGTGATAGCCGAAACCATCTTTGACACAGAAACCATGTGGTTTCTGTGGTTATGCGGTATTAGCATCTGTTTCCAAATGTTATCCCCCGCTTTGGGGCAGGTTACCCACGTGTTACTCACCCGTTCGCCACTCAGTTGTTTAAGTCGGTGCAAGCACCAGTTAAAACAACTTCGTTCGACTTGCATGTATTAGGCACGCCGCCAGCGTTCGTCCTGAGCCAGGATCAAACTCTCATTTTAAAGTTTGTGACTCATTTTTATTACTAGCGAATTGACTTCGCAAATTTTGTCCTTGCTTTCGCAAGGCCCTGCACATTTGCTTTATCGAAACTTTGTTCAGTTTTCAAAGGTCTACTGTTTTAATAACGCAACTTTTAAAGTGTATAACATAATTCATAATCAGTCAAGAACTAATTTGAAGTTTTTATTTTTTAAAAGCTCGATTGCTCAGCGGCAACATATTTAATAATACAATGCTGGTTACTTTTCGTCAAGCTCTTTTTTTGTTTTTTTCAATTGGATTTCCATTAACTATTCAAAAAAATAAATAGCATCATTTTTAAGTTTGAATCTTTTGCTAAGCTTTTAATAAAAAAACAGCATAGCTGTCGTATCTTTGACAACAAGCTTGCTGTTTTTAAGTTCTATTTAACTTCTGCTAAGAAGTATTTCTTTTTGCCACGTCTTACAATCACAAATTTGCCATCAAAACTAGCAGTTGGATCAATTTCAAATTCCAGATCTTGAGTCCGTTCACCATTTATATAAATCGCTCCATTAGTGATATCCTCGCGAGCTTGTCGCTTTGATTTTTCAATCTCAGTTTCAACCAACCAATCAACAATATTTTTTTTCGCAGCTGTAACAACCACTGTCGGCATTTTCTTAAATCCTTGTTCTATCTCTACCGCCGTTAACTGCTTTACATCTCCGGAAAATAACGCTTTAGAAATCCTTTCCGCCTGCTTGACAGCTTCTTTACCATGAACAAATTCTGTAACTTCTTCAGCCAATCTTCGTTGAGCTTCGCGTTTTTCTGGCTGAGTCTTAACTTTTTCAGCTAATTCTGCAATTTCCGTCTGATCTAAGAAAGTGAAGAATTTAAGATATTTAATGACATCTCGATCATCTTGGTTTAACCAGAATTGATAAAATTCATATGGTGTCGTCTTTTTTGCATCAAGCCAAACTGCCCCACCAGCAGTTTTACCAAATTTGGTTCCATCAGCTTTAAGCATTAACGGAACTGTTAATGCAAAAACTTGTGCCTTATTTCCTTCTAATTTATGAATCATATCAATTCCTGCAGTAATATTTCCCCATTGATCGGCACCGCCAATTTGCAATTGAACATCATTATGCTTATAAAGATGATAAAAATCTAATGACTGCAAAATTTGGTAAGTGAACTCTGTAAAGGAAATTCCGACCTCTAAACGACTGGAAATTACTTCTTTGTTTAGCATAGTATTAATATTGAATAATTTTCCATAATCACGCAAAAAACCTAGCAAATCTAATTTTGACAACCAATCGTAGTTATTGACAACAGTAATGTTATCTTTGCCAAATAATTTTTGCATTTGTTCTGTTTGGCAGCGTTCATTGTGATGGACTTGCTCCATTGTCTGTAGAACCCGTTCTGCCTTTTTCCCAGATGGATCACCAATTGAACCAGTACCGCCACCAATTAAAATATGTGCTCGATGTCCAGCCATTTGGAACCTCTTAAGCATCATAAAGGGGATTAGATGTCCAATATGCAGGCTGTCTCCTGTCGGGTCAACTCCACAATAAAGCCCTACTGATTTGTCAGATAAAGCTCGTCGCAATCCTTCCTCATCAGACATCTGATTAATTGCTCCACGCCATTTTAATTCTTTAATAATATCCAATAGTTTTCCTCCTAAAATAAAAAATCCCTAAAATCCTCATTAATGAAGATTCTAGGGACGAAATATTCCGCGTTACCACCCAAGTTATCAGTTAACCTGATCAGCTCTTATCATCAATATAGCGATGAACCACTCAGCTCCATAGTGTAATTCAAAATTAAATTTGGCTTGATTTTCAGCGACCATCAAGTTCCTTTTTTCCAAAAATTAATTCTACTGCGCTATTTCATTGCTGTTACTTTAGATTCTAGGATTTTTTTCTCATCCTGTCAATCTAATTTGATTTTTCCTTCACTCAATTTGGCTTGGCACTCTGGGCACAGACCATAAACTTCGTACTGACTATTAAAAACTTGATAGCCTGTTTTTTCAGTTGCTTCTGACTCAAGATGTTTGTAACTTTCATCGAAAACATCAACAATTTTATTGCAATTAACACAAATCACATGGTAGTGAGGTTCTTCAAAATAATCATAACGCATATGACCGCCACTATCCGAAGCAATTTCAATAATTAAATTATGGTCTATCAATAGCTGCAGCGTATTGTAAACAGTTGCTAAGCTAACACTAAAACCATTTCCTCGAACATAGTTAAAAATCATCTCAATTGAAGGATGCTCATGAGATGTCATCAAATATGATAAAATGACTTGCCTTTGAGGTGTGTTTTTAATTTTATATTCTTTTAACTTATTTGCAGCAGTCAGCAATGGCTTCTGTTCTTCTGCCATCATTCAGCAGCCCTCCTTGATGAAAATCATAATTGATAATTATTCTCACTACATTATACGACTATCGGCTGTTAAAAGTCCATTAAAAAAAATCAGTCAGCAACTGATTTCATTTTTTTTTGGTTTCTTCTTGCTGCTTTATTTGCTGGACCATGGATAATTCCTCATCGGTTGGAACAATCAAAACTTTGGCGACTGAAGCGGGGTTTGAAATAATCCCCTCATTGCCAACCCGATTCAACTTTTCATCCAATTTCAAACCTAGTACAGCTAGTCTTTTAATAATTTCCTGCCGCAAAAAGGCGTTGTTTTCGCCAATTCCTCCGGCAAAAATCAGTGCATCTACACCACCAAGTTCAGTATAATAAGCACCCACATATTTAACAATTCGATTAATAAAAATTTCCACTGCAAGTTTGGCTTGTGGCTGATCCTTAGCAGCAATTAAATCACGCATATCAGGTGATAGTTCAGATATTCCTAATAATCCAGATTTTTGGTTTAAAATCTGCATGATCTCTTCAACTGAGCAACCTAATTTTTTCATGAGATATGGAATAATCGATGGATCCGTATCGCCAGCGCGTGTCCCCATCGTTAGACCTGTTAATGGTGCAAAGCCCATAGATGTATCAAAAGCCCGTCCTGACTTTTCAGCAGCAATTGATGCTCCACTGCCTAAATGCAAAGTTATTAGTTTTAAATTCTCATAAGGCTTTTTCAACAACAGGGCTGCTCGCCGTGAAATATAGTCGTGACTAATTCCATGTTCACCATAGCGGCGAATCCCGAATTTCTGAGTATATTGATAAGGTAAACTATAGATAGCATTTACTTCAGGAAGATTTGTAAAAAATTGGCTATCGAAAACAGCATATTGTGGAATTCCCGGTAATTGACGTTGCACTAATTCAACATACTTGACTTCTGTAGGATTATGTAATGGTGCAAAATCATCCAACTGCTTCAATTCAGCAATCTTTTCTTGAGTCATTAAAGTAGCTTGCCGAAAAAGTGTACTTCCAGCAACTATTCGATGTCCAACCGCTGAAATTTCACTTAAATCTTTAACAAAATTAAATGACTTTAATTGTGAAAATATCAGTTCGGCAGCAGCTGGATAGGATAAACATTCATGGCTTTCAGTCGCTTTTTTCCCTTCATATTTAACTGTTGAAATTGAGTTTGCCATATTAATTCGTTCAATTAGTCCTGCAGCAATTACTTTTTCCGTTAAATCTTCAAAAAGTTTCCATTTAACTGACGAACTTCCAGCATTCATAATTAAAATTTTTTTCATCTTAGCACCTCCGCTTAAGTCTTCATTATATAACATTCAAAAAATTCTTTCAGCCTGTATAGCATTGACCATGCCCCGATAATTAAAAAATGCTAAACTTTAAGTAATTTAATACTAAGGAGCTAACCACATGATTAATCGTTATTCAACTCAACAATTTGAATGGTTAGATGTAACAAATCTAACACCTGATGAGCAACAGTTATTGTTAGAGAAACATCAAATTAAACAAGCTACTTTAACTTATGCAACCGACGCTCACGAGCGTGCCCGTTACAGTTTTGATCTGCTAGATAACTCAGAAATGATTATATTTAATATTCCCCAAGAAGATCAGCAGCATCCTAACCGTTTTACTATTAGTCCAATTACTTTCTTAATTAAAAATAAAACTTTATTTTCCTTTCATACCGAAGAAACCGCTGATTTAATTGAAAAACTAAAACAGACTTTATCTGTTGCCAACGATCTACCTGCAGATACTTTTGTTTTAAGAATTTTATTTAACGGTGTCCAGTTCTACCACGAAATAATTGAACATCTTTCACAGCAAAGAAACCAGTTTATCACCAAATTAGATCAACGAATTCAAAATCAGCAATTAATTAGCCTTTCAGAAATCGAAAAAAGTTTAGTTTACATTTTAAGCGGAACACAGACTAATTTACTACTATTAAAAAGTCTAAATAAAAAACATAACGATCTACAAGATAATGCCACTAATCAAAAATTACTGGCCAAAATCTCTGTTGAGGCCAAGCAAGCTGAACAAATGGCTAAAATCTCATTAGACGTCACCGAACGTTTAAGCGCCACTTCAAATAATCTGCTAAATAACAATTTAAATGATACGATGAAATTCTTAACTGTTTGGTCTCTAGTTCTAACAATTCCAACTATTATCACTGGATTTTATGGCATGAACGTTGCTTTGCCACTGACAAAGTACCCAATAGCATGGGTAATAATCTGTTTAATTACCTTATTATTGATGGGTATACTGCTCTACTACCTCAAAAAGCATCGATTTATTTAGTTTTTTCAACAAATAATCAAATAACAAATATTACAAGTTAGTTGTATTTTGTAATATTCGGCTAATGCCCGTCTGATTTATCGTTGAAAAACAAATTGCAAGAATAAATTTGGCCTTTTTTATTTTTTTTCAAGATTATTTCGTAATATTAGCAGTAAAAAAAATAAAAAATTTTCCCTGATCAAGTTTTCCATTTAAAAGCCGGTCTTATCAACTTAACTTTGTCCAAAAAAAATATAATTTAACGAAATCTTCAAATTATATTACAAGTCAACTAGTTTTATTACAAATTCAACTAGAAAAGTAACTTCACTGCTAATCGTTTGTTATATTCACCAGATATACTAGTCAATGTTGAATCGATTGGTTGATCACAAGTAATTGAATAACTTGTTGATCTTGTCAAATAAACAGGAGTGAATATAAACAGATGGACATAAAGAAAATTTTGTTATCGGCTGCAACAGTAACCGGAATGATGACAGTTGGAACAGTAGCTGCCAATGCGGATACAGTGACCGTCAAGGCCGGAGATACAGTTTCCGCACTTGCCCATGAATATGGCACAACGGTGGATGCTATCAAGCAGTCAAACCAGTTACAAAACGAGAACCTGATCTTTGTTGGTGAACAGTTGCAAGTTAATGGTACTTCAACAAATAGTCAAGCTACCACAACACAAAGCAATACAGCTACAACTCAGAGTACACAAAATGCTGCTCAAACAACTCAGAGTACACAAAATGCTGCTCAAACAACTCAGAGTACACAAAATGCTGCTCAAACAACTCAGACTCAGTCAACACCGGCTGTTCAGCAGACCACTACTACAACAGAAAATACTGCAACAACAACTACAAGCTCAGCTACAAGCTCAACTTCTTCAAGTGAAGATAGTGCCCGTGCTTGGATTGCAAATCGTGAATCTGGTGGTTCATATACTGCAAGTAACGGTAATTACTATGGTAAATACCAATTATCAACTTCGTACTTGAACGGAGATTACTCTGCAGCTAATCAGGAACGTGTTGCTAACCAGTATGTTACAAGCCGATATGGTTCATGGCAAGGTGCCCTTAACCATTGGAAAGCTTACGGTTGGTACTAAAAATATCAAATTAATTCAATTTAAAGAGGTTTGAAATCGGATGATTTCAAACCTCTTTTATTTTGTTAACATTATCTTTTTCTTAATTTAAACATAAAATACAAATACATCAACATCCCAAACGAAAGCCCTTCCACCAAAGAAATCTGAAGGTTATTAAATGAAGTAATTTCTGACCAAAAATCTCCCTCTCCCTCAAAAACACCGTCTAATGCGTTAAGAATATACATGCTTACTCCAAAGTAACCTGCCAAAAAAATCCCTTTAACTAAGTATTTTCTTTTTAATTTTAAATAATCTTTCTTTTCAACTTCAACAAGATCCAACTTTTTTCGGCGCAAAAACACCGTCACGATAATAATTGAAAGCAACACCACAATCAGATTCCCAATTGTCAAAAAAAGGATTGCTCCATCTCGGTTAATTGAAACTAACAAAGTTGCCACAAAGGTTGAAATAATTAAATACCACCACATAAAAATAAAAATGAGATTGCCAATTTTATTAATTTGTTCTTTTCTATACTCATCTAAAATCCCGTCTATCCCATAAAACTTTTTCAATACTTTATCAATTAAACTTTTACTTTTCATTTTTTTCCTCCCAAAAAAGTGTATTCAGATCGCTATTCAAAGCTCTAGCGATTTTAGTGCACAATGCCAATGAAGGGTTATATTTGTTATTTTCAATCAGTGTAATTGTTTGTCTTGCTACATTAGTCTCTTGCGCCAATTCTAATTGTGATAAATTTATTTTTTTTCGATATTCTTTAACTCTATTCATTAAGGCCCTTCTTTTTATGCAATATATATATTCCCTTAATTATATATCATTTTTTTGATAAAGTCTATTAACGAAAAAAATGATACAAAAAAAGCTGCGGATCCGCAGCTTTTTACTAAAATTACAAAGATATTGTCTTCCTAATTCAGTGATTCTTTTCCTAATTTAAGCGTGGTGGTCCATTCATAGGCATCACGCGCTGTTTCCATCGTTATTCCATGACCAACATCGTACTCATGATAAGTGACACTTTGGGCATATACCCTGAAAAAGTCAAATAGTTGATGCCCAACTTCAGGTGGAATAACAATATCCTTTTTACCCTGCGAAATAAAAACAGCCGTTTCTATTTCCTGTGATTTCAAATGCTGTCTAGCCCATTCTGAAATAAAATCAGGTAGCCTGCCACTTAGTAACAAAGCAGCTTGTAACCACTCTGGATGAAAAGTCATCAATGTTGTTGCTAAAATTGCACCTTGACTAAAACCTATTACTGCTAACGGATGTCCTTCTAAATGATTAGCTTTTAAAATCCTTTGAGTCTGTTCATAAATCTTCTCGGCAGCATTACCGATCACATCGGGCTCTGAAGCTTCAAAAAAACGCGGGATGTAGTAAGCATAACCATTAGCATATTCAATTGAACCTTGAAAATGCAGTTCAATTACCTTTTGATTAAAAAACGAAATTGATGGACGCAAATCTAAATAATTTGACCCCATCCCATGAAGAGTGATAACAACTGGAGCATCTTGTTGATTGCCTAATCTTGAGGCACCAACCAACTCATATTTTAAATCAATCACATTAAATCCCTCACAAAATTGTATTACTAGTCACTAACAATAAGTTTATTCAAAATGCATTATAAACTTTTGTAATGTAACTGTAAAATAATTCAGCTCTTATTTAAAAAATTGACAAAATATATATTTTTTTGCCCACTTTTCAGGATTAAATGGCCTTTTAATTTAAATTAACATAGTTTCATCAATTTAATAAGTAACATAAATGAAATAATCGAAATTATAATTACAGACCAATTTTATTAAAAAAATCACAAAATATCGCTAATGAATATCCCGAAAATGATTCAAATTAAGAATTTTTTCTTGAGCAGATAAAACTTTCTGTACTTTTTCGGGATCATGCGCAATTATATACTTAATATGTTCCAAACTATCAATTATTTCCCGTAATTCACTAACCTCTCGCCGAATTTTCTCTATTTTTTCTGGAATCTGGCTGACAGCTTGCAAGTTAACCAATTCCTCCACCATTTCTTGGTATCTCAATATCGCAAATACGACATTGATGTTAGATGAAATGGTCCGAGGATTTTCTTGGTCAGGATTCCTCTCAATTAAGTTAAATAATTCCGGACAATAGCGCAACGATACTGTGTAACGTGGAAAATATCGATGAAAAACATGCTCTTCGTTTCTAAAACCAAAACGATCTACATCTGCCATTGTTTTTTCCCCCTTGGCAACACTTTTTAACCAATCCAATCAACTGGTTTTTGTTGTCTTTGTTTAAAATAATATTCAATTGCTGCAATAATTCTTTCTGCTGCATGACCATCACCATATGGGTTAACGGCTTTAGCCATTGCTTGATAAATTGTTGAGTTTTCCGTCAGTAATTCCTGCATTGCAGCAATTACGCTACTCTTTTTTGTACCGACTAATTTTAGCGTACCTGCGCTAACGCCTTCTGGACGTTCCGTAGTATCGCGCAAAACCAATACCGGTTTGCCCAGCGCTGGAGCCTCCTCTTGAACACCACCGGAATCAGTCATAATAAAGTAACTTCTCGCACATAAATTATGAAAATCAACTACATCTAATGGATCAACTAAATGCACCCTTGAGTTATTTGAAAAAGCTTCTCTAGCTACTGACTGAACTTTGGGATTCAAATGTACTGGATAAATAACTTCAACTTGCGAATCTTGCTGCATTACTTGGTTGATTGCAGCGAAAACATCTTTCATTGGTTTCCCCAGATTTTCACGACGGTGCATGGTTAACAAGATTAATTTCTGACCTGGAGTAATCTGGGTCAAGGTTTGATGATGATATTCTTGACTAACCGTTTGTTTTAAAGCATCGATTGCTGTATTACCAGTTATAAAAATTTTTTCAGCTGCTACATTTTGAGATAATAAATTTTCGCGGCTTTTTTTAGTTGGAGCGAAGTAAAGATCGCTCAAAACATCAGTTAGCTGCCGATTCATTTCCTCGGGAAAAGGTGAATACTTATTCCATGTACGCAGACCCGCCTCAACATGAGCTAATGGTATTTTTTCATAGTAAGTCGCTAAGCTGGCTGCAAAAGTTGTTGTTGTATCTCCATGAACCAAGACAATATCTGGTTTCACCTGTTGCAAAAGTTTTTCTAATTTTTGCAATACACTTGCAGTGATATCACTTAAAGTCTGATTTTGCTGCATTACTTGTAAATTATAATCTGCTGACAAATTAAATGCCGCCATTACTTGGGCTAACATTTCTTTATGCTGTCCAGTTACTGTGACGATTGTTTCAAACTTATCAGGTCGCTGCTGTAAAGAATAAATGATTGGCGCCATCTTAATTGCCTCTGGACGTGTTCCAAAAACTGTCATTACTTTAATTTTTTTCAAAATTGCACCTCAACTTACTTCCGACAGACACTATCCGTCATTATTTTTATTGTACTACAAAATTCAATGAATAACTTTTGAATCGTATATTTTAAAAATACTATTCAAAAAAATAATTTAGGTCGCGAAAAAAACGTAGAGAAAATACGAAATTCATCATCGTCAGGTATTAACTCCACGTTCTATTCTAAAAGATTAACTTAAACTCGTAAACCTGTAACTTTATTATTGATGCGCTTGATCGGAATCGAACCGATGACCTACCGCTTAGGAGGCGGTTGCTCTATCCTGCTGAGCTACAAGCGCAAAACACCAGCTACAACCATTTAATTATAAAAATTAAAAAAACTGATGTCAACTACATCTAGCCAATTAAGATGTTTTTTTTGTATGAAGGCCCTTATTTTTCTGATTACGCAAACGTTTCTTTGAATGCTTTTTCGGTGACTTTTTCTCAGAAACAACCTTTTGCTTAAATCTTTTTGTGTGTTTAGATAACGACTGGGCTGGAGAACGCTTTTCAGTATTTTCTTGTTCAAAATTTTTGCGTTCAACAACTTCACCGTAACTCAAAATCGCTTCTTTTATATTATATCCAGCAGGTTTTACTAATTGCTTCAGGCTTCTAAATGACCGCTCATTACCCAAGTTAATTACTTGTCCTGATTGCCCCATTCGGCCAGTTCGCCCTACTCGGTGAATGTAAGCCGTTAAAGTTGTCGGTAAATCATAGTTAATAACAGTCGGTAATTGTGGCAAATCTAAGCCGCGAGCTGCAACCTCGGTTGTTATTAATAATGGATACTTGCCGGCAGCAAATTGTTTAACGGCTTGCTGTCGCTGTGTTTGCCTTTGTTGACTGTCCAAAATAGCAAAATCAATTTGGTCATGTCGCAACCTTTCTGCCACTTCTTGGATTTCCGCCAATTGATTAATAAAAACTAAGCCCTGAAATTGTGTTTGTCGGCCAAACTTTCGCAAAAGATCATATCTTTTACGAGTTGGTGAAATTAAAAACCAATGAGTGACTTTTCCTTGTGTCTGGTCCTCTTGGCGAACATCAAACCGCTCAACTGCTTGTCCAAACCAATGGGGCAATTCATGTAATACCGATCCATCCGTCGCTGAAAAGAAAGCCAATTGCAACTGACTTGGAGCATGTCCCAACAATTCACGACAATCATTCATCGTTTGCTCGGTTAATAGAGCATCCGCTTCGTCAAAAACAACTGTCCGCAATTGATGCAGCTTTAATTTCTTGTTTTTGGCTAATTCCAATAACCGGCCTGGTGTTCCGACTACAATTTCTGGATGTTTTTTTAATTTTTCTTGCTGTCGTTTAACATTGGCCCCTCCCCCTAAAGGAGTAACTATTAAGGTCAACTTCAACTGCTGCAAACATTCTCTGATCACCTGAGTTACTTGTGCTGTCAATTCTTGCGAAGGCGTCACCACCAGCAACTGAGTTCCAGCTTTGCTTTGAGTGATTTGAAGCAAAGGCAAAACATAAGCTAAAGTTTTACCTGAACCTGTTGGAGCTAAGCCTAAAACATTTTTCCCCGCTTTTAAAAATTGATAAACTTTTTTTTGAATCAAGGTTGGTTCACTAAAACCAAGCTGTGTTGTTACTGCTACTAATTCTTCCATAACTACCTCTTTATTTTATACTTCAGCTATCTCATCTGCTGGGAAAGTTATTCCTGCACTATGCCGCAATTGCGCCAATAACTGATTAACTTGAACTGAAACCGCCAACCAATCCTCCATTTGCTGTTTACTCGATAATTTATCAGGTGCTAATAATATCTCATTAAAATCTCGAACTTCTGCTAACATTGGATTTTCTGGCAGAGCAGCTGCAATCTGCTGGGATTGATGCAATTCATCCATCAATGTCAACTTATTCAACTCTGCAGGATTATCAAGGAGTAACGTCTCTTTTAACCCATAAATTTCACTTGGCAAATATGAGTTGGCCGTTTTTCCTAAATTCAAAACTACTTTAAACTCTGGGTAAGTTAAAATAGCTGTGCCGCTACCATCAATTCCATTCCGGAGTTTTTGAGGGTAATAAATTGCTTGATGGGGGTAACCAAACCAACTAATTGCATTGTAAACAAGGTAAACCCCTAAATCCTGTAATGCACCACCCGAAAAATCTAATGAAAAAACGTTCGGTTCCGCACCAGCTAAAAATTCATCATAGCGTGATGAATATTTCATATAAGTTAGATTTGCTCCTTGAATAATTGCAAACTTCCGAATTTGCTGAGCAACTTTTTTGAAAAGTGGCTCATGAAAATGCCGAGCTGCTTCAAAATAATACAAGCTTGGATTTTGACGTAACAGCTTGACAATTGCCTTCATTTCAGTGGGATTAGAACAGGAAGGCTTTTCGACAATCACATTCTTTCCAGCCTGTAATGCCTGTTGAGACTGAGAAAAATGCAGACTATTTGGAGATGCAATATATACAACCGAAAAATCGCCTTGGTCAAAAAATGCTGGCAAATCTGTAAAGGTATTAACAGTCGTCCCAAATTGACCTGCAAATCGTTGAGCCGTCGCTATTTTCCGTGAATAAACACTAGTTAACCGCCAGCCTATACTCTGTGCCGCTTCAATAAATTGTTTTGTAATCCAGTTCGTACCGATTATTCCAAATTTAATCATACCTTTTCCTCCTCACATTATTTCAAGCTGTTGTTTTCATTATACCAAAAATCTAATACTATTAGGTTGAATAACAGTTATATCACAAACTTTTAACAAATTGATGGCAAGATTGCAGACTTGTCAATTTAGAATTAAATTTAGTCATCAAACTACTTAAACTGTCAAAAAAATGGTATATTATACCTGAAATAGTTAATGATTTAAAAATCTATCTTGGAGGGGCAATTCAATGATTCACAGCAATTCACGAAACGCAAATTTTTCTTTGCGGCAGTTGATCCATCATGCACACGCCGGCAAACGTTTTTTTCATATTAGTTCTGCAGCAGTTGCCCCGGATTTTTACACTGGCCACTGGTACTTTAGCGATAAAGAAACCAAACGTGCCCATCAATTAGAAATTACTGAACAATTAGGAATTTTAATTGACGGTCACCAGCTTCCTGGCAAAATTGTCCAGATTGATAATCAAGAATTACTTTTTTTAGACAAATACGGTTATCATTTAAGAATTGATGCCAGCAACCAGCAACCTGTCAGCCTTTATGATGAGGCTGATAACCGGGTGTATCCAGTTAGCAAAGCCGCCGACTGGGATCAGGGCCAAAATTAATTAATATTTTTTCTTAAGCTTCAGCACTTATTTGCCGGGTTCTAGAAACCGGGCTTTTTTTGTTATTTATAGTGTACTGAACAAAAAAGAGCTGCTCCATTATGGACGCAGCCCAATCAAAATTATTTAATTTTCACCAATCATAATCCTCTAGATCTTTTTTCCCTTTCCCCGTTGCTTGATCAAGCAAGATGCGCTGTTCGAAATGAGCAACATTATGTTTGGTAGCTTTGACCATATCAGGATTTACTGATACATAGTCAATTCCACTTTGAATTAAGAAATCTGTAAAGTCTGGGAACTCTGACGGAGTTTGTCCGCAAATTGAAACCGTCTTACCAGCTTGATGAGCAGTTTTAATCAGATGCCGAATAGCTCGTTTAACAGCGAGATTACGTTCATCGAATAGGGCTGAAACTGTATCATTATTACGATCACAGCCTAAAAGCAGCATCGTTAAATCATTAGAACCGATTGAATAACCATCAATAAACTGATTAAACTTATCAGCCAAAATGATATTACTTGGAATCTCTGCCATCATATAAACTTTGAAATCAGCATTCCGCTCCAATCCAGCATTAGCCATGATTTCCGTTACTCTTTTTGCCTCAGTAACCGTCCTGACAAATGGAATCATCACATTTAAATTTTTTAAACCAAATTCATTGCGAACTTTCTTAACGGCCGCTAGTTCAAGTTTAAATGCTTCTATATACTTAGGATCATAATATCGCGAAGCGCCTCTCCATCCTAGTAAGTCTGCTGGTTCATGCGGCTCATATTTTTCACCACCCTTTAAATTGCGATACTCACTAGATTTAAAATCTGAGAAGCGGAGAATAACTGGTCTTGGAGCCATTGCTCGTGCAACTTTACTAATTCCTTCAGCTAATTTGTCGACGACTCTCTCCGGATGTCCTTGTTCAATCAGATATAGCGGATGTTCATGAATGTAAGTTGTCCACAAAAATTCTTCACGCATTAAACCAATTCCATCAGCTGGCAAACTAGCATATTTTTCAGCTAAATCAGGATTTCCAAGATTCATCATTACTCCAGTAGCTGTTGGGGCAAAATATTCCGCAGCAACCGTGGCAGTTTCGCTTGTCGCTGATTTTGGAGCCGTTAATCCTTGAACATTGCCCTGGTAAACAACACCATTTTTGGCATCAACCGTAATTATGTCTCCTGTCTGCAAAACATCTGTTGCTGCAGCACCACGGCTCTTAGTTCCAACAATACATGGAATTTGCATTTCTCGTGAAACGATCGCGGCATGACAAGTCATGCCACCATTATTCGTCACAATTGCAGCAGCTTTTTTCATCGCCGGAACCCAATCAGGAGATGTCATCAGTGTAACTAAAATTTCTCCTTGTTTAAACTCTCCAATGTCTGCTGGGTCATCAATTACATGAACTTTTCCAGCCGCAACTCCCGGACTAGCTGGCAGCCCACGTGTAATTACCTTAGCATTCGCAGGATCAGCTATTTGTTCTTTAGCTTGCTGCTTCTTTTTTTGTGACCATACTGTTTCTGGTCTTGCTTGAACCATCCAAAGCTTATTGGTGTTTTTGTCCAAAGCAAATTCCATATCCATGTAACAACCATAATGTTCTTCAATTTTTTTAGCATAGCCCGCCAACTCTAGGACTTGTTCATCTGTTAAAACCGGTTTTTCAGCTATTTCCGCTGGAACTTTTTGTTCTTCAACACCTCCATCTGGCAATCTAACTAACTCGATATCTTTATTATTAATTGTTTTTGAAACTATTTTCATTGTCTCTTTATCTACCAAAAAATCATCCGGCGTAACCGTTCCTTGAACAATATATTCACCTAATCCCCAAATACCATCAATAATAACCTTGGTATCATCTCCAGTAGCAACATTTACACTAAACATAATTCCTGAAGATTTCGAGAAAACCATCATTTGAACTGCTGCTGACAAGGCAACTTTTTCATATGGGAAATTCTGCTTATGCCGATAATAAGTAGCCCGATCAGTAAATAGTGAAGCATAACATTGCTGAACTCGTTTGATTACGTCCGCCTGACCGCGAACATTTAAATAAGAATCTTGCTGACCAGCAAACGAAGCATCTGGCAAATCTTCTGCAGTCGCACTCGAACGGATTGCAACAAATGGATTAGTTTGCTCCATTTTTTCAGCTAATTGTTGATATGCCTGAGCAATATTTTGAGCTAAATCAGAAGGCATTTCAGCATTGGTTATTAACTCGCGAATTTTTACGCAGGCTGCGTGAAGCTCGTCTGAATCTTCATAATCAGTAATGCTAGCCAATAATGCATTAACCTGATCATTTAATCCAGTTGCATCCATAAAGTAACGGTAGGCATGAGCAGTCGTAGCAAAACCATAAGGAACTGGTATGCCAGCTAAGGAAGTCAACTCACCTAATGATGAAGACTTACCACCGACCAAATTGACATCAGCGCGATGAAGCTCATCAAACCATAAGACATTTGTTTTTTCCTTTTCTTCCATCATAATTGCCTCCTTGTAAAACGATCCCTTGAAAACGCTTTCAAATTACAACTTTATTTTACTACTTTATCAAAAATAGTCAATCTGTGCTTAGAAAGCTCTAATTTTTAAAAAAGCACTTAATTTAAGGAATTATTTTAATTATCAATGACTAATGCTTTACAACCAAAATACTTTTTACGTTAATTAACTAATTGAAAATTTATTTAATCTGTTCCAAACTACTTTTCAGAAAGGAGGAAAAGTTTGAGCGCTAATCAAAGTCATTTGATATTTATAAAATCTTTAGTTTCTTTTTTAGGGATGTTATTCGGTTGGTATATTGGAAAGATTGATTCATTAGTTTATATCCTGCTGGTATTTATAACTTTAGATTACTTGACCGGCTTGTTATGTGCTATTTCACAGCAAAAATTATCTAGTGAGATCGGGTTTCGAGGAATTTTTCGCAAAATGTTAATTCTTATCTTAGTCGGCGTAGCTCATTTGTTAGATAGTGTTTTATTACCCGCTGGAGCTAGTTTACGAACTGCTGTTATTTTCTTTTACCTCTCTAATGAAGGAATCTCACTACTAGAAAATGCTGGACAACTTGGCATCCCAATTCCCAACAAGTTAAAAGCCATTTTATCCCAACTCAGCGAAAAAAATAAAAACCATTAGTTTATAAATTTAATTCACTGAAATAACTTTTTTAGTTTGTTAATTCTGGTTCATTAACACTAAGCAAACTTAAATGATCATCACCAAGAATTCTTTGTTGCTATGAATTTTAAAAAACAGGTCTGAAAATTCCAGACCTGTTTTTTGCTGATTCAACTATTTTATTTTATTCATCTATTTTCTTTTGGCGATTAAAATTTATTTTTTTTACTAAAGAAGTCGCTTTTTTCTTTGCTGGATCAGCTATTTGGTGCCAAGTAGCTGATCGTTGTTGTTGCTTCAAAACTTTTTTTTCAGCTGCAGCAGCAGCCAACTGCTGACTATCTGCAATCACTTGTTGGTCAGCAAAGTAAATCTTAATAAACGTGTCCGGTGGTACAGCTGATCCAATTCGTGGCTTGACCTTGAAGACTACATTTGGCAATAAATTAGCATATTTTGCTTGTGGTGTCACTTTAAATTTGCCATAATTAAAACCATATTTTTCTAAAGCCTCACCCGCCTCAGTGATTGGCAATGAAACAACATCTGGAACGTGCAAATAACCTTTCCGTTTTTCAAGTTGATTATTTACCAATTTAGTTGCTTCGGCTAAAAGTTTCTGATCAATTGTTCCAACGGCAATTTTAGTTAATCCACCAATTATTCTCTTCTTCGTCATAGATGCTCCATCCCCTAAAATCATCTTTTCTCATCATACTCAGTCTAGGTAATTTTGTCTAATATAATGCGCACTTTTGACGAGTCATAGCAATTAAAAAATCAAAACTATTTAATTTTCACAAACTTAGTTTTACTAAGATTACACCCCAATTTAAATTTCAATTCCCTTGGCGTGCAAATTAGCCAGGCATTCATCCAAATAGGCAGCATTATGCTCCGGATAAACGGGAATTGTTAATGCACAAGGACGTAACTTGGTGTATCGCGGACAATGTTCTCCACGATAATGCGGATCAAACCATTTCTGGTTTGGATTGTATCCCCGGCGCTTCATCTCATCCAACACCAATAAGTGAAACTGATATAGCTTATAGGGAGAATATTGAAAAATATAGTTAACTGTTGCGTGTTTTTTCCCCCACCCGTTGCCTCGCAAGGCAGCTAATTCACGATGTTGCCCTAATAGCTGCTGGCGTGGCAATCTAGTTAATAAACTTTCATGCCATAATCTCATAATCTCTCCTATAGTTCACGTATAATTCGTGAATTCACTAAATATTCAATCTGATACTTCACCGCCAATTGCTTCAAAAAAGGACCTAACAAATCATTCATGGGATCTAGTTGTTGCAGCAATTTTAAATACTTTGCTTTTTCAATCGGTGTGCAAATTTTTTTAAAATATCCCCATACATGCTGGTAAGCCGTTGTTAATGTCTTAACGGTCGGTGTTTGCTGAGCAGCAACTCGCAATAAAACTTCAAATTTAGAATTTTTTTCTGCCGACCAGTCATTATCCTTAGCTAGTTGGCGCATTTCATTATAAATCTGTTGTGAATGAGCCATGACCCAGTATTTATTTTCAGCCCAGCGTCGCTGCCATTGTTCCATTATCCACCTCGCTAATAAAACATCATTTTAACTTGATTTCAAAATATTTGGTCCCAGGAATAGGATTATAAACATAGGGACTAATTTCGTAAAACCCCAATTGACGATATAATTTTTGGGCTGAGCTCATCGTAGCCAACGTATCTAAGCGAACAAAACTTATAGCCCATTTTTTGAGCCCGGGTTAACATTTGCTGCAGTAACTGCTTGCCTAAACCATGACCCCGAAACTCCGGCTTAAGGTATAAACGTTTTAATTCACCAATATTGGTTTGAAAACGATGAAAAGCCAAAATTCCTGCTGGTTGTCCAGCAACAAAAACCAACAAAACTGAACCTTGTGATCGGCCATATTTTTCCTTTAAATTTGCAATCTCTTCACTAAAATTTTGAAAACTCAAATCTAGACCTAAAGAGGCAGTGTATTCCAAAATTAATTTTTGGGTAATTTCCCATAATTCTAGTTCATCGTTTACCCATTTAAATTCAATTTTAGGTGAACTCATTAATCTTCTCCTACAATTAAAAGTAATATGTTCTATAGTATACTCAACTTAACATTAATGGCAACTGAAAGAATTGCACAAATGTTCAAAAATAAGTTAGCTAAACTGTGACAACTACGAGACCTTAAAATAGTGATATGCACGATACTAAATTATTCAAATAAATTTATTCCTGCAATAGGCAGTATTTCGAACATTCTTATATCTAAATCTATATGTTATAGATCACACTTAATTTAAAATATATTAAGCTTGTAAATTCCAGATTAGATTTCATCCTCAACAGCTGTGACTACTTGTTTTAATTTACCATTTCCTAATTGAATTAGTAGTAAATTTATTCATTTTAATCATACCAAACCTTAACTCTAAATAACAAATCCCAAAACTCCAACGTTCATAAAACTGCTTAATTAGTTTTGCATCGAAATAATTTATCAATATTTGCTATTATTACATATACTGAACCGATCAAAGACATGCGTGCTCCACTTGAAAATAGAACTTTATTAGCTGTTTCAATTAGAACTCTGTATTCATTTTTTAGAATAAATAGAAAATATATGTCTGTGAGAGATAGTATTATATAAAATAAAGGATTTGTCTTGTTTAGAAAAACGCTCACTATTAGCATTGTTATTGGAATATATAATAAAAAAGGACCAAATAAGTTGCCACCAGTCCAAATTAGCTGGCAACCTGTTAAAAAATTCCCCCCCGAATGTACCTGATAACTTTCACTAGTTTCATAAAAATTCCCAATAAATAGTGAAAGTAACATAATCAGAGACCCAACTGCATCTTTTTTATCTATTACTTCCATTCATTTCACCCACAAAAACTATTTTTTTATTTGCATCAGGTATATTTTTTCAACATCTACAATTGTTTTTGTATTTCTTTTTTTTATTATTTTCTTTGATATTTCTCCTTTTCTGTCATGATGATGAAGCTTAATTACTTCTAGTAGTCTGTCGTTACTTAATCTATTAAGTTTCCAAAATAATACTTTATTAATTAATTTTTTTAATAAGCAGAATGACCAGCCAATGCTTGCAGCAATAACTATAATAAGTAAATAAAATAAGCTTTCTTTCAACATCTATCTCCTCATTAATTTTCAATTATTTCTGGTTCTCCCCAAAAAAAGCCTTGCTGCAACTCTATTCCAATTTCTCGAAATACTTGTGCTTTATCCTTTGTATCAATTCCCTCCACCACAAACTCTAAATTGTTTTCTTTAGCTATTGAATTCCAGAACTGAACAAGCAATAGCTGTGAGTTTAAACTAATCAACGAAAATGGTAAAAGAGATAATTTTAATCTGTTTATTTTATTTATATTTTTCAATGTAAACAAAAGTGTATTTTGCCCGACCTCTACGTCGTCAAGTCCTGTCATATAGTTTAATTTTTTCATTTCATTTAAAAAAGCTTCTACTTGAGAAGTATCATAAATAACTTCTTCGTGTTCAGTGATCTCAATTCGTATATGTTGATTAATATCGTGTAACGATTTTAAAACATCCATTGTTGACCTGTATGTGCATTGCTTCGGAGACAAATTCACACAAAAAATTATATCAGGGTTATATTGTATGCGCTTTCTTAAATTTTCGAATAACCATTCTAAATATAATTTATTTATTTCATCGCTCTCCGACAATAAAGCAAATTCTTCTTTAGGGAACTTTTTCCCCCCTTCTATTCGCAGAAGAACTTCATAATTATAAATTTCATTTTTTTTATAATTTCTTAATCTCATAATAGGTTGATATACTAAAAAACATTTTCTTAATATTTCTTGCACACTATTTTTTTTCAAAGCATTCTCCTGTAAAATTATTTTCGTTTAGGGTAAACTCTAAATGATACACAGTAAATACTATAACTATAACAACCATCTGTCAATTATTATATATTTTTGAATTAAAATTCACTTTTTAAAAATAAATTGCATATACTTCAAATCTTAAAATACATCTAACTAGTATATGTATATTAGTTAGATATATTTCTAGTGCAATTGTTTTATTTGGGTTTACCCTAAATAAAATATTATAATATAACATAAATATTCATTTTTATGGAGGATAATTTATATGAAAATTGGTTATATTAGGGTATCTTCAAAAGACCAAAATTTAGCTAGACAACTAGAAAGATTAAAACAAGTTCATGTTGATAAAATATACTCCGAAAAGATCTCAGGTAAAAATATAAAAGAAAGGACAGAACTTTTAAAATTAATAGAAAGTATAAGTGAAAAAGATATATTATACGTTACCAGCTTAGATCGTTTAGGCAGAAATGCAGATGATTTGACTAAAATAATTCAAGCCATTCGTCAAAAAGGGGCTTCAATACAAAGTTTAGACTTACCAGATTTTTCTAGTGTCCCCGATACAAATCTGCGAAATATGTTAACAGATATTTTAATAACCGTTTTTAAGTTTCAAGCACAAAATGAGCGTGAAAGAATAAGAGAAAGGCAAAAAGAAGGAATAGCTTTAGCAAAAAAAAGAGGTGTCTACAAGGGACGTCCACTTCTATATAGTGCTACCTCTCCAAATAAAAAAAGACGTAGTATTTATTTCTCTATAAAAAACGAATTAAAAAAGGGACTATCAATTCGTTTTTTGGCAAACAAATACAACATCAGTACTGGAACAGTTTGCAGAATAAAGAAGGAATCTGATTGAAAGCAGCTATTCTTAACGAATTATTTATCACTCTAAAAAAACCGCCAGTTTCGTGATTCTCGAAAGCTAACGGTTTTGGTTTTGATGATTTGAATCTAACACTGGGTTACTTTTATTTTGGTTATTTTCCTGGCTGCTATTTATTAATATATTGACAAATTTCTTCATTTGTTTCAAAAACAGTTAGCTACTTACAATTAAGCATTCTCTTTATCATCGCTTATTTTGTAAGTATCCTGTGAATTTGGAATTGTGTTTTTGACCACTATCTTAAAGACTAACTTAAGTATGTCTTTCACTGCTGAGTGCTTGTTTGCAATCTTCTTTCTCATTTGTATCTGATTGATTGGGCACACGCTGCTTATGCAGGGTTACTCTATGGCATCTTAAGCAGAATCATAGCATATGCTTTGTTTACGGTTTTAGCTTTGATTGCTTAAAAAATTAACCATAAATAAAAATAGTCTAAAAAGACTGAAAGACAAAGTTCTTTAGTATACTTTTTACACAAAACTTGCTGCTTGCAGCAAACTGAATTTATATATCAACTTGTTTTATTGCCACTATCGGCTTTTAAACAAACTGAATTTTAACACTGATTATTCTGTTCGACTTTTCCAGCGACTATTTTCTTGGTAAAGAAACTGCTCACTTAAATTTGACTGCAAAAATATTTTCACTAACTCATCCATACTATCAGCTAGCTTCAATAACTTTAACTTGCTTAGTTCAGTCCAAAATACTGGACTTAGGATGAAAGTATAGACACGATTTGGTAGAATTTCTACTAGAGAGGATCGTGTCTTATGAGCAAAAGAAAGAGATATTCTGTCGAATTCAAGAAAATGATCGTTCAGCTGTATGAAAGCGGGACATCAGTCACTGATCTTACCAGCGAATATGGGATTGCCAGTGCCACCATTTATAAATGGAATGATTTGTACAAGAAAGATAATGACACCGGGGTCTCCAAGGCCGACTTGTTAGAAATGCAGGCAAGAATTGCCAGGCTGGAAAGTGAAAACGATATCCTAAAAAAAGCATTAACCATATTCGCAAAAAAGTAAGTATCAAAGATTGGCAGTCAGCTATTAAAGTAACGGCATCAGCGCATAGCGTTAAAGAAGTCTGTCAGACGTTGCACTTATGTCGATCAACCTACTATCAGTACCAGTACCAGTACCAGTACCAGCACCAGACTAAGCCCGAACAGTTTAAGCGGCGCCAAGTTTTATACCAGCAAATCCGACGCATCTACTTTGATCATCGGCGGGTTTATGGCGCTCCTAAAGTTCACGAGGAACTTTTACGTGAGGGCTATCATGCCAGTTTGAAACTGGTTCAAAAGCTGATGCGACACCTAGGCCTCCGGTCAATTGTCGTCAAAAAGTGGCGCTATGAGCACAACAACTATATTGACCAAATGACCTACCCTAATTTGTTAAAACAAGACTTTAAAGCTGTCAAACCTAATCAAAAATGGGCTGCTGATATTACCTATATTCCGACCAAAACTGATGGGTGGTGCTATCTGGCAACCATCATGGACTTGTATTCTCGCAAAATTATCGCTCATAAATTAAGCCGACACATGACAACCGAGTTGGTTGTCAACGTACTTAATCAAGCTTGTGAAACTAGAACTGTCAAGGCTGGTTTGATTCTGCATACTGATTTGGGCAGCCAGTATCGAAGTACTGCCCTTGAAACAGCATTGAAGCAACACGCTATCCGGCACTCTTACAGTAAACGTGGCTATCCGTATGACAATTCTGTGGTGGAGTCATTTCATGCCAGCTTCAAGAAGGAGGAGGTTTACCAACGGACTTACAAAGACTATCATGAAGCCAATTTGGCTCAGTTTAGTTACATTGAAGGATTTTATAATTCTCGGCGGATCATTAGTGCCGATGGCTATTTAACTCCAGATGAAAAAGAACAATTAGTCAGTTAGAAATTCTACGTAATCGTGTCTAAAAACTTGACTCAGATCCATACTTTTCCCTCAGAGGATGACTTGATCTTTCCAATAAAATTATTGGTTTTATACAATAAGACCAAATACCTTGAACCATCCTCATTAATCCAATCCTTAATCCCACATAACTGCAACTCAGCTACTGTCAAACCAGTTTCCTCAAAAACCTCACGAATAGCCGCAACACTCATTGACTCCCCAGCTTCAACATGACCACCGGGAAATGTAATTCCTGGCCAATTAGGGTTTTTGCGATCTTCAACCAAAACATGACCGGTATCATCATAAATTAAGCACAGATTAGTTAACGTTGTTTTAACACTGCGATCCATTAAATTTCCTCTTATTCATTATTAATTCTGCAACTGCCTTGTGGTTCAAATCATAACTATTTTTTAGCTATCAAGACTTTTGTAAAAAGCCCAGCGTACATGCCATTTATTCCAGTATTAGAAATGTTAATTTCTTTTGCACCTAATTGCTGCAAAAATTGCTGATATTCACCCACATGTTCAATATCAATTATAACCATTCGGCCACCTTTTTTTAAAACCCGAAAAGCTTCCTGAATAGCTGCTTGCCGCTTGTAAGCAGGTTTAAGATTATGGATTGATAAACTAGCGACAACATAATTAAAATTATTTCCTTTAAAAGGCAGTTTGACCATATCGGCTGTCAACAGCTCGCTAACATCAGCCAACTGTTGCTCAACAATGAGTTTTTTTGTGTTTTCAAAGGAATTATTGGCTTGATCTTGCTTATTCCAAATATCGATTCCGATAATTTTCCCGGGATGCTGCAAATGCCGAGCAATTTCAATTAAAAAAGCTCCATGACCAGTTCCTAAATCTAAAATTTGAGCATTTTTTTCGATATTTAATCCCGCAACTACTTTTTTTATTATCCGATACTTGCCAATTAATGAAGTATGCAAATAGACTGCCGCTAAAAGTAAGAATAACATTGGGAAAATAAAGTTTGTCCATTCACCTACTTTTATAGCAGATACTAAGCCTAATAAACCGAAAAGGATAAAGGCCAATGGAACTAATGGAGCATCAACTGATTTTTTCATTTTTCTCCTCAACAATTTGAAATATATACGAAAACATTCCTGTAGCTAAGTATAGCATTTAGTAATTTTTATAAAAATAACATTTTACAAAAAAATTCTTACTGCAATTAATCTGCAGTAAGAACCTTTAATTTAGAATAGCATCTTAAAAAAATTTAAAGACTGTCTTGAATAGTATCAGCTAAATAATCATATAGCATCGCATGCTTTAATTGTTTAGTATCCACTCCCAAGGCCTCAGCAATTGCATAGGCAAAAGCCCAAGCTGTTGCGGGTCCACGGCTAGTTAGAACTTTGTGTTTCGTATCAGTAACAGTAATATTTTCTTTGAAATTACCAGTTGGAGCATCCTTTTTTGTTTCTGAATCTAAACCAGGAAAAACGGTATAGTCGGCATCGGCTAAAACTCCATAACGAGCTAGTGCACGTGGTGCTGCACACATCGCAGCATCCCAATGGTCGTTTTCATGGCGTTTAACCATTAAATCCCGCAACTTCTGATTGTCCCGCAAGTTAGCTGAACCGGTCATCCCGCCTGGAAAAGCTACTAGATCATAATCCAACAAACTATCATCAACAACCTTGTCACAAGTCAACTTTATCTGATGATCACCCATAACTTCTTTGCTGGTTAAGCCTACCATGTCTGTTGAAACATTTAAGCGACGCAATACATCAACAATACTTAATCCCTCAACTTCTTCACAACCATCCGCAAAAACAACTGCCACTTTTGCCATTTAAAAACTTCCTTTCCAAATAAATCGCATTATTCAATCGTTAAACGGGCCGATTTACGCAAAACTGCTTTTCTTCTGTTATTCTAGCACATCTAGAAATTTTGGTTGATGATTACCCATCATAATTAATTCTTTATTTTGATAAAGATTGTTCTACCAAAAGGTTCATAATCCACACTAGTCCAACTGTCTAGAAGCCCAATGGTATCAATTGTTTTGCTGGGGTAATTTAAATTGATCATAAATAAAGCGAATAGCTCTGGTGGCTCTACCTGTAATGATTTCATAATCTACTGAATTTGTAGTTGTTAACCCATCAACTAACAAGTTTGCTAACCCTAAGGAAAATGTTTGAGTAAAGTTTTCTTTTTCTTTTGAATTAGCCATAGTCTGACACAGTTGATTAATTAATACTTTAAAATGATTAGCAATGACAACCGGAACATTGACCTCGTTTTGACTTTTAATGCATTTTAAATAGAATCTTTTATGGTAGTAAATATCAAAAAAAGTCAACTTGATGATATCTTCCCACAACAAATAATTTAAGTTATTATCAATTAATTCGGTTAAACTATCGTTAACAAACCAATTTAGTAAAAAGTATTTATCCTCAAAGTAATCGTAAAAAGTCTGTCTGCGAACATTAGCTACAACCATAATCTCAGTCACTGAAACATTGGATCTGAGTCAAGTTTTTAGACACGATTACGTAGAATTTCTAACTGACTAATTGTTCTTTTTCATCTGGAGTTAAATAGCCATCGGCACTAATGATCCGCCGAGAATTATAAAATCCTTCAATGTAACTAAACTGAGCCAAATTGGCTTCATGATAGTCTTTGTAAGTCCGTTGGTAAACCTCCTCCTTCTTGAAGCTGGCATGAAATGACTCCACCACAGAATTGTCATACGGATAGCCACGTTTACTGTAAGAGTGCCGGATAGCGTGTTGCTTCAATGCTGTTTCAAGGGCAGTACTTCGATACTGGCTGCCCAAATCAGTATGCAGAATCAAACCAGCCTTGACAGTTCTAGTTTCACAAGCTTGATTAAGTACGTTGACAACCAACTCGGTTGTCATGTGTCGGCTTAATTTATGAGCGATAATTTTGCGAGAATACAAGTCCATGATGGTTGCCAGATAGCACCACCCATCAGTTTTGGTCGGAATATAGGTAATATCAGCAGCCCATTTTTGATTAGGTTTGACAGCTTTAAAGTCTTGTTTTAACAAATTAGGGTAGGTCATTTGGTCAATATAGTTGTTGTGCTCATAGCGCCACTTTTTGACGACAATTGACCGGAGGCCTAGGTGTCGCATCAGCTTTTGAACCAGTTTCAAACTGGCATGATAGCCCTCACGTAAAAGTTCCTCGTGAACTTTAGGAGCGCCATAAACCCGCCGATGATCAAAGTAGATGCGTCGGATTTGCTGGTATAAAACTTGGCGCCGCTTAAACTGTTCGGGCTTAGTCTGGTGCTGGTACTGGTACTGGTACTGGTACTGGTACTGATAGTAGGTTGATCGACATAAGTGCAACGTCTGACAGACTTCTTTAACGCTATGCGCTGATGCCGTTACTTTAATAGCTGACTGCCAATCTTTGATACTTACTTTTTTGCGAATATGGTTAATGCTTTTTTTAGGATATCGTTTTCACTTTCCAGCCTGGCAATTCTTGCCTGCATTTCTAACAAGTCGGCCTTGGAGACCCCGGTGTCATTATCTTTCTTGTACAAATCATTCCATTTATAAATGGTGGCACTGGCAATCCCATATTCGCTGGTAAGATCAGTGACTGATGTCCCGCTTTCATACAGCTGAACGATCATTTTCTTGAATTCGACAGAATATCTCTTTCTTTTGCTCATAAGACACGATCCTCTCTAGTAGAAATTCTACCAAATCGTGTCTATACTTTCATCCTAAGTCCACATGCTGAAAATCTTTTTTTTCAACTAAAGACTGAAAAGCTTTGGCAATTTTTTTCTTTACAGTGTAGGATATTATAATCACCTCAAATAAACAATCTCACTGCAATTATAGCATTTGTTAATGTTTAAAATTTCATTTTCAAAAACAAAAATCGAACTAAACAAGTAATTTAATAACTTGTTTAATTCGGCTTTTAATCTTATTCTATAATTTTTAACTCTTTAAAGCCTTATTAACAAAAATTGGCTTAATCTCATGACTATCAGCATAACTATGTGCAAGATATGATGCGCTCTTCATAGCATTGATAACCATTTCTGGTGTTACTTTAAATGGCATATTAGACATTGTTTCAGAAGGATCCGTAGCTTTTTTGCCAATTTTATATAGTTCCTCTGCTGTTAATTCATCTAGATTTGTATCTTCAAGTGTAATTGGAAGGCCCAAAGTTAAATAGAACTTAATGTATTTATTCAGCTTTTCATGTGATGCGCCCTCTAAAACCAATTCAACCATTGTTCCGAAGGCTACCTTTTCACCATGAGTTAATTTGTGAATGTCTCCTTTAACAGCTGTAAAACCATCTTGAACTGCATGAGCTGCTGCAAGGCCGCCGTTTTCAAAACCTAATCCAGATAACAACGTATTAGCTTCAACTACATTCTCCAGAGCAGGAGTAACTAAATTCTGTTTGCTTGCTTCAACAGCTTCATAAGCATGTTTCCATAAAGTATCTTCACAAGCCGCTGCAATTGCTCTGCCTGCCAATGTAGGAACACCACCACGCCCGTTATAAGTAACACCATAACTTTGAGCCGTGACTTTTGCTTCAATATTGGTAGCCATTGCATCTGCAATACCAGAAACAAGTGTTCTAACAGGCGCATTAGCAACGATTTTAGTATCCATTAAAACTAAGTTGCTATGATGTGTGTAAAATGCATAATGAGAAAAAGTTCCATCGTCATCATAAATTACTGAAAGCCCTGCTGTCGGAGCATCAGCAGATGCGGCTGTGGGAATAATTACTAATTTGGCTTGAGCTTTATCCGCAACACCTTTACTGGTATCAATTGTTTTTCCTCCACCAAGACCAATTACAACTTCTGCATCTTTATCTTTAGCAATTTGAGTAATTCGTTCAACTTCATCAGCAGAAGATTCTCCTTGAAAAACAACTTTAGTTACTTGGAAACTTTGTTTTTCTAAATAATTTGAAAATTCATCACCGGCAATTCCCCAAATGATTTTATCTGCTATTAAAACAATCTTTCGTCCAAAAGGTTGGATATATTTTGCAGATCTTTCTAATAAACCAGCACCTTGAATATATTTATCAGGACTAACAAAAATCTTATCACCGTCACGCATGTTAGGTACCACCTTTCTTTTAGTAAGTATTTTCATCAACAATTTCATTGTAAGCGGTTACTAAGGAGCTGTTAAGTGGACAATTTCAAGAATGTGTCCGTATACACTGAAAGCGGATTCAAATAAAATAGAAGTGAAAACATTTAGAGAAAGGCAAGTGGCTAATAATGAAAAAGATCATCAACGATCCACAAGATGTTGTTGCAGAAATGATTGATGGAATGGTGCGAGCTTACCCACAATTTGTTAAAAAAATACCTGAAACTTTTGCTATGATTCGCAGCGATCAAGCTTCAATGAAAGATAAGGTTGGTATTGTTAGTGGTGGTGGCAGTGGTCACGAACCAACTCACGCTGGTTTTGTTGGCAAGGGAATGCTCAGTGCGGCCGTTGCTGGTCAAGTTTTCACTTCACCAACACCTGATCAGATTTATGCGGCAATCAAGGCTGTTAACACTGGCAAAGGTGTTTTTTTAGTTGTTAAGAATTACTCTGGCGATGTGATGAACTTTGATATGGCTAAAGATATGGCCGAAATGGATGATATCCCAGTCAAATCAATTGTGGTTGATGATGATATTGCTGTTGAAAACAGTCTTTATACGCAAGGAAAGCGCGGAGTTGCTGGAACTATCTTAATGCATAAAGTCTTGGGTGCAGCAGCTGATCAAGGTGCATCTTTGGATGATTTGGAACAATTAGCCCAACAGGTTCTGCCACACATTAATACGATTGCGGTTGCTTTAAGTGCCGCTACCGTACCAGAAGTGGGCAAACCAGGATTTGAGTTAGCTGAAGATGAGATTGAATATGGAGTCGGAATTCACAGTGAACCCGGTTATCGTCGTGAAAAAATCAAGCCATCAAAGGAATTAGTGGCCGAATTGGTTGCTAAGCTAGATAATAGTTTACAACTTGCAAAAGATAAAAAGTACGCTATTTTAGTTAACGGTATGGGAGCAACCCCATTAATGGAACAATACATCTTTGCCCATGATGTTTTGAACAAATTGGCTGAGAAATCAATTGAGCCGGCTTTTGTCAAAGTTGGCAACTATATGACGTCATTAGACATGGCAGGAATTTCATTAACTGTTTTTGAATTAGCTGATAACAAATGGTTAAATTATTTGAATTATCCCGTTGAAACAATGGCTTGGTAACAAAAAGTTGAGGAGGAGAAACTCGTGGAATTAACTTTAGAAAAATATTTAGTGTGGATGAAAGAATTTGCGCAAAAAATTAGTGAGCAAAAGGACTATTTAAGTGATTTAGATTCAAAAATTGGTGATGGTGATCACGGGAACAATATGGCTCGTGGTTTAACAGCGGTAAATGAAGGATTAAAAGCTAAACAACCAGCTGATTTAACAACAGCTTTGAAAGTTACTGCTATGGCTTTAATCAGTAAAGTTGGTGGAACGGCTGGCCCGCTATACGGAACCGCATTTTTGGAAATGGCCAAACTCAGTCCTAAAACAACCAATTTAGGACAGTTGTTGAAAGCAGCGACGGCAGGTTTAAAAAAACGCGGTGGAGCTCAAATGGGAGATAAAACAATGGTTGATGTTTGGTTACCAATCACAGCTGCTGTAAAAGACAAACAATTAAGCGCTGAAAAAATTAAACAAGCTGTTGAAAGTACTAAACCTATGGAAGCTAAAAAAGGACGGGCTTCTTATTTAGGTGAACGTTCAATTGGTCATTTGGATCCTGGGGCCGTTTCAAGCGGTTATTTATTTGAGGCACTATTACAGGCAGGAGTGATCAAATGAGTTATGGAATTTTGATAGTTTCACATGTTCCAGAAATTGCGGCTGGAGTGCCCAAACTGTTAAAGCAAGTAGCAAAAGATGTTTCGATAACTGCAGCTGGTGGAACTGATGAAAACGAAATCGGAACTAGTTTAGAAAAAATCACTCAAGCAATGGAAGAAAATCAAGCTGATGAAGTTTTAGCATTTTATGATTTAGGCAGTGCTAAAATGAATTTAGAGATGGCAGCTGAAATGACAACAAAGAAAGTTCATCTATACGATACTGCTTTAGTTGAAAGCTCATACGTAGCTGCATCGTTGTTACAAGCAGGTGTTGACTTGGCAGCAGTTGAAAAGCAATTAGCTCCCTTGAAAATTAAAGGAGATAATTAAAAGTCTGAAGCACCATTGTCAATTTGAAGCTTTTTAAATCCGACTGTTATCTCAACTTTTGAGATTCAGTCGGATTTTAATTTTAAAGCTTGGCATAATAAAAAAACCTTTCAATTGGCGCAGGTATTAATAATTTTGAACTTGAATGCCAATACTATTGAGCTCATCCCTGACCTATAGTTTTTGAATTCAAGATTATGTATTAAACAGCCAAAAGGAATACAATTAATTTTGACTGTAAGTTAGACAAAACAGGAAATTTCGTCATCTAGAGGTTGATGCAACCCCAATAAAAATTGCTAAGATTCAAAAAAGCTCAGACAAGTTCTAACTAATTACCAAAAGCAACAATCTCCAATGGATACTTCAATTACAACTACAACCCTGAAAAAAAATTTAAAATATGTTTCAAACAGCTGTGAATTATCGTTTTCTAATGGTCCAGGATTATGTCCGCCCCCTTCTATGTATAAAGTTCTTGCAAAATACATTAAATTAGTTATTACAGAATTATTTAGCATCCACTATATGGAGTTCACGTTCAAAGATGGTGAAGTGATTAAAGTTAATACGTAAATATTCAGGATGTGCGGCACTCAGCTATTTTTGGCTGAGTGCTATTTTTTATCAAAGTTATCTTTGCTATAGACCCTGAAACCGCAGGCCGAGCACTCAAATGTATACTCGTTAATACTATCAAATTCCTTCACACCATGGTTTGGCATTACAGATAACCTTCTATCTTTATTCCAACATTTTGGACAATACTTTGTTTCATCGTTTTTTCTTCTAAGAAAACCGTTGTCATCCATATACACATTCTTATTACTAAGAACGTCTGATCTTATTTCAGCTATTTCTTCCCTTAGCTTAATATTTTCATTGCTAAGCAAACTTAGCTTTTGTTGAAGCAATATTATCTCATCATTCAATTCCTTATCCTTATATTTTTTAGCAATTGACTGCACTTTTTCAGCAACGGTTATGGAATCCGAGATTAAAGACATTTAATCATTCCCTTCTAAATTAATCCTCGTCCAAATAAAAGCTCTTCAATCGATAAGTAGTTACTGGCTCCACATAATAGTTATACTTGGCTACTAGATCACAAATCTGATCACCATTAATCAATGTGATAATTCGGGTTCCTTGCCGCGCTGTCTTAACAGCATCTCTTGTGAAGTCCGAATTGGTAATGAAAATCCCAAACTCAGCATTAAATTTGTCCATCGCACCACGAAACTTGTCGATCTCTGGTGATGAAACCCTTCCCTGCCAACGTTTTGCTTGCAACGCTACTCTTGTAGTCCGATAGTCATCAGAACGAACATAACCAAAGCCATCTAATCCACCATCAGCGACATATTGAACCCCAATCTCATCATCGATGTCAATCCCCATTTTTGTCAGCAAACCGCGACAAAAGAGCTCAAATTTTTTAGGACTCATCTTGATTAACGCATCTAGCAGTTGTTGACGCCAAGGTTCTTCTAGGTCTTCCGAATCGCCTTGATTAGAGTTGGTGCTATCGGAAACTGAATTAACCTTAACTCGAGTTGTCTTCCGGTGGGGCATTTTATTTTCAGAAATTGACCTAACGTCCCTATCAGCGTCAAAACCATCAATATCAACAGTGCGTCCCTTTTTGGAAAGCTCTAAGTCGTGTCCATTGTCAGTATCAATAAACCCAGCAAGAATTAGATGCTTTACTGCAAAATTAAACTTCCAATGGAAAGGGTGATATTCTTTACCACTCTTTTTGGATGTTCGAACCTCATCAATTTCTTTCTCGCTGAATACTTTTGAATTATCATGAAGTTCCTGCAGCACTTGTTTTCTAGTAACCTGTCCACCAAGGTTATGCATAGCAATTAAGATTTCTTTCATTGCTTTATTTTCAATCTCAATTTGACGATTTGCCATTTTATGATTTTCCACCCTTATAACTATCTTTTCTTAAATTATAGTTGAGTGTACTATTCTGTTCAATCATGGTGACTAAATTAAACAAAATCTGACACCGTGACAGTGTCCTAATCCACTCGGCTTGAGCACCCCAAAATCGGAATTTTGGCACCTCGCATTATCCCTGTCATACCAACCATTACAGCTTCTTCCATAATCTTAATCAACTCAACTCTCTAAAACGGGCACTTGCATACTCAACCCCAAATGCCAGCATGCTGTCCACTCAACACTCTAGTTCAATAAGCAAAAAGTGTACTAATTCCAATCACCAAAATAGGAATTAGTACACTTTTCATCTATCAAGAATGCCTGCACACCGGCGTCTTTCGCTTATTTTTCTGTCCGTTCTAGCACCGTAACGCTCTCAGCGGTTCGCTATTAGCCAATCAAACTTCGCTCCGCTCGTTTTCTTGGATAGCTATCGCATGGAGTATCACTAGCATCCTCTTCGTCGCTTTCAGCTCCTCGACAATACTGTGATACTCTCAACATGATTCGTCTGCGGAAATTGATCAAACGGTTGGATTGGTCCAGTTACTTGATAGCCATTTTCAGTTAAAAACTTTAAATCACGGACTAAAGTTGCTGGATTACAACTAACATACACAATCTTTTGTGGCATTAATTGCAAGGTACTCTCCAAAACTTTAGTTTCCAGTCCTTTACGTGGTGGATCAAAAACTACTATATCTGGCTTCAAGCCAGCTTTAGCCCATTTGGCAAATTGTTCTTCAGCCGCCGCGACTTTAAATTCGGCATTGGTAATTCCATTTAAAGCTGCATTTCGCTTGGCATCTTCAATTGCGTCAGCAACAATTTCGACACCGTAGACTTGCTTGGCTTGCTTAGCTAAACTCAAAGAAATTGTGCCAATTCCACAATAAGCATCAATTAACGTTTCTTCACCACTTAACTTAGCAGTTTGAGCTACATATTGATAAATTTTTTCAGTTTGCAAAGAGTTAACCTGGAAAAATGATCGTGGTGAGATAGCGAATTTAATTCCATTTAATTGATCTTCGATTTGGGCTTTGCCAGCTAATAACTTTTCATCACGGCCCATAATAACATTAGTTTTTGCGGAATTAATATTTTGATAAACACTGACAACATCTGAACAGTGCTCCATGATTTGTTGGGCAATTTGTTTACCAGCAGGTAATTTGCGCGAACGGGTTACCAAAGTTACCATTACTTGACCACTGTAATGTCCACGGCGAATTACAATATGACGAATAACTCCATTGTGCTGACGCTCATTGTAAGCCGGAACTTCAAATTCACGCAAAACAGTTTGGATAACTTCTAATACCTGATCAATTCGAGGGTCTTGAATCAAGAAATCATGCATTGGTACAAATTGATGACTTCGTTGACGGAAAAATCCAGTTTCTAATTGATCATTTACCATACGAACAGGAATTTGTGCTTTATTGCGATAATGCAATGGTTCTGCCATGCCTTGTGTTGGAGCAACCGTAATCTGGTCTAAATGCGCTTTATGCAATAATTCCTTAATTTGTCCTTGTTTAAAACGCAATTGTGCGTCATATTTTAAATGCTGCAACGGAGCAATTCCCGTCTGCAAATAGGCTGATTCAGTATTTAGTTGCCGATCTGGGCTATCATTATATCGTTTAACAACTTTTGCAAAACCATAGTTGCGACTAGCTTTCATCACATGTGCTAAAATTTTTTCACCCGGCAAAGCATCATCAATAAATAATGGATAATGATCCACCTTGGCAACTCCTCGACCCTGATAACTGAGATCTTCAACCGTGACCTCAAATTCCTGATTTTTTTCTACTGGTATCTCTTTCATTTTTTTCCTACTTTCTGTTTCTTGCTAAGAAAGGCTGTGACAAAGGTTTTATTTGTCACAGCCCTTCAGACTTTATTTTCTACTTTTGCGGAATTAAATTTATACTAGTCGCAATCAGTCTTGCGACTTATTATTACCTAATTTTCCATCTTGATTAAGATCTTGACCAGTCAAGTCTTCAACTTCTTCAACAAAGTGCTGACTAGCCGTCTGCTCAGCTGGAGTTTGTTCCGAGCTAATCGCCCCATCCGGTAGCTGATCAGTATTGGCAAACATTTCAATATGTTGTTTCAAATCATGAAAGACCATTGGCGCATCCCCACCATATTCACCATCAATATTAATCATCATTTTTTCATCAACTGGTCTGGCAATTAATTTAGAAGTTTTAACATATAGGATTCGGGAATCCTTAATATGTTTCCCACCATTAAGCACCATCGTAATCAATTGTAAAATTTCCATCAAGTTACTCGTCTTAACCACGATTAACGTAAATTTACCATCATCCAAGGCAGCATCAGGAACCAACTGTTCAAAACCACCAACCGAATTAGTCAATGCTAAAAAGAACATCGATGCCCGACCATTAAACGCTCCACCGTCATACTCCAAATGCATCTTGATTGGTTTAATCTGCGGTAACAATTCGGCTCCCTTGAAAAGGTAAGCTAAATAACCAAATAATGATTTAAATTCCGACGGCACACCATAAGTTAGTTGGGTTAATAGTCCACCACCTGCAATGTTAACAAAATAATTATCGTTGGCTTGACCGATATCCATCTTAATTGTTTTGCCCTTAGCAATAACTTTGGCAGCCGCAATTGGATCTTCGCGTGGAATTTTCAACGCGCGGGCATAATCATTTGTTGTCCCAGCAGGGATAATCCCCATCTTTGGTCGGTGTTTTAATGGTGCAATCCCATTAACAACTTCATTAATTGTCCCGTCACCGCCAGCCGCAATAACCAGACTGAATCCAGCTCGTCCAACTCGTAACGCTTCATTTTTAGCTGAGTTTGGCTCAGGCGTTGTTTGAAAGGCGCTCGTTTCATAGCCCGCTCGTTCAAGAATATTCAAAATATCAACTAAATCATTTTTCATCGCTTCCCGACCAGAAGTTGGATTGTAAATAATTCGGCAACGCTTTTGCATCTGTTTTCTCCTTCAACCGCTTGAACTTAAAATGTTATCTTGCCTTTAAACTAGCAATCAATAACTTATTAACCACTTTAGGATTTGCTTTGCCATGAGTTTGTTTCATGATTTGACCAACTAAGAACCCAATTGCTCTGTCTTTACCATTTTTAAAGTCATCAACTGATTTTTGATTATCATCCAAGACTTGGTCAATAATTGGTTGCAAAACTTTTGAATCTGACAACTGAACCAAGCCTTTGCTTTCAACCCAAGCTTTCGGTTCACTACCCTTGGTAATAATTTCTTTAAAGACTTTCTTCGCAATTTTTGAAGAAATGGTTTCATCTTCAATCAATTTAATCATTGTCGCCAAATTGGTTGGTGTTAATGCCGTTTCAGGTAAATCAATCTGTTTGGCATTCAAATAGGCATTAACTTCACCCATTAACCAATTAGCTGCTAATTTAGGATCAGCCCCCTGTGCCACCGTTGCTTCAAAGAAGTCAGACATTTCCTTCGTCTGAGTTAAGACACCTGCATCATATTCTGGCAAGCCCCAATCATTGACATAACGTGCACGACGATTTTCCGGCATTTCTGGAATTGACTTTTGAACTTCTTCTAACCAGGCATCAGAAATATGCACTGGTGGTAAATCTGGTTCAGGGAAGTAACGGTAATCACTAGCGCCTTCCTTAACTCGCATCAAAATTGTTTCACCACTTGCTTCATCAAATCGACGAGTTTCTTGTTGAACCTTGCCACCAGCCATTAAAATTCGCTGCTGCCGTTTAGACTCATAATGTGAACCTTTACGAACATGCTCAAATGAGTTCAAATTCTTCATTTCTGTCTTAGTTCCTAATTTGTCAGAACCAATTGGTCGAACGGAGACGTTAACATCAGCCCGCATCGAGCCTTCTTCCATCTTAACATCTGAAATACCCGTAAACTGAATTGTCTGCCGTAATTTAACCAAATAGGCATAAGCTTCTTCAGCTGAAGCAATTTCTGGTTTAGAAACAATTTCAATCAGCGGTGTCCCCTGACGATTCAAGTCAACGTAAGAATAACCATCTGGATTATGCGTGTTTTTACCCGCATCTTCTTCGACGTGCATTTCCTCAATTCCAATTTTCTTCTTTTTGCCATCAACTTCGATCTCTAACCAACCATGACGACCAATAGGAGTGTCTGATTGCGTAATCTGATAGGCTTTTGGATTATCTGGATAAAAATAATTTTTTCGGTTAAAAATCATGTCACGAGTTACCGTACAATGCAATGCCAAAGCAGCTCGCATCCCGAATTCAATAATTCCCTTATTAACCGTTGGCAAAGCTCCTGGATAACCCCAATCAACAACATTGGTATTGGTATTTGGTGCAGAACCGTATTTTACTGGGGCTGGTGAAAATGCCTTCGAATTTGTCTTCATTTCAACATGAACTTCAAGTCCAATCGTTGTTTCAAAATTCATTATTTCTGACCTCCAATCGCTGGAATTTCTTTATGAAAATCAGTTGCCTGTTCAAAAGCATAACCGGCACGATACATTGTATTTTCAGCAAATTGATTAGCAATCAACTGCAATCCAATTGGTAACCCATCAGCAAAACCAGCTGGCAACGACATTCCTGGCAAACCAGCTAGGTTAACTGGGATTGTCAAAATGTCATTCATATACATCGTAATCGGATCATCAATATCTTCACCAATTCCAAAAGCAGTTGTTGGAGCAGTTGGTCCAAGAATTAAATCATAGTCACCAAATACTTTAGCAAAATCTTGGCAAATCAGTGTCCGTACCTGCGCAGCTTTCTTAAAGAAAGCATCATATGTTCCTGCTGATAATGAGAAGGTTCCCAGCATAATCCGCCGCTTAACTTCATCACCAAATCCTTCTGAGCGTGATTTGACATATACATCTTCCAAATTTTTAACATCTTGTGCGCGATAGCCGTAACGAATGCCATCAAAACGCTGCAAGTTTGAACTAGCTTCAGAAGAAGCAATAATATAATAAACCGGTACACCGTATTTACTATGCGGTAAACTAACTTCATCAACCGTAGCCCCTAATTTTTCAAAAGTGCTAATCGCTTGTTTGATGGCTGTCTTGACTGATTCAGCAATTCCCTTACCTAAATATTCTTTTGGAACAGCAATCTTCATACCTTTGATATCGCCATTTAATCCAGCAGCAAAATCTGGCACCGGTTGACTTGAACTAGTTGAATCATGAGGATCAAGTCCACTAATTGCATTCAATAGCAAAGCGTTGTCTTTAACATTGCGGGTAAACGTTCCAATTTGATCTAAACTGGAAGCAAAAGCAATCAGACCATAGCGTGAAACTCGACCGTATGTCGGTTTAACACCAACAATCCCATTAAACGCTGCCGGTTGCCGAATTGATCCACCTGTATCTGAACCTAATGCTGCCATAACTTCACCACTAGCAACCGCTGCTGCTGAGCCACCGGATGATCCACCAGGAACTTTAGTCTGATCCCAAGCATTTTTAGTCGTCTTAAAAGCTGAGTTTTCAGTTGATCCACCCATTGCAAACTCATCTAAGTTGGTTTTTCCAATCGTAATCGCCTGTTGAGCGGCTAATTTCTCCATTACGGTTGCGTCATAAATTGGTTGAAAATTTTCTAAAATTTTGCTAGCAGCTGTTGTTCGCAAGTCTTTCGTAACAATGTTGTCTTTAATTGCTAATGGAATACCAGCCAAAATATTAGCTGGGTCGATTCCCTGTTGATCAAGTTGAGCAGCCTGATCTAAAGCAGCTTTTTCATTCAATGTTAAAAAAGCCGCTAATTTTTGATCACGTTCTTTGATTGTCGTCAAAGTTTCTTTGACCAAATCAGTTACGCTGACTTCTTTTTTGACCAGCAAATCATGCAAACTTGCTAAATCATGCTTAAAGTAATCCATTGCTTATGCTTCCCCGCTTTCATCAATAATCGCTGGAACTTTAATGTAACCATCTTGACTGTCAGGCACATTTTTCATTAATAAATCACGGTCAACACCCGATTGCGCTTTATCAGGTCGTAAAACATTTTCCGCATCGGTAACATGAGTTGTAACCGGAACATCGGTTGTGTCAACTTCACTTAACTGTTGCACCATCTTAATGATCTCATCCATTTGTCCAGTGAATTTCTGGAGCTCGGTTTCAGAAAAAGCGAGTTTTGCTAATCCCGCAACGTGTTTGACTTCATCTGCATTAATTGCCATTTCTACTCCTTCTTTCCCTACAATAATTTCATTCTAGCATAAGTCTTTCACTTACTGACTATTAACTCGAAAAGTCTTTGTTTTTTTTATTAGTAGCTGCTGAAAACATGAGTATAGTAAGTACTTTGTTTAGCCGTTTTGGCTAAAAAGCTTTGAATATCACCATCGCTACCCTTTACTGTAATATCAATTGGAATTCCACTTGGTAAATAATTGCGAGCAGCTGTCGCTAAGTACTGTGTGAAAGCTGTAATTTCTGTCTCACTGTAAAATTGAGTCGTGATATTGACATGCATTCCTTGGAGCTCTTTATTATTATATTCTGCTTGTGCTGTTACTCCGGCTAAATTCGGAAAGAAATTCTGCACTTGTTTTTTAAAGCTTTCAAATGAAGTTTCATCATTATCATTTGGCAATGATGTGTTAGCTGTCGTTGGTAAAATATAACTCTTAGTATTCAGACTCTGCCAAGAATTGATTGTACTACCGCTCTTTACATACGTATATGAGTAAAATGAACCGCCAACCAAACTATCATTGCTAGCCTGCTGGAACATGGCAATCATAATTGGGACATTATTGGCAACTTTGCCGCTAGAACGTAATCTTTGTAAAACTTTAACTGCTGCCTGACGTCCCTCAGCAATCATTTTTGCTTCCGAAATATCAGTAGTGTAAGTAGCACCATACTGCTCTTTTTGGTAATAATCTTTTCGATTCATCCCGATTCCAATTGTAATTCCTGACAAGACCAATTTTCCATTTTCTTGTTTCATATAGTCCTGTTCTTCTAACTGCTGAACATAGATTGGGTTCCGTTTGTTTGGATCAGTTTGACCGTTGCTTTCTGGATTAAGTCCTAAACTATTTGATTTAGACTGACGACTCAACCATTTTTCGACTGTTGTTGATGATAACAGTTGTCCTTCACGAAATATATAATTATTAGGTGAATATTTTGTCTTGGACAATTGCGTTAACCCATTTTCAAAACTCTTTAAATTCAGTAAATTATCTGAGTTTTGTGAAATTCCAACACCACGAGCTTTACTAGTCAAATAGCTACCATTAGTAATTACATTTTGATACTGGTCACTGCTAGAATTACCTGTAATCTGATAACCATTTGAACTACTTTTACTGCTATTATTGCTATTTGACGACTTATTGCTGCAACCAGCCAATAAAATCGCTAATATCGCTCCGATAAGAATTCCGGTTTTTTTCACTTTCTATGCCTCCATTAATTCAATAAATCTGGCTTCATTAATTACCTGCACTGCTAAAGATTCAGCTTTAGCAAGTTTACTACCTGCATCTTCACCCGCAATTAACAAATCGGTTTTGCCTGAGACACTACCAGTAACTTGCGCCCCATGGTCTTCAAGCCATTTTTTAGCATCTGAACGAGTTAATCGTTGTAATTTGCCGGTTAAAACTACTCGTTTACCAGTAAAAAAGCTAGTTTGAATGACTGTTCGTTGGCTGGACAGATAATTCAGATTAACACCAACATTTTGCAATTCTTCAATTAGCTGATGAACTTCTTGATTAGCAAAATAAGTTACTACACTTTGAGCAATTACTGGGCCAATTGAATCAATTGCAGCAATTTCTGTTTCGTTAGCCACCATCAACTGGCTAATGCTGCCAAAATGCGCTAATAATAATTTAGCCGCCTTACTACCAACATGACGAATTCCTAAACCAAATAATAACCTCTCGGCTGAGTTTTGGCGACTAGTTTCAATCGCTGCTAATAGATTTTGTGTTGATTTTTCCTTAAACTTATCCAACTTTAACAATTCTTCAGCTGTTAACCGATATAAATCTGCTACATCAGCTACTAAGTGATTTTGGTATAACTGTTCAACTATTCTTGGCCCCAAGCCAGCGATCTCCATAGCATTGCGCGAAGCAAAATGAACAATGCTCTCTTTAATCAAGGCCGGACACTTAGGATTAATACAACGCAATGCAACTTCTTCGTCTAAATGAACTAACTTTGCCCGACAAATCGGACAATGCTGTAAAATGACAGTGGGTTGTGAATCAGCGACACGTTTACCAAGCACAACTTCGGAAATTTCAGGAATAATGTCGCCAGCTTTATGCAATTTAACTGTATCACCAACCCGGATATCCTTTTCCAATAAGTAATCAGGATTATGCAATGACGCTCGACTGACCGTAGTCCCCGCTAAGCGAACCGGATCCATCACTGCAGTGGGAGTTACAACCCCTGTCCTTCCAACCGTCCATTCAATTTTTCGAACAATCGTTTCTTGTTCATCTGGTGGAAATTTATAGGCAATTGCCCAGCGTGGAACTTTAACCGTGTTACCAACTTGTTGATGAACTGCCAAAGAATTAGCTTTTAAAACAATTCCATCGATATCATAAGGCAAGTTTGGCCGTTTCGCTTGATATTCTTGTAAGTATTCACTGATTTGTTCATGGGTTTTGGCAACCCTTGATTCTGGATTAACCTTGAACCCCCAATCAGCTAACTGTTTAATTACCGCATCTTGTGTTTTTAAACCATAATTTTCCGGTTGCATTAGATAATAGATAAATGTGCTCAAATGGCGACTGGCCGTTATTCGCGAATCTAACTGTCGCAAACTACCCGCAGCTGCATTGCGCGGATTAGCAAAAACTGGCTGGCCCGCCGCTTCTCGCTGTTGGTTCAAACTAACAAAAGCTTTTTTGGGCATATAACATTCACCGCGTACCTCAAGCGATACTGGCTCACTTAGCTTTAGTGGAATTGCCTTAATCGTCTTAAGATTATTCGTGATATCTTCACCAATAATTCCATTGCCTCGAGTTGAACCTTCAACAAAATTACCTTCCTGATAAATCAGCGAAATTGCCAAGCCGTCAATTTTTAATTCGCAATTGTATTCCAAATCCTGCTCTGTTTGCTGTCGCAAACGCTGATCAAACTCAAACAACTCTGATTTAGAAAAAACATCACCTAAAGATAACATCGGAATTTCATGGGTTTTCTTTTGGAAATTAGTCAAAATCTGACCACCAACTCGCTGGGTCGGTGAGTCAGGAGTTATCAGCTCTGGAAAACTTTTTTCTAGCTGCTGCAGTTGGCGATAACTTTGATCATAAACTTGATCAGCAACACTAGGATCGTCTTCAACATAATATTGTTGACTCCAAAGATTCAACTGCTCTGTTAATTGAGCAATTTTTTTTGCTGCTATCGCTTCGTCCATCTGTTTTCCTCCTAACTTTTCAGTCTTGTTTTTTAGTGATTGGCGCAAAGGCTGCTAACAATCGCTTAATTCCTTTACCAGCAAAAGCAATATCCAACTCCAAATCTTCTCCAGTACCATTAACTTTAACAATTGTTCCGGTACCCCAAGCCTTATGCCAAACCTTTTCCCCGATTTTCCAGCTACTTTTTTCCGCACCAGTTCCTTGAGTTACTGGTTGAGCAGCTACACGAGGAGTACCAGCTTTCTGACGGTTGGCAAAGGCTGTTTTTTCAGCCGGTCGCCGTTGCGTCCACGAAGTAATTGTCGTTGCTGTTGCCTGTTGATTTTCACTAACCAGCAGCTCAGGTTCAATTTCTTTAATAAAACGTGAAACTGGATTTGTCTGTTGTCGACCATATAGCATTCTTGAAAGAGCATTTGTCAAAAATAATTCTTTTTTGGCCCTTGTAATCCCCACATAGGCTAAACGCCGCTCTTCTTCCAATTCATTTTCATTGAATGAAGCTCTCCCTAATGGGAAAACGCCCTCCTCTAGACCTACTAAAAAGACTACTGGAAATTCCAACCCCTTAGCAGCATGTAATGTTAATAAAGCCACTTCATCACTTGCTTCAGCTAACGAATCTTGATCGGACATTAATGCCAAATCTGCTAAGAAATCGACAAAACGCTCACTGGTTTCAGTTTCTGGCTGCCAATGCTGATCAAATTGCTGGGTAACTGATAAAAACTCATCTATGTTTTCTAAACGGCTCTGATTTTCTAAACTACGAGTATTTTTTAATGCAGCTTTATATCCGCTACGATCTAAAATTGCTTCAGTTAACTGGGTAACATCTACTGTTTGTTGTAATTGGTGCAATTGATCAATCATTGTCGCAAATTTTACTAATTCTCGCGCAGCTTTACCGGAAATGTTAGCCAATGTTGGGTTCTGAGCTGCTTCTAGCAATGAAATCTGCTGTTGGGCAGCTAAATCTGCTAATTTATCTAAACTAGCATTTCCAATTCCTCGCTTGGGTTCATTGACAACGCGATTAAAACTCAGTGAATCTGCTGGATTGGTTACTAGTTGCAAATAAGCTAAAACATCAAGAATTTCCTTGCGATCATAGAATTTATGCGCGCCAACAATCCGATAAGGAATATTTGATTTAATGAAAGCTTCTTCAATCGTTCTAGATTGAGCATTAGTGCGATATAAAACCGCAAAATCCTGGTAATGACAGTTTTTTTGTTGCTTAAGCTGCTGAATCTGCCGAATAACAAAATAAGCTTCATCATTTGCTGTTTGTGCTCGATAATAATGAATTCGGTCTCCTTCAGTATTTTCCGTCCACAATTTTTTTGCTTTGCGGTTAACATTATTCTTAATAACATCATTAGCTGCCTGTAAAATCACCTTGGTTGAACGATAATTCTGTTCAAGCTTAACTACCTTGGCATCCGGATAATCTTGCTCAAAATCCAATATATTGCGCATGTCAGCTCCACGCCAACCATAAATACTTTGGTCTGCATCACCAACTACACATAAATTACGCGAACCTGCAGCAAGCTTTGTAACTAATTCATACTGTGCTTGATTAGTATCTTGATACTCATCAACATGCAAATATAAAAACTTTCGTTGATAATATTGTAAAATTTCTGGCTCCTGAGCAAATAATCGCAAAGTCAGCATAATTAAATCATCAAAATCAACTGCCTGATTTTGTTCTAACCCTTGTTGATATAGTTGATACGCCTGAGCAGCTGTTTTGTCAAAAACAGATGTTGCCTGTTTTGCAAATTCTTTAGGTGTTAGCAATTGATTTTTGGCTTGTGAGACAACACCCAGCAATGCTCGTGGATCAAATTTTTTTGAATCAAGATTCAAATCTGCCAGCACTTGTTTCATTAAGGTTCGCTGTTCGCTAGTTCCAACAATTGTAAATGTCCGCTGATAACCTAATTTTTCAATATCGCGCCGTAAAATTCGAACACATAAAGCGTGAAAAGTGGATACCCAAACATCTTGAGCAGCTTCACCTAACAATTGACCAACTCGCTCACGCATCTCACGGGCAGCTTTATTGGTAAAGGTAATTGCTAAAACATTCCAAGGATTAACACCGATAGCTTCAATCAAGTAGGCTACCCGATGAGTCAAAACACGGGTTTTCCCACTACCAGCACCTGCAATCACTAACAAAGGCCCTTGCGTTTGGCGCACTGCTTCTTGTTGTTTATCATTTAATCCGGTCAATAGTTCTGTGGCTTCCAAAATCTTCAATCCTCTCTTGAATCCAATCAATCTTCATTATAACAAAATTAAAAGCAAGCTTCTTTAAAAAAACATGAAGCTTGCTGATAAATATTAGTTGTTTTTATCTGATTCTTCCGCTTGCCAAATTCCAGTCGCGTCTATCTGCTGCTGTAAATCCGATAAGTTACTACCGGAAACCAATAAATAACCAACCGTTTGTGATTGAACCATTTTAGGGTAGCGATAAAAATGATAGTGCCAGTTAGTCTTCAACACCCACTGTGTTCTTAAAGCTTCTAGATCTGCTGACTGAAGCTTAACCATAATTGTTGGCTGTAAAAGCTCAACTGGCCCTAATGGCATTTTGACCAAAGACTTGATATGCTGTTCGAACATCGAAACGTTTGCTCCTCGATCAAACACATACCCAGTAGCATGGAGAGCAGGAACAATTTTCTTAACATAAACTGCCCCACTTTCAGTAATAAAGAATGCAATTTCTAGCACCCCAACATAATGAAGATTCTGCGCAATTTCGCCAGCTAATTTATTTATTTCAGCTTCAACTGCCGCATCAAGCTCACCTCCGACTGTTGTTTCAAATAAACGTCGCTGCCGGTAATGATTTTCAACCAATGGGAATGGCTGTACATTGCCTGCTCCGTCCTTAACAACCAACGCCGAAATCTCATGTTTAAATGGAATCCAAGCTTCCAAAACAAAAGTTCCCCGATCAATAAAATCGGCACACCGAGCTACATCGCTTTGTTTCGTAATTAATTGCTGATATCTATGGCCAAATTCTTTTTGGATTGGTTTGATAATACAAGGATAACCAATTGAACTAACCGCTTGATAAACATCATCTAAGCTAACAATCGTGGCATAAGGAGCAATATTGATATTCAATTGCTCCAAAAAAGCTCGTTCTAATAACCGATCTTGCGCGATTTCCAAAGCTTCCTTACCCTGAGGAAGGTTAGTGAAACGTTGTAAAAAGCCAACAACATCAGCTGGAATTCGATCCGAGACGTAAGTTACAACCGCACACCTTTCTGCAAAATCTTGCAGCTTAACACGATCTTGGTAGGATCCAATAATTCCTAAGTCAGCTTCTTGAACAGTTGGCGATGCTTCATTTGAGCTATAGGCTATGACCTTAAAGCCCATTTTTTTTGCTGTTTCAGCTAACATAATTCCATTCGGACTTTCACCAATTATTCCAAGTGTATCTCCTGGAAATAATATTTCATCAGCCATAATTTCACTACTTTCTATTATCTAAAATCTATCATATCAATCAGTGCTCTTTTCAAAATCATTTTAACATAAGATTCCAAATTGATAATTTAATATTTCTCAAAAATTAGAAAATTTCTTTTCTGATTCAGAAAAAAAGAGCTTTGTCTTCACCCAAGCTCTTTTAAAAATTCTTTAAATTCAAATTAATTTAATTGTCACTTTTCAGCTAAGCCAGCTTTTCCTTTTAAAATAATATTCAGCAAGACTGAAGACAAACTAGCAACAACGATTCCATTTCCTAAAAAGAGCTGAATAGTCCGTGGCAAAGCTTCAAATAAAGTTGGATAAACAGAAACACCTAGTCCTAATCCTAAAGAAACCGCTACAATCAGCATATTTCGTTGATCATTAAAATCAACTTGAAAAAGCATTCGAATTCCTTGGACACTAATCATTGAAAACATTACGAGCATCGCTCCACCCAAAACTGGTGTTGGAATAATCGTGGCAAATGCTCCAATTTTGGGGATCAATCCCATTAACATTAGTAATCCAGCTGACCAATAAATTGGACGTTTAGTTTTAATTCCCGACAACTGTAGTAAACCGACATTTTGTGAAAAAGTTGTGTATGGAAAAGTGTTAAAAATCCCGCCTAAAATTTGAGCCAACCCCTCGGCACGGTAACCACGTTTCAAATCTTGAGCAGTAATATTCTGATTTAAAATACCACCTAGCGCAAAGAAAACACCCGTTGATTCGACCATCGAAACTAACGCGATAATAATCATTGTAATTGAAGAAGACCATTCAAACTGGGGCATTCCAAAATAAAATGGTTGTGGGAAATGAAACCAACGAGCCTCAGTGATTGGGGCTAAGGAAACTATTCCCATTGCTAAAGCAATTAATGTTCCAGCAGCTAATCCAATCAAGACAGCAATTGAACTTAAAAAGCCTCGTCCCCAACGTTGAACCACCAAAATTATAACTACCGTCAAAAAGCTGAGAACTAAGCTGCCTAAACTGCCAAAGCTCTTGGCAGTTGCATCACCGCCACCCATGTTTTGGACTGCAATTGGAATTAGTGTTAACCCAATTACCGTAATTAGAGTGCCTGTAACAACTGGTGGAAAAAGTTTCTTAATCCGTGAAAATTGTCCCGCTATCAAGAAAACAAAGCAACCCGCAATAATAATTGCTCCATACATCGTTCCAATTGTAAATTGCTTGCCAATCATCTTTAAAGGTTCAACCGCTTGAATCGCACAGCCTAGAACCACTGGCAGGCCAATTCCAAAATAACGATTACGTAATAATTGCACTAATGTAGCCAAACCACACATAAAAATATCAATTGAAACTAAATATGTCATTTGTTCGCTGTTAAATTGAAGTGCTGTTCCAATCAATAGTGGAACAGCCACCGCTCCAGAATACATTGCTAGTAAATGTTGCAAACCTAATACTGCAGATTTACTTTGCGAAACTTGTCGTTTTATTTCTTCTGCCACTAGACTTCTTCCCCCACAAAGTGAACCTGGTCATCAGCAAATGAAGCAATTTTAGCTAGTGATTCTAAATGAACTCCTTGGTCTGTGATTCGTTTAGCTCCAGCTTGAAAAGATTTTTCAATTGCTATTCCCACTCCAACTACTTCAGCTTCCGCTTGCCGGCAAATTTCTAACAAGCCATTAACCGCTTCACCATTTGCCAAAAAATCATCAACAATCAAAACATGGTCATCAACTAGTAAAAACTTACTTTCAACTGCAATCGTATTTTCGGTTTTTTTAGTATATGAGTAGACCTGAGCGCTATATAGTTGGCCTGGCATCGTACTACTTTTCTGTTTGCGGGCAAATAGCACTGGAACATGTAGTAACAGCCCTGTCATAATTGCTGGAGCAATTCCAGAAGACTCAACCGTTAAAATCTTGGTAATTTTCTGACTACCAAAAAGCGTTACAAATTCCTTACCGATGTCCAACATTAAATCTGGATCAATTTGATGATTGAGAAACTGATTAACTTTTAATACATTTCCAGGTAATACAAGTCCTTCTTGCCTAATCCTGTCTTCCAATACTTTCACAATGATTCCGCTCCTTTAAAAAAATAGTGGCTCCTTTTACTATAAGTAATAGAAGCCACTGCTCTAAAGCCCGTGCCCTTTACTTATAGTCCAAAATTTACGGTTTTGGGTAGGAAACTTGCCATCCATATCATGACGATTATATAAGCAACAACACTGAGATTAACATACATTCATTAGAAACTCAATATCTAATATTCGGTTTTTATTATTGATCATACTTATTTAACTGATACTCTTGAATAAGTTCAATTAACTTTTGGGCGTAGCTCGGATCAGTAGCATAGCCATGCTGTTGCAGTGCTTGAGCAGCTTGCTGATAATTTTTTGCCGCTAACACTGCTTGATAGTGTTGCCGATCCCAATCCGTACCATTTGTAAATAATTTGCTATGGGCAGCGATTGATTCATTCCAGTTTTGATAAACGGCAAAGCGAGCTGTAACTGTGATCCACTGACCGTTTACATATTCACCGGTGGTTAACAATTTAGCACTTGATTGAGCGTTTTTTATTCCAAAAAGATTATGATATTTGCTTGCTAATTCACTTTGACCCCAATCTGATTCTAAGGCTGCTTGAGCCAAGGTAATACTCGTTAAAATATGGTTTTCTCGCTGTTGCTGCTGAGCTGCTGGTAAAATTTTTTCAATAAATTGCCGTTTTTGTTGATCACTAATTTGCGAAACAGTTGGTGTATTAACTGCCCATCTGCCAATTAAGCCTAAGCTCAATAAAAAAATTAATCCACCTAATAACAAAAAAAACAATAGACTGCTAAAACGCAGGTGTCCATGTTCAAACCAAAAATTTGTTTTAGTTGAACGACGCTTTATTTTACGTTTTGGTTGGCGTTTTTTTCTCACAGTCATTTTTTCATCTCGCAATCAAGATTTTCGGTGAAAACGTAATAATAATGGGGCACTAATCATCGGTGCAATAATTGCAGCTGCTATTGCTTCAGGAATTCCGTTTGTTCCAATAACCGCTAGTAAATACGGTAGCAAAGCTTTAGTGTTAATTTGATATAACATTTGTGATTTCGATTGGTAGAACAAGAAAATTTGGCCTAACACTAGCAGCGTATTGGTCAAAGAGCCTAAAATTGCTGCCGGAATCATAGCTGCCATCGTATGGCGAACTTTAGGTTGCAGCAGCTTAAAAATACTTCCAGCAACTAAGCCGATCATTACTCGTGGTAAAATTGCGATTAACGGGTTAACAAAAACAATCGTTGCTAACGGACTTGTTGGCCAGACAAAAGCCCGAATAAAAGTTATCGTTCCCCAAACACCACCGACGAGAGCACCATCAACGGGGCCTAACACAAAGGCCGCCACAATCACTGTAATATGAATTAAAGTCAAATTAAGTGGGCCTAATGGTATATAGCCTACTAAGGGTACAAAATTCTGAACTAAGATAATTGCGGTAAAAAAAGCTAGGATCACTAACCGTTTAGTCTGCTTAGAACGCACGAATTGTCCACTCCTATCTGTGAAAACTTGCTGGCGTTATTATAACATATCCCCCAGTCTAAGCAACGGCTTTTACTAACAACAAAAAAACCGACGACGGATAATAAACCCGCAAATCGGTTTTAGTCAAATCTTGATTAGAATTCAGTTTAAAGTTCGTCTAAACCTTCTTCAGAAACAATGTCAGTTGTCTGACGCAGTACTCGTTTGAAAATTGCCAAATCCTTTGGCGCAATTTCATCTTCCAAACGATTTTCCAAACGCTGCCAAAATTCTTCGTTTGTTTCTAACATTTGACGATATTTGTCAGTTACTAATAAATGTGTAACACGACGGTCAACATCATCAAGCCGTTTTTCAATCAAGCCCATTTTCATCAACTTTTTAATGTGATAGTTGGTATTAGGGGTTGACTGATCTAACAATCTGGAAATCATCCCGATTGTTGGTTCCTTAAGCTGATAGATTGCTTCCAAATAATAAACATCAATTGCACCAAGGCGCTCAAAATCAGGATCATTTTGTCGATGTTCATATAGGCGTAAAATTTGGGTTAGGTTGGTTAAAGATTTTTGAAGTGTGATCATTTTCTGCCTCCGAACATTTAAAATAATTTATATATAGCATAGACTACCATAATATACTAAAATAAATTGTAGTTGTCAAGCTTTAAAGCCATAATATAGTTTTTTATTATAGCTTTTATACGTATATTTTACACTAATTAATCAAAAATATCTAAAAAAAGTCTTTAAGAATTAAAAAGATGATTATTTTACGCTAAATAACTGATTTGGTTTTTTTTTATAAAATTCGATTATCGTCAAATCAAATTACTTATTCAAACTAATTTAAACCCTTCTAGTCAAAAACTAAACAAAATCTTCATCGGTTTATTAATTAAATTTTAGTTCAAGATAAACCAAGCCTTATTCATAATAAGAGCTGATTGGCAATCTTTTCCAAATGAGCAACAAATATTATTCTTTTTTTTATTCTGTATATCTAGTATATATAAAAAATTAGGTTGAAGCAAAAAAAATGTCTCACTTCAACCTAATTTTTTATATATCTTATCATTTGCAAGTATTCTTTATTTTCTTATTTCAACTTTCTAGTCAACCAAGGTCTCTTAAATTCTCCACTAAAAAGCTAATCAATAATTTTTTCTACTTGATAATGTGTCTCAGCTAAAGTTGCATTCAATTCTGCCAAACTAGCTTTTCCAACAAATGATGCTTGCTTATCGGCTAAACTAACCTGCACATCGCTAACTCCAGCCAGTTGTTCAAATGCGTTCTTGACCTTATCAGCACAGCCGCTACACTTCATCCCTGAAATTGCTACCTTTTCCTGTTCCATTATAATTTCCTCCTTGATTATTAGTCTAACTTGACATGCCGTAAACGCAATGCGTTCAAAACAACAGAAACTGAACTAAAGCTCATTGCTGCTCCCGCTAAAGCTGGATTAAGCAATGGACCACCTAACAGATACCAACCACCCAAAGCAATTGGAATCCCTAAGATGTTATATGCAAAAGCCCAAAATAAATTTTCTTTAACATTCTTAAGTGTTTTTCGGCTTAACAATACTGCTTGTAATAATTCCTGCAAATTAGAGTGCATTAAAACGACATCTGCTGAATCAACTGCTACATTCGTGCCATTACCGATTGCTATTCCAACATCAGCGATCGCTAAAGCTGGAGCATCATTAATCCCATCACCAACCATTGCAACTCTTTGTTTTTCTTGTTGTAATTGCTGAATAGCGGTTGCTTTTTGGGCCGGTAAAACTTCACTGATTACTTGATTAATTTGCAATTGATTGGCAATCTTTATCGCGGTTGATTGCTTATCACCGGTTAGTAAAACTGTTTGCAACCCTAATTGATGCAACTTTTTAATTACCATTTTAGCTTCTGGACGCAACTGATCTGCAATCTCTATGCAACCGATTGGTTCTCGCTGATTGGCGACAAAAACAACCGTCTGCTCTTTTGCTGGATAGTCTTTTAAAATTCCATTAAAAACTCCTTGTTGCTCCATCAACTTTTGGTTTCCTAAATAATACTTTTCACCGTCGATTTCACCACTAACACCTAATCCCGGCCACGTCTTAAAATTACTAACTGTAAGAAGTTCTTGGCCGATTGCTTTTTTTAAAATTGCTGCTGCCAATGGATGATTGGTATTTTGTTCTAAACTAGCTGCTAATTTCAGCAATTGATTTGGCTCAAATCTTGTACTTGTTTTCAAATTAACTACTTCTGGGTTACCCTGTGTTAAAGTCCCCGTCTTATCAAATACAATCGTATTTAATCGAGCCATTTGTTCTAATGCTGGACTATTTTTAAAAAGGATTCCCTTTTCAGCGCCCTTTCCGCTACCAACCATTAATGCTGTTGGTGTTGCTAAACCTAAAGCACACGGACAGGCAATCACCAAGACCGCCACAAAAACTTGTAAAGCAAATTCCAAAGTCTGTCCTGCCAGCAACCAGCCAAGTAAGCCAAACATAGCAATTCCTAAAATTGCGGGAACAAAATAACCAGCAATTTGATCAGCTAATCGAGCAATTGGAGCTTTAGTTGCTTGCGCATCACTAACTAATTTGACAATTTGCGCTAGAACAGTTTTTTCTCCAATCTCTGTTGCCTGCATCGTAATTTTACCCAACTGATTTTGAGTTCCACCGATAACTTTTGAACCGGCTGTTTTGGTTACTGGCAAGCTTTCACCTGTCAGCATTGACTCGTCAATCGTTGTTCTCCCAGTAATCACAGTGCCATCGGTGGGAATTCGTTGTCCAGATCTAACCAGTAATTGAGTACCGGTTTTTACTTCAGCTACAGGAACCGTTCGAGTGCTTCCATCTGCTTGAATCACTTCTGCTTGCGGCGGTACTAAGCGTAAGAGTGAACTAAGTGAAGCAGTTGCTCGTCGCTTTGCCATGAATTCTAAATACTTGCCTAACATAATCAATGTTAAAATTAAGGCCGCTGTCTCATAATACAAATATTGTGTTTGCCCAGTCAACGCTAATTGAATCGTATTTGCGAAACTAGCTAACAAAGAAGTCCAAGTTCCTAGAGCAACTAAAGAATCCATATTCGGATGTTTACGCCATAATGAACGGAAACCACCTAGCCAGTGATCACGACCAAACCAAAAAACCGGCAACGTTAATAATAATTCCATTAAGGCCAATGTCAAAGGAAAATCACTTAAGTTAAAAGGCAAGGGTAACTTAATCATTGGTGCCATCGCTAAATATAACACGCTTAAAGCAAATAAAAATGCACCAATTAAGTTCTTTTTCATTACCGCTTGCTGTTGTTCTTTTTGCTGTTGATTTTTCTTAACAGTATCCGATAGTTGAAGTTGCGCTTGATAACCGGCTTGTTCAACGGCCGCAACAATTTGTCGTGGCTTAATTTGAGCTTGGTCATATGCTACTTGCATTTTCTCAGTTGCCAAATTAACACTAGCTTCCGTAATTCCTGGCAAACAATTAACCGCCTTTTCAACTGTTTGGGCACAGCTAGCACACACCATCCCGCCAATCTGGTATTGTTCTTGTTTCATCTAGTCACCTCTTCTCGCCTTTAATTATAGTCTCTGCGTTTACTAATGTAAACATAAATTAGCAGTTTTCCATCGATTCATTTTCCGAACAACACGCTTGGTGCATTCCCGTCAAACAATCACACGGCAATTCTTCAGGAGCATTAGGATATTTTTGCTTTAGCGCCTGCTGTAACTTTTCAATATCACCTTTAGCCAGTGGAAGCTCTTGAACAACATTTAACAAGGTTGTTCCAACATGATGTTGACAAATTTTTTGAAAAACTCCTCTTACCATCAAGTTAATTGCTTCTTGTTCATTAATAACTGGATGATAGATAAAACTGCGACCTTGAGTAGTTGTTCGTAAGACTTCTTTTTGAACTAATCGTCGTAGCAAAGTTTTTACAGTTGCTTCCTTCCAACTCTTTTTTTGTTTTAAATTATCAATAATTTTACGACTAGTGGCAGTTTGCAATGTCCAGACCATTCGCATAATCTCCCATTCAGCATCGCTGATTTCAACAGTTTTTTTATTCTTCATATTCTTTCCTTTCTTAAAACATTTATTCTCCTTGATCAAATAAATGTAAGCCTGCAATTCGGCTAACTGCCTCAACTAATTTAGCCGGTGATACTAATAAACCAATTCGAACATACCGATCACCCAGAGCCCCAAAGCCTTTACCAGGTGCTACTGCTACATTGGCTTTCTCTAATAACAAATCTGCAAAAGTTTCACTAGTATATCCTTCGGGGATCGGCATCCAAACGTAAAAAGTTCCCCGAGGTACAAAGGCACGCCAGCCAATTTTTAAAGCTGCTTCAATAAAAGCATCCCGCCGTTTTTGGTATAAACCTACTAATTGCTGAATTTCTTCTGTACCTTGTGATGAAGTTAACGCAGTAATTCCTGCTTCTTGAATAGCTGGAAAAACACTCACAAATAAATGATCTTGGATTAAATTCAGAGCTGAAATTATCGTTGGGTTACCAATTGCAAATGCTAACCGCCAACCAGCCATATTGAAAGTTTTTGAAAAAGTATAAATTTCAATTCCGACATCTTTTGCACCTGCTGCTTGTAAAAAGCTCGGATTCTGATAACCATCAAAGCCTAAAGCACCATAAGCAAAATCACTAACGATCCCTAATTGATGTTTTCTAGCAAAATCAACTGTTTTTTGATAGAAATCTGGTGTAGCCGCTGCACCGGTTGGATTGTTAGGATAATTCAGATACATAAATTTTGCTTGATCAGCTTTCTGAATATCAAAGGAGTCATAATCTGGTAAAAAATTATTTTCTTCTAATAATGGAAAAGTTTCATAATTAACCTTACCTAAAGCTGCACCTGAAAGATAATCTGGATAACCCGGATCAGGCAACAGCATTGTTTCGCCTGGATTCATCAGCGCCCATGGTAGCTCTACTAACCCTGTTTTTGAGCCACCTAAAATAGCCACTTCAGTTTCTGGGTTAACCTCAACATTATAATGCTCCTGATAAAAATCAGCTGCCGCTTGCTTTAAAGAGGCTAATCCGGAAAAAGGCGAGTATTTATGATTAATTGGTTTAGCTGTAGCTTGTTGCATTGCTTTAACAATATATTCAAAAGTTGGTTGATCTGGGTTTCCTTGTCCTAAATTGATAACGTCATTACCTGCCGCTATTTTTTGGTTAACTTTTTTTACTAGATTAGCAAAAAATTGATTAGGCAAAGTATTTAATAACTGGGATTGTTCAAAAATCATTACTGATCGCTTCCTTATCATTTTAGACATTATTATAACCCATTGATTCACTAATTTAATGATTAAATACTGACTTCTCAAAATTTAGGCAAACAAAAACCACCTGTTGCTAAAACAACAGATGGTCTGCTTTCCAAAATTAACGTTTTGAAAATTGTGGTGCTTTACGGGCTTTCTTAAGACCTGGTTTCTTACGTTCTTTCATCCGTGAATCACGTGTTAATAATCCAGCACGTTTCAAAACGCCACGGAAATCAGGATCTACTTCAAGCAAGGCACGAGCAATTCCATGACGAATTGCGCCTGCTTGCCCTGAGAAGCCGCCGCCAAAAACATTTACTAATACATCATAAGAGTCTTTGGTTTCAGTCACTTCAAATGGCTGTACCATAACTTCACGTAAATTTGCAAAGGGAATATATTCTTCTGCAGGATGGTCATTAATCGTAATCTTGCCATTCCCCGGTACCAAACGAACGCGGGCAACAGAATTCTTACGACGGCCAGTTCCTCTGTATTGTACTTGAGCCAAATTCAGTCTCCTCCTAAATCAATTTTGTAATATCGAGTACTTCAGGCTGCTGAGCAGTATGCTGATGGTTTTCGCCACGATAAACACGTAACTTCTTCATCTGTGCACGACCCAAACTGCCTTTAGGCATCATACCTTTGATTGACAAAGTCAATAATTTTTCAGGATCTTTCTGACGATAATCTCCTGCTGTTCTGCTCTTCAAACCACCTGGATGATCTGTATGATGGTAATATATTTTCCGTTCTGCTTTGCGACCGGTTAAAGCCACTTTATCTGCATTGATAATAATTACAAAATCACCAGTATCAACATTTGGTGTAAAAGTCGGTTTATTCTTGCCACGCAAAACTGACGCAACGACTGCTGACAAACGTCCCAAAGGAACATCTGTTGCATCAACTAGATACCATTTACGTTCTACTTCGCCTGGCTTCGCAATATAAGTTGTACGCACGATTTCTTCCTCCATTTTTATATGCTTGTTTGACGCATAATAAGTTTCCGGGGCCTACTGTGGGGCAAACAATACCAAACTTAATAATACGGTTTTTCCCCACCAAAGTCAATGATTATTCATTTATTTATCTGGCTGATAAACAACTTCTTTGAGATACAGACCACTAGCGGGAGCTGTTCCGCGACATTCATTACGATCCTTAACTTGATAAAGTCGCAAAAAATCGTGGACCGGCCGCCGTTTACTACCGATTTCCAATAGTGCAGCAACCATAATCCGTACCTGATTATATAAAAATCCGTTACCATAAAATTCAAAAACTAATTCTTTTTCTTGCGGTAACTCTTTAACAGTTGCAGTATAGATAGTCCTGATATGTGATTTAGTTTGGCTTCCCGAAGCAACAAAACTGGAAAAATCGTGCGTCCCAACTACATCCTTTAAAGCTGTCTTAATCAGATTTACCTCCAACGGGTATTTATAGTGCCCGGTGTAAAATCTTTTAAAGGGATTAACGGCCTTAGTTTGACTAACCCGATAAACATAACGTTTTCCATGAGCTGTAAATTGAGCATGAAAATCTGCTGTTACGTGCTCAGCCATTTTTATTTCAATATCCAAAGGCAGCAAGCTATTTAAACCGTTAATAATTCCTTGATCAGGAATATCATTAACTAAATCAAAGTGAATTACCTGGCCAACTGCGTGTACTCCTGCATCAGTACGACCTGATCCAAAAACATGAACATAGTCGGATGATTTATTTAAACGATTAACAGCTCTCTCCAAAACTCCTTGGACGGTTCGTTGGTGCGGTTGAACTTGAAATCCTGCAAAAGCCGTTCCATCGTAAGCCAAGGTTACTTTATATCTAATTGCCAAAGATTTTTCTCACTTTCCTTTATGATCTTTACCAAGTACGCAACAAAATCATTACAATCGTTACCAGTAAAAAGAATACTACACTTACCGTATCACGTAAGTGCCATTGATTGATCCGATATTTAGTACGACCCTCACCGCCATGATACCCTCGTGCTTCCATTGCTGTCGCTAAATCTTCAGCTCGATTAAAAGCACTCACAAATAACGGTATCAGCAACGGTACTACCGCATTTAATCGCTGACGCAAACTGCCAGAATCAAAATTCACTCCGCGAGAGCGTTGCGCATTCATAATTTTAGCAGCTTCATCAATTAAAGTTGGCACAAACCTTAAAGCAATTGAGAGCATCAACGACACTTCATAAACTGGAAAATGAATTTTCTTTAGCGGTTTTAATAATGATTCCAAGGCTCCAGCAATTTCTAATGGTGGTGTTGTTAAGGTCAACAGGGTTGACATAAAGATAATCAAGACAAAACGAAAGAAAACATAAATCCCACTGACTATCCCTGTTTGAGTTAAAGAAAACGGTCCCCACTGCCAAAAAATTGTACCACCACGACTGAATAGGATTTGCAGTAATACTGTAAATAGAATCAACCAAATTAAAGGTTGTACACCCTTCCAGAAAAAACCTAGTTTTATTTGTGCCAATAAAATACAACCCGCTACCACAAACAGCATAAATAAATAAGTCGACCAATTATTAGCCAAAAAAATCACAATAATAAAATAGAAACTTAAAACCAATTTTGACCGTGGATCTAGACGATGAATAAATGAAGATCCCGGCAAGTATCTTCCTAAAAGAACTTTATTCAATTATTTTTCCCCCTCCTTTGGCAAATATTTAGCTAGCTCGTCAGCTAATTCATCCTCTGTCAAAGGCAATTGTTCAAATTTCAAATTGGCCTGTTTTTCAAGGTCAAACGCAAATTTTGCTGCATGCGGCAAATCTAAATGATGCTGTCTTAGCCATTTAGGGCGATTAAATAATTCTCGGGGAGTTTGTTGGGCTATGACTTTACCTTCTTCTAAAACAATAACTTGATCAGCATAAAGTGCTACATCATCCATTTGATGACTTACCAAAATTACCGTTAAGTTTTGTTCTCGTTTCAATTGAGCAAATAAATCCATAATTTCCTGATGCCCCCGTGGATCTAGTCCCGCAGTCGGTTCATCTAACACTAAAATTTGTGGTTGCATTGCCAAGATTCCAGCGATTGCAACTCGTCTCATCTGCCCACCAGACAATTCAAACGGCGACTTTTTCAACACCGTTTGGGGTAATTGAACCATTGCGGCCGCCTTGCGAGCAATTTTTTCAGCTTGATCTGCTGCCATTCCAAAATTTCTAGGTGCAAATGCGATATCTTTTAAAACTGTTTCTTCGAACAACTGTGCTTCAGGAAATTGAAAGACTACTCCGACTTTTCTTCTCAAGTTTATTAAAGCCTTATTACTAGTATTAGCAGTAATTGTTTGCTGATTAACCACTACTTCTCCACTAGTTGGTCGTAATAAACCATTTAAATGTTGAATCAAAGTTGACTTACCACTACCTGTATGTCCAATTATTGCAGTGTAACTATGTTCTTGAATTGTAAAAGAAACACCTTGCAGTGCCTGATGAGCAAAAGGACTTTCTGGTTGATAGGTATGAGTTACTTGTTTGAAATTGATTGACAAATCCAATCGACCATCCTTTGTTCAGTATAGTATTGCACAGGAACTGTAATTCGACGTTTTACTAAAGCAGCCTTGACTTTCTCTGAGAAAGGAACAGCTAAACCTAAATGACTCAGTTCTTTTCCATGTAAAAAAACTTGTGCAGGAGGAGCAGATTCAATTATTTTACCATCATCTAAAACTATCACTCGGTCTGCTAAAGCTGCTTCGTCAATGTCATGCGTGATCGAAATAATAGTAAAATTATGCTGAACTTTCAAGTCATGAATTAATTGGATGACATCACGTCTGCCTTCAGGATCCAGCATACTAGTCGCTTCATCTAAAATAATAATTTCAGGTTGCAACGCAATTACTCCAGCTAATGCAACTCTTTGCTTTTGTCCTCCGGATAGATTAACTGGCTCTTGTTCAGCAAAACGCCACATGTTAACTCGCTGCAGCGCAGTTTTCACCCGCTGATGCATTAACTTATAAGGGACCGCTTGATTTTCCAATCCAAATGCTACGTCCTCTGCTACATTAGCTCCAACAAACTGATTTTCTGGGTTTTGAAAAACCATTCCAATTTTTTTTCTGATTTTCCAAACATTTTCTGCCGACATCGTTTGCTGATCAACCATAATTGAACCACTTTGCGGCTGCAAAAGTCCATCAATTAAACGTGCTAAAGTACTTTTTCCGCTGCCATTATGTCCAATTACAGCTACCCATTCATGACGTTCAATTTTAAAATTGAAATCTTTAAATAACCAATCTCCCTGTTGCGAGTATTTAAAGTTTAGATTATTAACATTAATTATATCATTTGACATCTACTCACCTCCATCAAGTTTTCTCCTATAGCACATATCATAACATACTGTTTTCACTCAAAACGTTTTAAAATTGCAAAACCTGTTTTTATGTACAACAAATGGCAAAGACAATTACATGATTATCTTTGCCATTTGTTATTATCAAATTAGTACGTAATAAAACATTTTTTCAAATAATTAAATACAAAAAAATCACTTTTTATAACAAAGGTTTCACCATTCGGCTACTTAGGACTAGACTTGGTATGATCCATCATCATAGCGCCCAGTTATTGTTATAAAAGTGACAAAAAAATTATTAATCGACTAACTCAAGTACAACCATTTTAGCAGCATCTCCACGACGTTCACTCATTTTTAAGATTCGAGTGTAGCCACCATTGCGTTCTTTAAAACGTGGTGCCACTTCAGCAAACAATTTTTGCAATGCTGTTTGAACAACCACCTTATCGTCTTCTTCTTTAACATCAGCTACAACATCCATCATAAATGCAGCTGCACGACGACGGGAAGCAAGATCGCCTTTTTTGCCCAGAGTAATCATTTTCTCAGTCGTTTTGCGAACCTCTTTAGCACGTGCTTCAGTCGTCACAATCTTACCTTCAACAATTAAATCTGTTGTTAAATTACGGAGCATAGCACGACGATGTCCACTCGTACGACCTAATTTACGGTAACTCATTAAATTTCCCTCCCTTGTAAATTAATCTTCATGGCGTAATGAAAGACCCAAATCTACTAATTTATTCTTAACTTCTTCAAGCGACTTACGACCAAGGTTACGAACCTTCATCATATCAGCTTCCGACTTATTAGTCAGTTCCTGAACAGTATTAATCCCTGCTCGCTTCAAGCAATTATAAGAACGAACAGATAAATCTAATTCTTCAATTGTCATTTCAAGCATTTTTTCTTTATGTGTTTCTTCTTTTTCAACCATGATTTCAGCATTCTTAGCTTCATCAGTTAAATCAACAAATAAGGTCAAATGCTCGGTTAAAATTTTTGCCGATAAACTGATAGCTTCGCTCGGACTAATTGAACCATTCGTCCAAACATCTAATGTCAATTTATCATAATCATTTTTTTGACCAACACGTGTTTTCTCGACTTGATAATTGACACGTTCGATCGGGGTATAAATTGAGTCGATTGGTAAAACACCAATCGGCATATCATCAGCTTTTGTTTTATTCTCATCAGCTGAAACATAACCGCGGCCCTTATTAGCATTCATTCTAACATGGAGTGAAGCACCTTCGGCTACAGAACAAAGATATAAGTCTTTATTCAAAACTTCAACCTCACTACTTCCTTGAATATCACTAGCAGTGACATCAAGCGGCCCTGTTACATCTATCTCTAATGCTTGATCTTCTTCAGAATCAATTTTCAACGCAACTTTTTTTAAATTCAAAATAATCTGCGTAACATCTTCACGAACACCCTTGATTGTAGAGAATTCATGTAAAACACCATCAATCTGAATATTAGTAATCGCAGCACCAGGCAATGAGGAAAGCAAAATCCGACGAAGCGAATTACCCAAAGTTGTGCCATAGCCACGTTCTAATGGCTCGACAATAAATTTACCAAAATTAGGACTTTCTTCTATTTTGTGAATTTTTGGTTTTTCAAATTCGATCATTCTTATCTTTACCCCTTTCAAAACGCAACGTGCAATTTGGCGAAAACATTATGAAGATTTACCTCAAAATGAATGCTAACCATTATTAAACACGACGGCGCTTTGGAGGACGACATCCATTATGGGGAACTGGTGTGACATCGCGAATTGAAGTAACTTCCAATCCTGTAGTCTGTAAAGCACGGATTGCTGCTTCACGGCCAGAACCAGGTCCTTTAACAGCAACTTCAACAGATTTCATGCCATGTTCCATTGAACCTTTAGCAGCAGCTTCAGCAGCCATTTGGGCAGCAAATGGAGTTGATTTTCGGCTTCCTTTGAATCCGAGTGAACCAGCTGAAGACCAAGCAACCGCATTCCCATGAACATCCGTAATCATAACCAATGTATTATTGAATGTTGAATGAATGTGTGCTACTCCGCTTTCAATATTCTTCTTTACACGACGCTTACGCGAAGTTTTTCTAACAGCCATTAACTATAACCCTCCTTTATTAATTATTTCTTTTTACCGGCAATTGTTGTAACTGGGCCTTTGCGAGTCCGCGCATTGTTCTTGGTATTTTGACCACGAACTGGTAAATGACGACGGTGACGCAAGCCTCGGTATGAGCCAATTTCTGAAAGGCGTTTGATATTCAAACTAACCTCACGACGCAAATCACCTTCAACTTTAAAATGATCAACGGCTGCACGAATCTTGTCTTCTTGTTCTGGAGCTAAGTCGCGAACTCGAACGTCTTCAGAAACTGCTGCTTCTGCTAAAATCTTTTTAGCTGTTGAATTACCGATTCCATAAATGTAAGTCAATCCAATCACGATTCGTTTGTCGCGTGGTAGATCGACACCTGCAATACGAGCCATAACAATTACACCTCCTAATTTTTTTATCCCTGACGCTGTTTATGCTTCGGGTTTGAACAAATAATCATAACACGGCCTTTACGTTTGATCACTTTGCAGTGCTCACACATTGGCTTTACTGATGGTCTTACCTTCATGAATTATACCTCCCGATAAAATTTGAAGTACAATCTATTTAAAGCGATAGGTAATGCGTCCCTTAGTTAAATCGTACGGAGACATTTCGACCGTTACTCGGTCCCCCGGCAAAATCCTGATATAATGCATCCGAATTTTACCAGAAACATGAGCCAAAATCTCGTGTCCATTTTCGAGTTCAACTTTGAACATTGCATTGGGTAAGGTTTCAATAACCTTCCCCTCAATTTCAATCACATCATCTTTCGCCACGTAAAAGTACCTCCTTAAATGGTCCTTTGGCTTCTCGTATACAATCAGCTAACTACTTTTTATAATTGAGTTAACTGAAGCCCTAAAAAAGACAGACTAACCCTGCTGAAAAGATAAACCTGAAACAGTATACCACTGTATCAGGTTAGTTGCAACTCAGTTAATTCGTTTTTACAATTTATTCAACACTTGCTGAACATCTGCAAAAACTTTTTCAATTGGTTGGTTCCCATTAATTTCATGCAGTAAATTTTGTTGCTGATAAAAATCAATCAGAGGTGTATTCATTTTAAGATTAACATCTAATCGATTTTTTACTGTTGCTGGTTTGTCATCTTCACGTTGATAGAATTCGTGTCCCCCACATCGATCACAAGTTCCAGCTTCTTTTGTTGGATTAAACAATTTGTGATAGGTTGCACCACAACTACGACATATATAGCGTCCAGTTAATCGTTCAAGCAATGAATCTGGATCAACATGAATGTTAATCACAGCTGTTAAAGAACGATCTAACTCTTTTCCCATTAGCTCAAGTGCTTTGGCTTGAGCTAAGTTTCTTGGAAAACCATCTAATAGAAAACCAACTGCGGTATCAGCTTCAGTCAAACGATCACGAACAATCCCATTAGTAACTTCATCTGGGACTAATTCTCCTCGATCAATAAAACTTTTAGCCTTAACACCCATCTCAGTTTGATTTTTAATTGCTGCTCGAAAAATATCGCCAGTCGAAATATGGGGAACATGATATTGATCAACAATTCTTTCAGCTTGTGTTCCTTTACCTGCACCTGGTAAACCCATCAACATTAAATTTAATGCTGTCATCTACTTCAACCCCCAAAAAATATAAGCTTATAAAGCCCAGTTTTTAATAGTTGTTTATTTACGAATAAATCCAATATATTCACGCTTCATCATCATACCCTTTAATTGACGGATCGATTCAAGAGAAACACCTACTACAATTAATAGGCTTGTTCCTCCCAAACCAATTGATTCATCGAGCCCCCAAATGCTAGAAGCGATTAAGGGAATTAAAGAAACTAATCCTAAAAACAATGAACCAACTGAACTTAAACGCATCAGTAAACGTGAAACGTATTTTTCAGTTTCTTTTCCTGGCCAAACACTTGGAATATAACTTCCTTGTTTTTGTAAATTCTCCGCCAACTTTTCTGGGTTCACCTGTACAAAGGCATAGAAAAAGGTAAACAAAATTATCAAAATCGTATACAAAATCATTCCACCAGTTGCTTGCATGTTAAACAAATTACTTAAAATTTGATACCATGTATCTTCAGAGTGATTTTGTGTAAACAACATTAAAATAGTTTGCGGAGTAGCAATAAATGAACTAGCGAAAATAACTGGAATAACCCCTGCGACATTAATTTTCAACGGCAAATAAGAACTATCAGTTGCTCCTGCTAAACGACGAGTGTACTGAATCGGAATTTTGTAATTGGCTTGCTGAACATACGTTACAAAAGCTACAATTAGCAAAACTGCAATTAACAGAATCAATGCATACAAGATTCCACTCCATAGATGACTAGATCCTGCATCAACAAATTGTTCAACATAAATCTGATGAACGCCTGTTGGAATACGCGCTAAAATTCCAGCCATAATAATCATTGAAATTCCATTGCCAAAACCACGCTCAGTAATCATATCACCTAACCAAGTAGTAAATAAGGAACCACCTGTCAAGATAATCCCAATGCTCAGATATGTTTTTAGACTCGGATCAGTAACCAAATTCAAACTACTTAAAGCGTTGAATCCGGCTGTGATTCCGATTGATTGTACAAACGCTAGCACAATTGTTAAATACCTCGAAGTTTGATTTAACTTGCGCCGTCCAACTTCACCTTGTTTACTCCACTCAACAAATCGAGGAACAATATCCATCTGCAACAATTGAACAACAATTTGTGCAGTAATGTATGGTGAAACCCCCATTGCTAGAATTGAGTAGTTAGTTAAGCCGCCACCGCTGAAGGTATTTAGAATACTAACTAACCCTGAAGACGCAACGTTAGTTAGAGCTTTAGCGTTGATCCCAGGGACTGTAATATATGTGCCTAAACGAAATACAATCAAGACGCCTAATGTAAACATAATTCTTTTACGAATATCTTTAACAGCAAAGGCATTCTTCATTGTTTTCAGCATTAAATCACCTCAGCTTGACCACCAGCAGTTTCAATTGCTTCTTTTGCTGCTGTTGAGAATTTATTAGCTTTAACTGTCAATTTTTTAGTCAGTTTACCATTACCAAGAACTTTAATTCCATCTTTTTCGTCCTTAATAACCTTTTTCTCAACTAGCAAAGTTGGGGTAACTTCTGTACCATTGTCAAATTTCTCAAGTGTTTCCAAGTTAACAATCGCATATTCTTTGCGATTAATATTTTGAAAACCACGTTTTGGCATCCGACGGAACAATGGCATTTGGCCACCTTCAAAACCTAAGCGGACTTTGCTACGAGCCTTTTGGCCTTTTTGTCCACGGCCAGCTGTCTTGCCATTACCGGACGAAGTTCCACGACCAACACGATTACGTAATTTACGTGAACCTTCGCTTGCTTTTAATTCATGCAATTTCACCAGAAAGGCACCTCCTTTAATTTAATCTTATCCTAAAAATTATTCAGCAGCCTCAACAGCAACTAAATGATTAACTTTTGTAACTGCACCACGAGTTGCGGCATTATCAGGTAGAACAACAGAACTATTTACTCGACCTAAGCCTAAAGCCTTCACAATATCGCGTTGGTTTTGAGGCCGGCCAATGACACTGCGGATTAATGTAACTTTAAGATTTGCCATTTTATAATCGGCCTCCTTACTCTGCTAAATGCTGAGTCGAAACACCACGTAAAGTAGCTACTTCGGCAGCATTTTTTAATTTGAGCAAACCACTAATAGTTGCACGAACAACATTAATTGGTGTATTCGATCCCAATGATTTACTTGTAACATCAGCGACACCTGCTAATTCCATAACGGCACGAACAGCACCACCAGCAGCGACACCTGAACCAGCAATAGCCGGTTTAAGTAAAATGCGGCTACCACTATGTTCGCCGATTACTTCATGAGGTAAAGTTTCACCAACCATTGGAACCTTAATCAGATTCTTGCGAGCTGCATCAACTGCTTTACGAATAGCTTCTGGCACTTCTTGAGCTTTACCTGTACCAAAGCCAACATGTCCATTATGATCGCCAACAATCACCAAGGCAGCGAAACGCAGACGACGACCACCTTTAACAACTTTTGTAATACGGTTAATCGCAACTACGCGATCTTCTAAATCGAGTTGTGCTGGATCAATAAAAGTCATAAACTACTTTCCCTCCCTTGATTAAAAGTCTAAACCATTTTGACGAGCAGCTTCAGCTAAAGCTTGAATCCGACCATGATACAAATAGCCACCACGATCAAAAACAACTTCTTTAATATTCTTAGCAACTGCACGTTTAGCAACAACTTCACCGACTGAAGTTGCTTGTTCAATTTTACTGTTTCCACTGACTTCTTCGTCCAGTGTAGAGGCACTAACAAGCGTCACACCCGCTACGTCATCAATTACTTGAGCGTAGATGTTTTTGTTTGAACGATAAACATTTAAGCGTGGGCACTTAGCTGTACCAGAGATTTTACCACGAACACGAGTATGACGCTTTTGCCGTGTCTTATTTTTATCTGGTTTGGTAATCAAAATTTTCACCTCTTGAATTTATTATGCAACTTGTAAGCTATTACTTACCAGTCTTACCTTCCTTACGACGAACATATTCTCCGACATAACGGATACCTTTACCTTTATAAGGTTCTGGTGCACGAGTCAAACGAATTTGAGCAGCAAAATCGCCAACTTCTTGTTTAGAAACGCCGGAAACAATAATTGATGTTGCCGAAGGTGTTTCTAACTTCAAATCAGCTGGGGTTTCAAATTCAACTGGGTTAGAGTAACCAACATTCAAAACTAATGTCTTACCCTTCATCTGAGCACGATACCCAACACCTCGTAGTTCTAATTCTTTTTTAAAACCATCGCTAACACCTACAACCATATTATGGAAGTTGGCACGTGTAGTACCATGCAATGCCTTTGTTTTGCTGTCATCAGCAGAACGATCGAATTTAACAATATTACCTTCGATATTCATTGAAATCTTATCAGAAAATTCACGTGTTAATTCACCCTTTGGCCCTTTAACAGTGACTTCATATCCGTTGCGCTTAACTTCAACACCTGCCGGTAAAACTACTTCTTTATAACCAATACGACTCAACGGTTACACCTCCTTGCTGTTAAAATTTTTACCAAACGTAAGCAATAACTTCGCCGCCGATTTTCTCAGCGCGAGCATCCTTGTCTGTCATAACTCCTTCAGAAGTTGAAAGAATTGCGATTCCAAGTCCGTTCAAAACCTTAGGAACGGAATCAGCTTTTACATAAGATCTTAATCCTGGCTTCGAAATTCTTTTAATACCGGAAATAACCCGGGTACTATTTTGTCCATATTTCAAAAAGACGCGAATAACGCCTTGCTTGTCATCATCAATGTATTCAACATCGCGAATGAATCCTTCATTTTTGAGGATTTCCGCAATATCGTGCTTGATTTTTGATGCTGGAGCTTCAACTGATTCGTGTTTTGCTAAATTAGCATTACGAATCCGAGTTAAAAAGTCAGCAATCGGATCTGTCATGGCCATGATTTGCCCTCCTTTTATGTGTTTATATTACCAGCTAGCCTTTTTCATACCAGGAATCTGACCTTTATGTGCCAGGTCACGCAGGCAAACACGGCATAACTTAAATTTGCGATAAACTGAATGAGGACGTCCACAACGCGCACAACGTGTATATTCCTGTGTTGTATACTTAGCTGGACGTTTGTTCTTAGCAATTTGTGACTTCTTAGCCAATGTAAAACCTCCCTTTACTTAGCAAATGGCATTCCTAGCTGTTTTAATAATTCTTTTGATTCTTCATCAGTTTGGGCAGTAGTTACTAAAACAATATCCATGCCACGAACTTTGTTAACATTATCAAAATCAATTTCTGGGAAAATCAATTGTTCCTTGATACCCAAAGTATAATTTCCGCGTCCATCAAAAGCGCGTTTACTTACGCCATGAAAATCACGAACACGTGGCAGCGAAACAGAAACTAATTTATCAAGGAAGTCATACATTCTTGTTCCTCGTAAAGTAACTTTTGTTCCGATTGCCATTCCTTCACGCAAACGGAAACCAGCGATTGATTTCTTTGCTTTTGTAATTACTGGTTTTTGACCAGCAATCAATGTCAACTCTTCAACTGCTTCATCAAGATTTTTAGAATTATTAACTGCATCACCAACACCCATGTTAATAACAATTTTTTCAACCTTTGGCACTTGCATAATTGAAGTATAATTAAATTTTTCCATTAAAGATGGTACGATTTCTTTATCATACTTAGCTTTTAAACGGTTTACCATGGAGACCTGGTCCTCCCTTCTTTAATTACTTATCTAGCACTTCGCCAGATTTTTTTGCAACACGAACCTTTTTCCCATCAACAACTTTGTATCCAACACGAGTTGGTTGATTGTTTGAAGGGTCAAGTAACATTACATTTGAAGCATCAATTGCAGCCTCAACTTCAACGATTCCACCATTTGGATTCGCATTACTTGGTTTTTGATGTTTTTTGATTAAGTTAACGCCTTTAACAATTACTCGATGCTGTTTTGGCAAAACTTTTTCAATTGTTCCTTCTTTGCCTTTATCTTTACCAGCAATTACTTTAACTTTATCATTTTTTTTAACAAACATTTTTCGCACCTCCTTGACCTAGTAGTTTGATTACAATACTTCAGGTGCTAAGGAAACAATCTTCATAAAGTTCCCTTCACGCAACTCACGCGCCACCGGTCCGAAGATACGAGTTCCCTTTGGCGACTTATCATCAGCAATAATTACAGCTGCATTTTCATCAAACTTAATGTAAGAACCATCTGCACGATGAGTACCATATTTAGTCCGAACAACTACTGCTTTAACAACATCACCTTTTTTGACAACGCCACCTGGTGTTGCTTGTTTAACCGTAGCAACTATAATGTCACCGACACTAGCAGTCTTGACCCTAGAACCACCAAGAATTTTAATAACTAAAATCTCACGTGCTCCTGAATTATCTGCAACTTTTAAACGACTTTCCTGTTGGATCACTGGATGTGACCTCCTTTCGCGAACAAATCAGAATACGAATTAAAGTGTAATCGTTAATTATTAATAAGCACTAAATAATAACTGCTTTCTCAACGACGTCAACTAAACGAAAACGTTTGGTTGCGGATAATGGACGTGTCTCCATAATTTTGACGATATCGCCAATCTTAGCTTCATTTTTTCCATCATGTGCTTTGAATTTTTTAGAGTACTTAACACGTTTGCCGTATACCTTATGATTTTTGTAAGTTTCTACGACAACTGTAATCGTCTTATCCATTTTGTCAGAAACAACCCGACCTTGATAAACTTTACGTTGATTGCGAGTTTCAGCCATGCTTTATTTACCTCCTTTTCGTATTCTATTTTTTAAGCTCATGCTGCCGCAAAACTGTTTTAATGCGAGCAATCGATTTACGAACTTCCTTTAAACGCGCAGTGTTTTCCAACTGACCTGTTGCTAACTGGAAGCGTAAGTTAAAAAGTTCTTCTTTGAACTCTTTTTCTTTTTTGAGCATTTCATCAGTGGTTAATTCATTAATTTCTTTAATTTTCATTTGATTCGCCACCTACTTCCTCACGTTTTACAAACTTGGTTCTAATCGGAAGTTTATAAGAAGCAAGTCTTAATGCTTCACGTGCTACTTCTTCAGAAACGCCGCCGATTTCAAATAAAATCTTACCGCGTTTAACAGGTGCTACCCAACCTTCTGGTGCACCTTTACCAGAACCCATACGAACACCAATTGCTTTAGCTGTATAAGACTTGTGAGGGAAAATCTTAATCCAAACTCTCCCACCACGTTTCATGTAACGTGTCATTGCGACACGAGATGCTTCAATTTGGCGGTTTGTGATCCAATGTGAATCAACTGCTTGCAAACCATATTCACCAAAAGCAACCGTTTTGCCGCCCTTAGCTTCGCCACGCATCTTACCACGAAATTCGCGACGATGCTTTGTCCGCTTTGGTACTAACATGATTATTTCCCTCCTTCGCGGTTAACCTTTTTAGCAGGTAAAACTTCTCCACGATAAATCCAGACTTTAACGCCTAATTTACCGTAAGTTGTTGCTGCTTCTGTCCAAGCATAATCAACATCTGCTCGCAAAGTATGCAAAGGTACTGTTCCTTCAGAAAAATGCTCAACACGTGACATATCCGCCCCGTTAAGACGTCCAGCAACCTGAACTTTAATACCTTTAGCACCAGCACGCATTGTCCGTTGAATACCTTGCTTCATTGCCCGGCGAAATGCAACACGATTTTCTAATTGTGCAGCAATTGCTTCACCGACTAATTCAGCATCTAAATCAGGTTTTTTAATTTCAATAATGTTAATATGAACTCGTTTGCCTGTTAATTGGTTCAATTCTTTACGTAATTTTTCAACTTCGAAACCACCTTTACCAATGACCATTCCAGGTTTAGCAGTGTGAATTGAAACATTAACTCGTTTGGCTGCACGCTCTATTTCAACCGTTGAAATAGATGCATCAGCTAACTTTGTTTGAATGTATTTTCGAATATGCAAGTCTTCATGCAAATTATCTGCATAATCCTTTTCAGCGTACCACTTTGCTTCCCAGTCGCGGATAATTCCGACACGCAATCCTGTTGGATTTACTTTTTGACCCACGCATTATCCCTCCTTATTTAGTAGCTACAACTACTGTAATATGACTTGTTCTTTTATTAATTGGTGAAGCAGAACCTTTTGCACGAGGACGGAAACGTTTTAAAGTTGGTCCCTCATTTACAAATGCTTCACTTACAACTAAATCTTCAGCATCCAAATCAAAATTATTTTCTGCATTGGCAATTGCCGATTTTAAAACTTTTTCAATGATAACTGCTCCAGCTCTCGGGGTAAATTTCAGAATACCCAAAGCTTCAGCCACACTCTTGCCACGAATAAGATCGATCACTAAACGTGCTTTACGAGCAGGGATTCGAACTGTTTTGGCAGTTGCTCTTGCTGATGTAACTTGTTCAGCCATTTGTTAAACCCTCCCTTACTTAACAGCTGTTTTTTTGTCAGTTGTACCATGGCCATGGAAAGTTCTCGTTGGTACGAACTCACCTAACTTATGTCCAACCATATCTTCTTGGATATAAACCGGCACATGTTTGCGTCCATCATAGACGGCAATTGTATATCCAATAAAACTTGGAAAAATTGTTGAACGGCGTGACCATGTTTTAATAACGGTCTTTTTTTCTTTGTCTGCTTGCGCTTCAATTTTCTTCATCAAATGAGCGTCAGCAAATGGTCCTTTTTTTAAACTACGACTCAAGGTAAATCCTCCCTTCGAACTGTAAATGTTCAAGCAATTTTATTATTACTTGCTGTTACGTTTACGTACGATAAATTTATCCGACTTAGCTCTCTTAGAACGTGTCTTGTAACCAGTTGTCTTCTTGCCCCATGGTGACATTGGACTTGGACGACCAACAGGTGCTTTACCTTCACCACCACCATGTGGATGATCGTTAGGGTTCATTACAGAACCACGAACCTTTGGACGACGACCTGCCCAACGAGTTCTACCGGCTTTACCAACTTTAATTAATTCATGTTGTTCATTACCAACTTCACCGATAGTTGCACGACAAGTTGCTAAAATCATGCGTACTTCACCAGAAGCTAAACGAACTAAAACATATTTACCTTCTTTACCTAAAACCTGTGCAGAAGTTCCAGCTGAACGAACTAATTGTCCACCTTTTCCAGGTTTCAATTCAATGTTATGAATAACGGTTCCAACTGGAATATCAGCCAATGTTTTAGTGTTTCCAGGCTTAATATCTGCTTCTTTTCCAGATTGAACTATTTGACCAACCTGTAAGTTTTTAGGTGCCAAAATATAAGATTTTGTACCATCCGCATAAACCAGCAATGCAATGTTAGCTGAGCGGTTTGGATCATATTCGATTGCTTTAACAGTTGCAGGTACATCATCCTTTAAACGTTTGAAATCGATTAAACGATACTGACGTTTATGACCACCACCGCGATGACGAACCGTAATACGGCCGTAACTGTTACGTCCGGCTGTTTTACTTGTTGATTCAAGTAAAGATTTTTCTGGTGTTGTTTTAGTGATTTCAGAAAAATCCGAGCCCGTCATGTTACGACGTCCGTTTGAGGTCGGTTTAAATTTCTTGATCCCCACGTGAATTCCCTCCTATTACAAATTATTCTTCAAAAATCTTAATTGCTTTAGAATCGGCACTTAAAGTAACAATTGCTTTTCGACGTTTTTTAGTATAGCCGTTGTAACGACCCATACGTTTTGGCTTTCCTTTAACGTTGATAACATTCAATTTAACAACTTTAACATCAAAAACTTCTTCAATTGCTTTTTTAATTTGCGGTTTGGTTGCACGAGTATCAACATCAAAAGTATAGCGTTTATTATCTAACTCTGCTGTCGATGCCTCTGTAATGACCGGCTTTAAAATAATTTTATGTGATTCCATTATGCAAGAACCTCCTCTACTTGAGAAAGAGCTCCTTGAGTCATGACTAACTTATCATTGTTAATAACGTCTAAGACGTTAACACTTTTAGCATTAATTACCGTAACATTCTTCAAATTACGAGCTGATAATGCAGCTAAGTCGTTGCCATCTTCAAGAACTACTAATACCTTTGTAGTAACATTTAATTTGTCTAGAATTTCTACAAAAGTTTTTGTTTTAGGTGCATCAAAACTCAATTGATCAACAACTACCAAGCTATCATCAAGAACTTTTTGTGACAATACTGACTTAATTGCTAATCGACGAACTTTTCTTGGAAGTTTGTAGCTATATGAACGAGGCGTTGGGCCAAAAACTGTTCCACCGCCAACCCACTGTGGTGAACGGATTGAACCTTGGCGAGCACGACCTGTTCCTTTTTGGCGCCATGGCTTTTTACCACCACCGGATACAGCACTACGGTTTTTAACAGCATGTGTTCCTTGACGAAGTGAAGCACGCTGCATAAGAACTGCATCAAAAATAACATTATCATTTGGTTCGATTCCAAAAATACTATCGTTTAAGGAAACATCACCATTTTTGCTACCATCTTGTTTATATAATGCAACTGTTGGCATCTAAAAATCCTCCCTTCTCGTTTTATTTTTCTTTAACGTTGCCCATAATTGTCACAAGTGATTTGTTAGCACCTGGGACATTACCTCTAATCAGTAGGACTCCATTTTCAACGTCAGCTTTAACAATCTGTAGGTTCTTAATGGTTACCCGTTTACCGCCCATGCGTCCAGGTAATAATTTACCTTTGAAAACACGGTTAATAATAACACCCATTGAACCAGGACGACGATGATAGCGAGAGCCATGAGCCATTGGACCACGAGATTGTCCCCAACGTTTAATGTTTCCTTGGAAGCCATGGCCTTTCGATGTGCCAGTCACATTTACAATATCGCCTGGCTCAAAAATATCTGCTTTAACTTCGTCTCCTACGTTGTATTCCCCTAAAGCAGCATCTTTGATTTCTCGAACGAAGCGCTTAGGAGCAGTTTTTGCTTTTGCTGCATGACCTTTAGCAGGTTTGTTGGCCAAAACTTCACGTAAATCATCAAAACCTAATTGAACAGCTTCATAGCCGTCGTTTTCAACAGTCTTGACTTGCAAGACAACATTAGCTCCAACTTCAACAACTGTAACTGGAACTAATTCACCATTGTCTGTAAAGACTTGGGTCATTCCTACTTTTTTTCCTAAGATTCCTTTTGTGGTCATGTCTACACCTCCAAATATTTATTTTTTAAAAATTAAAATTTCTAGCTTATAGTTTGATTTCTATATCTACGCCACTTGGCAAGTCGAGTTTCATTAATGAATCAACTGTTTTTGGTGTTGGATTAACGATATCAATCAAGCGTTTGTGTGTCCGCATCTCGAACTGTTCGCGTGAATCTTTATACTTATGTGGTGAACGAATCACCGTATATAAAGTCCGCTCTGTTGGCAATGGAATTGGGCCTGAAATTGCAGCACCCGTTCTCTTTGCTGTTTCAACGATCTTGTCTGCAGACTGATCAAGGATTCGATGTTCATATGCCTTTAAACGAATCCGTATCTTTTGTTTTGCCATTTTATTCCCTCCTTCGTCTATTTTAAAAATAAGACTCGCTCCGCGAAAATTACCGTCGCACCCCATGGCAAAGCTTCCGGGTGTGTCGCAACCTTCCGCATCACAGCTCATACAGTGCATAATACGCGCACTCATCCCTTTGACAAGTACCTATCTATCATATCTTTTTTTTAATAACAAATCAAGTACTTTTTTTGTTTTTCTAATTGCTTTAAAGATTATTTTTGTCTAGACTTAAAACAAAAGGAGCTGTTCACAAATGAAGCAAGCTTTACTAATTATTGATTATACAAATGACTTTGTCGCTGAAGATGGAGCACTTACTTGTGGTATCGAAGGTCAAAAAATTGCTGGAGAAATTTTAAAACTTGCTAATAATTTTCTTCAACGAGAACAATGGGTCATTTTGCCTACCGATTTGCATAAGAAAAACGATCCGTACCATCCTGAAACAAAATTGTTTCCACCACATAATCTTAAAAATAGTTGGGGCCGAAATTTATACGGACCGCTAGAAGAATGGTATCAAAAAAATCAAGATAATGACCAAGTTTATTTTTTTGATAAGAACCGTTACTCAGCTTTTGCTAATTCTGATTTAGAAAATTACTTGCGCTCCAGAAAAATTGAGGAACTATGGCTGACAGGCGTCTGTACGGATATTTGTGTTCTACATACAGCCATCGATGCTTTCAACAAGAACTTTAATCTTGTCATTCCTAAATCAGCTGTTGCAAGTTTTGATTCTCAGGGACATTATTGGGCTTTACAACATTTCAAAAATTGTTTAGGGGCTAAAATCATCTAAAAAAAAGAAGTTTGCTTAAATTCGCAAACTTCTTTTTTAATTTACCAATTACCCAGCGTTGCCACCGTTTTTCTTGATAATTTCTTCTTGAATTGATTTTGGCACTGGTTCGTAATGATCCATTGTCATCGTGAATGTACCACGTCCTTGAGTTGCTGAACGCAAAGTTGTTGCATAACCAAACATTTCAGCTAAAGGAACGAAAGCTTTCACCATTTGAGCATTACCACGGTTTTCCATGCCTTCAACTCGACCACGACGTGCAGTAACATGTCCCATAACATCACCTAAGTAATCTTCTGGAGCAACAATTTCAACCCGCATGATCGGTTCTAGAATAACTGCACCAGCAACTTTAGCACCATTCTTTAAAGCAAGCGATGCTGCAATCTTGAAAGCTGCCTCACTAGAATCGACATCATGGTAACTACCATCATAGAGCTTAGCTTTAACATCAATCAAAGGATAGCCAGCTAAAACACCATTTGCCATTGATTCCTTCAAGCCCTGTTCAACAGCTGGAATATACTCACGTGGAACAACCCCACCAACAATTGCATTTTCAAATTCAAAGCCTTTGCCTTCATCATTTGGTGTAAATTCAATCCAAACATCACCATACTGACCTTTACCACCAGACTGATGAACAAATTTTCCTTGGACAGAAACTTGTTTCGTAAAGGTTTCACGATAAGCAACTTGAGGTTCCCCAACTTTAGCATCTACTTTGAATTCACGTCTCATTCGATCGACGATGATATCCAAATGTAATTCACCCATACCAGCAATTAAAGTCTCACCAGTTTCAGGGTTAGTTTCAGCTTTAAAGGTTGGATCCTCTTCTGCAAGTTTTTGCAAAGCAACATCCATCTTATCTTGATCTGCTTTTGTCTTAGGCTCAATCGAAACTTGAATAACTGGATCAGGGAATTCCATTGATTCAAGAATCAGCGGATGGTTAACATCCGTTAATGAATCACCCGTTGTTGTAGCTTTCAAACCAATAGCTGCAGCTATGTCTCCTGCGAATACTTCAGGGATTTCTTTACGGTGATTCGAATGCATCTGCAATAAACGTCCAACACGTTCACGTTTATCCTTAGTTGCATTTAAGACATAGGATCCAGCTTCAAGTGTACCAGAGTATACCCGGAAGAAAGTTAAACGTCCAACGAAGGGATCAGTTGCAATTTTGAAAGCCAAACCAGCAAATGGTTTGTCATCGCCTGCTACCAGCTCAACTTCTTCGCCATCTGGATCAGTTGCTTTATATGGTTTAACATCTAAAGGTGACGGCAAGTAGTCATTAACAGCATCCAACATCATCTGAACACCTTTATTTTTGAAGGCCGAACCAGCTAAAACAGGATAAAGCTCTAAGTTCAGAGTTGCTTTACGAATAGCTGATTTGATCTCAGCGATACTGATTTCTTCACCACCAAGATATTTTTCCATCAAATTATCGTCAACATCAGCCAATTTTTCAATCATTTCTTCACGGCGTTTTTGAGCATCTGCTTTATATTCTTCTGGAATATCAACAGTGTCCCATTTTGAACCTAATTCATCTTCATCGTAAATATCAGCTTTCATCTCAACTAAATCGATAACACCCTCAAATTCATCTTCCGCCCCAATTGGCATTTGAATTGCAACTGCATTTGCTTGTAGGCGATCATGAATTGTGCTAACAGAGTAATCAAAGTTAGCACCAATTTTATCCATTTTGTTGACAAAAACAATTCTAGGAACTGAGTAAGTTGTTGCCTGACGCCAAACATTTTCTGTTTGTGGTTCTACACCCGACTGGGCATCTAAAACAACTACAGCTCCATCAAGTACACGTAATGAGCGTTCTACTTCAACAGTAAAATCAACGTGTCCTGGGGTATCAATAATATTGATTCGATGATCTTTCCATTGAGCTGTCGTAGCAGCAGATGTGATAGTAATCCCACGTTCTTTTTCTTGATCCATCCAATCCATTTGTGAATCACCATCATGTGTTTCACCAATTTTATGAATTTTTCCAGTGTAATAAAGAATTCGTTCAGTCGTTGTTGTTTTCCCAGCATCGATATGCGCGACAATTCCGATGTTACGTGTTTTTTCAAGTGGGAATTCACGTTTATTAGCCATTTTGAGAATTTCTCTCCTTCCAAAACCATGAATAATTTCTTAATTCACAATTTAATAACCTTATCCTTTAAAAAAATGACTACTATAAGGATTTACCCAAAAACCATATAATAGCCATTTCCATAATTTACCAGCGATAATGTGCAAACGCACGGTTGGCATCTGCCATTTTATGTGTGTCTTCACGTTTTTTAACTGATGCACCAGTATTATTAGCAGCATCAATGATTTCTTTAGCTAAACGTTCTGGCATTGTATGCTCACCGCGTAAGCGAGAATAGTTAACAATCCAACGTAAACCTAAAGTTGATCTTCTATCTGGTCGAACTTCAATCGGCACTTGATAGTTAGATCCACCAACACGACGTGCACGAACTTCCAACACTGGCATAACATTTTTCATTGCTTCTTCAAAGACTTCCAAAGGTTCATTGCCTGTCTCGTCCTTGATTAAGTCAAATGCTTGATACAAAATTTTTGAAGCTGTCCCACGTTTTCCGTCAATCATTAAACGGTTAATTAAGCGTGTTACCAATTTAGATTTGTAAATTGGATCTGGGAGTACTTCACGCTTTGAAACTGCACCTTTTCTTGGCATTTAAATTACCTCCTAATATTCCTATTTCCGATTATTTCTTTGGCTTTTTAGTACCATACTTCGAACGACTCTGTTTACGGTCAGTAACACCAGCTGTATCCAAAGCACCACGAACGATATGATAACGGACACCAGGAAGGTCTTTTACACGTCCTCCACGAATCAAGACAACACTATGTTCCTGCAAGTTATGACCGATTCCTGGAATATAAGCTGTAACTTCAATCAAATTAGACAAACGAACACGAGCATATTTACGTAAAGCTGAGTTAGGCTTTTTCGGTGTCATTGTTCCCACACGAGTAGCTACCCCACGCTTTTGCGGTGCAGGATTATTGGTTTGTGCTTTGTTGTAACTATTGTATCCAAAATTCAAGGCAGGCGAGTTTGATTTAGAACTCTTCGATTTACGGCCTTTGCGAATCAATTGATTAATTGTTGGCATCTATTGCTTCTCCTCCTAAAAAATTTTCTTCTAAGTACACACATCCAGGCGGTTCATTTTATTGAAAAAAATAAAAAAGCCCGAACTCATAATGCTAACGATGCACAGTCAGCATGTCCTATCTAATACAGGAAAACTGTTCATATAAAGCACCTTGACTAGGTTACCACGCAAAATAGACTTTTGTCAATCAAAAAAATATAAATAATGACAATCTAAGTTTCAAGTTTTGCGTAATTAATTTATGAATTGGAGGTTCATTATAAATTGAAACTATTTTTATTTTTTACTTTAGGAAGTTGTTGGGGATCTTTCATTTACTGTTCTTATTGGCGAGAAAAAAATCAAATATCATTAACAATCAAACGATCATTTTGTGATAACTGTCATAAAAGTTTGAAAATTGTTAGTTTGATATTAATTATTAGTTTTCTGATTCAAAAGGGACGATGTTGTTACTGTAAAAATTCAATCAGTTGGGTTAGCACTTGTTGTGAATTAATAATGGGTTGTTGTTTCAGTTGCTTAACTCATTCTGATTATAATCTAGGAATTTGCCTTTTTGTAATCTGTTGGACAAGTTGGTTAACTATTGAAGATTTACAAAATTTGGCCGTTTCACAAAATTTACTATTCGGAGGCAGTCTGATAATCTTAGCTTTTTTAAAACTAAACCATCAATTTCAAATTAATTTTTTGGCTAGTGCAGGAATTTTGTTTGTCCTGTTAAGTTGTTTTGTTATTCTTCGGTGGCTAGGAAGTGCAGATTTGATTCTATTAATTATTACCTACTTTTTATTTGGCTTTTGGAAACTTTTGCTTTTGCTATTATTAGTTTCAACTAGTGGAATAATTGTCTGCCTAATTTTAAAAACTTCAAGATTGCCACTTATTCCCTTTATTACTTTAGGAATCTTCATTCTGTTCCTAATCTAATAATTATTGATAATTATTAGCAAAAAGCTAGTTATCTCAAAACTATAAAACTAACTTTTGGATAAAAAAAAGGTACCCATAACCTAAGGAGGATATGGGTACCTTTGTGTTAATAATTCAAATTAGTGGTTCTATAATTATTTGTCTGATGAAGGAGCGATTGTCTGATTATCAGCTTCCTGATCCTTCATCTTTTTTTCCAAATCAGAAATTGAATAGACACTTTGTGAAACCCCACCAATTTCTTTTGGCTTGATTTGACGATAAACGGACATTCCCGTTCCAGCAGGAATCAACTTCCCGATGATAACATTTTCCTTCAAACCAATTAAAGGATCGTTCTTCCCACGAATTGCAGCATCCGTCAGGACACGTGTTGTTTCTTGGAAGGAAGCAGCTGATAAGAAACTATTTGTTTCCAATGAGGCTTTAGTAATCCCTAACAAGACTGGTCGAGCAGTTGCTGGGATACTTCCCTTGATTAGGGTCTTATAGTTTTGTTCCTTGAAATCATTAATATCCATTAAGGTTCCTGGAAGCAAGTCAGTATCTCCTGGATCCATTACTCGAATCTTACGCAACATTTGTCGTGCCATTACTTCAATATGCTTATCAGAAATTTCCACACCCTGCATGCGGTAAACCTTTTGAACTTCACGCAAAATGTAATTTTCAGTAGATAAAACATCACGAACTTTAATCAGTTCCTTGGGATCAACTGACCCAACTGTTAATGCTTCACCACGATGAATCTTATCGCCTTCAGCTACTTTTAAAACAGAAGTAAATGGTAAACTATAGGTTCTAGTGTCAGTTTCACCCTTAACTGTCACGGTCTTAGTCCGTTCAGCTGGGTTTTCTTCGACTGAATCAATCTCACCGGTAACTTCAGAAATTTTTGCCAAACCTTTAGGATTACGAGCCTCAAAAATTTCTTGAACACGAGGCAAACCTTGGGTAATATCATCTCCGGCAACACCACCAGTATGGAAAGTTCGCATTGTTAACTGAGTACCTGGTTCACCGATTGACTGAGCCGCTACAGTTCCAACAGCTTCACCAACCTCAACTTCGTCACCAGTTGCCATGTTGCGACCATAACAATGTTCACAAACTCCATGAACCGTATTGCAAGTAAACGCTGAGCGAATTGTAACCTTTTTAATTCCAGCAGCAATAATTGCTTGCGCCTTATCTTCATCGATCATTTCATTAGACGCTACAATTAATTTACCAGTTTGCGGATCTTTAACTGATTTCATCGCATAGCGGCCTAAAATTCGATCATAAAGTGGTTCAATCATTTCGTTGCCCTCGCGAATAGCCATTACATCTAACCCACGATCAGTACCACAATCCTTTTCGCGAATAATAACATCTTGTGCAACATCAACTAAACGACGAGTCAAATAACCTGAATCAGCAGTTTTTAGGGCCGTATCAGTCATTCCTTTACGAGCACCATGAGTGGAAATGAACATTTCCATAACAGATAATCCCTCACGGAAGTTAGAAACGATTGGTAACTCCATAGTTTTACCATTAGGTGCAGCCATCAAGCCACGCATTCCAGCCAACTGTGTAAAGTTAGAAATATTTCCACGAGCTCCTGAGTCTGACATCATTTGAATTGGATTTTTAGGGTTCATGTTCTGAACAAGCTTATCTTGAATCTGATCTTTGGCATTATTCCAGATAGCAATAACTCTTTCATAACGTTCATCCTCAGTAATCAGTCCTCGGCGAAATTGCTTAGCAACAGTTGCAACTTCCTTATGTGCATTATCAATGATTGCTGGTTTTTCCTTCAAATCAGTAACATCAGCAATTCCCACTGTTAAACCAGAACGAGTTGACTCGTAATAACCAATGTTTTTAATTCGATCCAACAATTCAGAAGTAGCCGTTACTTTAAATTTCTTGTAAACTTCAGCAATAATATCACTTAAAAATCCAGCTTTAAATGGACCAACTAATGGCTGATCTATAATGTACTCAGGAATATCCGTACCAGGTTCAACAAAATATTTATCTGGAGTCTTATCAGTTAAATTATCTGCTGTTGGTTCATTCAGGTATGGAAAATCTACTGGTAAAATTTCATTAAAAATTGCTTTACCAACCGTTGTTACCATAACTCGCTGTTTTTGCCAATCAGTGAATGGTTTTCCAGCTGCAGCTAATGAAGCTGTCTGTAGACCAATTCGTGTATGCAAATGAACATAATTATTTAAATAAGCCGTCCGCACTTCATTGACATCTTTGAAAACCATCCCTTCACCTTCACGGTTTGGTTCCTCAACAGTCATGTAATAGTTACCAATAACCATATCTTGAGAAGGAGTTACAATCGGTTTACCATCTTTCGGTGCCAAAATGTGGTGAGCTGCCAACATTAGTAGTCGGGCCTCAGCTTGCGCCTCATCTGATAATGGAACATGAATCGCCATCTGATCTCCATCAAAGTCAGCATTGTAAGCTTCACAAGCTAATGGGTGCAATCTCATAGATTTACCATCAACCAATACTGGTTCGAAAGCCTGAATACCCAAACGATGCAAGGTAGGTGCTCGATTTAACAAAACTGGATGCTCTTTGATAACTTCCTCTAAAACATCCCAAATATCTTCATCACGCCGTTCAATCTTACGCTTAGCATTTTTGATATTTGAAGCCATTCCGCGTTTAACTAACTCTTTCATCATGAATGGCTTGAATAATTCCAATGCCATTTCATGCGGAATTCCCATCTGATTCATTCTTAGCTTAGGGCCAACATCAATAACCGAACGACCAGAGTAATCAACACGCTTACCTAATAAGTTTTGGCGGAAACGACCTTGCTTTCCTTTTAACATGTGTGAAAGTGACTTCAATGGTCGGTTCCCTGGACCAGTTACTGGACGTCCGCGGCGGCCATTATCAATCAGCGCATCTACAGCTTCTTGCAGCATTCGTTTTTCATTTTGAACAATAATTCCTGGTGCATTCAAATCTAACAAACGTTTCAGACGATTGTTACGGTTGATGACTCTCCGATACAAATCATTCAAATCTGAAGTTGCAAAACGACCACCTTCCAATTGAACCATTGGACGTAAATCTGGTGGAATAACTGGAATAGCATCCATTACCATCCAGTCCGGTCGATTACCAGATTGCAAGAAAGCTTCTAAGATATCTAATCGACGAACTGCTCGTGTCCGTTTTTGTCCAGTAGCATCTTTTAGTTCTTCCTTTAATTCTTCACATTCTTTGGCTAGGTCAACATCTTTTAATAAAGTTCGAATTGCTTCAGCACCCATTGATGCTTGAAATTCTTTACCATACTTCTCACGTTTTTCACGATATTCTCTTTCAGTTAACAACTGTTTTTTCTCTAAAGGAGTATTACCTGGCTCAGTAACCACATAAGAAGCGAAATAGATAATTTCCTCAAGAGCACGGGGACTCATGTCCAAAACTAAGCCCATCCGACTCGGAATTCCCTTGAAATACCAGATATGCGTAACTGGGGCTGCCAATTCGATATGACCCATTCGTTCTCTTCGAACTTTAGAACGAGTTACCTCAACGCCACAACGGTCACAAACGATTCCCTTATAACGAATCCGTTTATATTTTCCACAAGCGCATTCCCAATCTTTTGTAGGACCAAAAATTCTTTCGTCAAACAAGCCATCTTTTTCTGGCTTAAGTGTTCGATAATTGATCGTTTCTGGTTTTTTTACTTCACCATAAGACCAGCTGCGGATTTTGTCTGAAGAAGCCAAACCAATCTGCATACTGTCAAACTTATTGACATCGATCAAAAAGACCGACCTCCTTTTCGTTTTTATTCGGATTTTCTAATTTTCAGTTTTAGCTTCTGTGTCTGTCATTTCTGTCGCTGGACTGTCAGCTTCAGCTTGTGCTTTCTTTTCAGCCTGTTGTTTAGCCAATTTGCTCAAAGCATCAACATTCATGACCTCATCGTCCTCGTCGTCCATATCTCGCAACTCAATCTCTTTTTTGTCAGAATCTAGAACTTTCATATCAAGTCCTAATGATTGAAGTTCCTTAACCAAAACTCTAAACGATTCAGGTACACCTGGCTTAGGAATCGGTTCACCCTTAACAATTGCTTCATAAGTCTTAACTCGACCCACTACATCATCAGATTTATAAGTTAAAATTTCTTGCAATGTATAAGCAGCACCATATGCTTCTAAAGCCCAAACTTCCATTTCACCAAAACGCTGACCACCAAATTGTGCTTTACCACCTAATGGTTGCTGTGTAACTAATGAGTATGGCCCAATTGAACGAGCATGAATCTTATCATCAACCATATGAGCTAACTTCATATAGTACATAACGCCAACTGCAATTCGATTATCAAACGGTTCTCCAGTTCGACCATCATAAAGAACTGATTTACCATCACTAGAAACGCCGGCCTCTTTTAAAGCTGACCAGATATCACTATCACGTGCACCATCAAAAACGGGTGAAGCAATATGAATCCCTAACTTGCGGCCAGCCATTCCTAAATGAAGTTCCAAAACCTGACCAATATTCATACGTGAAGGAACACCCATTGGACTCAACATGATATCAACCGGAGTCCCATCAGGCATAAATGGCATATCCTCTTCTGGAATTACAATTGAAACTGTACCTTTGTTTCCATGACGTCCGGCCATCTTATCACCAACTTGAATCTTACGCTTCTGGGCAATATAAACTCGTACCATCATATTGACACCAGGTGATAATTCATCACCAGCTTCACGTGTAAAGATTTTAACATCCTGAACAATTCCGCCGCCACCATGAGGTACGCGCAAAGAAGTATCACGAACTTCACGAGCCTTTTCACCAAAAATAGCATGCAACAAACGTTCTTCAGCTGACAATTCAGTAACTCCCTTAGGTGTTACCTTACCAACTAAGATATCTCCATCATGAACTTCAGCACCAATCCGAATAATACCGAATTCGTCTAAATCTTTCAAAGCATCTTCACCAACATTAGGGATTTCACGAGTCATCTCTTCCGGCCCTAACTTGGTATCACGAGCTTCTGATTCATGTTCTTCAATATGAATAGAAGTATACACATCTTCTTTAACTAAGCGTTCATTAATCGCAATCGCATCTTCGAAATTGTAGCCATCCCACGTCATAAAAGCAATTAATGGGTTTTGACCCAAAGCTAATTCACCATTTTCCATTGATGGGCCATCAGCTAAAACTTCGTCATTGTCGACATGATCTCCAACTTGAACAATCGGACGTTGATTGTAGTTTTTACCACCATTTGAGCGACGGAATTTCATTAATTTGTACCTATCAAGTGTACCATCATCGCGTCTTACTCGAATTTCTCGAGCATCAACATATTCAACTGTTCCATCATGTTTGCTAATCAAAGCAACCCCAGAATCATGTGCTGCTTTATATTCAATCCCTGTACCAACCAGTGGTGCATGGGGATCAATCAGTGGAACCGCCTGACGCTGCATGTTAGCACCCATCAAAGCACGGTTAGAATCATCATTTTCCAAGAAAGGAATACATGCAGTCGCAACAGCAACAACTTGTTTTGGCGAAACATCCATGTAATCAACTTTATCAACTGAAATTTCAATATTATCACTCTTACTACGAGCCATAACAACGTTATTAACAAACGAACCATCATCATTTAATGGCGAGTTAGCCTGAGCAATAACATAATTATCTTCTTCATCAGCAGTTAAATAATCAATTTTATCTGTAACTTTGTGAGTGGTCCAAGAAACACGCCGATAAGGTGTTTCAATAAAACCATATTGGTTGATTCGAGCATAAGAAGACAAACTATTAATCAAACCAATATTAGGTCCTTCAGGTGTTTCAATCGGGCACATCCGACCATAATGCGTATAGTGAACGTCACGAACTTCATACCCAGCTCGATCACGAGTCAAACCACCGGGTCCTAAGGCAGACAAACGACGTTTATGAGTCAATTCGCCTAGGGGATTAGTCTGGTCCATAAACTGGGATAATTGAGAACTACCAAAGAATTCTTTAATTGAAGCAACTACTGGTCGAATATTAATCAACTGTTGGGGAGTTACTGTGGCTGTGTCTTGAATTGACATCCGTTCGCGAACAACACGCTCCATCCGCGATAAACCAATTCTAAATTGGTTCTCCAATAATTCACCCACGCAACGAATCCGTCGATTACCTAAATGATCAATATCATCTGTATTGCCAATATCTTCTTGCAAATTAAAAAAGTAATTCATTGAAGCAATAATATCGGCCGGTAAAATATGCTTATACTTCAAGTCAATATTGCCATTGCCAATCATATTAACTATTTTTTCTGGGTCCTTCGGTGAATAAACCTTGATAATTTGTACTACCATTGGATTGGTAACCACACCTTCATCTGAAGGTTGGAAAGTATAAGTTTTAAAATCTTTTCTTGCTAAAAACGGAGCCAAGTTATCCAGGACTTGTTTATCTAAAACAGTATCCTTCTTAGCTAAGATTTCTCCAGTTTCTGGATCGGCCAACGTTTCTGCCAAAGTTAGATTGAGTAACCGATTCTTCAAATCTAACTTCTTGTTGATTTTGTAGCGTCCAACTGGCGCTAAGTCATAACGTTTCGGATCAAAGAAACGAGCAGTTAACAAACTACGGGCACTATCAGCCGTTTTAGGCTCACCTGGGCGTAGTCGTTCATAAATATCTTTCAGCGACTCCTCGACACGTGAATCTTCGCTGACCTTATGCACGTCTTTTTCAAGAGTCAAAAGTAAGCTGTCGCTGGCACCAAGCATTTTGACAATTTCATCATCAGAACTAAAACCTAACGCTCTGATTAATTCAGTTAACGGAATTTTACGCGTTCGATCGATTCTGACATATGCAATATTTTTAGCATCATTCTCATATTCTAGCCAAGCTCCTCGATTAGGAATTACTGTCGTTCCATAGGTAACTCGACCACTTTTATCCATTTCAGAATTGTAATAAACTCCAGGTGAACGAACTAATTGTGAAACGATAACTCGTTCAGCACCATTTATAATGAAAGTACCCTGTTCAGTCATTAGTGGGAAGTCGCCAAAGAAAACATCCTGAGATTTAATTTCTCCGGTTTCATGGTTTATTAAATTCAACGTAACGTGCAGTGGTGCCGAAAAATTAGCATCATGCTGTCGTGCTTCCTCGACTGTGTATTTTGGTTTCAACAATTGATAATCAACGAACTTCAAAGATAAATTGCCTGCAAAATCCTCAATCGGCATAATATCCTCGAAAACCTCTCTAAGACCGTCATTCAAAAACCATTTATATGAATTAGTTTGAATTTCGATCAAATTAGGCAGTTCCAGAACTTCTTTGATACGTGCATAACTTCTACGAGTTCGATGTTTACCGTATTTAACTATATGTCCTGCCAAGTTGTTCACCTCTCAAATTATTTCTGCAAATAGCCTTCACAAATATTACATTTTGGTTACAATTAACTATTAAACCAAATAAATCTTATTTTTAGGCAAAAAAAAACCAAAAACAGTTGACACCTAAACGGCGAAACACACTATTTTTGCTTTTCTCGGCGATAACTATGGACAATATATCACAGTCACCCGATAATTCACAGATTATACTTACTAATGATACTGAAAACTTTATCAAAAGTCAAATGGTTAACCCCAAAAAGAGCTGTGACCTTGTCATCACAACTCTATCGAAAACTAACCTATTTTTGACTAACCTTTTCTTTATCAATTAGCTTCTGATCCTCATGTACACTAATTACAATTTTGCCTTTGCTAGCTCCAATTGAAACAGAGCTCCCAACTTTAACCTGCCCAGTAATTAATAATTCACTAAGTTTGTCTTCCACTTCAGTCTGTAATGCCCGCCGGATTGGACGAGCACCATATTCAGGGTCGAACCCTTTTTTCGCAACCAAATCAATTGCTGCTGGAGTTATCTTAATTTTAACTTGCTGCTGGCGAACACGATCCAATAACTCTTTGGCCATTAACTTAACAATTGCATGCAATTCTTTTTTCTCCAACTGATGAAAAATAATTGTTTCATCAATTCGATTAAGAAATTCTGGTCGGAAAGTTTTTTTCAAGATTTCTTGAATTTTAGCTGACATTGCCTTAAATTTATCTTCCGGCTGAGTACTACCAAATCCAACTTGTTTTTCATCACGCAAAGCAGTTGCGCCTAGGTTTGAAGTCATAATAATGATTGTATTACGAAAATCAATTTTTCTACCTTTAGAATCCGTTAAATATCCATCATCAAGAACTTGAAGCAAAATATTAAAAACATCTGGATGGGCCTTTTCTACTTCGTCAAACAACACTACCGAATACGGATGCTGCCTAACTTTTTCTGTTAATTGTCCACCCTCATCATATCCTACATAACCGGGAGGAGACCCTACTAAGCGACTGGTACTATATTTTTCCATATACTCGCTCATGTCAATTCGAATCATTGAGTTCTCTGATCCAAACATCGCTTCCGCCAATGCTTTAGCTAATTCTGTTTTTCCAACACCGGTGGGACCCAAAAACATAAATGAACCAATTGGTCGTTTTGGATCTTTTAATCCACTTCGAGCACGTCGAATTGCTCGAGAAACAGCTGAAACAGCTGCTTCTTGCCCGATAACTCGTTGATGAAGAATTTTTTCCAGATCAATTAAGCGGGCAGTTTCACTTTTATTCATTTGCGTAACTGGGACACCGGTCCATTCTGAAACAACCTGAGCAATATCCTCTGCTCCAACAGAGACCGTATAAACACCCTTTGATTGTTGTTCAAGTAGTTTATCAATTGAGTCTTTAAGACGTAATTCCTTTTTTCGTATCTTCGCCGCTTCTTCAAATTTTTCTTGCGTTAGTGCTGTAACCTTTTGACCAGCTAATTGCTGGAGTTTTCCTTTCTTTTCTTCAATTGACTTAGTACTACTAGATTGATTTAATCTAACCTTAGCTGCTGCTTCATCCATCAAATCAATTGCTTTGTCAGGCAAATAACGATCTGAAATATAGCGTGAACTCAGCTTAACCGCTGCTACTAACGCTTCATCAGTGATTTTTAAATGATGATGTGCTTCATAACGTGGACGCAAGCCCTGCAAAATTTTCAAACTATCATCTGTTGTTGGTTCAGCCACCATAATTTTAGCAAAGCGACGTTCCAGTGCTGAATCGGATTCTATATATTTTTGAAATTCATCCAGTGTTGTTGCACCAACCACCTGAACTTCACCACGTGCTAAAGCAGGTTTCAAAATATTTGAAGCATCGATAGCTCCTTCAGCTCCACCAGCTCCAATTAAAGTATGCAACTCATCAATGAAAAGGATAACTTGACCATCAGCGTAAATTTCATCAAGAATCTTTTTTACTCGATCCTCAAATTCACCTCGATATTTTGTACCTGCAACTAAAGATCCCATGTCCAGAACCATTACCCTCTTATGGGCTAAACTCTCAGGTACTTGACCGCTAACGATAACTTGGGCTAATCCTTCAGCAATTGCTGTTTTACCAACACCTGGTTCACCAAGCAGTACTGGATTATTTTTGGTTCGGCGACTCAGTACTTGAATTACTCGACGAACTTCCTTTTCCCGCCCAATTACAGGATCAATCTTATTCTCAGCTGCTAATTTAGTTAAATCACGGGCGAGCGTGTTTAAAGTTGGTGTTCCATTCGCCTTAGGTCTAGCTTTATCATATTTTTTCATTTGAATTTCACTGACACCCAGCTTATGAATGATTTCTTGGTACATCCGATGGCTATCAACACTTAAACTTTGTAAAATTCTCGACGACAGTAAATCACTGTTTTGCAGTAAAGCCATCAGTAAATGCTCCGTACCAATTTTTAAGGCATTTGTTTTTTGTGCATTTTCACTTGCTTTAGCTAAAATTTCCTTTGCACGCGGTGTATATGGTAAATACCCACTAACATTCTTTAAAGTACCATATCCAGTTAGACGCTCGATTTCCTCTCGCACGTCTGTTTCAGTAACTACAAATTGTTTTAATATCTTACCGGCAATTCCATTTTTTTCGATTGTCAGTGCTAAGAGTAAATGTTCTGTCCCAATTGCTTGATGTCGAAAGTCTTTTGCTTGTTCTTGGGCGATAACTAATACTTGTCTTGCACTTGGTGTAAATAAGTTTTCCATAAAATTGCCCCCACTTTCTAATCATTTAATCATCATATTTCAAACGAGTTAAGATGCTTTTCATTATACGCGCCCGCAGCATATTCTCAAGTTCGCTATCACCAAAACTCAAAGTTTTTTTATCAATAACAGCCAATAATAAATTAGCTGTCATTTGTGATAAGACACTTGCTTGAAATAAACTTTGAATAAGTTGAAATGCATCTTTAAAATTTATACTGTCACCAACAATAGTGATTAATTCATCAAGTACATCATAATCGTCAACTAAGTTAACTTTTGCAATTCGAATATAACCACCACCCCCACGTTTACTTCTGACAATGTATCCATTTTGAATATTAAATCGGGTTTTAATTACATAATTAATTTGCGAAGGCACGCAGTTGAACAGTTGTGCCATTTCAGAACGTTTAATTTCAACTTCTTGCGATTCTGCCAAAATACTTTTTAAATATTTTTCAATGATATCAGAAATATTCTGACTTTGCATCTAATCATCCTCTGAAATTTGACTAATATTGACTATTATTATACTTGAAAAAGGAAGAATTGCAAAAGTTTTAACTGCAAAAAAAAAGCCCTCGCTTTACGAGAACTTTTGATATCGGGAAAACAGGATTTGAACCTGCGACCCCTACGTCCCGAACGTAGTGCTCTACCAAGCTGAGCTACTTCCCGAAACTCTTAATTAGTCGAAAAAGTAGAAACTACCCAGCTATATTCAAATCAAGACCTAGCTCCAAACTACTTTCCGCTTTACTGCACCCAGTAGGAGTCGAACCTACAACCTTCTGATTCGTAGTCAGACACTCTATCCAATTGCGCTATGGGTGCAAATAATGCCGAGGACCGGAATCGAACCGGTACGGTAATCACTTACCGCAGGATTTTAAGTCCTGTGCGTCTGCCAGTTCCGCCACCCCGGCATAAATAACTAAATAAAATATTTGGAACAAGCGGAAGACGGGATTCGAACCCGCGACCCCCACCATGGCAAGGTGATGTTCTACCACTGAACTACTTCCGCATAATAATGGTGCCGACTAGACGATTCGAACGCCCGACCCTCTGATTACAAATCAGATGCTCTACCAACTGAGCTAAGTCGGCAAATATGGTGCGGGTGAAGGGATTTGAACCCCCACGTTTTTCAACGCTAGAACCTAAATCTAGTGCGTCTGCCAATTCCGCCACACCCGCAAAATTGACCTATGAGTCGTGACAGGCTCGAACTGTCGACCCTCTGATTAAAAGTCAGATGCTCTACCGACTGAGCTAACGACTCAATGGAGGATACAGGGCTCGAACCTGTGACCCTCTGCTTGTAAGGCAGACGCTCTCCCAACTGAGCTAATCCTCCATCGAAGTGAGCACGGCAACTTCCTACCCTCACAGGGGGCGATCCCCCAACTACTATCGGCGTTAAGAAGCTTAACTTCTGTGTTCGGCATGGGAACAGGTGTATCCTTCTTGCTATCGCCACCGCACTCTTCTTTTGAGAAAATCTTGTTCTCTCAAAACCAGCTAATATCTTTCTCTTTTTCCCTCGAACTCCGTTCTTCTTCTTTGGTTAAGTCTTCGGTTTATTAGTACTGGTCCGCTCCATTCATCACTGAACTTCCACTTCCAGCCTATCTACCTGATCTTCTCTCAGGAACCTTATTTCTCTAAAGAATGGGAAATCTTATCTTGAGGTGAGTTTCGCACTTAGATGCTTTCAGCGTTTATCTCATCCACACTTAGCTACCCAGCTATGCTCTTGGCAGAACAACTGGTACACCAGCGGTGTGTCCATCCCGGTCCTCTCGTACTAAGGACAGCTCCTCTCAAATTTCCTACGCCCGCGACGGATAGGGACCGAACTGTCTCACGACGTTCTGAACCCAGCTCGCGTACCGCTTTAATGGGCGAACAGCCCAACCCTTGGGACCGACTACAGCCCCAGGATGCGATGAGCCGACATCGAGGTGCCAAACCTCCCCGTCGATGTGGACTCTTGGGGGAGATAAGCCTGTTATCCCCAGGGTAGCTTTTATCCGTTGAGCGATGGCCCTTCCATTCGGAACCACCGGATCACTAAGCCCGACTTTCGTCCCTGCTCGACTTGTCTGTCTCGCAGTCAAGCTCCCTTGTGCCTTTACACTCTGCGAATGATTTCCAACCATTCTGAGGGAACCTTTGGGCGCCTCCGTTACCTTTTAGGAGGCGACCGCCCCAGTCAAACTGCCCACCTGACACTGTCTCCCGCCAAGTTTATTGGCGAGGGTTAGAGTGTTCATACAACGAGGGTAGTATCCCACCAATGCCTCTGCCGAAACTAGCGTTCCGGCTTCTATGGCTCCTACCTATCCTGTACAAGTTGTACAAACACCCAATATCAAGCTACAGTAAAGCTCCATGGGGTCTTTCCGTCCTGTCGCGGGTAACCCGCATCTTCACGGGTATTATAATTTCACCGAGTCTCTCGTCGAGACAGTGCCCAGATCGTTACGCCTTTCGTGCGGGTCGGAACTTACCCGACAAGGAATTTCGCTACCTTAGGACCGTTATAGTTACGGCCGCCGTTTACTGGGGCTTCAATTCTGAGCTTCGCCGAAGCTAACCCATCCTCTTAACCTTCCAGCACCGGGCAGGCGTCAGCCCCTATACGTCATCTTACGATTTTGCAGAAACCTGTGTTTTTGATAAACAGTCGCCTGGGCCTTTTCACTGCGGCTGAGCTTACGCTCAGCACCCCTTCTCCCGAAGTTACGGGGTCATTTTGCCGAGTTCCTTAACGAGAGTTCTCTCGCTCACCTGAGGATTCTCTCCTCGACTACCTGTGTCGGTTTGCGGTACGGGCAGCTTTGATCTCACTAGAAGCTTTTCTCGGCAGTGTGACATCAGCACCTTCACTACTTAAATTTCGCTACTCATCACAACTTGTCCTTATGTCAGCAAGCATTTTACTCACTAACAGACTTGTTGCTTGAACACACCTCCAACAGTGTGCGTGCTTAGCCTCCTGCGTCCCTCCATTGCTCAAACAATCATTGCTGGTACAGGAATCTCAACCTGTTATCCATCGCCTACGCCTTGCGGCCTCAGCTTAGGTCCCGACTAACCCTGGGTGGACGAGCCTTCCCCAGGAAACCTTAGTCATTCGGTGGACAGGATTCTCACCTGTCTTGCGCTACTCATACCGGCATTCTCACTTCTAAGCGCTCCACTGGTCCTTACGATCCAGCTTCTCCGCCCTTAGAACGCTCTCCTACCACGCAACCTTACGGTTGCATCCACAATTTCGGTAATATGTTTAGCCCCGGTACATTTTCGGCGCAGGATCACTCGACTAGTGAGCTATTACGCACTCTTTAAATGGTGGCTGCTTCTGAGCCAACATCCTAGTTGTCTGTGCAATTCCACATCCTTTTCCACTTAACATATATTTAGGGACCTTAATTGGTGGTCTGGGCTGTTTCCCTTTCGACTACGGATCTTATCACTCGCAGTCTGACTCCCGAAGATAAATATATGGCATTCGGAGTTTATCTGAATTCAGTAACCCAAGACGGGCCCCTAGTTCAAACAGTGCTCTACCTCCATTATCCTAACTTCGAGGCTAGCCCTAAAGCTATTTCGGAGAGAACCAGCTATCTCCAAGTTCGTTTGGAATTTCTCCGCTACCCACATCTCATCTCAGCATTTTTCAACATACACGAGTTCGGTCCTCCAGTGCGTTTTACCACACCTTCAACCTGGACATGGGTAGGTCACCTGGTTTCGGGTCTACGTCTGCATACTAATTCGCCCTCTTCAGACTCGCTTTCGCTACGGCTCCATCATTTACGACTTAACCTTGCATACAAACGTAACTCGCCGGTTCATTCTACAAAAGGCACGCTATCACCCGTTAACGGGCTCTAACTACTTGTAGGCACATGGTTTCAGGAACTATTTCACTCCCCTTCCGGGGTGCTTTTCACCTTTCCCTCACGGTACTGGTTCACTATCGGTCACTAGGTAGTATTTAGCCTTGGGAGATGGTCCTCCCGGATTCCGACGGAATTTCACGTGTTCCGCCGTACTCAGGATCCTGAACTGAGGGAAAACGATTTTGTCTACGGGGCTCTCACCTTATTTTGCTGACCTTCCCAGATCATTCGACTATCGTTTTCTTTGTTAACTCAAATGTTCAGTCCTACAACCCTAGAAAGCAAGCTTTCTAGTTTGGGCTCTTCCCGCTTCGCTCGCCGCTACTGGGGGAATCGAGTTTTCTTTATCTTCCTGCAGGTACTTAGATGTTTCAGTTCCCTGCGTTTGCTTCTAACTAGTCTATGTATTCAACTAGCAGTAATAGCTCATTACAGCTATTGGGTTGCCCCATTCGGAAATCTCCGGATCACAGCTTACTTACAGCTCCCCGGAGCATATCGGTGTTAGTCCCGTCCTTCATCAGCTCCTAGTGCCAAGGCATCCACCATGCGCCCTTATTAACTTAACCTTGTTTTACCTGCGGTAAAACGGTTATGAGTTTGCGTCAAGAACTTCTTGTTCAAAACTCTTTTAATACGCGGTGTTCTCGGTTTAATAAAAAAGATATTATCTGGTTTTCAAAGAACAAAACTGATGGTTTTACCATCAATGGAGCCTAACGGGATCGAACCGATGACCTCCTGCGTGCAAAGCAGGCGCTCTCCCATCTGAGCTAAGGCCCCATATCAAAAGGATGGGCCTAAATGGACTTGAACCATCGACCTCACGCTTATCAGGCGTGCGCTCTAAACCAGCTGAGCTATAGGCCCATACATCCTCAAGAGAGTAGACCTCTCAAAACTAAACAAAGTTTCGTGCTTGTGCAGGTTCCGTTTCTATCCTTAGAAAGGAGGTGATCCAGCCGCAGGTTCTCCTACGGCTACCTTGTTACGACTTCACCCCAATCATCTGTCCCACCTTAGACGGCTGGCTCCTATTGGTTACCCCACCGGCTTTGGGTGTTACAAACTCTCATGGTGTGACGGGCGGTGTGTACAAGGCCCGGGAACGTATTCACCGCGGCATGCTGATCCGCGATTACTAGCGATTCCGACTTCATGCAGGCGAGTTGCAGCCTGCAATCCGAACTGAGAACGACTTTCAGAGATTAGCTTAACCTCGCGGTCTAGCGACTCGTTGTATCGTCCATTGTAGCACGTGTGTAGCCCAGGTCATAAGGGGCATGATGATTTGACGTCATCCCCACCTTCCTCCGGTTTGTCACCGGCAGTCTTGCCAGAGTGCCCAACTTAATGCTGGCAACTGACAATAAGGGTTGCGCTCGTTGCGGGACTTAACCCAACATCTCACGACACGAGCTGACGACAACCATGCACCACCTGTCATTCTGTCCCCGAAGGGAACACCTAATCTCTTAGGCTATCAGAAGATGTCAAGACCTGGTAAGGTTCTTCGCGTTGCTTCGAATTAAACCACATGCTCCACCGCTTGTGCGGGCCCCCGTCAATTCCTTTGAGTTTCAACCTTGCGGTCGTACTCCCCAGGCGGAATGCTTAATGCGTTTGCTGCGGCACTGAAGGGCGGAAACCCTCCAACACTTAGCATTCATCGTTTACAGCGTGGACTACCAGGGTATCTAATCCTGTTTGCTACCCACGCTTTCGAACCTCAGCGTCAGTTACAGACCAGAGAGCCGCTTTCGCCACTGGTGTTCTTCCATATATCTACGCATTTCACCGCTACACATGGAGTTCCACTCTCCTCTTCTGCACTCAAGTCTCCCAGTTTCCAATGCACGACTTCGGTTAAGCCGAAGGCTTTCACATCAGACTTAAAAGACCGCCTGCGTTCCCTTTACGCCCAATAAATCCGGACAACGCTTGCCACCTACGTATTACCGCGGCTGCTGGCACGTAGTTAGCCGTGGCTTTCTGGCCAGATACCGTCACTGCACGAGCAGTTACTCTCGCACACGTTCTTCTCTGACAACAGAGTTTTACGATCCGAAAACCTTCTTCACTCACGCGGCGTTGCTCCATCAGACTTTCGTCCATTGTGGAAGATTCCCTACTGCTGCCTCCCGTAGGAGTTTGGGCCGTGTCTCAGTCCCAATGTGGCCGATCAACCTCTCAGTTCGGCTACGTATCATTGCCTTGGTAAGCCATTACCTTACCAACTAGCTAATACGCCGCGGGTCCATCCCAAAGTGATAGCCGAAACCATCTTTGACACAGAAACCATGTGGTTTCTGTGGTTATGCGGTATTAGCATCTGTTTCCAAATGTTATCCCCCGCTTTGGGGCAGGTTGCCCACGTGTTACTCACCCGTTCGCCACTCAGTTGTTTAAGTCGGTGCAAGCACCAGTTAAAACAGCTTCGTTCGACTTGCATGTATTAGGCACGCCGCCAGCGTTCGTCCTGAGCCAGGATCAAACTCTCATTTTAAAGTTTGTGACTCATTTTTATTACTAGCGAATTGACTTCGCAAATTTTGTCCTTGCTTTCGCAAGGCCCTGCACATTTGCTTTATCGAAACTTTGTTCAGTTTTCAAAGGTCTACATAAATTATTAGTAACACGATATTTAATTATACTCACTTTTACTTTAAAGTCAACTAAAAGTTTTCTTAACAATCTATCGTTTATATTGTGGAAGTCAACGTAAGTCGCTTTCAACAACAATGAATATAATACCAATTAAATGGTTGCCCGTCAATAACTTTTTTCAATTTTTCTTGTCTAAAAACTAAATCACAAATATAATATCCAAATTCTCAGTTTAAAAAGCAAATTTCATCCTTCTCAACAAAAACCAACTACTGCATTTTAAGTTAAAATGCAAAAGGAACCAACCGAAAAAAATCTTGGTTAGTTCCCTTTAAATATAGTTATTTAATCAAATCTATTCCATGCATATAGGGGCGTAAAGCTTCAGGGACTGTCACCGTTCCATCTGCATTTTGATAATTCTCCAGAATTGCTGCCACAGTTCTCCCAACGGCTAGCCCAGAACCGTTCAAAGTATGAACAAAATTCAATTTCCCATTTTCATCACGATATTGAATATGTGCTCTTCGTGCTTGAAAGTCCTCACAATTAGAACAGCTAGAGATTTCACGATAAGTATTTTGCGCCGGTATCCATACCTCTAAATCATGTGTCATGGCTGCTGAAAAGCCCATGTCTCCAGTTGAAAGAGTAATTATATGGTAAGGCAATCCTAGTTTTTCAAGAATATTTCCGGCATTAACCGTCATTTTCTCAAGTTCGTCATAAGACGCTTCTGGTCGACAATACTTAACCATTTCCACCTTATTGAACTGATGCAATCGGATCAAACCACGGGTATCACGCCCAGCACTTCCAGCTTCCGAGCGAAATGAAGGTGACAACGCTGTAAAATAGACGGGTAATTTTTCGTTAGGAATAACTTCATCACGATAATAATTGGTTAACGGAACCTCAGCAGTCGGAATTAAAGTTAAGTCTTGATCTTGAATTTGGAAAACATCTTCCTTAAACTTAGGAAATTGTCCAGTTCCATACATTGATGCAGCATTAACTAAATATGGTGGCAATATTTCCGTATAACCATCCTTTTCGTGTTCATCCAACATAAAATTATAAACTGCTCGTTCTAATTTAGCACCTAGGCCAACGTAATATAAAAAACGACTACCTGAAACCTTGGCTCCTCGTTCAAAATCAAGAATTCCTAATTTTTCGCCAATCTCCCAATGAGGTTTCGGCTCAAAGTCAAATTTTTTTGGAGTACCAACTTTTTTTATTTCTACATTGCTATCTTCATCTGGTCCAATGGGAATTGAAGGATGCGGTAAGTTAGGCAAACGCGATGCTAAATCTTGAACATTACTTTGAACCATTTTTAACTCTTCATCAATTTGTTTGATTTGCTGCCCAACTTGTTTCATTTGTGAAATTTCATCAGCAGCAGTTTGCTTGTTTCTTTTCGCCTGAGCTATTTGTTCGGAAACTTCATTTTTTTGTTGACGTAAGTTCTCTGTTTTAACAACCAATTCTCGTCGTCGCTGATCAGCAGCTAATAGCTGATCAACCGTTCTCGAATCGACTCCGCGTGTTGCTAGTCGACGTTTAATTTCAGTTTCATTTTGTCGAATCATTTTAATATCTAACATTCAAAATTCCTCCAAAAAAATAGCCTTTCATCCCTAAATTGGGACGAAAGGCCGAATTCGCGGTACCACCCAAGTTCAGCATCAGTAAAAAGCTATGCTACACTCCAAAAGATAACGATTACCCGCGCAGCATTACCTGCGTTTTATTTTTATATCCGCTGGAGTTTCGGTGCTATGATTCTCACCAACCATCATATCTCTACCATACCTACTTATGGCGGACCTTTATTTATGAAATTAGGTTAGCATATCTGATTACTTCGGTCAACCTATCAAAGATCTTTTTTTAAATCCGGTTTTGATAAATCCACTTGTTCAAGTGGAATAAGCTTAGTATGATATCGTAATTTATAATAAAAAAAGAGAATTAAAAATAATGGTACGCTCATATAACTAATACTGATCGCCTGCCAATTCAGATCTGCAAATGACTTCAAATCTTGACCAATTATTACCAGAACACAGAGTACGAAAGACAATAATGGTCCAAGCGGAAAAAGCTTTGCACGGTATTTTAAATTCTTCAATGATTTTCCCTGTTTTTTTAAAGCTCGACGGAAACGATAATGTGAAATCGCAATTCCAAGCCAAGCAATAAAGCCCGTTAATCCGCTAGCACTAACTAAAAACGTATAAATTTGTGTCCCAAAAATGCTCATCAGGAATGTAAATAACCCAACTGTAGTCGTACCTATCAAAGCTGCAAATGGAATTCCACGTTGATTCAATTTGCTGAAAATCCTAGGTGCATCTCCATGACGAGAAAGTGAATATAACATTCTGGTTGATGCATACATTCCAGAGTTAGCTGCTGACAAAACTGAAGTTAAAATTACTGCATTCATCACACTAGCTGCCGAAGCTAACCCCGCACGTCGGAAAACCAAGGTAAACGGACTAATAGTAATATCCTGCGCGCCTGATCCCAATAAATTCGGACTTGTATAAGGAATTAAACAAGCAATGATAAAAATCGATAAAATATAAAATAATAAGATTCGCCAAAACACTTGCTTAATAGCTTTGGGAACACTCTTTTCTGGAGTTGCTGACTCACCCGCAGTAATTCCAATCAATTCCGTTCCTTGAAAAGAAAAACCGGCAACAACAAAAACACTTAAAATTGTTGGAATTCCTCCGACAAAAGGAGCTTTTTTATAAGCAAAGTTTTCTAAACCAACTGCATGGCCTCCCATAATTCCCAAAATTGTTAATAATCCAATAACCAAGAAAATAATCACTGTCACAACTTTAATTAAAGCCAACCAATATTCCGTTTCGCCAAATGAAAGGACTGAAAAACCATTAATCAAGAAAATAATAACCAATGCAATTGAACTAAAAATCCAAGTCGGCACTCCTGGTAACCAGAATTTCATTACCAATGAAATCGTGCTGACATCTACTGCTAATGTGATTGCCCAATTGAACCAATAATTCCACCCCATTGCAAATCCTAACGCTGGATCAACAAAACGCCCAGAATAAACCGCAAATGAACCAGTTACTGGCAAATAAGTTGCCATCTCACCCAAACTAGTCATCAAAAAGTAAACCATGATGCCAATTCCAATATAGGCTAATAAAGCCCCACCAGGTCCTGCTGTTGAAATTGCTGACCCACTAGCAACAAATAAACCTGTTCCAATACTGCCTCCCAAAGCAATCATTGATAAATGACGCGTTTTCAAAGCTCTCCGGACATGTCCCATTCCTTTTTCCATCAAAATCCTCCTCAAAGTTCAGAGGTCAAGCACAAAATTACAGCAAAAAAGCCCTGCTGCCAAACATTACCAGCAAGACCTTCACTAAATTAATCAAGTCATACTCGATAGCGCTCCGCAAAATAAATTGCGACAGTCTCTGATTTTTTCAACCAGAGCCCAGCTTGATTTAATTCAGGTTAAATCAAGCTTCGGCGGAATCTCCTTTTATTGCTGATTAGCAATGCCTGTCATCTTTCAGCAACTACTCTTATCATCCGCGACCTCTTCGATATAAATATTTAAGTTTAATTATACCACAGTTTAATGCAACTGATCATCCAAAATTTGTTTACCAAGTTCCTGATTAAAACTGTAATCAACTGGAATATCCACAATAACTGGCCCTTTAGTTGCAAAAGCCTGATCTAAGACTTTCCCCAAATCGGTGGCTTGCCCTACACGATATCCGGTTGCTCCAAAGCTTTCAGCATATTTGACAAAATCGACTGGTCCAAACTTCACTCCCGCTGGACTGCCATACTTTAGTTCTTCTTGGAATTTAACCATATCATAATTACCATCGTTCCAGATAATATGCACAATATTTAAGTTCAACCGCACGGCCGTTTCCAAATCCTGTGCTGAAAACAAGAAGCCACCATCTCCTGATACCGAAACTATTTGGGTATTTGGGCGGACTAAAGCAGCTGCAATTGCCCAAGGTAAAGCAACTCCCAAAGTTTGCATCCCATTACTAAATAGTAAATGTCTAGGAGCATAGCTTCTAAAATGCCGCGCCATCCAGATGTAAAAGCTGCCCACATCTACAGTGACTGTCATTTCATCGGTAATCCGTTGTTGTAATTCTTGGATAATACTTAACGGATGATTTAAAACTTGGTCTTTTTTAATTGCCGGTGCAGCATCTCTTTCTTCAAATTTTTCATGCATCTGGTCCAAATACTCTTTTGATCCCTCAGGAATCTGGTACCCCTTCATATATGGCAATAAGAAGTCTAATGTTTGGGCAATATCACCAATTAATTCCCGCTCTGGTTGGAAATTTTTATCAATTTCTGCTCGCATGCTGTCAATAACGACAATGTTTGCTTTACCATCAGCATTCCAATTTCGAGGTTCGTATTCGATCGGATCATAGCCGATTGCCACTACTAAATCACTTTTTTTCAATAACAAATCACCCGGTTGATTGCGGAACAAACCAACTCGACCAAAGAAATCATCTTCCATTTCACGCGGAATGATTCCTGCTCCTTGGAAAGTTTCAACCACTGGCAAATGAGTTTCTGCAATCAAGTTCCGAATAGCTTTAGTAGTTTCCGGCGAGGATGCTCGCATCCCTAAAAGTAAAACTGGCAACTGTGCCGCTTTAATTCGTTGTGCCAACAAAGTTGACTCAATTGGGCTAGCAGGTCCCAATTTGGGAGCTGCTAACGGTTTAATAACTTTAGTATGAACTTGAGCATCGGTCACATCTTGCGGAACTGAAACAAAACCGGCTCCTTGTTTACCAGCCTCCGCTTCTTGATAAGCATTCGCAATTACTTCGGAAATATTTTCCGGGTCTTGAACCTCTGCGCTGAACTTGGTGATTGGAGCAAATAATGATGAATTTGCCATACTTTGATGAGTCTGCCGCAGCAAATCAGTTCGTTGAACCTGACCAGAAATTGCCAATACTGGGTCACCCTCAGCAGTAGCAGTTACCAAGCCGGTAGCTAAATTACTGGCGCCCGGTCCGGATGTCGTTAGAGCAACTCCTGGTTTACCGGTTATCCGCCCAATTCCAGCTGCCATAAAAGCTGCATTTTGTTCATGTCTAGTTAATATTAATTTAGGTGACTTAGAATTAGTTGGGTGATCCAAACGCTCAAAAACTCGATCAACTTTAGCTCCCGGAATTCCGAAAACATATTTGACATCATGATTAATCAAGCTATCAACAATTGCATCGGCCCCATAATACTTTTTTTCGTCTTTCATCAGTTGCTCTTACCTCCAGCATGCTTGTAGAATAGTTTTTTCTGAAAGCAGTTACTACTGCTTTACTATCATCTTATCATCTTTTATTATTGTGAAAAAACTAATTTAAATATTATTTAATCAAATCCAATTTCACTGGTTAATTTTAAACGCTATTTTTTTAATTTTGGTAAAATCAAACTACTGTCAATCTTAGAATCGTTCCAATCGACTAACGGAATGTCCTCTTTGCCAAAAGTATCGACAATGATTTGATAAACCGTTTTCGTGCTCAAATACTGACACCAAAGCTGATCTGCTTGATGGAAAGCTTGATTAATCACATGGGTTGCTTCTTGTGACAAGGGACGAAAATCACGAAAAACTAAATCAATGAAACCTAAATCAGGATATGTTTTAATTTCACCTTCCGTTGCTTGCACGATTTCCAGCAAGGTAATCTCCTTGGGATCTTTAGCCAATGAAAAGCCTCCACTATTCCCTGAAGCAGAAGTTATTAATCCAGCAACAACTAACTTTCTTAATAATTTTTGCAAATAAGTTTGTGAGCCATTCACCCGGTCGTGGATTACCTGTGATGAAATTGGAATTTGTCGATTCTGCGTTGCTAACAAAGCTATAATACATGCTGCTTGTTCAAACCCCTTAGTTAATTGCATATACTCATCCCCCTTAAAAAACTTCAGTTACGTTTTTTTGATAATAAATCACTGGCTGCAATTTTAATTCTGTCCCTAAAGGTGCTTTAAAGGCAGACTGCATTACAAATTGATTTTTTTCTAAAACTCGCTGTGAAGCAATATTATCTATTGAAACTACTGCTCCGATTTCCTTGACTTTCTTCTGAGTTGCCCAAACCGCCACCCCTTGCAAAGCTTCTGTCATATAACCAAGATTCCAATAATCTTGGTTTAAAGCATAACCTAATAATCTTTTACGCAGATCTGGTTCGCCCAATGCATTGCTGGTAGTAAATAAACAAATATTACCAATAACTCTTTGAGAACTAATTAATTCTAATACCCAGGTTTCTGGAACAGCTAAATCTTTCATAAACCTTTTTGCCTGTTCAAACGTTTGACAGCAATCAAAACCAGCTGCAGCAGCCACTGTTGGCTGTGAAGCATAATCAAATAAATCTTCCAAATCAGCTGAACTTACTTGCCGTAACTTAAGCCGATTTGTTTTGATTATATCCTCCATAAGCTTACCTGCTCCCATTAATTTTTAGTTAGGATGCTTCTTTTCCTGAAAAGTATATTTTGCTTTAGCCGTTGCTTGAGGTTGCAACATAGCATAAATAATAAATACATCACCAACTATGAAAATAAATTTAGCAAAAATCAACCAGGCTGACCATTCACAATCGTGTAATCTTCTCACCTGTGCTGTAGTAATTGTTATATAAATAAATGCTAGCCAGCCACTCAAAAGCAAACGATAAAGTGAATCCGTCAACGATGGATCAAACATTTGCGTCAAGCTCAGTATCACACCAATAATGATTCCAGCAGCCACAGACATCAAGTTCAAACCTAAAAATCCCCACCAATAGTCAGCCCGACCTATTCGTTTCGAAATTGAGAAAAGATCATGAATCATTAATTTTGTCGAAACAATTAGTCCTGGGTGAATCGATTCATTTTTGGGCAAAGCTACAGTTTGTTCGGAACTCTTTGTTATTTTTGGTTCTATTACTGTTTGAGTTGTAGGTTCAGTTTTTTCGGGTTTAGACTGTTCATAATAAAAAAATGCTTGATCAGCTCCACAATGTGAACAATAATTTGCGTTTACCGGAATCAACTGGTCACACTTTTTACAATGCTTACTTTCGACTTCAGTTGGATTTTCTTGTTTTATTCCACAATGCGGACAATTTTGAGTTTGTTCGGTTACTTTTCGACCGCATCTTTGACAGTATTTCATTAGTTAACTCAATCCCTTCCTTGATTGAAGCAGACGCAATCAAAGTTTTGGTCTCTAGTTATTCAACTTTCAACATAACTCTGATAATCAAGTTTATTATACAATATTTTAAATGCAAAACATTTAACTTGAGATATTTTTACTGTTAATTGAATTAATAATTTACTAAGTGACCAGTGGCTGTTTAATTTTAAGCAAAGTTTTCTTAAATCTTAGTAGTTGTTGGTGGTTGCAAATGATTAATTTTGTTAAAATATCACTATATAAGGAGTCCTGTACCATGACAACATCATCGAATGAGCTTTCAGAAACCACCAAAAAATTACAACCAAATAGACGACAACGTCGACCAATAAGAAAACATCATCGACTAAAATTAGCTTTTTTTATTTTTTGTATCATGTTTGTTTCAGCCAGTGGCGTCTTCTTTTACAAATTCACAAAACTTTATCAGCAGGCCCGCCAAACTGCTACCAAGGTTTACAGTTCTGCTCATATTAGCAAGGTTCGCGACACCCAGCAATTATTACAGCAAGGTAAACCGATTTCGATTCTGTTAATGGGTACAGATACAGGAGCCTTAGGGCGTAATTTTAAAGGACGTACTGATACTTTGATTGTGCTTGTTCTTAATCCCCAAAAACAGAAAATGACATTAGTTAGTCTACCACGCGATGCCTTAGTAGCTATTTACGGATTCGAAAACAGTTATCCTAGTAAGCTAAATTCGGCTTATGACTATGGTGGCTCTGGTACTGCTGTTAAAACCGTTCAAAAGTATCTGAATATTCCAATCGATTTTTATGCCACTATTAACATGGGTGGTTTAGAAAACTTGGTCAATGCTGTTAATGGAGTTACCATTACCCCAACTTTAACCTTTAGTTATGGTGGATATTCCTTTAAAAAAAATATCAAACAAGATTTAAACGGAAAACAAGCATTAGCTTATGTCCGGATGCGCCATTCAGATCCTTTAGGCGATTACGGCCGACAACTACGACAACGTCAAGTTTTAACTGCTATTTCGCATAAGGGTAGCAACTTAAAAAGTTTAATGTCCTCAACCTTTTTTAATGAGATTGGAAATGAACTACGAACTGATCTTACTTTTAAGGATCTAGAACTATTAGCTTTTAAGTACCGGCATACTAGTCGAAATCTAGTTTCTGACCACGCTCAAGGCACTCAAGATGTTATTGACGGAGTTTCTTTTGAAGCTGTTTCTGAAAACGAAAAGCAACGAGTTACCAATGAGTTACGGAAGGCACTGCAGTTAGAATCAGCAACTACTGGCAACACCTTGAGTAGTTCAAATCAAATAAATATCAATTCAAGCAATGATCAATAAATCACAAAATAAGTTGGATCTCGTAGTAAAAAAGAGATCCAACTTATTTTTAACGAAAAAAATAAAGCAATATATTGACTTTAGTACTGGAAGTAGTATATTGTTCATTAGGAACCAGTAAGCGTTTTCAATAAAGGAGGACTTTAAATGATTAGTGAAAAAAAATACAATGAATGGACTGAAGCCAAACCTCACGTCTATAAAATAAACTTTAGTCAAAGCATTTTACCACCACAAATTGAAGATTTTCCTGAATTAGATCAATTAGGAAATTTTACTCACTCTGCGCATAAAGTTTGGTTGGCTGAAACAACTATCCCTGAAATTGAAACATTTAGTCACTGCTTTGTTGCGTTAATGAAAAAACACCATGTTCCAACAGAAAATTATACTATTACTTTAGCTTCAGTTAATGCCATTTAGGCCTGCGAAAACTCTAATCAGCTGACAATAGCTTATTAAAAAATATTAAGCTATTACCAGCTGATTTATTTTTTTATGGTTCGTTTCGTTTGAAAATATGTCTGAGCTATCAACTCCGCAATAAAAAAGCCCATGGCTATAGACCCAGCAATCATTGTCACTTGAACTAAATAATAAATAGCCTGCAAATCATTTCCAAAAGCAAAATTACGAACTGCATTATAGGCTTGTCCCCCTGGAACCAAAGGAACCATACTTGGAATATTAAATAGAATCATCGGCATTTTTAATTTTCGGGCCATCACCATTGAACCTAGACCGATAACCAAAGCGGCAACTACATTTGCTAACATCGTTCCGGAGTTGAGAGTCTTTAAAGCCAAATAAGTTAACCATCCAAAAACACCTACCCAGCCACAAGCGTTCAAAGCGCGATGAGGAATGTTGACAATAATTCCAAAACCTAATGTTGCCAAATAACAGCAAACAATCTGTATTAACAAAAATTCCATTTCATTGCTGCCCCCCATTACATGAACCGAAAAACAAAAGCAATTCCCATTCCAATTGCACAAGCACTCAACAAAGACTCTAATGCTCGTGACATCCCACTTAACAAATGACCTGCGAAAACGTCACGGACTGCGTTTGTAATTGGAACTCCTGGTACTAACGGCATAACCCCACCAACTGTAATCATATTGACTTGTTCTCCTACATTAACCCGTACACATATTACTGCGATAATTCCTATTAAAAATGATGCTAAAAATTCACTAACAAAGCGAACTTTCAAATGATTATTAATAAAATAATAACAACTATAGCCTAGTCCGCCCGCCAAGGCAGTCGCTATCAAATCCTGCCAATGGCCACCATACATTAGCATTAATGTGCAGCTCACCCCAACAGCTGCTAAAAGCTGCAACCAAAAAGAGAAAAAAGGGGTTGAGATGTTTAACTTGATTAAATTATTATGAAGTTCATTTAAAGAAATTTTTCCAGCCTGAAAAGCACGCGAATTTTGATTAACCAGGGATACTTTTTCCAGATCAATCGTTCGTTTCAAAATTGGTTCTACTTGTGAAGCTTTTCTTTCTGGAATTGACATTAAAATTCCTGTTGTTGTTTCAAAGATTTTAGGCTGTTCAATTCCTGCATTACGAGCAATACGGGTTAAAGTATCATCAACACGCGCCATATCTGCGCCATTTTCAATCATAATTTTTCCAGCTAATAAAATCGTTTCGATAATCAAATCATCCAATTTCATTTTAATATCCCCTCAAAAGCCATTCTTCTTGAGGCAAATTATCTTATAAAATTTTTCAAATTGCAATTGATAATTAATCACTTCGAATTAAATAGCATGAATTTAATTAACACACATATAATTGTCGCAAAAATTACCAAAATCGACATCATTGAAAATAGCCATTCATAGGAGGCTTTTTCAATGATAATTCCACCTAAAAGTGGGCCAAATGCATGTCCTAGAGAGGCTGCTATACTAACGCTTCCTTGGTATTTCCCCCTTTCAGCAATTGAACTCAGCTGGGCTGCCAGTGAAGAAACGGTTGGAAAAGTAATCACTTCACCAATCGTTACCCAAACCATTGAAAAAACAAAATGCCAATAATCTTTAGCAAAAATCAATGAAATAAACGCTAAAATAAATAAAATAAATCCCAACAAAACCTTATAAAACTGATCAATATGATAATGTTCCTCTAAAAAACTTAAAAAAGGTTGTAAAATAACAATTAAAATTCCATTCAACGTCCACAAGTAGCTATATTTGGTTAAGGAAATTCCCAAGCTTTGCATATAAATCGATAGATTACTCTGCCACTGTGAGTAACCTAACTGAATCGCTAAATATGTCAATAATAAGCCCATAATTAACCAGACATGTCGGTGGCTAGTCTTTTCTAGGTGAACATGTTTGCTTGGAACGTTTTTTTCACTAGCAGAGTTATTCAAGGGGACATGATAGTAAGTCCTTGCAATCAGCCAGAAAAAAATAAACATGATAAAAGTAATTACAAAAATCAAGCGAATGTCATATTTTACTACAATTCCCACTAACATTGTTCCGAGGACTACACCAATATTAGCCATAAAGTAGAGCATATTAAAAACATAGCGTGAATCTTTTTCAGTTATCAGTGTCGCCATCGAATTCACAATTGTATTGGCAATTGCTCCACCAAAAGCATTAATAATCAACAAACACGGATAAGCCGGCCATCCATTAAAAAAAATTAGTAAGAGTAATGAAATTACTGACAAGCCAATCGCAATTTGCAACCAAAAATTTACCTGCAAATGATCAAAAATATACCCACCAATATAACTGCCGCCAATCATAACCAGTGATTCAACTAGTAAAACGACCCCGGCCAGCGACAAACTTTGATGCAGATAATCATGCATATACACGGTAGTCAAGGGCCACATAAAACTGGTTCCTGTACTAGCCAGCAAACTCCCCAACAATAGCCACTTCAGTTTTAACCGTTTCATTGAAAACCTCCAAAAAAAAGAAGCAGGATGAGCGTTCATCCTGCTTCAAATCAAATTAAAACTTAAGCTGTCAGTAACAGCTTAATTTAAAATTAGTCTTTAACGACGTTAACAGCTTGTGGTCCACGATCGCTTTGTTCAACGTCAAAAGTTACATGCTGACCTTCATCTAAAGTCTTGAAGCCGTCGCCCTGGATAGCTGAGAAATGAACGAATACATCGCTACCATCTTCGCGAGTAATAAAACCAAAACCTTTGTCAGCGTTAAACCATTTAACTGTACCTTGTTCCATAATAAAATCCTCCTTGTGCCGTTTGGGCACTTATTAATAATAAATTGTAATTCTTGATCGGCACAAATGGGGAAAGTTATTTGAAACAATCTAACCACGGTAACCCATACAAAAATACAATTAGAGTATATCATATATTTTTTTAAAAAGATAGTTTAAGTCACAACTATTTGACAAAAATATAATGAGCCGCTTTAAAACTAACATTTATTTCCTGCTTAGTTTTATGCAATCTGATTTTGACTGGGCCTTCAAACGGTGTATGTTCAATAATCGTTAATTCTTCCCCAATTTTTAATTTTAAATCGTCCAAGTAGGTTAATAAATCATGATTATCAATAAACCTTTCAACTACAACACTTTGTCCATCAGCAATATCCGCTAAAACAGTATGGCTGTCTTCTTCATAACGACCGTCAGCACTTGGAATCACCCCGCCATGTGGACAATGCGTTGGATAATCCAAAAAGCGATCTAGATGATCCATTAAACGATCACTAGTCGTATGTTCTAAAATTTCAGCATCATCATGAACATCAGCTAATTTATACTTTAGTTTTCCAAACAAAAAGACTTCCCACAGCCGATGACGCCGAACTAGTTGTTCTGCCAATTCGATTCCCTCATCAGTTAATGAAATACCTGCATAGGGAGTGTGCGAGGCTAGACCCTCTTTAACTAGTTTGCTAACCATTTCAGTAACTGATCCGGCAGCCACATTCAGACTCAATGCAATCTGTTTATTTGAAATTTTATTTTTTGTGCCACCCAATTCAAAAATTATTTTTAAGTAATCTTCTTTCATCGGAGTCATCGATTAATCACCCCAGCTTTACCTGTTATCTATATTAGTCAGCATTAAAAACGCTTCAAAGAGTATTATACCAGAAAACCATCTATTAGTTGCTGTGAACAAAGTTTAAAGTTGTGCAAATGACAATTTTAAACTGCTCAATAATTGCTGCAAATCCAACGGCAATGGCGCTGTTACTTCAAGCTGTTGTTTTGAAAAAGGATCAAGAAACCTTAATCGCCATGCATGCAAGGCTTGGCGCGTAATCAAAGTTGTGTTACCACCATACAATTGATCGCCTAGCAGCGGATAGCCAAGAGCGCTAAAATGCAGTCTAATCTGATGATTTCTACCAGTATACAACTTTGCTTCAACCAAACTAGCAGCTTGATTCGCTTGCCTTACCCAGTATTCAGTCTGAGCACTTTGCCCATTGGCAGCAATAATTCGCTGTGGTTGTCCAACCACTCGTTTAATCGGTAAATCAATCAGTCCACTAATTGGTTCCACCAAGCCGTTAACAATTGCTAGATAACGTTTATCCATTGCATGTTCTTCAACTTGTGTTTCGATCATACTCTGTGCCAAATGATGTTTGGCAACCAAAACAAGCCCACTTGTAAACCGATCAAGGCGAGTAATAATATGCGGTATGCGATCAATCATGTTTTGTTTAATCATATATCCCTTGATTCGATTAACCAGCGTAGTTGTCTGATTAGTCGGCCCTGGGACGCTCGCTAGTCCTGCTGGTTTGTTAACAATTAACCAATTGGAATCTTCATACAAGACCTCTATTGGTGCAAAGTCAGCGACCAATTTTGAATTATTTTCAGGCGGAAAGATTAATTTAACTTCAGCATTTGAAACTGCCTTTGCTTTTAAATCAACCAGCTGACCATTCATCATTAACAATATTTCCCGACGACGAATTCTACTAAGTGTCCGCTGGCTTATCTGGTGTTTCAATAAAAACCTTTTTAGCGATAAATTTTCATTTGAAGTGTTCTTTATTACGTAATCCAAATTACTTTCCTTCTTATGATCGTTGCCGGCGCCGACCAATCCAACCAAGCAATAATCCCACCACACCAACAGCAAATAAACAAACTCCCACTAAGTTCAACTGTTTTGCTGTCAAATCAATTACGGAACCTGCAAGTCCAGACAAATCAAACTCCAGCTGACTTAGGCGCTCTGTCAACGGCAAAGCTGTCAACAGATAACTGCCTAATAAAATGATAATGCCTGCTGGTAAAGCGGCTAGTCCTAGATAATGAAGCCAGTTCCAAAAATTACGTTCACTTAACAATAATAAAACTAGCAAAACAACTGTCAAACTTAACGCAATTATTCCAACTTGCTGGTTCACTCTACGTGCAGCTGTAAAATCTTTAATTGGTTGCGCAAGTTTTTGAGTGTTTAGCTCAGTTTGCAATTCACTTTGCAAACCGCTTAATAGTGTACTAACTGCTGTTTGGTAAATGCTATTATCGGTTGGAATGCTTAACGCTGTTGCTTTTTCTTGTAGATTCTTTTTGACCTGTTGTTGAATTAACACTGTATCAACTGGCTGCGTTTTTCCAGCATAAATATTGCTAATTGCCGTCGTCAAATCTGCCTTAACCTGTTTTTCAGTCAACAAGCCCGTCGTCAAACGGCTTGGAATATTATATTCTTGTGCTGTTGCTGCTAGAACAGTGTTAAGTTTTTGATTGACTTCTTGGACAAACTCTTTTTGTGTGACAAACTGTTGCACTGTCGACTCATCAAATATTGTTACCCTTAAAGCATAGCTAAATCCCGACACGCAAAATGCTAGCAAAAGCAAAAAAGTCATCAAGCGTGTTAGCCCATGACCTCTTTGCTCTTTTTGTAAATAAACAGGTTTTTTCCTTCTGCTGAGCTCCATCAAGATCGTTCCCTTCGCTATTGTAAGCTAAGTATACGCTAGAAACTCAAATAAAGTAAAACATCTTAATCATTTCTTAGTTGAAAATAACGAGAGACGCCCCAGCTACCAGCTAAACCAACAATATTAGCAATTATTAAATCAATAAATGGCATCGTTGGATTCAAACTATCTCGTTTTTCGTAACCAAAAATAAAATTAACAATTGCCGTTGCCTGAGTTGAATGCATTCTTGTCCAATTAAATAGCAAAAGCAAAAAAACAATTCCGATGGCTGTCACGGCAATTAAAATCAGATATTTTTGTTTTCTGGGAAATAAGCTTAGAATTCCACCAACGAAATTAAAAAAGAAAACTAAGGTCAAAGCAAACAATAAGCCAAATAAAATTCCCAACAATTGATTCACTAATGGTGATTTAAAGTACGATCCATAAACCGACATATATAACGATGCTTGTTTCCAATTATGACCGTTTAGCGCACCACAAATCAAGAACCTGTATAGGTAGCCAACTAATTGAGTCAACAAAGTTAACCAAGTTAAAGCAATAATTTTTGCTTGCCAATAAGTTCGTCGCGAAATTCCATTTTGAATTAACAGTTTAAAATCATCATAGTGATACATAGCAATAACTGCTGCTAAAAGCAACAAAGTGAATCCAAGGGATGAATTCCGCAGTTCCCGAGACAAATTCAACTGTGAAAAGTTTCCTGACAACATTGATCCGAAAATTGGAAGTAATAATAATGCCAAGACAAGCCAGAGAAAAGCATAACTTAGCCGTTGCAGCATTTTTTGAAACAGATAAACTATAACAATTCTTCTTTGTGCTGGCATTATTTTCCGTCCTTTCGCCGATTGGTCAAATTAATAAACAACTGTTGCAGATCTAGTTGTTCAATCGAAACTGTGTCCGGCAACGGCCGCGAATCATCTAAATCATCATAAATATAGTAACTGCTGATTTTCCCTAATTTTTCCTGTCCAATCACATTTAAGCCAGCTACATATTCAGCTGCTTGTCTCGTCGGCCCTGTAATTAAATGTGACCGTGCTAAGACTGACTCAACCTGACCATCAAGCAACAATTTACCATGATCAACAATTAATACTTGTTCTAATAAACTTGCAACTTCTCCAATCAAATGAGTAGCAATTAAAAATGTTCGCGGTCGTTTCAAATAGTTATCTGCTAAAGCCCGATAGAACAGCTCCCGATGATTTGCATCCAAGCCTAATGTCGGTTCGTCAAATAGAATATATTCTGCTGGTACACATAAAGCGATTATCAATTTAAAGATACTCCGATATCCAGTTGAAAGTTTACCAAATCGCTGCTGTAAATCTAGTTCAAAATCAGCGGCTAAATCATAAGCTTGCTGATAATCAAAATCACCGTAAAATAATTCTGTTAGATGAAATAATTTAATCAGCTTGGTACTATCCGGATAAAGATTTTTTTCACTCATTAAATACATTTTTCGCAAAGCCTGATCATTGTCAAACGCCGATTGACCATCAACTAAGACTTCTCCCCCAGAAACTAAAATACGGTTAGTTAATGAATTTAAAATCGTACTTTTTCCAGCTCCATTACGGCCCAGCAGGCCATATATTTTACGTGGTTCCAATTGAAAACTAGTTGGTTCTAAAACAACCTGTTTATGAAACTTCTTCTGCAGTTGCTTAACTTCAATCCCTTTCATTCATTAAACCCCCGTTCAATCAGACTAATTAACTCATCTTTAGAAATCTGCAAGCGGCGGGCTTCCTTGATTAAATCGATAATTCGTTGCTGATAAAACTGATCGCGCCGCTGCTCGACAATTTTTTGATAAGCATGTGGTGTAACAAACATCCCGATTCCACGCTTTTTTACAATCAGTCCTTGATTTACCAATAAGTTCATCCCTTTAAGAACGGTTGCCGGATTAATATGGTAGCTGCGAGAAATTTCGGTTGTTGATGGAATTTGATCGTCTGCTGAATAAATTTTCGCCAAGATTGCTTCCATAATTTGTTCAGCTACCTGCAAATAGAGCGGCTCAGCACTATTAAAATTGAACTGCATCTAATTCACCTCATTATTGTCAATACACCACCAAGCATAGCCACTTTGAAGCCTATTTGTCAATTTCTCGCTTAAGAACGATTCGTTGGTAAACAAAACTCAAGAAACCATAATAGGCCAAATAAATTACTCCGAAAATTCCGAATGGCAGCCATAGTTGTTGATAGGGATTATTTAAAATTGATTTAAATAGCTTTAGGCCAAATAAAACATGCGTAACTCCCAAAATTGCCGGTAAAACAAACAGAATTGATATTTCTCGACGAACTGCCCAGTGTAAACTGCTTTCATGACTACCTAATTTGCGTAGCAATTGGTAACGTGGAATATCTGCAAAACTACCTGACAAAATTTTGAACATTAAACAACTGGCTAACATCGCCAAGAAAGAAATTCCCAATAAAACTGCCATAAACTCTAAACCAGAATAAAGTGTTTTCAACTGCAGATAACCCGTCCAGGCTCCCAACCACAAATTTGCTCTTTGAGCTGCGGGTGTCTTTTGCTGTTCACTCTTAGCAAGTTTTTTAAAAATAGCCGCATTTTGATTAAAACCATTTGCTCGTAAAAAGATCACCTGATGACGCGTTCCGCCCACAGCCGGACTACTTTCAACAACTACCTGATCAGTACTTTTACCAAGTCCAGAAGCCGTTTCTGTTAAATAACTCTTTAATTCTGTCGTTAGTAATTCTGGATTACCTCCAGAAACTTTTTTAATTTTAGCATCTGCTGCATTTTGCTGCATTTGAATTCGTTCAAAAGGCTGCTGGTTAAATTGCTGAGCTGTAAAAATTAATCGATTACCTTGTTTAAAGAAAGTATAACTGTTTTTTTGCTGAAGTGGCAACTTTTTAATCAAACGTTGCTGTTGAGCAGTTGGATCCACAATTCGCAAATCATAAGCACCGGTTAGCCGAGCATTATTTTCAATCGTTTGATATAAGCCAATTCCAACTGTAATTGCTCCCAAAGCCATCGCAAACATCATCGTAATCCCAGTCAAAACTTTTGTATAATCTGCGACCCGAAAACGTAACTGAGCAAGCGTAAAACCGTTCAATCCCTTTTGAGCGAATGAACGTTTAGCTAACCAATTTAAAAAGCTAACAATCACTGCTTTAAATAAGAAGTAGGTTCCACCGGTTAATGTTATTAATGCAATCAGCACCGTGTATTGTCGGTACATCATTGGCTTAGCCATAACATAGTAGCCAACTGCTAGTAACAGAATACCTGCAATTAATTGCAAAACTAACATTAATGGTTTTGATTGACGTAAATCCGCCTGCCGGTCTGCTTTCAATAATTGCAGAACTGGCTTTTTGGTCATCACAATTGTATTCCAACCTGCCGCTAAGAAAAACAGCCCTAAATAAACTAATAATGTCCAACTCACTGCTGGTAACCACCAAACTTGATAGCTCTTAGCTGCCGTACCAAGAAAACTAATAATTAAGCTACTCAAAGCTTGACTCAAGCCGAGGCCAACAACAATTCCTAAAACAGTGGCTGTCAAACCTAACAACATTGTTTCTAACCAAATCAACCGACCAATTCGACTTTTTCTGGTACCTAGCATGATGAATAAACCATAATCGCGTTGCCGCATGCCCAGTAAAAATGAATTAGCATAGTTTAAGTAGATTAAAGTCAGTAAACCTAATAGCACTGAACCAAATGAAAAAACGTAGCCAATCATCCCAGAAACACTTTGACCATTCATTTTCAGAAAACTTTCATTGGCAGCTAAAGTCTCAAAAACATAGAAAATTGCACTAGAAATTACTAAACCAGAAAATAATAACAAGTAATCTTTCCAACGATGACGAATACTGCTAAAAGCTAATTTAAATAGCATGTTGCCTTTTCCTCCTGAATTTTATTGTTCAAATGTTCCTAGCTGGTCTAAAATTTGTTGATAGAATTCTGTTCGTGATTGCTGTGGCTGGCGAACTAATTCATGACCGATTTGACCATCTTTAATAAAAATAATTCGGCGACAAAAACTTGCTGAAAAAGCATCGTGGGTTACCAACAGAATTGCTGTCTGACGTTGTTGATTAATCTCTTGCAATAACTCCAATAAACTACGAGCAGATTTTGAATCTAAAGCTCCAGTCGGTTCATCGCCAAACAAAATTTTAGGCTGGTTAATTAAAGCTCTTGCACAGGCAACTCGCTGTTTCTGCCCACCTGAGAGCTGAGCTGGGTATTTTTCTAATAAAGCCTTGATTCCCAATGATGAAGCAATCTGAGCTACTTTTTCAGTTAATTTTCCAGTTCTGCCTTGTAAAGACAACGGCAAACCAATATTCTGGGCAACAGTCAAATTATCTAACAAATTAAAATCTTGGAAAATAAATCCCATTTGTTCCGCACGAAAATCCGCTAAAGCATTGCCTTGCAAGCTGGTTACATCACGATCAGCAATGGTGACTGTTCCGGAAGTCGGACGATCAAAAGTTGCCAACATGTTCAACAGTGTAGTTTTTCCTGAACCGGATGCACCCATAACTCCGACAAAATCACCAGATTGAACCTCGAACGAAACATCTTTTAAAGCAGTATATTTTTTCTCTTGTTTTTTCCCGTACACTTTCTGCAGATGTTGTGCTTGAATTACTGAAACATTAGTCATATTTTTTCTCCTTGTTGTTTGGTTAATTACTTATGTAACTAACCATATAACATTAAATAACATTTGGCAAGTCATAAATTGAATTTTTTTATAGCAAAAAAGCCCCGTAAAAATTAGTTTTTAAACCAATCTTCCAGAGCTACTCCAGTTATTGAATTTTTCATTTACAATTTTTTCGTCTCAACAAAAACTTTAATCACGACTAATTTTAAATTGGTAAACCGCTAAGCCAGCACTACTAATCAATTTAATCATAATTCGTGCCATTTGCTCTGCTGGCAGTGGACAATCATTTTCCAGCCACCAGTAAACTGTGCTAATAAAAGTTGTTACTAGGTAGGAAATAATAAAGTCATTAGGAATCAATTGTGTGCCATCTTTGACCTGCAACCGCGAAAAAATATCGGCAAAACGTTCAGCCATAAATTGTTTAAAGGTACTCATTAAGATTAGATTATTGCGGCCCTTAAATGCTATCAAATAAAATTTCTTTTCCTGTTGTATCTGCAAGAAAAGTTTGGTAACTACCTGCTCTAATCGCTGCTCACGAATGACGTTCCCTGCCTCAACGATATTATCTTCGATACTTCCCAGCAACGGTTGCAGTGCAAAAGCAAAAACTTGATCTAAAACATCTTGCTTGTCTTTAAAGTGGCTGTAAAAAGTTGAACGATTAATTAAAGCACGTTGAGCAATATCTTGAACTGTGATTGTCGCTAAATCTTTCTCTAAAGTTAAATCTACAAATGCACGAAAAATTGCTTGTTTGGTTTTGATGACTCTTAGGTCTTCTTTTTTCATTTTCAGCCTCTTGTTAAAATTATCACCTAGAAACACAACACAAAAACAACACTTGTTGGTTATTCAACAGGTTACAGTTTATTGATCATTGATTATCAAAGTTTTCGAAGTAAAATAAACTATAGTTAGTATAAACGACACTTGTTGGTTATTCAACAAACAGTTAACAGCATCGTAATTTAGGGGGGAAATTTATGCAGCCGCAAAAATTATTCGGCGGAATTGATGTCGGCTCGACAACAATTAAAGTTGTTATTTTGAACGAGCAAAATCAGCCGCTTTATCAGACTTATCAACGTCATTTTTCTGATGTCAAACAAGCTAGTCAAAAAGTGTTGACTGAAGCCGCAAAAATAGTTGGTTTAGATTCACCAATTGCTTTTACAATCACTGGCTCTGGGGGAATGGGTTTAGCGGATGTTTTGAAACTCAAGTTTATTCAAGAAGTAATTGCGTGCACCAAAACTGTAGAAAAGATTTGTCCAGAAACTGATGTTGCCATCGAATTGGGTGGTGAAGACGCTAAAATCACCTTTTTTGGAGCTTCACTTGAACAAAAGATGAATGGTTCTTGTGCTGGTGGAACCGGTGCTTTTATTGATCAAATGGCAAGCCTTTTAAAAACTGATGCCAATGGTTTAAACGAGCTGGCTAAAGACTATCATCATCTTTATCCAATTGCTTCACGCTGCGGTGTTTTCGCTAAGACTGATATCCAGCCTTTAATTAATGATGGTGCTCGTCAAGCAGATTTAGCTGCCTCGATTTTCCAAGCCGTTGTAAATCAAACAATTGCTGGCTTAGCTTCTGGTCATAAGATCAAGGGGAAAGTTGCTTTTCTTGGCGGTCCACTATATTTTATGAGCGAACTACGACAAAGATTTATTGAGACGCTAAAACTAAAACCAGAAGATGTTATTTTTCCAACTGATCCACAACTTTTTGTTGCTAAAGGTGCGGCCTTTTTTGCTCATGAAGAAAAAACAACAACTTTGGGAAAGCTGATTGAATCCTTGCAAGACTCATCTCATGCACTACAACCAACTAAGTCATTGCGACCACTGTTTAAAAACCAAACTGAATTAACAGCATTTCGTCAGCGTCATGCAGCTGCTAAAGTTGATGCACGTCCCTTGGCTGATTACCATGGAAAAGCTTTCTTAGGAATTGATGCTGGCTCAACAACGACAAAAATTGTTTTAATGAGTGAAAACCAAAAAATTCTTTACACTGCTTACGCTAACAATGAGGGCGATCCGCTAAAAAAGACCATCAATTTATTAACTGAGATGTATCAACAATTACCAACTGATATTATAATTGTCAAAAGCTGTACAACCGGTTATGGTGAGCAGCTAATTAAAAGTGCTTTAAATGCTGATGAAGGTGAAGTTGAGACCGTCTCACACTACAAAGCTGCTCATCATTTTATGCCTGATGTCGATTTCATTTTAGATATTGGCGGTCAAGATATGAAAGCAATGCACATTAAAAATGGTGCCTTAGCAACAATCCAACTGAATGAAGCTTGTTCTTCCGGTTGCGGATCGTTTATCGAAACCTTTGCTCAATCTTTACGCTACAATGTTAAAGATTTTGCGCAGGCCGCTTTACTTTCACCCCACCCAGCCGATTTAGGATCACGCTGTACTGTCTTTATGCAATCACGCGTTAAGCAAGCTCAAAAAGAAGGCGCTACTGTCGGTGATATTTCTGCTGGTTTATCTATGTCAGTCATCAAAAATGCCCTTTTTAAAGTTATTAAAGCTCGTTCGGCCAAAGATCTAGGACAACATATTGTTTGCCAAGGTGGAACTTTTTATAATGAAGCCGTTTTGCGCTCTTTTGAATTGCTAAGCGGTCAAAATGTTATTCGGCCAAATATCGCTGGTTTAATGGGAGCTTTCGGGGCCGCTTTGATTGCCCAAGAACGAGCTGAGGCAGCTGATCGAACTAGTTTGCTGACCCCAGTTCAAATGGCTGGCCTCTCATCAACCAAAACTTTTGATCATTGTGGACGCTGTGAAAATAATTGTCTATTGACCATTACCTTATTTAATGATGGTCGTAAATTTATCACTGGTAATCGCTGTGAAAAAGGACTGCGCATCAAATTAAAACCGCAAGATCAGCGAACTAATTTAGTTAAAGAAAAACTGCGCAAGTTATTTTCTTATCGGCCATTACGAAAAAAGCTGGCAACGCGCGGAACCATTGGGATTCCCCGGGTCTTAAATATGTACGAAGATTACCCACTCTGGGCAACATTTTTCAAAAAGCTCGGAATTCGAGCTGAACTTTCAACTCGTTCTTCTGATGATATCTACGAAATGGGGATCGAAACAATTCCTAGTGATACTGCTTGCTATCCGGCAAAATTAGTCCATGGTCATGTTCAGTGGCTGATTAATCGCGGAATTAAGACAATTTTTTATCCTTGTGTTGTTTATGAACGCCAAGAAAAAGCTGCTGCCAATAATCATTTTAACTGTCCAATTGTTCAATCCTATCCAGATGTAATCCGCATGAATGTCGATGAAATTCGAAATGGTCAAGTTGATTATCGCAATCCCTATTTAAATTTAGCTGATTTTGAATCAACTGCCCAAAATCTCTTTCAGTCATTCCGGAACTTTGGCGTTAGCTTACGAGAGGTTAAACAAGCTTTACAAGCTGGTTTTGAAGAACTGGACAATTTCAAGCGCTGGATTCAAAATCGTGGTGAAGAAACTCTATTGCAGTTAAGGCAAACTGGACAACACGGAGTTGTTCTAGCTGGCCGGCCTTACCATTTAGATCCGCAAATCAATCGTGGAATTTCACAAATTATTTGTGCTGAAGGATTCAATGTTTTAACCGAAGATAGCATCTCACACTTAGGTGATGTTAGTGGATTACGGGTTGTTAATCAGTGGACTTATCATTCACGATTATATGCCGCCGCAAAAATTGCTGCTAAGACACCTGAATTAGAATTTGTTCAGTTAAATTCTTTTGGTTGTGGAATTGATGCTATTACTACTGATCAAGTTGAAGAAATCATGAGCCACTATAATCGTCTTTATACCGTCTTGAAGATTGATGAAGGAACTAACATTGGTGCAATTCGGATTCGAATTCGTTCCCTCAAAGCCGCTGTTTTAGAACGCCAGCAACGTCACCTGTTGCCACAAGCACAGCCCGATACAGTCAAACCAGTGGTATTTACTCCGGAAATGAAAAAAAATTACACCCTGCTACTGCCAATGTTGTCGCCAATTCATCAATCTGGTTTGATTGATCTTGCTTTACAAGCTTCTGGCTACCATGTAGTCAATTTACCGGTCAAGCGCCAGCGTTCAGTTGATGAAGGAACCAAATATGTTAATAATGATGCCTGCTATCCAGCTATTATCACGATTGGTCAGATGATTGAGGCCCTTAAGAGTGGCAAATATGATCTAAATCAAACTGCTGTAATGATGAGTCAAACTGGTGGTGGTTGTCGAGCTACGAATTATATTCCTTTGATTCGCAAAGCATTAAAAGATGCTGGTTTTCCGCAAGTACCAGTAATTTCTTTGTCATTAGGTGCTCAAGGAACTGAAAAAGCTCCTGGCTTTAAATTTACCTTACCATTAGTTAAGCGTGCTGCCTTAGCCTTTTTGTACGGCGATCTCTTTGAAAAAGTTGTTTATCGCACGCGCCCTTACGAAGAAGTTCCTGGCTCAGTTGATCAATTACATCAGCAATGGTTAGCAGTTGTTGGACCAAATGTCGAAAATGGCAGTTTCCATGAATTCAAACAAAATGTTGCTCAGATCGTTACTGATTTCGATCGAATTGCTTTAAAGAAAATGGTCAAACCACGTGTCACTCTTGTTGGAGAAATCCTAGTCAAATATTCGCCAATTGCTAATAATGATTTAGTTCGTTTGCTTGAAACTGAAGGCGCCGAAGCCGTCTGTCCGGACATTGTTGGCTTTATGAATTATTCTCTCTTTAATCAAATCTACAAACACGATCACCTTGGTTCATCACTGAAAAACAAATGGCTGGCTGAATTAGCTTTAAAATTGATTCAGCAATGTGAAAAACCGTTAAACAAAGCTTTAAAAAAATCGCACCGTTTTAGTAGCATTGAAGCCATTGATCAAATTGCTGATGGTGCCAAATCAATTATCAATCTAGGCAATCAAACTGGTGAAGGCTGGTTTTTAACTGGTGAAATGGTTGCAAGCCTAAAACAAGGTATCAATAATATCATCTGTATGCAGCCATTCGGTTGCCTGCCTAATCATATTGTTGGTAAAGGAGTCGTCAAAGAATTGCGTCACCAGTATCCACAAGCTAATATTGCCTTAATTGATTACGATCCGAGTTTGTCGACGGTTAATCAATTGAATCGGATTCGACTAATGTTAGCAACTGCTAAGAAGAATTTAAATAATACTTCGTTGGCACCTGATAACGCTGCTAAAGTAAAAAGTTCCTAGGGAGCAGTTGGCAAACGCCAAGCTATTGACGCAGATTAAACTATAATAGCTTTTTAGCTTCCCATTCGATTGGCTAAGTTCTTATTACTGTAATTTAGTTTTGTATTTTTTATAATATCTTCACACCTTAAAAACCATTATTTCAAACAAAATGAAATGGCAATTTAATTTCTATACAATATTTAAATAAAAGTGCCCTTTAAAGGGCACTTTTATTTATTCCATATATCATTTATTATGTAGTATGATGTAAAAGCTATTAATTTAAATTAAGTTAGGAGTGTCAGAGTTGAATTTTTTTAAAAATAAAAAAATTTTGTCTACTCAATTAATACTGTTCCTTTTCATTTGGTTCTGGACATTTATTACCCCTTTAAGCATGGATGATTTACAATCAAGCCACTTAACTTCTATTCAAATACTCAGATTTTCTAAAGAAGAATGGTTTAATTGGAATGGTCGTTTCTTTGGACAAACCATTTTTAGATTCATGGCTTCTGGCAATAGACTATTCTGGTCCATGACAAATGGGCTTGTTTTTGTTGCACTTATAACTTTAATTGCAAGTTTGTCAACTAAACAGAAATTTGAACACATTCACTTTACTCGTTTTATCGCTATTTCCATGGCTTGTTTAGTTTTTATTCCAAACTTTGGCGAAACTATTTTATGGCGTGCAGGTTCTGGAAATTACTTATGGATGACCGTTGCTAATCTTTTTTTAATATGGATATATGTAAAAACTGATTTTTTAATGGGTAATTTTAAGCGTTCGTATCTAATTCCTTTATTGCCCTTTATGTTATTAGCCTTAATAACAGGTTGGTCTAATGAGAATACTGCTGGAGGCACATTGATAATATTAATCGCACATTCATTTTTATTATTAAAGAATCGAGTAAAAATTAATTTTATATATATATTAGGCCTAGTTTTTTTCATTCTTGGCTATCTGGCTTTACTGCTTGCACCAGGAAATAAAATTCGAGCACTTAAATCTCTCGGTGCAGCTTATTTTAAAAAACCATTTTTCACTCGTTTTTCTGATAATTTCATCGCTGTAACTAAAACCGTCTTTTCCTCTAATATGGATAAACTACTGTTAGTATCTATCGTTATAGCTATCGTTTTATCTTTGAATTTTTGGTTGAATAAGACTGCATTTATAAATGGCCTTACATGGTCTTTTTCCGGAATGGCTATCATTTATGCTCTTTCTTTTGCTCCTTTGGGTCAAAATGAAGCTCGAGCATATTTCGGAGGTATCATATATCTATTAATTAGTTTATTTTCATTAATTCCATCGAAAAAGTTATTTAATAAAAGTTTTGATGGAATAATTATTCAACTAGGTTTCACTTTCCTACTTTTTTTTGGTCTTATAATTGTTTCTACAGGGTTCTTAGATTCCTACCAATCATCTTTAGCTATCAAGAACAGATACTCATTTGTCAGCACTGAAGGGCAAAAAACCAATTATAACAAAATAATAAAGGTTCCAGCTTTAGCTTATATACCTCAAACACCGTATAGTGTAGATTATCCTTTTAACGAACTTAAAGCTGATCCAAACGCTTATCCTAATTTTCTTTATCATGATTATTTAAGAGTCAAAGGAGTTGTTCTAGAAAAGTAACTAGGTAATTAAAGTTCTTTAAAAAATGCTCTGATTTATTACAATTTGAAGGGAAAAACTCATGAAATCACTCGACAAATTTAAAAATTCTTTTATAGTTGTTATATTTACCTTTTTAATTTTTTTAACTTTCATTGGTAGCATCCGTTCTACTAATTTAATTATTGCAAATACAAGTGCTAGAATTTTTATCATTCCTATTTTGGCTTTCATAGCATGGATACTTCATAAATATACTAATTTTTGGTTTCTAATTTCCCATTACTCTCTAGTTTTAGCTGTTGCTTCATTCTGTTTTGTCGTTTTTTTTCAATTCTATATGATTTTTCAAACCCATCCACCAATTGGATTTGATTTATGGGCTTTTTATAATGCAAATTTCTTAAAACACTTCCAAGCTGAATCAACTTACTTCAGCTTATATCCTAACAATTTATTACTGTTTTTAATCCAGCACAAATTCATAACATTAGTTGGCACAAGTCGTTACTGGTTGCGGCTAGATTTATTAAATGTAATTTTAGTAGATTTAAGTGCTTTAATAGGTATACTAGCTAGCTACTTATACCATAAAGTAGAGCTAACAAAAGCAATTTGGACGTATACAATTTGGTTACTTTTCTTTCCAATGATTATTGTGCCTTATTCAGATACATTTGTGCTCCCACTAGTTTCATCAATTCTACTTCTTTTTGTTATTTTTATTAAATACACAAACACAAAAAGCAAATTTGCATCCTCCTTATTTTTAGGAATGCTAACTAGTTTAACTTATTTTATGAAGCCATCTGCTATTATTCCTCTTATTGCATTCGCCATAATGAACTTATTCAATTTTAGAAAATTAAACAAAAAATCACTACTAATCATCTTTGTGTTTTTCATTTCTTTGATTAGTTCATACACAGTGATTAATCATCAGCTATCTGCTCAGAATTATATTAAAATAAACAAAACTCAACATATGCCAATTGCTCATTTCATTGATATTGGTATGAGTGGGGCTAAGGGAGGTTATGATCAGCAATCGTTCAATAAAATGTCCGCTTTAAAAAATACTAAGCAGCGAAAAGCATATTCTATCAAAAATATAAAAAGTACATTAACAACTAGAGGTCCGCTAGGATATATAAAATTTTTAGTAGCAAAGCAAGGCTATAATACTGCCGATGGAACTTTTGGTTGGTTACAAGAAGGGAATTTTATAAAAGCTAGTTCTAAAAGAAATTCTAATATTTTTAAAAATTACTTATATCCAGATGGAAAATACCTTTCAGATTTTAAATTTATTGCTCAACTTATTTGGATTCTCTGTTTGGGCATTTTATTACTCGGTTTTCGACAACAAGACTTTCTGGAAAACACTTTACGTCTTGGAATTATCGGGGGATTTATTTTTCTTCTTCTTTTTGAGGGCGGTAGAAGCAGATATATGATTCAGTTTCTTCCTATGATTTTAATCATGACTATTATGACTTTTAACACTAGTATTTTGAAAATAAAAAATATAATTGCAACAATTACGGATTAAAATTCTCGCTGTCAATTAAAAATTATATAAAATGGCCTCCAAAAGTTGAATTTTTCTACTTTTGGGGGCCGTTTTAATAAACTAAGAAGTATATTATTTATTACACTCGTTTAATAACTTTAAAACAACTTTCTGATGGAACTAATTTGAAATCTACAAATTCAGTAGTAATAAATTCACCTAAATCTTGATCATCATGGATAAATTCAAAATCGAGTTGGTCAAGTTGCTGCTGTTGAGCGGACAAATTAACTACATAAAGAGCTAATTGTTCTGGAGTACTCCGAATAATTGCCAAGCAACTAGCTGTCGTTCCTAAAATCAAATTTCCCTGTTGTAAAACAGTTTGTGTTTTGCGTCGTTCAATCCAACGATGTACATAAGCAAAAATTGTTTGGTCGATTTTATTCCAAGGAAAGAAACCTCTATTTAGTGGGTCTTTACCACCTTTCATTCCGGCTTCATCACCATAATAGATACAAGGAACTCCTGGCAACATAAACAACAAATCCCAAGCTAGTTTTAATCGAGCTCGATCTTCTCCAACCGCTGTAAAAATTCTTTCAGTATCGTGGGTACCGAGATTATTAAGCGAATTATAGTAAAACTCTGGTGGGTAGTTTTCTTGTAAGCTCATTATTTCTCGAGCGTTTTGAGCCGTTGATCGCGTTGGCCTGTATGCAAGAAGATCCAGTAGGCAATGTCGCAACGGGTAATTCATTACCCCATCAAGTTCATCTCCCAGAGGATAGTTTTTACGCTGATTGTAAGCTATTTTATTCGAAGCATCTTCCCAAACTTCACCTAGCAAAACTTTTTTGGTTGAAAATTCTTGTAGTCGCTGGTGAATTTTTTGAATAAAATCATCAGGTAATTCATCAGCCACGTCTAAACGCCAACCATCCACTCCTAAATCTGTCCATTTTTGAATTACGCTATTCTCAGTGCCATAAATCAGCTGGCGAAAAGCCGGCTGATTTTTATTCACTCTTGGCAAGTCTTTAACCCCCCACCAAGATTCATAATCAGTTGGATAATTTTCAAAATCAAACCAATCACGATACGGACTATGCGGGTCTTGGGCCGCTCCTTGATCAGCGCCATAAAATAGCTGCTGAGCATTAAAATATTTACTATCTTTGCCAACATGATTAAAAACACCATCTAAAATTAGATGCATCCCTGCTTGATGAAGCTGTTGAGTCAATTCTTTAAAGTCAGCTTCCGTTCCCAAAATTGGATCAATCTTCAAATAATCATTCGTGTCATAGCGATGTGAACTACTAGCGAAAAAAATGGGATTTAAATAAATTCCTGTAATTCCCAATTTTTTCAAATAAGGAATCTTAGCTATAATCCCTTGCAAATTGCCACCAAAAAAATCCCATCTAACTACCTCACCCGCCTGATTTTTAATATAATACGGTGTATCCTCTGGAGTAGCATAGATAAAGGTATTCTTACGTCTAGCATTAATTTCACCATTAGGATTGCCATTGTAAAACCGATCCGGGAAGATTTGATAGAACACCCCATTACGATACCATTCAGGGGAAACTGCTGGCTTTTGGTAACACGTCAGTTGATATGATTTCAAATTATCAATCGTAGTTAGGCGTCCTGGACCGCCAAAGCCATCATCGGCCGCTCCATAAAAATATACCGCCTGTTGATCGTCATGTTGAATTACAATTTTAAAGTAGTAATAGTATAATCCTGCCTTAGTTGGCGTAAAAGTTGCCTGATAAATTCCTGCTGCAACTAAATGCAACGGGTAATTTTCCGAAGTCATCTGCCGATCAGGATGCACCATCAACTCCACTGATAACAATGGTTGCTCAATCACCAGGCGCAAATTAATCGTAACTGGTTGTTTGGCTTGGACTGCACCAAAAGGTTTTTTATATTTCTCTAACCATGAGTTATAGCGGATATCCAACATTCACACCACCTTTTTGTGCTACTGATCTAACATTCCAGATTTCACTCGCATATTTTTTAACTGTTCCATCAGATGAAAAATGACAAGCATTTGCAATATTGATCAAACTCATCTGCTGCCATTTATGCTGATCACGATAAGTTTCATCTACTTGATCTTGAATTCGTAAATACGCTTCAAAGTCCCGTAAAACAAAATAATCATCATTTAAGTATGTCAAAGAATCAAAAATTTCATGCCCTTCAGCTGAAATATTCGGAATCGTACCATCAACTAACGTATTAAGAACACGATGAATCAGTGGATTTTGCTGATAATAATCTAAACTATGATAAGAATGGTCTTGATAGTATTGATATACTTCTTGTTTAGTTAAACCAAAAATAAAAATATTGTCGGCACCAACTTGTTCCTTTATTTCAATATTTGCTCCATCTAAGGTGGCAACCGTCAAAGCCCCGTTTAGCATCAACTTCATATTGCTAGTACCAGAAGCCTCTTTTGAAGCCGTTGAGATTTGTTCACTGACATCAGCCGCTGGAATAATTTGTTCAGCTAATGAAACGCCGTAATTTTCCAAAAAAATTACTTTTAGTTTATCTTGGATTGTTTGATCATGATTGATTAGTGCAGCTGTCTCATTAATACATTTAATAATTGATTTAGCGTAATGATAGCTTGGAGCCGCCTTTGCTCCAAAAATAAATACTCGCGGCACAATTGCTAAATCCGGATTTTCTTTCAAGTCGAGATATAACTTGATTATCCGCAGCAAATTAAGCAGCTGCCGCTTATAAGCATGCAGTCGTTTAATTTGTACGTCAAAAATAGCCTGCGGATTAACCGTCACTCCGGTTTGTTGCTTAATCACCTTAGCTAAACGCTGCTTATTAGCTAATTTAACCTGAACTAATTGATCCAGTAGTTGCGAATCAGCCTGATGATCTAATAATTGCTGCAATTGATTAGCATCTTGCCGCCAATTACGACCAATCGTTTGATCAATAACCTCAGCCAACCGCGGATTTGCTAATTGCAGCCAACGTCTAGTCGCAATTCCATTGGTTTTATTGTTGAACCGTTCTGGATAAAGCGTATAAAAGTCATGCAAAACATCTGATTCTAATAGATCAGTATGTAATTGAGCAACTCCATTAGTACTATGCGATCCAATAATCGCTAAATGTGCCATGTGAACTTTACCGCCCGAAATAATCCGTGTCCGTTCAATCAACTGGCCATCTGTTTTCCCTGCTAATGCAGTCACAAATCGATGATCAATTTCTGCAATTATCTGCAAAATTCGCGGCTGGATTTCATTCATCAGCGGAATATCCCATGTTTCCAACGCTTCTGCCATAATTGTATGATTAGTATAGCTCATCACCTTGACGGTTTGCTCCCAAGCTTTTTCCCATGACAAGTGCTCTTCATCCAATAAAATTCGCATTAATTCAGCCACACACATTGCTGGATGAGTATCGTTAATATGAATTGCAACTCGTTGGCTAATTTGATCTAATGCTTCATGATATTTTTTGTAATGACGCACAATACTTTGAATTCCAGCAGAAACAAAAAAATATTCCTGCTTTAACCGTAAGCGACGACCAGATTCATTTGAATCATCTGGATAAAGAACAGCTGTGATATCTTCAATCTGCCGCCGATCTTCAATTGTGGGATACTGGCTTTCTGCTTCGTCAGGAATTTCTGCACTCCATAGACGCAAAGTATTAACATGCTGATTATGATAACCAACCATGCCAACGTCATAAGGAACTGCTTGAATCAAAATAGCATCCTCATAGACTGGTTTCAAGTAATCATTTTCCTGAACCAAATTGACATGGCCTCCCATGGTAACTGTAACTGCTTTGCTAGCACGTCTAATTTCCCAAGCATTACCTGCCGCAGTTTTCAACCATTCATCTGGTAATTCAACTTGATAACCATTAACAAAGCGTTGCTTGAATAAACCATATTTATAAAGAATGCCATTGCCATTAACTGGATACCCTTCTGAAGCTAGTGAATCTAAAGTCAGCTGCTAGACGACCTAAGCCGCCATTTCCTAAGGCCATATCTGGTTCAACAGCCGCAACTTTTTCAAAGTCTAACCCTAGTTCCTGAAAAGCATCAACCACTAGTTGATACCAACCCATATTCAATAAATTGCTTTTTAATAATTTACCGGGTAGAAATTCAATTGAAAAATAATAAGCTTGTTTTTCATTTTCCTTCAAGTAGTCTTTCCATGTGTGTCGCCAAATTGCTGAGTACGATGATTTTACTAAAGAACATAAAGTATCATACAGCTCACTATCAGTCGCATCGCTAACATCTAATGCATACTTTTGCCCTAAACGTTTTTTAAAGTTTTCAATAAAAGCTGTTTTAGTTAATTCCATTTTTGGCTTCTCCTCCTCATTCAAAACCTGTTATAATCATTACTTTAAATAAAAACGGTGACACTACTCCAGTTGATCACCGTTTCAAAAACAGTTGCTACTCAATCAACAACTGCTGGTATAATTTTTCATATCCAACACTGGCTGTTTTCCAACTAAAGTCTTGCTGCATCGCTGTCTTGATTAATTTCTGCCAAATCAATGGTTGATTTTGATAGACATTAAGCGCTAATTTGATGGCTTCCATTAAATAAAACGAAGAATATTCAATAAAGCCAAAACCGGTTCCAGTTTGTTCAATTGGGTTATATGGCTGAACACTATCACACAAGCCACCAATTTGATGGACAACCGGCAGCGTTCCATAACGCATGGCAAGCATCTGCGATAACCCACATGGTTCAAAAGCTGAGGGCATTAAGAAGAGATCACAGCCAGCATAAATCTGTTGCGCTAATTCAATATCAAAACCAATTCGAACACTGCACTTCTCAGGGTATTTAGTCGCAAAATAACCAAAATCATGTTCCAAATCTGCATAACCAGTTCCTAGTAAGACGAACTGAACATCAAACTGCAGTAAGTTTTCCAGTTCGGCCACCAATAATTTAAATCCTTTTTGATATGTTAAGCGGCTAACTACTCCAATCAAGGCAACATTTGGGCGCTGTGGCAAATTAAATATCTGTTGCAAAGCTTGCTTGTCTCGTTGTTTGCCAGTTAAATCCGTTACGCTGAAATTTGCCTTTAATACTGGATCAGTTGCTGGATTATTAGCCTTGAAATCAATTCCATTCAAAATTCCTGAAAGTTTTTGATGCTCCATTCCTAAAATAACTTCCAAACCACAGCCAAATGCTGGTGTTTGAATTTCTTGTGCATAGGATGGACTAACAGTATTAACCCGATCAGCGTACAAAATGCCCGCTTTCATCCAGTTAACGGCATCGTTGAACCGGATCGTACCATCATCATAACGTTGCGTCCCCATTCCAAATAAATCGGGTAAAATCTGTCGCTCATATTGTCCCTGAAATTCTAAATTATGAATCGTTAAAACCGTAGCTATTTTTCGATAAGCCTGAATCCAATGGTATTTTTCACGCAAAAGAAACGGAATAAAAGCAGTGTGATAGTCATTAACATGTAATACATCTGGAATAAAATCAATTTTTTCCATCAACTCAACAACTGCTTGTTGAAAAAAAGCAAAGCGTTCACCATCGTCATAATAACCATATAGTTTAGGCCGCTTAAAATAATATTGATTATCAATAAAGTAATAATCAACTCCTTGCCGCTGCAACGTTTTAACGCCACAGTACTGCTGCCGCCAACCAACTGTTACCGTAAAATTAAACAGATTTTTCAATTGAGCGCGATATTCAGCTTTAATACCGGAAAAGAAAGGCACTATGACGGCCACTTGATGTCCTCGCTGATGTAAGCTCTGTGGCAAAGCACCAACAACATCCCCCAAACCACCAGTTTTAAAAAATGGTGCACATTCAGCTGCTGCAAATAAAATTTTCATTTTTATTTTCCTCCACGAATATCAGCTGTCACATGTTCATTTTTCTTAACCACGACTAATTGATTTGGTTGTCCAATAATTTTAACTCCGGGATCAATTGTGACATTCTTATCAATTAGTGCATACACCACTTGAGCCTTAGCTCCGATTTGAGCACTTCCCATCACAATTGAATTCTCAACGGCCGCCCCGTCTTCAACTAAAGTGCGCCGCGAAATCAAACTATTAGCAACTTTTCCTTTAATCACACAGCCAGTGGCAATTTGACTATTTTGGACGTCTGAAGAAGCTGCAAAATAGGTGGCAACCTCATTTTTCGTTCGGGTAATAACTTTTTGACTAGAAAACAGTAATGAATTATAATTTTCTGAATTGAGCATGTCCATGTTTGCTTGATAGTAACTTGGCAGATTGTAGATATTGCTGACATAACCAGTGTATTCATAAGTTGAGCTTTTAATCTGTGCTAAACTATCAAATAAAAATTCCTCTAAGCTCAATGTTTGACTGTTTTCCAATTGTTCAATCAACCAGTCAGTATTGGCAATAAAAACCCCTAAGGATAAGTTATAAACTTTTTCTGCCGGTTTTATTTTACGAAAAGCTTTAACTTGTTCAACCGTTCCGTCTTTTTTCAAGTTTAAGATTCGATCATCTGGAGCAATTCCAGCCGCTGGTTTGCGCTTAAAAACAGCTGTCAACTGATTGCCCTGCTCTTGATGAATTTTTAAAACCGCTCGCAAGTCCAAATTGCCGACAAACTTATTTGTCAAATAAACCGTATAAGGAGCTTTAGAAGTTCTTAAAAAATCAATCACATCACCAAATGGCGCTTCACCTTGCGCCTTTTTACGTACCATGTCTTGGTAAAAACTGAAATATTGGTAACTGCCAATACTGTCTAATCCCCATTCGCGACCACCGCCCAAATGATCAAAAATTGATTTCACTCGTCCTTCATTGACCAGCATGAACACCGAACGAATATTGGCATTGGCCACACTTGATAAGGCAAAATCAATAATTCGATATTTGCAATCAAAATATAATGTTGATAACGGTCGATCTTGTGTTAACGGCAGCAAGTCGGTATACTCATGTTCATTACCAATAATGGCACACATCTTATTAGTCTTCATCTGTCTTCACTCCAATCACTTCTCCATTGCCAACAACTGCAACCTCATCCGTTCCATCAATCACAGCATTATCGCCAATAATTGCGTTCTCACCAATAATTGCCTTTTTAATCGTGACATTTTTACCAATTAAGGTTCCCGGCATAATTACACTATCCTTAACCAAAGAGCCCTCTTTTACCTGCACATTGGCCGATAAAATACTATGCTCAATCTTGCCTGCCACAAAACAGCCATCAACCACCATGGAATCATTAACTGTTGCAGTACTAGTAATAAATTGCGGCGGTGCAATTGGGTTTTTAGAAAAAATTCGCCAACTACGGTCACGGACATTCAACCCACCTTGATCATCAATGAATTCCATATTGGCTTCCCACAATGACTGAATTGTCCCCACATCTTTCCAATAACCGGAAAAATTATGCGCAAAAACATTATCACCACTCTTGATATAAAATGGAATAACATTCTTTCCGAAGTCGATCATCGGAACTTCTTTCGTAAAACCATTAATCAAAACTGAGCGTAATCGTTGCCAATTAAAAATGTAAATTCCCATTGAGGCATGATTACTTTTAGGATGTTCTGGTTTTTCTTCAAATTCAATAATTCGATTATTTTCATCAGTATTCATAATTCCAAAGCGACTGGCTTCATCCCACGGTACATCAATTACCGCTACCGTCAAAGCTGCCTTTTTGGCTTTATGTGTCCGTAACATTTGATCGTAATCCATCTTATAGATGTGATCTCCTGACAAAACCAGCAAATATTCAGGGTCCATTGCATCAATATAATCAATGTTTTGATAAATTGCGTGCGCCGTACCCTCAAAAAATTTACTGCCCTCTTTATTAGAATATGGTTGTAAAATAGTTACCCCAGAATCAAGGTGATCCAGCCCCCAACTGGCCCCATTACCAATATGGCTGTTTAAAGTCAACGGCTGGTACTGCGTAATTACACCAATATTATAAATGCCTGAATTAACACAGTTACTTAAAGTAAAATCAATAATTCGGTAACGGCCTCCGAAAGGCACTGCTGGCTTAGCACTGTTTTTTGTTAAATCTTTCAGTCTAGAACCTTGTCCGCCAGCTAATATCACTGCTATCATTTCATTTTTCATATTAGTTTGATGGAAAAATCCATCATCCACCCCTTCCTGACAAAAAACACTAGTCGCAATCATTCCTGTTTTCATTTGATTTCCCGCCGTCGCAAATTAATCTTCTCTGGTTGTAAAATAAGTGTGCCAAAAGCTGGTAAAGTTGTTGTTATCGATTGCTGATATTGTTTAAATGGAACCTTTTCAGTTTGACTAGCAACATTATGCCGGACCCAAGTACCGCCAAACTCTTGCATTTCAGTGTTTAGAACCTCGTGATAAATTCCCGGATATGGAACTCCAATGCGAAAGTTCCGTCGTTCAACTGGAGTAAAACTCATGGCAACTACTAAAAAATCTTTTTTGCGTTTGCCGTGACGAATAAAGCTCAACACTGTTTCTGCTGTGTTATCCGCATCAATTACTTCAAGCGTAGTTTCTTGATCATCAATTTCCCATAAAGCTCGATTGGCTAAATAAAATTCGTTTAAAGTCTTAGTAAATAATTGCATTTTCTGATTAAGCAGGTCATTTAAATCAACCCATTCTAAGCCATGATCGTATTTCCACTCCAAAAATTGACCCCATTCACTCCCCATAAACAACAGTTTTTTACCGGGATGAACCATTTGATAAGCATATAATGTGCGTAACTGAGCAAATTGGCGGTAACGATCCCCCCACATCTTATGCATTAAGCTCCGTTTGCCGTGAACAACCTCGTCATGTGACAACGGTAAAATAAAATTTTCTGTTTGACGATACATCCAGGAAAAAGTCAACAAATTTAAATTATCTTTGCGATAAATCGGATCCATTTCAAAAAATTTCAAAACATCGTTCATCCAACCCATATTCCATTTGTAGTCAAAACCTAAGGAATTTTCAGCCAACATCCCCGTAACTTTTGTATCAGCTGTGCTTTCTTCTGCCATCATCAAGGCTTGTGGATAAGTTGCTTTAACCACCTGATTTAATTTACGTAAAAAACTCCAACCAGCTAAGTCGCGATTAGAACCATCCTGATTCAGCTGGCAAGCCCTTCCACCATAATCTAGATAAATCATATTTGAAACAGCATCAACCCGGATTCCATCTAAATGAAAGGTCTCCAACCAATACATCGCGCTGGAAATCAAAAAAGATTGAACAGCTGGTTTAGCCAAATCAAAATTTAATGTCCCCCAGCCAGGGTTGTCTGCTCGTTGATTATCTTGATATTCAAAAGTTGCTGTTCCATCATAATAAGGCAAAGTGTCGGCATTGCGACAAAAATGTCCGGGCACCCAATCTACCAATACCCCAATGTTGGCTGCGTGACATCTTTCAACAAACTCTTGGAAGTCTTCCGGTGTCCCATAATAAGAACAAAAAGCAAAATACCCAATTAGCTGGTAACCCCAAGAAGCACCTAATGGATGTTCCATCAATGGCATAAACTCAACGTGTGAATAGTGCATCTGTTTTAAATATGGAATTAATTCATGTGTTAAATCTTTAATGGTATATGGTGAACCATCTGTATGCTGTTTCCAAGAACTGGCATGGACTTCATAAATATTAAGTGGGCGCTCAAAATAATTTGAACGTTTATGTCGACCACGCCACAAACCATCATGCCAATGATGTGGCAACAAGTCTCCTAAAATCGCTGCATTTTGTGGCCTTTTCTCAAATCGTTGGGCGAAAGGATCAATCTTGAAAACTTCTCGTCCATCCGCTTGCTTAATATTATATTTATAAAGTTGACCAACTTGCGGTTGAGTTGTAAACAAGCTCCATATTCCAGTTGTATCCTTTTGCATTATTAAACCCGGCTGCTCCCACTGATTAAAATCCCCCACTACTGAGACTTGCTGAGCATTTGGTGCCCAAACACGAAAAATAAAACCTGACCTGTCATTTTTGGTTGCTTGGTGTGCACCCATTATCTGATATGCTCGAAAGTTCTCTCCATTAACAAAACCCATCAACTCATTAGAAAAGTCATTTTCCGACTGTTCCATCAGCAATCCCTCCCATCGCGCACTAATTGAATAAAGGATAATTTTATAATCTTTATCCATCTTTAGTATAGCATATTTAAGCTTAAAAAAATTATGTTTCAGAGCTTTATTTTTTTAATAAATGATATTGTCATCGGCTTTATTTAGACAAATGTTCAATTAAAAATTATCGTTTTTTAATTATCCAGCTGTTTTATTTTATTTTTTACTAATATTATAAAGTCTATAATATAACACTTAATAAAAATATCAGTCAATAAACAAAAAAAGTTAGTCCAAATATTCTTTTTGAATACCTGAACTAACTTTCCCATTGTCTTCATTAACCAGTTTTTAACTCAATCACACTTCAACTGCTCCGGTCTAGTGAAGACAAGTACTTTATTTAATTTCTTCGGTTGCCATTGCTTGTTCTTTTTTCAGTAAAGTACGATCATAGTGTCTGATAAATGGATACCACACGGCAAAGGCCACTGCCGCACAGATAATCGCTAAAACTGCACCTTCCCAGCTAGCTGTCGCAATAAAACCACCTAATCCAACTGGCGTTGGCCATGGTTGCTGAACAATAATTTTATGAACTAGCTTAGAAGTTACTGCAAGATACGCCACTATTCCTGATGCAAGTGGAGCAAACACAAACGGAATAAACAACTGGACATTGTAAACAATTGGCAAGCCAAAAATAATCGGTTCATTGATGTTAAAGATCGCCGGGACAATTTCTGCTTTACCGATTTCTCTTAGTTGGGCAGATTTTGCTCTTGAAAACAGCCAGATTGCCATTCCCAAGGTAGCCCCAGAACCACCAATGATAACAAAAGCATTCATTGGATCACCAGCAAAGAAATGATTGGCTCCTTTAACGTTTGCAGCCATGTTGGCTAAAATAATCGGCGTATAGAAGGAACTAACAATAGTTGCACCGTGAATTCCAAACCACCAGAGAAAATGAATCAAGAAAATAATAATTAAGAAGCCCCACCATGTATCGGCAATATTGCTAACAAATGAAAACGGAATATACAAGACCTTGAAAATATCTGTTCCCGCAAATACTAAAATAAGGTTGAGTAATGCAATTACAAATGCTACACAAAATCCTGGAATCAGAGCACTAAATGAATTGGCTACTCCAGCTGGAACTGAAGCCGGCATCTTGATTGACCAATTATGTTTAATTGTAAAACGGTAAATTTGAACCGTTAACCAACCAACAACTAACCCAGTAAAAATACCAACAGCTGCAATTCGGGTAACCCCTGAGGCTGAAACCGCATAACCACCGCCAATGATATTAGCTTTATTTAAAGATTGAACAAACTGAACTGTACCGCCTTTCCAAACTAATTGTGGCACGGTAATAAACATTGCCATTAAAAACATCAGTAATCCATTCAGAGGATTCAAGTTAAGATGTTCTTCTTCTTGATAAATTTTGGTATAACTATAAGTGAATGTCCCAGCAAAAATCAGTGCTAAAATTCCCATTGTTGAATTATAAACTACTTGGAACAAATTAGTAAAACGTCCTAAAGTTTCTGCATAAAAACCAGCAAAGCCTGGAATCGGAAAGGCTTGCGGTAAGACTTCTAAAATCAAAAACATTGCTCCAATAATTGAAAAAGCAATAACACTATAACCCGCTTCCATAATTGCTCGAACAAAACGTGAACCAGCAAATTTTCCAACTGCATTCGTCATTTTTTCTTTAAATGCATCTGAGTTTTCCATTGTTTGATACCCCCTTATTTACTATCAGAATCCGCTAATTTATGATAAACTTTTATTAATTCTTGGGCTAAATCGATAAAGGTGATAGCCGTCATTAAATGATCTTGTGAATGAACAGTTAGCAACGTCAATTGGGAATGTTGTCCATTGGCTTCTGCTGTCAACATTTTGGTTTGCATATTGTGTGCCTCAATTAATGCTTTGTTAGCTTCATCAATTTTAGCTTGAGCTTCTGTAAAATCATTGTCATGTGCAGCATGAATTGCTTCCATCGCCAACGATTTTGCATTTCCCGCATTGGTGATCAGTCCCATTGCTTGCATTAACTGTTGCTCTTCTTCACTACTTTCTGCCATTAAATCATCCCTCTCCCAAAGTTAAAATTAATCAATTAAACTCAATCCTTGCTCCAAAACTTTTTCCCCATTCATCATGCCATACGCTTGCATATTAATGACATCAACCTTAATTGGTTTATCACCAACTTTTTTCTTTATATCATTCAACATGTAACGAACTTGTGGTCCTAATAAAATACAATTAATATTTTCTTGCTCTAACTTCTCACTTACTTCTGCAGCTGGGCAAGCAAAAATCTTGGCTACAACTTTTTTTTGACTGGCAGCTTCTTGCATTCGTTTAACCAACATACTGGTACTCATGCCAGCAGCACAGCATAACATAATTGTTTTTGTTTCTTCACTCATCATAAATTCCTCCCGACTATTTTCTTTGGCATCATTTCGATAAAATTCTTACATTTCATCACACCTGCCTTTTCCTTACAACTATAATTTTAACTGTAAGTTCTGCTAAATAATACTCATTTAAAGAAAACGGTTACATTTTACAGATAATGAAACAAATTGTAATTTTGTATTTTTTAAGTTATTATTTTATAATTTAATTATTAACGGCTCAAAGAAAGGTTCGGATAAACAATGATTGACTTGAAAGACTTCACTCCAACAGAAATTATAATTTACAACTATTTAATTGCCCATCCAAGTGAAATACTCAAGCTAAGTATTCGTCAACTAGCGGGTACCGTCCATGTTTCATCCGCCTCAATTATTAGGTGCATCAAAAAAATGGGTTACGATAGTTTCTATGAATTTAAATTTGCTTCAAAACAACAAAAGCTCGACCTGCAAACTGCACAATTAGCAACAAACTACGACACAGAAATTATTGATTTATCACACGAATTTTTCAAACGACCTTTGTTGCAACAATATTCACGTGAGTTGACTTCTTTTAAAAAGTTAATCAGTAACACCAACAACGTTCTTTTTTTTGGAATTGGGACCTCCGGTGTATTAGCACAATATGGGGCTCGCCAATTTTCAAATTTTGGGGTTAACTCAATCTACAATATCGATCCTTTCTATCCTTTACCTAAAGAACTGCATAGTAACACTAATCAAATTGCAATTATGCTTTCAGTTAGTGGAGAAACCCCGGAAGTTGTGGATCGAGCTGTTAGTTTAAAAGGAGAGAATTTCCATATCATTAGTATTACTAATAATAATTACTGCACGTTAGCAAAAGTGTCAGAAATCAATTTTGCTTATAATGTTAAGCCTGAAGTTATTAAGGATACTCTCAACATTACTACACAAGTTCCAGTACTTTTCATCTTAGAATCGCTCGCTAGAAATATTGGTCAACGCTAATTTTCAATAGTATACGTGTCAAAAAAGCGCGAGATTGCGTACAGTTAAACAAAAAAGGCAAGCTAACTCTGATTAGCCTGCTTTTTTTACTTCTAATTATTTATAACACTTCAACTTCTCGTAATTCAATTATTAGCCAATTTTTCAATTGCGGCCGCTACCCCATCTGTGTCATTATCAGCGGTAACATAGTCAGCGTGCTGTTTAGCTCTAACAGTTCCATTCCCCATTGCAACTGCTATTCCAGCAAAATCAAACAGTGGGATATCATTTTCTCCGTCCCCAATCGCCATAATTTCACTGCTTTTAATTGTGCAAATGTTTGACAATTTTTTTAAAGCTTGGCCTTTACTGACTTTTGGATGCATAACTTCTAAAAAATTATCACTAGTCCGAACAATATATAATTGTTGACCAAACGTCGCTGTAACAAGCGGTTCCATCTGTGAAATTAATTTTTTTTCGCCAACATACAATCCCTTAGCAATTTCAAAATCTGATGGCAATTCTTTAGGTTGACGAATTAAAAGACCTGCTGAATTTTCCCAAGCTTGTAAAATAATCAATCGATTAACATCGTAATTAGCAGTGTAAAGCCTTCCATCAGGTACAGCAACATTAAAAGGTAACTGATGCTGTTGTCCAAAAACAGTTAATGTTCGATAGTACTGGTTATTAATTAGACAGCTACTTAATACTTGCCCAGCCGTTGTTTCAATTACAGCACCATTAAAAGTAATTACATATTGATCCGATTGATTGTTAATCCCTAATTCACGTAAGTACTTTTGAATTCCAACCAAGGATCGGCCTGTGCAAAATACAACTTTTATTTTACGTGTAAGCACCGTCTTAATTGCAGCTAAAGTTCGTGGTAAAATTTTTCCGTGAGAGTTTAGCAATGTACCATCAAGATCAATTGCGATCATTTTAAGTTCCATCAATTGTTGCTCCTTAGATATAACTAATCCAGCTCTGAACCATTAGTTTTAATAACCTTTTGATACCAGTAAAATGAATCCTTCTTTAAACGCCTATTACTACCTTTTCCTTGGTCATCACGATCAACATAAATAAAACCATATCTTTTCGACATTTGACCCGTTCCAGCGGAAACTAAATCAATACATCCCCATGGAGTGTAACCAATAACCGGTACTCCATCCTTTTCAATTGCGTCTTTCATCGCTTGAATATGCGCTTTCAGATAAGCAATTCGATACTGATCATGAATCTGGTCGTCAGCAGTTAGCTCATCTTTTGCCCCCAGACCATTCTCCACAATCATCAATGGTTTATGATAATGATCTGCCAACCAATTTAAAGAATACCTCAAGCCAAGTGGATCAATCGGCCACCCCCAATCGCTGGCTTGTAAATATGGATTTTTTTGGACTGCTTCGGGTCCGACAAAGTGAAATTCAGGATTAGTGGTCTGTGCAGCAACCGTCATTGAATTATAGTAGCTAAAACCAATATAATCTACGGTTCCTTCAGCTAGAACAATCCGATCTTCAGCAGTAATATCTGACCGTAACCCTTTTTCAGCAAAGAAAGCCTCCATATGACGTGGATAGCTCCCCAATGCATGAACATCGGCAAACCAATACCGCCGCTGCATCGCTTTCAATGCTTGGAAAGTATCCTGTGGATTGCAAGTTGCAGGATATAGCGGTGAAACGTTAATCATACAGCCAATTTTAAATTCGGGATTAATTTGATGACCAATTTTAACCGCTAAAGCACTAGCAACTAGTTCGTAATGAGCAGCCTGATACATTAATGCTTCACTATCTGGATCATTTGGTTCTAACACTAATCCAGAATCGGTTGCCATTAAAAATTGTTCTTGATAGTCAGTTTGATTATTTATTTCATTAAAAGTCATCCAATATTTCACCTGATGACGATAACGTTTAAACACTGTGGTTGCAAAACGAATAAAGAAGTCGATTACCCGGCGATCACGCCATCCACCATATTCTTTTACCAAATGATACGGAATTTCAAAGTGAGCCAACGTAATAACCGGCTCAATTCCATATTTGTGACATTCAGCAAATAAATTATCATAGAATTTTAAACCAGCTTCGTTAGGTAGCTCTTCATCACCTTGCGGGAAAATTCTCGTCCAGGCAATTGATGTTCGAAAACTCTTAAATCCCATTTCGGCAAATAATTTAATATCTTCTTTGTAATGATGATAAAAATCAATAGCCTCGTGATTTGGATAAAATTTATCTGACAAAACGCCTGCTGTAATTTGCCGTGGAACTCCATTAGCGCCTGCTGTCATTACATCTGCAATACTAATTCCTTTCCCGTCAGCTTGCCAACCTCCTTCTAATTGGTGGGCGGCAACTGCCCCACCCCACAAAAAGTCTTTTGGTATTTTATATTTCATTTTGGCTATCTCCTTTTTCAATTTATTTTCTTAATTATAACGTGCTTTGAATCCGCTAACATATGATGCATAACGATAGTAACAGTAACAAAACAAAAGTAATCTGTTACAATTTTGAAACAGCTACCAACTGCTTATTAGACAAAAAAACTGGAACATCAAACCTGATTTTAGGTTTGTATCCAGTTGATCTTATTCGCTGTAAATTATTTTCTCAATATTTGTAAAATTTCACTGTTTAATTTTCCTAATGAAAGTTGTTTATCTTTAACATTAGAAAACAACAAAATATAATCCTGTCCATCATGGGTGAATCCATTCGAAATAACCCATCCCGCGACATAACCACGATTAACAATCAATCCGGGATCATTATAAAAACCCATTCCATAATGTGAACTACTGCCTGGAGTGAACATCAGCTGCAAGTGAGCCGCATCGAGCAATTTTTTATTTTTCAGGGCCCAATCAAATTGATACATCGAGGTAACACTCATATACATATCACTTACCCCATATAGTTGAGAAAAGTTCGGTATTGTTACTGCAGTCAGTTGATTATTTTGTTTAAGATAACCAATTGAGGCATTTTTTAAGCCGCTGAAATTTTGATTAACATAACCAACCGTTTCAATTCCTGCTGGTTTAAAAACATGTTGCATCAAATATTTTTTAAAGCTCTCATGAGTCACCTTTTCTAAAACCTTAACCAAAACCGTATAATTTGAGTCTTCGTATTGCCAACTACCCAGTGGTCGATGAATACCATTATGTTCAATTTCAGCTATCATCTGATCCAATGATTTGTTCTGGTTATCTTCTGCGCGACCGACAATTCCTGAAGTATGGGTCAAAAAATTTCGTAATTTAATCTGCGACCCATTAGGAAATCCTGGCAAATATTTGTTGATCGGATCATTGACTGACAAGCGATGCTGCTGATCTAATTGTAAAATACTAGTTGCAATCAAAGCTTTTTCTGTTGAAGCTATCGGAAAAAGCGTCTGCGAAGTATTAGCAGTTTGCTGGGCTTGATTGGCAGTTCCATAGCCTTTTCGTAAAACAATTTGTTGATTCTTTACAATCAGAGCTGTTCCGTTGAATCCTACTTTTTGGAGTAATTGATCCAATTGCTGATTTCGATCAATTGTAGCAACTGCTGTTTCCTGTTTTTTCACTGAATGATGCTGTTGGTGATGATTAGTTTGGCTTTTTTTAGTAATTCTTTCTTGATTCTTAAACTCCTTTTCCTGCCGAACATTGTTGACCAAAAAGCCAAACACCCCTAACAAACCAAGTACCCCCAAAACAATTAATAAACGTCCCTTTTTCAATTTTTTTCCTCCAAGTTGATGTACTTTATATTTTAAAGGAATTTAGACTTAATGTTGCTTAAGTTTGTTTTAGGAATTTTGCTTAACTTAAATTTTTTCTTAAATTCTCCATTGACTTGCAGCAGTCACTATTAAATAATAAGTTATGAAAAGCTTTAACATTCAAGCTACAATTTGCAGGAAAGGAATAATTTAAAGTGAAACAACCGAGAGTCTATCAATTAATAGTAGCATTGACATTGGCTGCTGCAATTATACTTACCGAGGGACAAGTAAAGGCAGCTACCAACAACCAAAATACTGTCGCAGCTACTGATTCCAGTAGCCTAACAACTGCACCGCAACAGAATGGTTCTAGTGCTACAGCTAGCTTAACAAGTAGTAGTTCTAATCCAATCCATGTTTATAGTGCTGCAACTAAAGATGTTGCTACAGCTCAAGCCCAAACCAACCAAGCTAAACAAGCTGTCCAACAAGCTGCTAATCAATTAACAAGCGCAGAAACAATTAAGAATAACGCACAAACAAAGCTGAATGATTTAAAGAATCAGCAGGTAAACCTTATTGATGGAAGCCAAATTACTTTAACTAGCAAGCAAAAAAACGAAATTACTAATGATTGGAGTGTTTTAAACGAAGGACCCGCCAGTGGAACTTCATTTGTAGATAACCAAACCAATGATAAAAATACTGTTATAGATACTAATAATTTAACTCAAGCACAAGCTGCTAATCTTTCAGCCTATGCCGCCAGTTTGATTAATAATTTACGTGGTCAACTAAACTATTCCGCCCTTAATAATCAGCAAACTGCTACTTCTGATTATTTAAACACTTCATTGATCGTTACGTCTGGAGCAATTAATTTTGCCAAACAAGTCGCTGCTAATTACAATAGCGATCATTGGAATGGTTATGCCAAAGGAAATCATGATGTTCCAGCAATCCAAAAAGCTGCCGCTATAAATGGACTTGATCAGGGAGGCAACTACTATGAAGACATGGAATCATTTTCAAATAGTTTCACTACAAAAATGACCGTTTATGCCGCTAAGCAATATCTTTATAACGCAATTTATGACATGCTATTCAACGATGCTAGTGAATCCTATGCTCATGCCCATTCTCTGCTGGGATTAGACATCACTGCTGCTGAAGGAATTAGTGCAGAATATTTTGCAGTGAGTTTTGATCAATATGGCAACATTCATTTAGAATTAATTAAACCAGATTATGTGATTGATCAAACTAAATTTACAGCAAATTTTGACACAACTCCACTAACCACTAACCAATCGCAAATCTCCATTGCCCAAAATGCGTTAGATGTAGCAAATAAAAATTATGCCAATGCTTTGACAAAATACAATTCTGCCAAACAACAATTAGAAGATGCTCAAAATGCTTTGACAACTGCTCAAAGCAAGCATAATAAGAATGGGCAGTATTACGAAGATGGGCATTGGTACTTGTACCAAAATAATGTTAAACAAACCGGCTTCCAATATATCGCCAACCAGCACAAAACTGTTTATTACAATAACAACGGGCAAATGCTTTATGGGCAACAACATCTCAATGGGCATTGGTACTTGTTTGATACGGTGACTGGCTCAATGAAAACTGGCTTCCAATATATCGCCAACCAGCATAAAACTGTTTATTACAATAACAATGGGCAAATGCTTTATGGGCAACAACATCTCAATGGGCATTGGTACTTGTTTGATACGGTAACTGGCTCAATGAAAACTGGCTTCCAATATATCGCCAACCAGCATAAAACTGTTTACTACAATAACAATGGGCAAATGCTTTATGGACAACAATATCTCAATGGGCATTGGTACTTGTTTGATACTGTAATCGGCTCAACGAAAACCGGTTTCCAATATATCACCAACCAGCACAAAACTGTTTACTACAATAACAACGGGCAAATGCTTTATGGACAACAATATCTCAATGGACATTGGTACTTGTTTGATACGGTGACTGGCTCAATGAAAACTGGCTTCCAATATATCGCCAACCAGCATAAAACTGTTTACTACAATAACAACGGGCAAATGCTTTATGGCTTTCAAAAAATCAAAGGCAAAACATATCGCTTCAATACTCAAACTGGAGCTCGTATTTAACTAATTTTCTAGGACTGTAGCAAATCTGCTGCAGTCTTTTTTATCCATATTAATTGAGAAAATAATTTTGATTGAATAAATTTGTTAAGTGTTTTATATTATATTTAGTTACAGATGTAACAAATACTTGGTATCTTATTTTACAAGGAGGGATTTTCATGTACTACAGTAGTGGTAATTATGAAGCATTTGCTCGGCCTAAAAAACCAGCAAACGCCACCAAGAAATCAGCCTATATTGTTGGGGCCGGTTTAGCCGGTTTAGCTGCCGCCGCTTTTTTAGTGCGCGATGGTCAGGTTCCTGGAAACCAAATTCATGTTTTTGAAGAACTTGGACTTCCCGGTGGCAGCATGGATGGGATTTTAAATGAACAACGTGGCTATATTATTCGTGGTGGGCGTGAAATGGAACCTCACTTTGAAACTCTTTGGGATCTTTTTCGTTCAATTCCTACCTTAGAAGATGCCAGTGTTTCGGTACTTGACGAATTCTATTGGCTAAATAAAGCCGATCCAAGTAATTCACACACCCGCGTAATCGAAAAACGTGGTAATCAGTTAGCCAGTGATGGTCAGTTGACGCTTTCCCGAAAAGCAATTGAAGAAATCGCCAAATTAGTGCTAACACCGGAAAGCCAACTTGACAATGTCAAAATCAATCAAGTTTTCAGCGATGACTTCTTTAAATCAAATTTCTGGCTCTATTGGTCCACCATGTTTGCTTTCGAGCCTTGGGCAAGTGCAATGGAAATGCGCCGTTATTTATTACGCTTTGTCCATCATGTTGGCACCTTGCAAAACATGTCTGCACTGAAGTTTACCAAATATAATCAGTATGAATCATTAATTAAACCTCTAATTAAATATCTTGAAGATCACGACGTTAAATTCCAATACAATACCACTGTTGACAATATTATTGTTGAACAAACCGGTGAACAAAAACAAGCTGTTAAAATTGAGCTAACGATCGATGGTAATCAGCAAAGCCTCGACCTAACACCTGACGATTTGGTTTTCGTTACAAATGGATCAATTACTGAAAGTACTACTTATGGTGACAATGAACATTCAGCACCAGCAACGCATCCAACCGGTGCTAGTTGGAAATTATGGGAAAAATTAGCGGCTCAAGACTCAGCTTTCGGACATCCAGCTAAATTTTATCAAGATATTCCAGTGGCTAACTGGGTCATGTCGGCAACTTGCACCTTTAAAGACGATCGAATCGTACCCTATATTCAAAAAATTACTGGTAAAGATCCGTATAGTGGTTCAATTGTTACCAGTGGCCCAGTCTCCATCAGAGACTCAAACTGGTTATTAGGAATTTCCATCAGCCGTCAACCACATTTTCAGCAACAAAAGCCAAATGAATTAATCGTATGGTTATACGGTCTCTTTTCCGATCAGCCGGGAAATTATATTCACAAAAAAATTACTGATTGCAGTGGCGCAGAAATCTGTCAAGAATTTCTTTATCATATTGGTGTCCCAGAAAATCAAATTGCTGAGATCGCGCAAACAGCTAATTCAATTCCAATTCATATGCCATACATTACTTCATACTTTATGCCACGCCAAGCTGGTGATCGTCCCTTAGTTGTCCCTGAAGGTTCAAGCAATTTGGCTTTTATTGGGAACTTTGCCGAAACTGAGCGAGACACCGTCTTTACAACTGAATACTCTGTCAGAACTGCTATGGAAGCTGTCTACCGACTGCTTGACGTTGATCGTGGCATCCCAGAAGTCTTTGATTCCGCCTTTGACTTACGAACAATCTTAAGTGCCTTATATTATTTGAATGATAAAAAGAGCTTGACCGAATTGCCTTTAAATCAAATTGAAAAAATTGGTCTAAATGCCTTTTTGAAAAAGGTTCATGGCACCTATCTTGAAGAAATTTTGAAATCTCAAAAATTACTCTAAATCAAAGGAGGAAGAATTCATGAAAAAGCAGCATTTAATTTTAATTTCAATCGCTTTAGCTACTGGGGTTGTAATTGGAAAATATCTTAAACCCCAAAAAGACAGTTGCTGTCGTCATCGACTAGGTTGTTGCTCAAAGAATTCCCAAATCTCGAAGACCGATCCAGTTTATTTACGAGAAACCCAAACCCTAGGGCATGGCCTAACAAAGTAATTTAGCCTAAGCCTAGTAAAAGGGGGCACTGCAAAAGTAAAATTGCCGTACCCCCTTTTTTGATTGTTTTGTTTTTCCATTAACCGGCTAAAATATTTTTTCGCCGGTTCGCAGTAAATCATTTTTGATCTTTTCTGCTAGGTGCTCGGCCAACTCGGCTGCGGAATATTGATAATCGTTTTCTCGCCAATATAGTAAACTAGCAAAAATAGCGCCCGAATAATATGCAATCTCTATTGGTGCTGGCTGCTGATTTTTAATTCGCGTTTTAAAAAAGTCAAGCAAGTAGTCACTTTGCTTTCGAAGAGCAAAGCCTTCAATTGAAGCGCTAACAATTGCCGATAAAACAGCTGGATTATTTTTAAAATAATCAAAATAAACTTCCAACAACTGCTCTAATTCTTTAAAATGATGCGTCGTAATGTCATCAACAAAAGTTGCATATTCTTTTTGAATAAACTTGTTCAAAATATCTTCCTTACTGTTATAGTTGCGATAAAAAGCCATTCGTGATATTTTTGCTTGATTAGCAATATCCGTAATTGAAATTTCCGAAAAGTTTTGCTCTTGCATCAATTCAAACAAAGCTTTTTCAGCTTTAGCTTGCGTCCGCACAATCCTTTTGTCCATAGTCACTATCTCCCAATTAATTAATCAATTTAGTTGTTGATACCAATTATACATCATTGAAAATTTCAAACCGCTTTACGAAAAAAAAGTATCAAAATCAGGTCACTAACTTTGATACTTTTTTTACTCAATAATTACTTTTTTAATTAGGCTTTACGATAAACATAGAAAGTCATTCCCGAACATTCAGATTCAAACTGTAAATCCGACACTGCATAGTTTTTAGCATGATTTCCCTTACTATCTCGATTATGACCAGATACTGATAATAAGCGGGTTTGATTATAATAAACCGTCTTATTTTGATCGATTATTTTCTGGAATCCTGTTAATTTTTGATTATTAGTAGTATTAATTAAATACCAATGACCATTTTCGTATATCTGTTGATATGTCGGTGTTGTTGGAGTTTTAGATTCCTGATTAGTTTGATTGTTATTAGTAGTTGGTGTCTTGGAAGCTGTTGCATTCGGTTGCTCAGTTGCATAAATTTTCTTAGACGTAGTTTGAGCAGCTGGTTCAGTAGAAGTAGTACCAGAAGTCGTTTGGCTCGACGCTGTTTTCGAGTCAGCGTTCATGCTGTTTGTATCATTTGAACTAGAATCTGCGGTTGTTACTACCGAAGATGCTGACTGCTTTTCAGCTGGTTTAGCTGTATTAGAAGCTTGACTTGTCGTTGCTGAACTAACTGCTGTTGTGGCACTAGTTGAAACATCATTTTCAGTTTCCTTATGCGCAGAAATCTCACTTACTGAACTTGCAACACTACTTTCGACAACTGTTGAACTGGAAGCGTTCGTAGTAGTGTCAGCAGCTACATTACCTGCTGTCATCCCCAAAGTTAGTGCCAGCGCCCCCATAATTGCTGCAAATACCTACTTTTTGCCTGATTTATACATTTTATAATGCATCTTCAATTAAATCCCCTTTTCCAAAAAAATATTAATAAAAACATAGCTAAACTATCATTTGTTGATTAGTTTACAAGAACAATTATATATCTTTTTGTTTAGTAAATTAACAAATAATTTCCTGTTTTTATTTTTTCAAAAAAGGTTTACATACTTATGCTTTTAAGTTATTTCAAGCAACTATTAAAAGTGAAGCATGTTATAATTAAGTATAAAATCAATTTAAAATTTATTTTGATATAAATTATTGTAAGTGAGGAGCTTTTCATGGACAAAGTTACTATTATGAGCCGTAAAAAATTTTTAACTTGGTTCCCGCCAGTCACCAAGAATAATCTCGTAGCTATTCGTATCGGTGACCAAGCTCCGATTAGAGATACTGCTTCCAAAAGATATGCGGATACTCTATCATTGGCTTTTTATGATGAATGGGATTATGCCGATCAAATTGACCGAAACACCCCCGCTGGCAGCAATCGCTTAACCGAAAAAGACAAACAGGTCATTGATGACTTTATTGACAAATATGCTGATAAATACTTCGTGGTTCATTGCGAACAAGGAATCAGTCGTAGTGCCGCGGTAGGCTATTACATTCTCAAAAAGCTCGGTTATACTGCAGAATTAAATCAAAAAAAAGCCAGTTCACTCTATCAACCGAACATCGAAGTTTATGGTATTTTAATCGATAAACCATATACCCAAGAAACTGCTGCTGCTTTAACATTAGAAATAAAAAGTCCGACAACAGTTACCAACCAAAAAAATAAAGTTACATGCAAAAACGAAAAACAGAACTAGCAACTTATTTCAAGTGCTAGTTCTGTTTTACTACCTTAAATTAATTTAAGCTTCAAAACGATCATTTTGGGCATGTTCCTTGATAATCTCAACTACCGTCTTACTAGTCGTAAGCATGGCCTCAGTCGTCACAAATTCATAAGGGCCATGAAAGTTTTCCCCACCATTAAAAAGATTGGGCGTAGGAATGCCTTTGGCCGTTATAAAATTCCCATCAGTTCCCCCACGAAATGGATGAATTTGCGTTTTCAAACCTAATTTATGATATACGTTTAAAACTAATTCGGTAATATATGGGTGTTGCTGAATTACATCGCCGATATTAAAATATTGGTCCTTAAGTTCTAGCTTAATTCTTGGCCGCTCAAATTGCTGATTTAAATCAGTCACAATTTGTTGCAGTAATTCTTTCTTGGCTGCAAATTTTTGCTGATCAAAGTCTCGGATAATTATATTCAAATCAGCTTGCGCAATCGTCGCTTTAAAATCAGTTACTAAAAAGAATCCCTGATGTCCACAACTTTTTTCTGGCACCTCATCTGCTGGCAGCAACGAAATAATTTGATTGGCTAAGGTTATTGCGTTAACCATCAAACCAAAGGCATTTCCCGGATGAACCGAGGTTCCTTTAATTTTAATTTTGGCTTGAGCTGCATTAAAAGTCTCATTTTCTAACTGGCCAGGCAAACCATTGTCTAAGGTATAGGCAAATTTAACTTTGAACTTGCTGACATCAAAACGCTTAGCTCCACGACCAATTTCTTCATCTGGCCCAAATGCAAAACTAACTGGACCATGTTTAATAGCAGGGTGTTCCAGTAAATATTTAACAGCCGTTAAAATACTAGCAATACCAGCTTTATCATCTACACCTAGTAGCGTTGTCCCATCACTGGTAATTAGTCTTTGACCACGATAATTTCTTAAATTGGGAAACTCACTTACTCGCAGCACAATCTTTTTTTCTTCATTTAAAACCAGATCCTGTCCATCATAGTTTTCATGAACTTGCGGCAAAACATTTTCAGCTGGAAAATCCGCCGTATCTAAATGTGCAATAAAGCCAACCGGAGTAATATCAGCTGTTGTATTTGCGGGTAATGAAGCTACTACATAGCTATCCTTAGGATCATAAACGACATCTTCCACGCCTATACGTTTTAAGTCCTGTAAAACAATTTTTGCCAATGCGACTTGCCCTGGCGTAGTCGGAACTGCTTGACTATTTTCATCCGAACGCGTGTTGACTTTAGCGTACTTGATAAATAATTGTTCAATAAAAGTTTGATAACTCTCAGTCAAATCTAGCACCTTCTTAATTGACTACTTAGCAATATATGTGTCTTTCCAATCGTAAGGAACACCTGCTGGATTGTAAACTACATTTTTAACATTTGAACGCAATAGCTGTGATTTAGCAACTTGATACAAAGGAATCGTTCCTTGCTGATCCATTAATTCTTTTTCTGCAGCTACCAATTTCTGCCACCGTTTTGCAGGCTGATTACCATACGTATTTTCTGCTTCGTTTAATAAACTATCAAATTTTTTGCTTTGCCAACCTGAATTATTGTATGAGGAATTACTTTCATAAATGTCTAAGAAGTTGATTGGATCGGCAAAAACTGATTGCCAAGTTTTAATTGATGCTTGATAATTACCAGCTTGTTGTTTAGCAATTAACTGAACAAACGGGATTGTCGAAACATTAACTGAAACTCCTGGTAACTTTTCAAGTGCACTTTGCAAATATTCAACTGCTTGTTTACTACTATCAGTATCAGCAGTTAGAATTGTAAATTTAAGTTCTTTGGTGTTGGTCTCTTTATAACCCTTGTTTAATAGCTTTTTGGCTTCCTTTAAGTTGTATGCAACCGCATTTTTAACATAAGCTTCTTGGTAAAATGCCTGTTTTGTTGTTGGATTATTACCCATACCAGATGGAACAAAGCCCTTTAATGGTGTTGAACCATCTTCCAATACATCCTTAGTCAAAGCTTGACGATTAATTGCTAATGAGATTGCTCGCCTGATATTCAAGTTTTTGAAAGCCGCTACTTTATTTTGATTCAAATCCAATCTGGTCGTTGCTGTCGGCAGCCGCTTAACAAAGTCTTTGTTATTAACATTGTTCTTAACTTGCTGTCCGCTTAACAATGTCTCATCAACTTTTTTGCTGCTATACAACTCATAACTAGTAGTGGTGCTTTCCGTTACCAATTCATTAATCTTTTGCAAATGAACATTTTTCTTGTCCCAATAACTGTTATTTTTAGTTAAAGTCCATTTTTTATCAGTCCCAGTCCATTTAGTTAGTTTAAATGGTCCATCAGAAACAGTGTAACGAGCTTGTGTGCCATATTTTGTGCCATATTTTTCAACCGCTGTTTTATTTAATGGGAAGAATAGTGGCCATGAAAGTAATTTTTTAAAATAGCTGACTGGCTTGGTTAACTGAACTTGCAATTTATACTTGCCAATAGCTTTGATACCCAAAGAACTTAAATCCTTTTTGCCATTGTTAATTTCTTTGGCATTTTTAACCTGATATAAATAAAAAGCATCTTGCGCTGCCGTTTTAGGATTTACTGTGCGTTGCCACGAATAGACAAAGTCTTGTGCCGTCACCTTTTCTCCGTTGGACCACTTAGCATTCTTGCGCAAATTAAAAGTATAGGTCTTGCCCCCATTGGTAACTGTCGTCTTAGTTGCTAGTGCCTTTTGGGGAGTTCCGTTTTTATCAAGTCGGTACAAACCCTCTTGAGTATTTAACAAAACATTAAAACTCAAAGTATCTGTTGCCTTAGCCAAATCAGCTGTTGCTAAGGTCGAGCTCTCAGTCCAATTCAATGTTTGCTTGCTAGCATACTTACCACTTGACTGAGTAGAGCTACCTTTGCTACCGCATCCCGCTAGTAAAAATGCCGTAGCTGTGACTGCCAATAAAACTTTTTTGTATCTTTTCAATTAAAATCCCCCTCGTGACTTGAAAATAAAAAAAGTCCCTTCTGAGCTAAAGCTCAAAAGGGACGAAAATCTCCGTGATACCACCCAAAATTCAATAAGATCTTATAATCTTATCCTCACTAAGTACTAATATACTTGTGTGCTATAATGGGCAACCCATGAAAAGCTCACCGCAGCTTGCTTTCCAACAACTCGAAGACCATATTCGCCAAAAACTTTCATGCCTGCTTGCAGCTACTCAGGCTCTCTCTTAATGAAAATTAATCGCTACTCATCTTTTCAAAGTCAAATTATTATGATGTTGTTATTATAATTACATTTGATAGTTACTGTCAACTATAATTTTTATTTAATTGCATTGTTAGATTTTTTTAAACTAAGTCAGCACCAATATTAGCTAAAAAACATGGGTTTGGTTGTTCCACTATTTTAAAATAAGGCCCTACCAGAATCATTTTGACTGCAAAATAAAAAGTCCGCTATGCAGAGGACTTCATGGTTCCACCAATATAGTTTGATAGGGACTTCATTACAGATATTGAGAATTATTTGTTTAATATTAAAGGAATAGCTTCTTTTACTCATTATCAATACTGAACAATAATTTGTACAATGAGATTATTTCTTCTAATTCTTCACGCGATACATGATCGACAATAGCTTCGTCAGTGACATGTCTTGCCCGCAAATCTAAGGCTATTGTTTGATCTAATAATACTTTCCCATAGACTGTTTGACTACTAGTTAGTTGATGATATAGCGGAAAATTGCAAATGAAAATCCATTCCAACTGTTTTCAACGTGCCATTCATGAGGCTTAAAAATCCTTCTAAGTCACTGGACTTCTCGTTGAGCTTCTTCAAAAAATCCTTCGTAAGCTCTAACGAACGATTCTCCTCGTCAAGTCTTTTCTCCACGCTACCAATCTGCTGAACAGCGGCGTCTACGTCCTGTCGTCCCTGCAAGGCTAATCCTATGCTTCTTTTCGCAAGCTTTTCGATATTATCTTGTTCGTGTCGAAGTTGAGCTAATCCGGCGTCAGCTTCATCTCGTACTTGTCTAATTGTGTCATTGACCGCAAGTATCCCTGAAAATACATCCTCCCCCAGTCCCAAGTCCTGATCCGTGTGATGATGCTTATCTGTTAGTACGGTTTGAAGATTTGTAATCTGTTCCCTAGCCGAATCAATAATCTTTTCGTCGACTTTCCCGGCAACTTGAAGTTGACTAAGTTCAATCAAACTGTCAGCTAAATTTTTCTGAAACTGTCCGATAGCAGCAATTAATTTTGCATACTCATTGTCAATTCTATCTGAAATATAAGATTTCACTTCCTCCGGATCTATTTCGTTCCCGCAAAAAAGACAAGTGGTTAATTCTGGCTCCTCACCATCTTGAAAATTATGCAAGATTAGGCCGCAGCTTAACCATTCAGCGACGTTTGATGCCACGGATGATTCGGGTTCTAGAACGGGTGTATTCATGGCATCAATAAATTTCTTCCGTTTAGTTTGATCATACTCCTGCAAAATTGGAACAAGATAGCCCCGTTCTACAATCATCTGGCGAATTGCTTGATCAATGTCTTCAAAGCTTGAAAATTTTGATTTGACATCCTTGTAGTGATGAATTTCATCTTTCCACTGTTCCAATGCCCGAATTGGATTAGATTGCGCATTTGCTTTTTGATGGATTGTTTGACTGAAAATTTCTTTTAGCGGTGGCGATTTCATCACTCATAATTTTTGCCAAGGCTGACTTAGCACTTTTAAGCTCTGCGCTTGCCGAGGTGTCACTTTCGAGGGAAGAGATTATTTTCTGGCAATGAGCAATTTTATCACCCGAGTCAATCTGTTCCTTACCCACAATAATTTTTGATCCGCGCATTGTCTCAGTATTGCGGACCTCCCGTTCAACGTAGGCCGTGTCGAAAACCCTTGAATGGTCGGAATCTAGTGCGGAAATCCATCCTGACAAAGCTGTCTTTCCCGAACTATTCTGACCAAAAAATAGATTAACTTTGTCAAACCTGCCATTAAAAGAATAATTATGAAACGACTTTGTATTCACGTTGTTCAGTTCAATCAACTTTTCCAACTCCTTTGACTTGTTCACTCCTATTTTAACTCACAGTGTATTTCTGTTTTGCGCACCTCAGTTGGATGAGTAAGCTGACTATTCCACTATGTTCGGAGAAACCAACAAATACTTCTTCCCGAAGTCAATCAAAAGACGCGGATATGTTAGCACCGACGGCACCGTCACCAGCGAATTCCCCACACCGCTCGTACCTCGCAGGTAAAATTTCTGACCGTAATCAGGTATGTCGCCAACTCAATTTCCGCTATTCCAACAGCACAGGAAACCAAGGTTATGGTAGTCCGATTGCGTTCACCAAGTCTAGCGCCGCATCACACGTTGCTTCATACGTAACCTCTTCACTGTAAACGTAGGCAACCCGGTATTTCTCCCAGCGCTGCTTTAGCAAAGCAGATGCACGCAACCGGGTAATGATTTCCACATACGTCGGCAACATCTCCTCTGTTCCGCGCAACTTCGCCGTTGCTAGCAACGCGTCCTTCAGCACCTTGAAGTCAATATTTTGCCGCTGCACCTTGTCGAACAAATACAAATCGTAGTAGTCCTTCATGCGCGAGTTCAGTTCTTGGCGTGCCACCATTGATTCCAACTTCTCCGCCAAAATAGTTTCCATATTGTACGCCATCACCGTGATCACTTGGTCGTTGAAGATAGTGTGATGATGCCACGAAATTTCACGCGGCGTGATGGTATCGCCGGTTGAAACGTCAATTTTCGTGTCAATGATGCTGGTGTAGATTTTCGCTTCAATATGGATCCGGAAACCTGCGTAGTCAGCAGCAACACGGATGTCGTCAATCTTAGCGATTTTCAACTGTACGTCGCCGTCCGATTCGTTCATGTCGGCGATCTCGGTGAAGACTTTGATCACTACCTCTTTGGTCACCGGCAAGCCTTTGATCGATGTATCAACGTCACGCGTCGCGCGGGTATCAACGCCGACCATCGACGCGATCAGGAAGCCGCCTTTCAAAATTAAGTGATCTCGATACTGCGAACACGAAATACGATCCACAATCTCATCTAAGACGACTTCCTGCATAAGAATCTGGGGATCAATTTGCTTTTCCTTGGCAAGGGCGCGGACTTTGGATTTGAACTGTTGACCGTTCGTGAATCCTAACTTCATAGAAGCACCTCCATGTAGTTGTTAATGGGTTCTCTGACTTTGAACAAATCTGCATAGTGTACCAGGCGACCGATGTCTTTTTGCTTCATCTGCGAATAACTGATCATCGCCTGGCGAATGGTTTCTGAATCCGACGCGTCCCGCGTGCGCAAAATATCACACAGGGTGCGTTCGATGTTGTACACCCGGACTTTGTGTTGTCCAGGGGTTAGCACCTTCTCAACTCCTAGCGTTTGCCATTCCGGCTTCTGACGGTAGACCCGTACTGGATACTGTTGAATTGCCGGTGAATTGTAACCCAAAGGAAAATTCATCTGATACCGGTCTGGCGTGCGGTCAATCATGTGATGCAGAAACAAGGCGCTGTCTTTGAAGTAGATGCCGCGACTAAACCGATATTGAAGGATGTACATGTCATCTTCAAAAACCGCCGGATCAATATAAACACCACGATCGACACGTTCTAACTTTCCACTGTTAGCAAGGTCAATCAAGATGTGCGGATCAAGTCCCAACTTCTTAACATCAGCCGTTGTTACCTGACCATGATTCTGCTGAATAAACAAATTAATCTCTGGCGTCATTCTTATCACCTCACGTTTCACACACAATTATAGCACATTTCTATGTGTGAAACGTGAAAATTAAAAACTTGAAAGGAGAAACTCATGCTCATTGCAACCATTCGCAACCGCGCAGCTTTCCAAGAAGACTACGTGAAGCAAATCAAGAACGCCTCACCAGGTAATGCCGAAGATGCCTTGCTGGAACTCTGCGATTACATTGAGCCACATCAAGATGGTGATTATTGGCTAGAACTCACCGCCGACCGTACCATCTCTGGCAAGCCGGTCTATTTTTGGTTCACAGCCGACATGCCGGAAAGTGGCGGCGTGCAGCGCGAAAGCCGCAAGCGTGAGTGGCATCGGTCGGCGCCAGCCGACCGCTTACCCCCAGTACTCTAACAGGGGGGGATTAAATACAACGTCTGTGCCTGAACACGGGGTAGAAAGGTTGATACGACAGCGTTCATACGAAAATTAGCAAATTGTGGATGGCACCTCCAATCCACAATTTTTATTTATCAAGAAAGGAGTGAGCCATTCGGACATGGGAACATGGACAGATGCGGTCAGGTCACGCCGCAAAAGACTAGGACTGACCCAAGTACAGGTTGCCCGACGGTTAGGCGTCACCCCTCATCATTTTAGCCAAATTGAAAGTGGCCGGACTAATCCTAGTGCCTCGTTGCAAATGGAAATCGACCGGCTGCTCAAGAATTGGAACGATGAACCGGAATTGACGCTGATGTTTGACTACATGCGCGTGCGGTTCCCAACGCACGATGCCAAGGCCCCAAGGCCGTGATCACCAAGATTCTCGGGCTGACCCCGGAACACCTGATATTTGAGGAACACGGCTGCTACGGTTATTCGGCCATGTATATCTTCTCCAACATTCAGGTCATGGTCGCGCCGGTTGGCTCTAACCTCGGCACATTGGTTGAGATGAAAGGCCAAGGCTGCCGCGAGTTTGAGGGTATTCTCCTTAGCCACGGTGAGAACTGGTACGACTACTTCCTTCGGGTCGATGAAGCAGGTGGCATCTTCAAGCGGGTCGATATTGCAATTAACGACATGGTTGGCCTGCTAAGCATTCCAGCGCTGGTCGATAAGTGTCTGAACAACGAGTGCATCTCTGTCATGCGGTCATTCCAAGGGCTGCAATCAGGCAAGCTCGTGGATCTCGACGAGGCTGGCCGGGGCAATACGCTTTACGTCGGTACGATGAAAAGCGGCGTGTACTTCTGCATCTACGAAAAGGCCGCCGAACAAGCTGCCAAACGTGGTATCGCCATTGCCGACACACCGATCATCAACCGGTTTGAAATTCGCTTGAAGAACGAAAGGGCAATCAAGGCGATTGAAAATATGCTGATTACCCGTGACGCCGAAAAGGTCGCGTTCGGTATCATCACCCGCTACATGCGCTTCGTGGATGAAGTCCCAGACAAAAGCCGCCTAAAGTGGCCGCTCAACGACCGCTGGGCATACTTTCTTGGCAAAGGCCGCCAGCCACACAGCACCCCAGCCTTTCGACCTAAACAAGACTAAGGCATGGCTCCAAAAACAGGTCATGCCTACGCTCAAGGTCATCAAGATTTTCTATATCGAAGACTTCTACCAGCATTTCTGCTTCTTCACCCTGTGGTTTCTGTTTATGACTGGTATGCGCATCGGTGAAGCGACCGCCCTGCAATGGGACGACATCGACTTTGAGGAAGGTACGGTTCGGATCAACAAGACGCTGTGGTTACGCAGCTACACGAACTACTCCTTCTCCACACCGAAGACCAAAGCCAGCAACCGTACAATTCCACTGGACGCAAAAACGCTTGAGCTTCTCTCCGATTGGAAGAAAGCACAAGCGCTTGAGTGTAAAACTGATTTGTTCTATCGTTCAACGGCGTTCCTACTCGCCGCGATCTGGTCATGCGAATCATCAAACGGCATGCGGCTCTGGCAGTAGTTCATCGTATCCGCGTTCATGCTTTACGGCACTCACATGCTTCGCTATTGATCAGTCTGGGTGAGAACCCACTGGTGATTAAAGAACGCCTCGGCCACGAGGATATTCAGACGACACTCGGAATTTACGGGAATTTATATCCAAATATGAATTTTGAGGCCGCTAAACGGCTGAATGGTCTAGTCGAAATTTCGACCGCCAAATCAGACGTGGCGCAGGTTCAAAACAACGGTGTCACCGCTGGACTTGCACCAGAAGTTGCACGATAGTTGCACGAACGGGTTAGACAGGCGCCAAAGCTTTGATATACCGGCGTTTGTAAGCCGATTTTGTCTATTCCCATTCAATCGTTGCCGGCGGTTTGGAAGTTATATCATACACTACTCGATTAACATGAGCTACTTCATCAACAATTCGGACAGAGATTTCTTGCAGAACATCCCATGGAATCTGGGCAAAATCAGCTGTCATCCCATCAATTGATGTAACCGCTCGAATTCCAACAGTATAATCATAGGTTCGACCATCACCCATCACACCGACACTCCGAATTCCTGGCAAAACTGTGAAATACTGCCAGATTTCGCGTTCTAAACCGTGTTTAGCAATTTCGTCACGCAGGATATAATCACTATCGCGGACAATTTGCAGCTTTTCTTCAGTAATTTCACCGATAACACGGATTCCTAAACCAGGTCCAGGGAATGGCTGACGCCAAACTAAAGCTGATGGCATCCCTAAGCGCTCACCTAATTCGCGAACTTCATCTTTAAATAAGGTTCGTAATGGTTCAATTAACTGGAACTGAACATCTTCTGGCAAGCCACCAACATTATGATGTGATTTAATTTTTTGAGCAGTATCAGTTCCTGACTCGATGACATCAGTATAGAGAGTTCCTTGAGCTAAAAAGTCAATCCCATCTAGTTTAGCTGCTTCGTCATCAAAGACCCGAATAAACTCATTGCCGATGATCTTACGTTTCTTTTCGGGATCAGCTACTCCGGTTAATTTCTTCATGAAACGTTCACGCGCATCAACTTGAATAATATTCAAACCGAATTTGCCTTTTAAGCTGTCCATTACCTGTTCAACTTCACCCTTGCGCAGTAGGCCGTGGTCAACAAAGATACTGGTCAACTGCTTTCCAATTGCTTTATGCAACAAAACTCCGACAACTGACGAGTCAACACCACCAGATAAGCCTAATAAGACCTTCTTATCGCCAACTGTTTCGCGAATTTTTTCAATCTGTAATTCAATGAAATCATCCATTGACCAATTATCACGTGCTTGACAAATATCAAAAGCAAAATGACGTAAAACATCATTACCATACTCAGTGTTGCGAACTTCTGCATGGAACTGAATGCCGTAAAATTTACGTTGGTCATCAGCCATTGCCGAAATCGGGCAATTTTCACTGGTTGCTAAGACTTTAAAGCCTGTTGGAACTTGGGTTACCAAGTCGCCATGGCTCATCCAAACGGTTTGTTGCTCTGGCAAATCACGGAACAATTTTGCTTGGGAATCCTTAACTTGAATTACAGCCTTGCCATATTCTTTATTAGCTGCATTTTCAACTTTACCACCAGCTAATTCATGCGCCATCAACTGCATCCCATAACAAATTCCCAAAATTGGAATTCCTAATTTAAAAATCGCTGGATCAACTTGGAAGGCTCCTTGATCATAAACACTGTTGGGACCGCCAGAAAAAATAATTCCCTTTGGTTTCATCGCTTTGATTTCCGCAGCACTCAATTTATGTGACAATAATTCCGAATAAATTCCAAATTCGCGAATTCGTCGGGTAATTAATTGATTATACTGGCTGCCAAAATCCAGCACAATGATTTTGTCAAAGTCCTGCATTTCCATTTTAGTCAAGCATGTTCACCTCATTAATATTTTTTTGAACTTATAGGGCTATTTTACCGATTGAAACCAATCGGGTCAAATTGATTTAAGCCTTTTTCTTGATAAATTCAATATTTTCGTAAAAATAGTTCGTTTACTAAATGATCTGTCGTTTTGCGCAAGATTAAATCTGCTCGACTGCGTGTTGGCAAAATATAGCTATGCAAATTAGGACGATTCACGTGCTGCCAAACCTCCTGGGCCATTTTCAAAGCATCTTGTCGGTTACCAATAGCATACGGATAATAGTAATTAGTTGGATCTTGAAAAGCCGTATCCAACAACATTTCAAAGCGCTGCAAGTACCACTGCTTAACCAGCTTTTCTTGAGCATCGACATAAATTGAAAAATCAAAAAAATCACTCACATACAGCTGTTGATTACTCGGCAACTGTAAAACGTTAATTCCCTCGACAATTAAAATATCAGGATCGTCGACTAACTCATATTGGTCTTCCACAACATCATAAGTTTTATGGGAATAAACTGGTGCCTTAACGGGTAAACCGTTTTTTACATCATTCGTAAACAGCAATAAGCGCTGCATGTCATAGCTTTCTGGGAAGCCCTTTCGCTCCAATAAGTGGCGCCGTTTTAATTCTTGATTAGGATAGATAAAACCATCGGTCGTAATTAGTTGCACCCGTTTTGTTGGATAAATGTCTTGCAGCATCAATTGCAGCAAACGAGCAATTGTACTTTTGCCAACTGCAACGCTGCCAGCAATTCCTAAGATAAACGGTACTCGATGCGGCTTAACACCCAAAAATTCAGCCTGCTGGTCCAATAATTGCTGTCTTGAATGCAAGTGAATGCCCAACAAGTGAACTAATGGGGTATAAATTTCTTGTACATCAGTCAGTGAAATACGGTCATTAACCGAGCGAATTTGTTTTAATTCACTATCACTCAGCGGAACAATATGTTTACGATAAAAATTCTTCCATTCATCTCGTGGAATCTTGTAAAAATTCATCAGGTTATCCATGAAATTTGCCTCGAAAATAATAAGATTATCGCTATTATACCATGTTTGAACATATCAAGTGAAAGCTTTTTCAATCAAGCAAAGTCAAGCGATATGTGTCAGCATCTACCCGAGCAAACAAAGGCGACAACTCGCCCTTAGCCATAATTGTCAATCGATGCATTGCTCGCGAACAAATCGTATAAACCAACTGTCGCTGATCATCTTTAGCATATTCTTGGGCATTAGCATTCCAGAAAATTACCGCATCAAACTCCAGACCCTTTGCCAAGAAGGCCGGTACAATAATTGTTCCTGCTGCTAAACGCTGATTCTCAGTTTTAATTAAAGTAACTGACTGTCCAGCTTGTTGTAGTTGCTGAGTTAACTGCTGACACTGATTCAACGTGCGACAAATTATTGCTGTAGTTAAATCCGCCTGTTGATTGACTTGCAATTGTTTAACTGCTTGCTTCAACAATAGTGTCTGACTTGTAGCTGTGTAAATCGTCGGCAAATCACCGTTACGGTCAAATGGTTGAATTGCTGCTCCGTCCAATAACAGCTGCCGAGAAAACTCCGTAATTTGCTTGGTTGAACGATACGATTTGGTTAATTGAACAACTTTTGTTTGGTCAGCTGGGAATAATTTGTTCAATTCATTCAGCAAAGTATAGCTGGCTTTTTTAGTAAAAATTGCTTGATTCAAATCACCTAGTAAGGTAAAGCGTGCCCGGGGAAAATTTTGTTGAATAAAGGCCAATTGATAGGGTGTATAGTCTTGAATTTCATCAATAAAGACCTGCTTAATTTCTGTATCACCGCGTTTACCCGTGATCAAGTCATATAACTGAAGATATGGTGTTGCATCTTCCAATAGTAATTGTCCGTGCTTAGTCCGTGCTTTATAATCCGCTACCGCTGCTTGCCAGTCAGTTAAAGTTAAACCAACTTTTTCTAGTTCCAAAATCTTGGGCAAGTTCTTTAAGAATCGATAATATTGGGCAGTAATATTAATGAAATGATTCCGCTTAATCTGTCTTTGAACTTGACGGAAAGATTTAATTACTAATTGTTTGCCTAAAAACTTCAATTCTTGATCAGCATTTTGAAAATTACGTGGATGATCGCCGTACAAAGCTGACAATTGTTCAGCTGAAGCATCTTGGAGTTGTTTTTGAACCTCATCAGAAGCTGCGGCACGATTGATTTTACGCATTAAACGTTTTAATAGGCGTTCTTTGGTGGCATCTAATCGATTACGTAAATGATAATTTTCATTAAAACTGTAATAAATTTGGGCAATTTGAGCTTTGCTAAAAATAATTTGCTTGCCAGACATAATATCGCGAAAAGCCATTCCTTGTTTTTCCAAATAAGCAGCATAATCTAATGTGGCTTGATGAAATATCAAACTACTTTTTAATCGCGTAACAGTTGCTTCTGTTGGAGTAACTTTCCGTTCAAATCTTTGTTGTAATGTTTCAATTTGAAATCTTGGTAATCGATGCTGTGCATACTGATAGTATGTCAACTGCACCATTCTTTGTTCTCCCAAATCTGGTAAGACTTGAGCAATATAATCATTAAATAATTGATTTGGTGAGAATAAAACCAATTGACTAGATGTCAAGCTACCGCGAAAACGATACATTAAAAAGGCTGCCCGCTGCAAAACAGCAGACGTTTTCCCAGAACCAGCTGCACCTTGCACAAACAGCAACTTGGCTTTCGTATCTCGAATAATTTTGTTTTGTTCTTGTTGAATAGTGGTTACGATACTTTTCATTTTCGTATCCGCGTTTTCACCCAGTGCTTCTAACAGCATTTGATCGCCAACAGTTTCATCAGTATCAAAAACTGTTAGAATTTTGCCATTAGCAACTAAAAATTGCCGTTTCAACGTCACATTAACCGTCTGAGTTCCGCCGGGAGTTTGATAGCTGACATCTCCCAGATGCCCTTCATAATAAATACTAGAAATTGGCGCACGCCAATCATAGATTAAGAAATTATCGGGACGATCAGCAAAAGAACCCAAACCAATATAAATTGTTTCTACTTTAGCAGCAGTTGATTCTTGAAAATCGATTCGGGCAAAGTAAGGTTTTTTTTCCATTTTGGCCAAAATGTCTAAGCGGCGTTCAGCATGCTGCCAATCATTTTCACGTTCCGTCAGCAATTGTTGTTGTTGCCGAACAGTCATCGCTGTTTCCATCATACCGGTATAGGTTTCCGTCTTTAACCGCAAGTTATGTGGAAAATCCTGCTGTAATTGTTGGGCATCATGTTTAACTTGGTCAATTTTTTGCTGATTTTCTTTTTCTGCAATTTTTATTTTAGTCACAACTTGATTCATGTACTGTTGTTCTTGTTGTTTAATCTCTGCTGCCATTATTTTTGCCTCCGTTGCCAAATTCTTAGTTATACAATTTTAACACCGATTAGAACTCGGCTCAATGATTGCAACTACAAGTAACTAATTACTCGCAATAAGTAAAAAAATGGTAAACATTGAACTAAATGACTGGAAGTTGCGCCAATTTTCGGTTAAAATATTTTGTAATAATAACATGAAGGAAGTGAAGCAACATCTTGATTAGTCAATTTTGGTTTTTCTTTTCACATATTTATCTCTACCTCAATCCGCTGATCGAGGTGCTGGGCAATTGGATCTACATTGCCTTGTTTGTCTTAATCTTCATGGAAACCGGCTTAGTCGTATTTGCTTTTTTACCAGGCGAGTCCTTGATCTTTTTTGCTAGCACAATTGCTGCAATTACCGGTTCTTCACTTGATATCCGTGTACTAGTTCCGGTTTTCTTTTTTGCCGCTTTGATTGGTGATACCGTTAACTATGAAATCGGGCGAAACCTCCATCGTTTAAAAATCTTCCATCCAATCCTGGATAACCCGCGTTTTCAAAAAGCCCGCGCATTTTTTGAAAAACATGGTGGTAAGACCGTCATGTTTGGTCGATTTGTTCCATTAATCAGAACCTTTATCCCCTTAATTTCTGGGAGTGCCGGAATGGATTATAAACGTTTCAGTATTTACAATTTTCTTGGTGTATTGATTTGGGTTGTCTTAGGTTCATCATTGGGATATTTCTTTGGACAATTATCCTTTGTTCAAGAACACTTCCCGGTAATCTTTATCGCTGTTGTTGTGCTCGGTGTTGTTCCGGGGGCCTGTATGGCGGTTTATCGTTTATTACGACGACAGCCATCTTAAAGTATTTCAAACTACTACTTAAAGTTGATTTTGGCTTTCAGGAAAGTTAGGGTTTAGACTTTCCTGAAAATCGAGATCAGCTTTTTTCTTTTCATCTCAGTTACAGCAGGTATAATTAAAGATAATCTTTAAAACCGTCACGTTAGTCTTTCAATCTAAGGAGTAAACTATGAGTCTTTCACTAATTATTGTCGCCTTAGCAGCTTTTGCTACTCCCTTGCTGCTGGCTAAATTAAATATTTCAACTTTACCAACGGCAGTCGCTGAAATTACTGTTGGAATTATCCTTGGTAAAAGTTTATTGCATGTTGTGCAAGCTAATACAACGATTACTTTTCTAGCCGACTTAGGTGTCATCTTACTGCTTTTTCTCAGTGGAATGGAAATCGATTTTAGCCTTTTTCAAAACAAGCAACCACAGACGCCACTTGATAAGAAAAAAGCTGAAAGTTCAACTCAGTACTCACCCTTAAAATTAGCCATCATAACCTATGCAGTAATTATTTTAACTTCAGCTATAATTGCCGCTTTCTTTAGTTTCAGTGGACTGTACAGTAATTTCTGGTTAGCAACCATTCTCTTTGCAACAATTGCTTTGGGAGTTGTTATTGCCGCTTTAAAGGAGAAAGAATTACTTAATAGCCGCTTTGGGCAGACCATTCTGCTGATTGCCGTTTTAGGTGAAGTTGTGCCAATGCTAGCCTTAACAGCTTTCGCTTCAATTTACGATGGGCATGCTAGTCAGCTTTGGCTAATTGGTATCTTATTCGTTGTCGCTGCTATTCTCTTTAAAAGATTTCGAGCTTTTTTTGATTTTTTCCAACGAATCAATAAAGCAACTACTCAGTTAGATATCCGTTTAGCCTTTTTTTTCATCTTTTTGTTAGCCTTTTTAGCTGAACGAGTTGGAGCCGAAAATATTTTAGGCGCTTTTATCGCTGGAATTGTTATCAAACTCTTAGAACCAGAAGAATCAACCCGCGAAAAACTGGATGCGATTGGCTATGGCTTCTTAATCCCGATCTTTTTCATTATGACTGGTGTAAACTTAGATATTCCGTCATTGCTTAAGAATCCAACTGTTTTAATTTTAATTCCATTATTCTTTGTCGGTTTTCTACTAGCTAAAAGTCTTGCTTTCTTTGTTTTGAAACGCTACTTTCAAATTAAAAATGCGCTTGCTGGCAGCTTGTTATCAGCGACAACCATTACCTTAGTCTTGGCTGCTTTGCAAGTTGCTCGTGAAGTTCAGGCAATTAACAGCGAACAAGCCGGAGAGTTCTTAATCGCTGCTATTCTAACCTGCCTACTGGGGCCATTATGTTTTAATCATTTATTTATCGCTGAACCAGAAGATACTCAAAAAATTAAAGTTAATTTCATTGGCGCTAATATTTTGACAATTTCAGCGGCCCAACAGCTTGATCAGTGGTATGATATTCAATTGTATACTGACCGGCAAGATAATTATCAAACCTACAATTCAGAAGCTGCAGTTAAATTGTTACCGGACCTGAAAGCTGAGCGTTTAATCAAAGAACAAGCTTTTGATACCGATATTTTAGTGCTTGGTTATCGTAATTATCAGTTAAACTATCAACTCGCACTGGCTGCTAAAAAATATGGCGTCAAACGCGTAATTACCCGGTTTGAAAACCGTGATATTATGAGTGACCTAGGCAAAAAAATGTCTGCTGCTGAAATTGAATATTTCAATTCTGCTGATGTTAACGTCAGTGTCTTACGATCATTAATTGAAACACCATCGACTTTGAAAATCCTAACGGCCAATGAATCCCGAATTTTCGAAGTAGTTGTTCGTAATCGACTCTTTGCCCGTAAACAAATTAAAGATCTTTCGTTTGCTAATCAAGTGACTATCAGCCGAATTTTCCGTAATGGGACTTCAATTGCGCCTCATGGCAATACTCGTTTAGAACTTAATGACCATATTGTTTTCATGGGTAAGTCTGCTGATGTTCCGCAAATTCGCCGAACAATTGAAAAAATGAATGAATAATTTGGAACTACGGGGTTTTCATTTAGCAGCTTCACGGTATACTAAACATATGATTGCTATTTATTTAGGAGGAAAGTTATGTCATTTACAGTTTATTTCGTCCGTCACGGTCAGACAATGTTCAACTATTTTCAGCGGATGCAAGGGTGGAGTGATTCGCCCTTAACCGCTAAGGGAATTCAGGATGCAAAAAAAGCTGGACAGCACTTGAAAAAAATTCAATTTGCTGGTGTATACCATAGTGATACTACCCGAACTCAGCGGACCTGTGAACAAATTTTAGCTGCTAATCAATTTTCAACACCCCAGCCGTGTACCTCCATGAACTTTCGTGAACAAGGATATGGTTACTTTGAAGGAAATGATTCTGGTCAAACATGGCTAATTGCTGGTGCACGCCATGAGGCATCCACCTACCAAGAACTAATTTCAAATTATTCGATTGAAGATTCCCGCGATTTTTTGAAAGAAGTCGATCCTTTTCAATTAGCTGAAAACAACGAAGAATTCTGGCAGCGACTAAATGGCGGTTTTGATTTATTACGAAAAAATCAAACTGACGGTGATCAAGTTTTGGTTGTTAGCCATGGTACCACGATTCGCAGTATCGTTCATCATTTTGCCCCAGAGATCGATATTATTTCTCAAGGGCCAGTTAATGGATCGGTAACTAAATTAATTATTGACCCTAATCAGGTTAAAGTTGTCTATTATAATCATTATTTAGATGACCAACCTTATTAAATCAGTCAAAAAAAAATCCGCCGCGGCGGATTTTTTTTATTTAGTTAAAGCTCTTTTGAGCACGAGCGCGATACTTCGAAATTTCATCTTCTGAACAACGAACAAATCTCCCCGGAACAATCTCATGCATTTTCTTTGGATGTTCTGGATCATCTTTTTCTTCACTGGCATCATAAACAATCTGGCGACGCTTGCGTTCAAACTCTGGATCAGGAACCGGTACTGCTGAAATCAAGCTGGCTGTGTAATCGTGCAATGGATGTTCGTAAACATCATCTGCCGGTCCAACTTCCAATAACTTACCATAATGCATCACACCGATCCGATCAGAAATGTACTTAACCATTGAAAGATCATGCGCAATAAACAAATACGTTAAGCCTTGCTGCTTTTGTAAATCTTTCAACAAATTGACTACTTGGGCTTGAATTGAAACGTCCAATGCCGAAATTGGTTCATCAGCAATAATAAATTTTGGTTTAACAGCAAGCGCCCGAGCAATTCCGATTCGTTGCCGCTGACCACCAGAAAATTCATGCGGGTAGCGACTGGAATGATCTTTGTTCAAGCCAACGGTCTCCAATAAATTTTCAACAATTTCACTACGTTCTTTATCATTCTTAGCTAAATGATGAATATCAATTCCTTCAGCTACAATATCTTTAATTTTCATGCGGGGATTAAGTGATGCATACGGATCTTGAAAAATCATCTGCATTTGGCGACGAAATTTCAAAAAGTCTTTCCGTGATTTTAACTGGCTGATATCTTCCCCGTCAAAAATGATCTTCCCATCAGTTGGATGATACAAATGGATAATACTCCGACCAGTAGTGGTCTTTCCTGAACCAGACTCACCTACCAAGCCAAAAGTCTCGCCCTCATAAATATCAAAGCTAATGTCATCAACTGCGCGCACCTCATTGGGCTTACCCACATTAAAATATTGTTTTAAATGCTTGACTTCTAAAAGTTTCTTTTGATTTTCTGCCATGGGCTCTTCTCCTTAGTGCTCCTGCGTTTGATTATTCATTTCACGATAAAGCTGCCAGCGCCGCAATATCTCATCCGGTGGTGTCACTTTAGGTGCATCAGGATGTAATAACCAAGTAGCGGCATAATGCGTTTCTGAAACTTTAAAAAACGGCGGCTTTTGTTCCGCATCAATCTTCATTGCAAATGGATTTCGAGCCGCAAAAGGATCACCCTTTGGCGGATCTAACAAGTCGGGTGGTGTTCCAGGAATGGCTTCTAATTTGGTACTTGAAAGAGTCGGCATTGAATTCAATAAGCCCCAAGTATATGGATGCTGTGGATTATAGAAAATTTCATCAACTGTACCGTATTCGATAATTTCACCAGCATACATAACAGCTACTCGATCAGCCATGCCAGCCACAACCCCTAAGTCATGGGTAATAAAAATAATTGAAGTTTCAATTTTTGTCTGCAGATCCTTCATCAAATCCAAGATCTGAGCTTGAATTGTTACATCCAAAGCGGTTGTCGGTTCATCAGCAATTAAAACTTCTGGATAACAAACTAACGCAATTGCTATTACAATCCGTTGCCGCTGACCACCAGAAAATTGATGCGGATAATTATTAATCCGCTGTTCAGCATCCGTAATCCCGACCAGTTTCATAATTTCCAAAGCTTGCTGCCAAGCCTTTTTCTTCTCCAGATGTTTATGCTTGATTAATGGTTCAGCAATCTGCTGACCAATTTTCATTGTTGGATCTAATGAAGTCATTGGATCCTGAAAAATCATCGCAATATCCTTACCACGAATATTTTGCATCTGTTTTTCACTATTCTTCAATAAGTCTTGGTCATGATACATAATTGACCCGCTGACAACCTTAGCATTGTTAGCTAATAAGCCCATAATACTTTTGGTGGTAACTGACTTACCTGAGCCAGATTCACCCACAATTGCCAGAGTTTCCCCCTTATCCAAGTGAAAACTGACATCACGGATTGCTTTGACTTCGCCAGCGTAGGTATGAAAGTTAATTCGTAAGTTTTTAACGTCTAAAATTCTTTCAGTCATGTCGTTCTCCTACCTTCTCGTCTTAGGATCAAAGGCGTCACGCAAACCATCGCCTAATAAGTTAAATGCTATCATCAAGACACATAAGACGATTGCTGGATACCACATTTGATATGGTAAGAACTGAAAATTCTTCTGTCCATCATTCAACAATACCCCTAATGAGGTTTGCGGTGAACTAATTCCAATTCCAATGAAACTCAAGAAAGCTTCAAAGAAAATTGCCGTTGGAATTGTGTACATGGTTTGAATAATGATAATACTTGATAGGTTGGGTACTAGATGTTTCAATGATATTTTTAGCGGTGACTCACCTAAAGTTTGCGCTGCTAGGACATATTCTTGCGATTTCAATGACAGTGTTTCCGCTCGTATCATGCGTGCCATTGTCGTCCAACTGGAAATAGCAATCGCACAAATAATTGATGTCATGCCTGGTTTTAGTACCAACAGCATTAAAACCACAATTACCAAGTTAGGAACAGATGAAATAATTTCAATAATCCGCTGCATGACTGTATCAACCCGGCCGCCTTTCCAACCAGAAATAATTCCATAGGCGACTCCAATTGTTAAATCAAAAAATGTTGCGACTAACGCGACAATTAAAGAAATTTTGGTCCCATAAATAATTCTTTCAGCTAATGAACGGCCCAAATAATCAGTACCTAAAATAAAATATTTATCTTTAGGAATGTTATTTTGTTGATACTCATCCACCCATTTGCCGGCCACTTTCAACTTACCATTAAAACCATTAATCGATACTCCCGGAATCTTAGCCGGCAGATTAGCATAAGTTGGTGCCGATTTAACCAGTGAATTATGATCAATAAACGGTGTTGAACCAAAGGCAACTACCACCATAATTAAAACAATAAAGAGCGAAATAACTGCCCCTTTATTTTTCTTGAGCCGCATCCAAGCATCTTGCAAAAAAGTCAATGACGGTGCAGCAATTTTTTCGTTATCCAGCGATTCGCTTTTTGCTAGCGGCTGGAAACTATCTGAATTTAATTTCATTTTTTCTTCCATTGCTTAACCCTCATTTCCACTTAAACGAATTCGTGGATCAATTATTCCATAAACAATATCTGTCAGCAAGATAATTGCAACCAACCCGGCTGAAAACAACATCGTAACCCCCATAATAGTCGGATAATCATTAACTAAAATTGATTTAACAAATTGTTCACCAATTCCGGGAATTGAAAAGATATTTTCAATAACCATTGAACCAGTCATCAAAGCAACTGTGTACGGCCCAATTAACGTTACCAAGGGAATTAAACTATTTCTGAGTGCATGATGATAAACAATGCCAAATTTGCTAAGTCCTTTAGCTCGCGCTAATTCAATATAATCAGAATTTAATACATCAACCATTCCGGTGCGGACAAAACGCGCTGTTTCGGCTAACGGGCCAACCCCCAACGCAATCGTCGGTAAAATTGTATAGCTAAACCCGCCCCAATCGGCAATTGGGAACCAACCCAGCTTCAACGCAATATAATATTGTAATAAAACAGCTAAAACAAAGTTAGGAACTGATTTACCAATAATTGAAACAATTGTTGAAGTCGTGTCGATCCAAGTATTACGATTAATAGCGGCAATCGAACCAATGATAATTCCAAAGAAAACTCCAAAAATCATTGCTTGAGCCCCTAATTGAGCAGATGCTCCAATTCGGCTTGAAATCAAGTATGACACTGGCTGATTACTGAATTGGAAGGAGGTTCCTAAATCTCCATGTAACATTCCAAAAATGTAAATTACATATTGCTCCCAAATCGGTTTATTAAGTCCATATTGTTGGTTCATAATTTGAATTTGCTGTTGGGTCATTTTCTGCTGGTTTGAATACGGTGTTCCAGGCATCAACTTCATTAAAAAGAAAGTAATTGTTGCTACCAAGAAAAGTGTCAAAGCCATGTAGAATACCCGTTTTAAAAGATATTTCCGCATATTTTTCCTCACATTCTCTTACATTAACTAAATTAGAAATTTTAACTATCTAAATGCCAATTGGGGGATAACATTTTTCAGTTAATCCCCCAATCAGTAATTCATTTAAGATTTATTAAATTTATTTTGAGATATAAGCATTCTTAAAGTTGTAATTTACACCAGCTGAGTTGTAAACAACACCCTTAACTTTTGGTTTAACTAAAGTTGCTAATGACTGTTGATAAATTGGAGCGATCCCTTGATCATTCATCAAGATTTTTTCTGCCTTAACTAAGTCATTCCAACGCTTGGTTGTATTGCCAGCATCAGTCGTCTTTGAGGCCTCAATCAATTTGTCATATTCAGCATTCTTCCATTTACCGTTATTTTGAGAGTTATCAGAAGTAAAGAGATCTAAGAAACTGATTGGATCAGCAAAGTCTGCCCCCCAACCAGAAACAACTACATCGAAGTTGCCATTGGTTGAACGTGATAAGCGAGTCTTGAATGGTACGTTTTCAACTGAAACTTTAGCACCTTTCAAGTTCTCTTCAATCTGACTTTGCAAGAATTGAGTCGTATTGTTACCAGCATCAGTATCATCACTCAAGATGGTAAAGCTCAAGTCCTTAACTCCTAATTCTTTCAAGCCCTCTGCCCAAAGCTTCTTAGCTTCTGCCTTATTATAGGTGACAGCGGACTTAACATAGGCTGTATCTGCAAAATCTTTGCCATTATGTTTTGCTAAACCAGATGAAACATAACCCTTAGCAACTGTCGAACCATTGCCTAAGACTTTATTAACAAATTGCTTACGGTCAATGATCATTGAGAGTGCCTGACGAATCTTTTTGTTTTGGAACTCTTTTTTAGTCTGATTATACTGCAGGTAGAAAGTTGAAGCGTTCTTTCTAACTACGAAATCTTTCGAGTTCGATAACTGCTTAGCTTGTTCGGCTCCGAGGTTGGTTTCGTCAAGCTTGCCTGACTGATATAAGTTGTAAGCTGTTGTATTACTCTTATTAACTTTGTAGTTAATAGCGGACAACTTAACATCTTTCTTATCCCAGTAGTCCTTATTTTTCTTCAAAGTCCAACTTAGATTAGAGCCAGTCCAATTAGTTAAAGTAAATGGTCCATTATAAACCATGTATTTCGAAGCTGTTCCATATTTGCTGCCGTATTTTTCAACTGCACTCTGGTTCTGCGGGAAAAATACTGGGAAGCCCATCAGTAATTTAAAGTATGGAATCTTCTTTTCCAAAGTAACAGTCAATTTATAATTGCCATCAGCTTTGATTCCCAAGGTTGAAACGTCTTTCTTACCATTCATAATTGCATCGGCATTCTTAATACCGCTGAATAAGTAAGCATATTGAGAAGCTGTCTTAGGATTAACTGTTCGCCGCCAAGAGTACACAAAATCTTTAGCAGTTACAGCATCTCCATTGCTCCATTTGTCCTTACGCAAGGTGAAGACGTACTTTTGACCGTTATCAGAAACTTTTGTCTTAGTGGCTAATCCCGGTTCAATCTTACTGTCTTTGCCTAAACGATAAATACCTTCCATCGAGTTATTCAGCATATCGAAACTGACTACATCGGTGGCTGTTGAAAGATCCATTGTTGGCAACTCAGATGTTTCATTCCAGTTAAGAACCTGCTTAGATGCCATGCTGCTGCTTGTGCTTTTAGAGCCACAAGCTGCCAGGGCAATTGCAGAAAAAGCTGCAACTAACCCGAGTTTAGCTAATCGATTAAATTTCATACCTTGGTTCTCCCCTTTTGTTTCATTTTTAGAAACATTCAATGTAATGCCTAAATTTTATATGAAAATCAGATTAAATACAAGTATAAAAATTTAAATTTTCTTGCAAAACGATTTATTTTTAATTAAATTAAACCAAAATCTGATTAAATTTAAGTTAAAACTAATTTTAAGGCCACTTTTTTTTCGATTCCAAAGTCAAAATATACAAATAGTTTATAATTGAAAAACCTAGGTAGATAATCTTACATCAGATTTATTGCCAATTATTTAGCGATGTACGCTGTTTTGAAATTAAAAGCAATTCCCGCTGTATTATAGACAACTCCCTTAACGTCACTGCGTAATAGTTGAGCCTGTGACAATTGATACAATGGTGCAACTCCTTGATCTTCACTCAACATTTTAGAGGCTGCGACTAAGTCTTGCCAGCGTTTGCCTTGGTTATTAACATCTGTTGTTTTTGAAGCATTAATCAACTGATCATATTTTGCATTGTCCCATTTACCATCATTATAAGCATTGCCCTTGGTAAATAAATCCAAGAAGCTAATCGGGTCAGAGAAGTCCGCTGCCCAACCAGAAAGTACAACATCGAACTGGCCTGCTGCTGCACGAGTAATCCGCGTTTTCTTTGGTAAGCTTTCAACCGATACTTTGGCACCTGGCAGATTAGTTTCAAATTGGCTTTGCAAATAATCGGTGACTGCTTTGCTCATGTCATCATCGTCGCCCATTAAAGTAAAGTCTAACTTCTTCACACCGAGTTCCTGTAAACCTTCGCGCCATAACTTCTGAGCTTTCGCTTTATTATAAGTTACACCAGCAGTGGTTGCCGCAGCAGTGGCAAAATCTTTTCCTTGATAACTTGCTAAATCTTGCGAAACAATTCCTTTAGAAGATAGCGATCCATTACCTAAAACCTTATTAACTAGCTGTTTACGATTAACTGCGTATGATAAAGCTTGGCGAATTTTCTTGTTCTGAAACTCTTTTTTGGTCTGATTAAATTCCAAGTAGTTAGTTCGTGATTGTTTTAAAGAAACATAGTCTTTATTGTTAGAAAGCTGTTTTGCCTGTTCAGCATCTAGATAGGTTTCATCTAACTTTTTATTCTGATAAAGATTGTATGAAGTTGTGGTACTTTTAGCTACCTGGAAGGTAATCTTTTGTAATTTAACTGCTTTTGCATCCCAATAATCTTTATTTTTAACTAAACGCCAATTTAAATTTGATCCATTCCAACCAACTACCTTGTATGGGCCATTGTAAACCATATATTTGGCAGCCGTCCCATACTTGGAACCATATTTTTCAACCGCTTTTTGATCCTGTGGGAAGAAAACAGTAAAGCCCATTAATAATTTAAAATACGGCACATTCTTATCCAAATTAACAACTAATTTATGTTTATTGACCGCAGTGACACCTAGAGCTGTTACTGGTTTTTTACCGTTTGCAACGGCATCCGCATTTTTAATTCCTTCGAAAAGATATGAATATTCTGAAGCTGTTTTAGGGTTAACCGTCCGCCGCCAAGAATATACAAAATCTTGGGCAGTTACTGGATCACCATTTGACCATTTGCTATCTTTACGCAAAGTAAAGGTATAAGTTAGCCCATGATTACTGACGCGTGTTTTGGTTGCCAAACCAGGTTCAATCTTACTGTGTTTTCCTAAACGATAGAGTCCTTCGGTACTATTACTAATAGTATCTGAACTAACCGTATCAACCACCTTGGATAAATCCAAGGTCTGTAATTCTGTTGGTTCAGACCACCGAAGTACTTGTGATGAAGCTGGTTGACTACTTTTCGAACCACAAGCTGTTAGTGCTGCCGTACTAGCAGCAATTGTAACGAATAATGCTAATCCCTTTTTGAGATTCATTTAAAACTCCCCCTAAATAAAAATAATTTTTACTTTTTGGTCAAATAAAAAATCCCATCAACCGCTAAGCAATTGATGGGATGAACGTTCTTTTACTTTAAAAGTCCCCATCAATGCCTAAGTCAGCGTGATGGGTTTTCTATCTGTCGAAAAAGCCTAGACATCAGATAACACATCACGCGTGCTAATAATGACTAGGGAAATAATTCGTTGTGCTAACTTATCAAATAGCTGCCATTCATTAATCTGCATCATGGTTATCTAACCTCCTTTATGAGAATTAATTATACCCGATTCTTACGAAATTGCAATCTGAATTTAAATTATCAAAGATTTTTTAAACGCAACTTTTCTTTAAACAGCTAAAAAATGCTACAATTAAACCAATATAATACGAGGGAGATTTAAAATGACAGAAATCATTATTGCTGGATTAGATCAGCACTCAACTGATTTTGACTATTCAATGGCTGAGTTCGCCAGCTTAGCTGAAGCCGCTGAAATGCATGTTTTAACGACATTAACTCAAGCCGCCGATCATCCGACTAGTGGAACCTATTTTGGCCGTGGTAAAGCGGATGAATTAGCAACCGCTGTCACTGCCAATCAAGCAGAAGCATTGTTAGTTAACGATCAACTTTCTCCAACTCAATTACGTAACTTAGAAGAAATCGTTAAAGTACCAGTTATTGATCGAACTGAATTGATTTTGGAAATTTTTTCAAGACGTGCACGCACCAAAAGAGCCAAACTCCAAGTTGAAATTGCTCGTCTGAAATATCAATTACCACGGCTACGCGTTTCTGGCTTTAATAAACTTGATCAACAAAGCAGTGGTGGTCAAGGTGCCAATCGTGGTGCTGGTGAAACTCAGCATGAATTAACTAAACGAACTTTGCAACAACGAATCAATCAATTGCGTCACCAGCTGCAAGAAATCGCCAAAGAAAACACTACTCAAAGTCGTGCGCGACAACGTTCTGGCTTACCGTTAGTTGCTTTTGTCGGTTACACCAATGCCGGAAAATCAACAACTTTCAACGGCCTACTAGATTTATTTGGTGAGAAAACTGCTAATCGAAATTTAGTCAAAGATCAGTTATTTGCAACACTGGATACTTCGATTCGTCGTTTAGATTTCAAGGATAATAAATCTTTTCTAATCAGTGATACGGTTGGCTTCATTAATGACTTACCTGCTGACTTACTTGAGGCTTTCAAAACTACTTTGGAAACTGTCAACGAAGCTGATTTATTGATTCAAGTTGTCGATCTTAGTCATTCAGAATATAAGAAGATGATGGCTGCCACTGAAAAAACTTTACAACAAATCGGAGCTGGCAACATTCCAATGCTTTATGCATACAATAAAGCGGATAAGTTACACTTAACTTATCCGCTCAGTGAAGGTGGCCAATTAACTTATAGTGCTATTGACCAGAACTCTTTAATTAAATTAGTTGCTTTGATTAAAAACCAGTTATTCGGTAATTATCAACAACATGATTACTTAATTCCTTTTCAAGCTAGCCGTTTCCTAGAAGAATTCAACCAACAAGCAAACATTTTAGAAACTAGTTACACCGCTGCAGGAACTTTATTGAAAGCTGAGGTTTCCCCAAAGCTAGCTCAGAAGTTTGTTCAATTTCAACAGTAACTAGTGTTTGGGTTCAGTTTTAGAACGATACGCCAATTGCAGTTTGACTGTATATGGCCGTTGCTCAACCATAACACTAGAACGACCAGCAAACTTAATTGGTCCACCTTGAACAGTAGCAGTTGCTGCAAACAATTGATATCGTTGGCTTGCCGCCGCAACAGGCATCAAGCCAACGGTTTTTATTTGTCCTAAAACTTTCTTTTCCATCTGATTAACACCACCAACTAAAAATAATTTTTCGCCTTGATGCTGCAATTCATAATATGGCAATGCAATCGGTTGATTCAAAGTGGCAAACGTCTGGCCAGCTTTAGCAGTTCGCAGAATTTGATTATCATCAATGCCCCCGTAATCCAGCTTAAGGTAATTCTGAGCGGCCAATTGCTGCACAATTTGCTGCAGTGCATGTTGTTCCTGCAATGTGCTGCTAATTTCTGCGGGTAAAACTTTCTCATTGTTGAATAAACCATTAGTCTGAACAAATCCTGGCTGTGGTCGACGTGAATTGTTGACTTCGGTTGGTACCTGCCGTGGTTTCAAATGCAGTGTTTTTTCTAGCCAGGGTGTAAAATCTAATTTTGAATTTTTTTTAGTAATATAATAAATCAAATTCAAATAGGCTAAGTACCCTAAAACCAAAAAGGCTAAAACAAACAACGCACCTTGCGGCCAAAAACCATTTGAAAAGAAACGATAAGCTACATAGAGCAGGTAGAAGTCACCAACTGATCCCAGTACCGTATAGACTAGGTTTTTCAGGCGTACATTCATATTAATATAGCCTAAGTAACTATTGATCATCCCAATAATGCTAAACATCTTGATATCCTCCTACTGATTATTCGTGCCTGTATTGTTTGTACTTGAGGATGACTGTGAACTTCTAGTTGCATTTTGCTGTTGATTCTGATCTTCAGTTGAAGATGAAGATGAAGATGAGGATAAACTGGAACTTGTTGCTTCTGTATTGCCCTCACTCGAAGAACTTCTCGATGATGAGTCAGCTTCATTGTCTCTTTGCGTTGAACTACTTGATTGATCAGCGCTAGTTGTGGCAGATGAAGCATCAGGCCGTTCGCTACTACTTTCAGAAGAAGAAGTTTCACTACTTTTATCTTTATTCTTGTTTTTATCAGTTGAACTGCTATCTTTTGTCGGTTGACTACTGCTTGAATAACTACTTGATGAAGAAACTTTTGATACTGGCTGCCCCTCTGAAGTATGCGTCGCAGTATTAACAGCAACGTTGGTAGCCCCGAGTGCTAAAACAAGCGACATAATTGCAAAAGGGGTTATAAACGGCGGCGTTTGAGATGCCATTTTTTAATCGCTCCATTCCTTGATAATTTACTATAAGACTAACTTATACCTATTTTTTGATAAAACAAGACTATTTATTTGAAGTTTTTGCTAAATTTGCACATTCTGCACACAAACCGTAAAGCTCAAAATGATGATCTTGAATTTCACATCCTGGTAACTGCTCCTGAAAGAAATCCAACGGACACATCTTAAGTTCCTGTACTTTACCACAATTACGACAAATAAAGTGGTGGTGGTGTTGCTGCGTGAAATCACACTGAAATTTGACAACAGCATTGCCATCTCTAACTCGCTGTTCGACGATTCCCATTTCTTCAAACTCTTTAATATTACGATAAATTGTATTATGACTCATTCCTGGATATTGCTGATGCATATAATGGTCAACTGTTGTAATGTTGACATACTGTGATTGAAAATGACTAAGATATTCCAACAAGCTTAGTCGCTGTTTGGTGATGCGGTAACGATTTTTTTGTAATATTTTTACAGCAACATCTATCATGTCAGCAGCCCCTTATTGATTAAAAATTAATGATAATAATTACTATCTACCAGTATAACATAAACTAGTTTAAACTTCAGACAATAACCCGTTTCGTTTTAGCACCCGTTCTAAGTTTTTCACCGTTTGCTGCCATTCATCATTAATCAATACTTGACACTTATCTTTTAATTCCACAGGTATTTGCAAATCACGTTGTCCCTCTTGACTTTGAAGATGTTTTTTCCCAGTAACTTCTCGGTGTTCTACTCGCTGTAATAAAATTTGCGGCGTACTTACTGTTATATAACAACAAATCGTTTGTTCCGGCAATTGTTGACAATATGTCAAGGCTCCCTTTGTATCTAAAACAATAACTGCATTGTCACTTTTATTCCAAGCTTGTTCAAGTCCTTCACGTGAAGAACCGTAATGGTATTGATCATAGACCACCCTTTCAAAATAATGGTGTTTTTTAAACGACAATTCGCTTTCAAAATAATAATCCTGCCCAGCTACCTCAGCTGGACGAGCGGGACGGGTGGTATGAGTAATAACTCGACTGAACTTGTATTGCTGTTGTAAATAATTACTAATTCGGGTCTTTCCCGAACCAGGTGCTCCACAAAGAATCAAAAGTCGCTTCATCGTAATCTCTCCTCAAAGCTAAGTTCATAGTTTATTTTACTATATTTAGTTTAAAGCAACAGCTTTTTAATCCTGTTATATTATAACTAAATTCTAATCATTAAATTGACAAAAGTGATCGTTACTAAATGTAAGTATGCCTAATTTCAGGAAACGCTTTAATAAAAAAATAGAATAAATTTTCTTTTTGTGGTTAAAAATAATCAAATTATGTCGATTCTTTCTGTATGGGGAAATCATATATTCATGGTAACAAAAAAAACAGGAGGATTCTTTGATGCAAATGCAAAAAAAGAAAAGTATCAATAAGGCTATTTTTACAACCGTCTTAGCTGTCTCGTTCATTCCAATTTTAATTTTGGTAACCGTTCTTTATTTTAAAACACGTGATTTATTAATCGAGCGCAACCAGATTAATGAAGCAAGTGCCGCAAAAGTTTTGATTGATTCTAAAAATAATATGCGAAACTCAGTCGAACAAGAGTTACAACAAGTTGCTAATTTCCCGGAATTTCAAAAAAACAACCTCAGTCAGATTCGATCAAAACTAAAAACTGTAAAAAACTCTAATCTAGATATTACCGGCATCGGCTTTGCCACCGACACAGGAAAAACGGTAATGTTTCAAAAGCTTCCCGCCGGCTACGATCCACGGACACGTGCTTGGTATAAAGGAGCTGTTAGTGATAATGGTAAAGTTTTCTGGACAACACCTTATCGTGATGTTACCACTGGAAAAATTACAGTAACTGCATCAGTTCTTGTCCATAGTTCCAACAATCAAACCGGTGTTTTATACATGGATGCTTCCTATAAAGATGTTAACCACTCCATTTCCGGCTTAAAGGTTGGTCGCACCGGTCGAGTAGCATTAGTTGCTAAAAACGGAACAGTGATTACCTCAAAGGCCGCTAAAAGTAGCGATGCCCTAAAAACAGGAGATAACATCCGCCAAACAACACTTTTTAAAAAAATTGCTGCTTCTAACAAAGTATCTGGTACAATAATCGTTCCAGATAAAGTCTACGCTAAAAAAGTCTATTTTAATAAAGGAAGTGCTAATAGTCCTACTTGGGCGATTGCTCAAGTCAAACAAACTGATTTGAGTCGTGAATTGCACACACTTTTGGTGACTTCAGCTATCGCAGCTTTAATCATGCTGATTCTTATCTTGTTAGATTCTACCTTTGCTACCAAATTAGTGCGAGAGATTGTCGCCATCTTCAGCAAACGTTTTGAACAACAAGCAGTTGGAAAAATCGAAGAAATTCCGACTTTTGAAAACAGACCGGCTCTGCTAAATTTTGAACAATTGGCTGCCAAAGTCTGTAGCCCTAATCCAGCTGGCAATGAAATCAATCGTGCTTCCGCCCAGTATAATCAAATGGTGGCTTCCTTAGATACTTTAATTCAAGAAATTCATCATCAGAGTGACCAAGTTGCTGATGGGGCTGAGTCAATTCTAAAATTATCCCAGCAGACTAATAAGGCCACTGAAGAAGTTGCTCAAGCTATTACGGGTATCGCCCAAGTCACAACTTCGCAAGCTCAAGAAACAAGCAATAGCGTAACGCAACTGCACAGTCTTGCAGATATTATTACCGACATGCATCAAAACGTTACAACGATTAATGATAAGTCACAAGAATCTGCTAAAATCAATCAAGAAAATATCAATATTGTCAATCATGTTGGTAAGACGATGCAAAGTGAAATGCAGCAGATGGAAAAACTAAAAACCAATATGGAAGCAACTAACGATAGTATCCAAAATATCACCAAAATTATCGCTGTCATTAATGACATCTCTCATCAAACTAACTTGTTAGCTTTAAATGCATCAATCGAAGCAGCTAGTGCTGGAGAATCAGGTAAAGGTTTTGCCGTCGTAGCAACTGAAATTCGGAAATTATCCGAACAAAGTAAAACTTCAACTAAAAACATTGCTAATATTATTGAAAAAATTCGTCAGCAATCAACAGAAATGGTTAAACAAACAGCTGCGTCCTTAAATGGTGGAAAGAAGCAAGCTGATTTGATCCAAAAATCAGTTAATTCTTCGCAAGAAGTTTTTGATCGTAGTAATCTAATGATTGCAGGTATCAAAAAGTTAGCCGAAACCAGTCAACAGATTGAAAAAGTTCAAACGACCGTTTTGGAGAATCTTGAAAATATCTCTGCTTCAACTGAAGAAAATTCAGCTGGTACCGAAGAGGTTTCTGCCAATTCGGAAGAAGTTCAAGCAACAATGGATGAATTTACCAATCATATTGCTAATTTGAAAAAGACTGCAACTTCACTTGATGAAATGTTGAAAAACTTCAAAGTTATTAAATACTAATTTATACTACACAAAAATTAAACCACAGTTGTCCTTATCTAGAAAGGTAACTGCGGTTTTTTCTTCCCCAAAATTGTTAGCATTCAAATAAATCTTAAGTAAAGCTGCTAGATAACTATTTTTGTAAGCGAAATTCAACTCGATTTATTAGCTTTTGCAAAGTTATTTGACATTTTATTTTAATCTTGTATACTTACTTCGTTATCTATCTCTAACCTATTTTATTAATTGGGGGAATTTTTTTGAGTTTAAAAGAACGAATCTTTAAAAAAGAAAGCCTGGCACGTTATTTAGATAAAGATGGCCGCTTAGTTAAATCAATGGGCGCACTTGACTTGATAGCACTTGGAATTGGTGCTGTTATTGGAACCGGAATTTTCATTCTCCCAGGAACTGTTGCTGCACTACATAGTGGTCCGGCAATTATCCTTTCTTTTGTTGTTGCTGCAATTGTTTGCTCAACTTCAGCCATGTGCTATGCCGAATTTTCATCAGCTTTACCAATTGCTGGTAGTGCTTATTCTTTCGGCAATGTTATCTTTGGTGAAATTGTTGGCTGGTTTCTCGGCTGGGCTTTAATTTTAGAATACATGCTCGCCGTTGCCGCCGTTTCCACCGGCTGGGCAGCTTATTTTAGCTCTTTTTTAAGTGGATTCGGAATTCATCTTCCACAAGCTATCAGTGGTTATTTCGACCCAGCTCATGGAACCTATATTAACTTAGTAGCTATTTTAATTGTTTTATTGATTTCTTTTATTCTATCTTTAGGGGTTAAAACTTCTGTGCGCTTTAATAATTTAATTGTCATTTTAAAAATTGCCATTATTATTGTGTTCCTGCTGGTGGGAATGTTTTATGTTAAACCTGCTAATTGGCATCCCTTCTTACCTTTTGGAGTCAGTGGCGTCTTTAAAGGAGCTAGCTTAGTTTTCTTCGCTTATCTTGGTTTTGATGCTGTTTCTGCTTCCGCTGCCGAAGTTAAAAACCCTAAAAAGAATATGCCAGTCGGAATACTAGGAACTTTAATTATTTGTACGATCCTTTATATTTTAGTTTCGATTGTGCTAACCGGAATGGTTTCTTACACTAAATTAAACGTTGCTAACCCAGTATCTTTTGCCCTTCAGCTTGTCAATCAAAATTGGGTTGCCGGAATTATCTCGTTGGGCGCTTTAGCCGGCATGTTTACTATGATGGTTACCATGATTTTCAGTAGTTCCCGTTTAATTTATTCAATCGGCCGTGATGGTTTGCTGCCAAAATTTTTAGGCGAAGTCAGCCCTAAACATCACATTCCAGCAAATGCTATGTTAATTGTCACTTTAATCATCTGCTTAATGGGTGGATTTGTTTCACTCGATCAATTAACTAACTTAGTTAATATTGGTACCTTAATTGCCTTTACTTTTGTTTCATTGGGTATTATCCCATTGCGTAAGCGCCAAGACATTCCCAATGATGGTTTTAAAGTTCCATTCTATCCAGTCTTACCAATTATTTCTGTCATTCTTTGTGTATTAATGATGACCCAACTGTCAGCAGAAACTTGGATTGCTTCGATTATCTGGTTTATTTTTGGAATGATCATCTACTTTGCTTACGGTATTAAACATAGTCAGCTAGCCAAATAATTAAATTTAAAAGAAATTGTTAAATTAGACAGAGTGCTTAAGCCGCTCTGTTTTTTTGCTATAATTAGGAACAAATAATTCTTGTGGAGGTAAAAATGAAAAATAATCAATTTGCACGTTTAAAACCCAATCTTAAAACCAAAATTGCTGAATTAAAACAAATTAATTTTCTTAATCAGTCATCATTAAGCTTAACTGATCCAATACAATTATGGCGAGAACTTGTTGTTAAAGCTTTCCCGCAAGCTAAAACAGCTGCCGTTCAAACGACTAAATTAGCTAGTTTAGCTGCAACTGAAACTGAAACTCTACTAGATTTCACAAAAAATCATCCCATAACCAGCACTGCTTTTTATAATGTGGCATTACAGCTGCTTGATTTTATTGCGGATACAGATTTCAGCTTAAACAACCCACTAGAATTTTGCGAAAAGACGCAATTACCTTGCCAAAAACAAATTACTGATTGTTCATCCGTTATTAGTGCTTGGTATGATTTGTTGAACACTCAAAATAAACAAGGACAACTGTTGTTAGATCGATTAGCGGGCGATGGTTATTTTGCCAACTGGAAACAGCCAGTTACTCGGCCCTTATTTTTCAATGGAAAAGCCCAACCAATCTTTGACACAACTAAATTGCAACGAGAAACAGTTTATGTTGAGACCGAACTTGATACCGATTTAGATGGAAAACTTGATTTAGTAAAAGTTGATCTAATTCGTCCAGCAGAAACTGCTAATGCTTTGAAGGTTCCGGTTTTATTTACCGCTAGTCCTTACAACCAAGGAACAAATGAAGCTGACGCTGAAAAATTAATGCACAAGATGAGTGTTCCATTGCAACATAAGCAAACCGGAATTGAGGATTTAACTAGTGATGACGGCGCAAAGTCCACCACAAATGTTGCACCTATTTCCCGGGAAATTTCTGATACCACTAAGTCTGCTCAAGAAACCTTTACTGGTGAATTTTCTTATCGGTTAAATGATTACTTTCTAGCACGTGGTTTTGCCGTCGTTTATTCTGCTGGGATTGGTACTAAAGACTCTGACGGCCTGCGGACCTGTGGCTCAATTGCTGAAACAATAGCTGCTAAAAATGTCATCGAATGGTTGACCGGAGACCGCCCAGCCTTCGTTAGCCGCAATTCAACTCAAGCAATTACTGCCTGGTGGTCAAATGGTGCTGTTGCAATGACTGGTAAATCATACTTAGGAACCTTGGCAACTGCCGTCGCTACTACTGGAGTAACTGGGTTGAAAACCATCATAGCTGAAGCAGCTATTTCTAATTGGTATGATTACTATCGTGACCATGGTCTAGTTGTTGCTCCTGGTGGTTTTCCCGGTGAAGATGCTGATGTTTTAGCGCAAGAATGCTTTAGCCGCAAGCAAACTGGTGGTGACTACCTAAAAATTAAAGAAACTGCTCAACAACAATTAGCAGCAATTACTATAGGTCAAGATCGTAACAGCGGCAATTATAACTATTTCTGGGATCAACGAAATTATCTGAAAGATATGCAACATATTAAGGCTGATGTTATCTTAGTCCACGGCTTAAATGATTGGAATGTTAAATTGCGTAATGTCTACAATACTTGGCAAAAATTACAAGCTTTACCAATTCAAAAAAAATTAATTCTGCATCAGGGTCAACATATTTATATTAACAACTTGCGTTCGCTGGATTTTACTGACATGATGAATCTTTGGCTATCTCACGAATTATATGGATTAAATAATCAAGCTGAGCAGGTTCTACCATCGGTCCTTGTTCAAGATAATATTACTCCTGAAAAATGGCTGACAACCAATCGCTGGCAATCATCAAACCAAGCACTGCCAACTTTGAATTTAGCCCCTAACGAGTTAAAAGTTGGCAAAGTTTCAACTTCCAAAGCACATTTTAATGATCAACTTTCACCAGAAAAATTTGAAAAATATCAACATAATTTAACTAGTTGGCAGCATGATTTGCTTACAAATGGTTCACCATTAGAAAACCATCGTTTGCTTTTCAAAACTAAACCTTCAAACCATAAAATCAGTTTACGTGGAGTTCCGCAAGTTACTCTCAAAGTTGCTGTTAACCAAAACTGTGGTTTATTAAGTTTGATGTTAGTCGATTATGGTGTTGCTCGGCGACTGCAAGAATCACCAAGTGTCTTAAGTTTTCGTGGGATTCAGCTTGGTTATAATTGGCAAGAAGAAAATGCAGTTGACTTCAAACTAGATGCTCAACCTAGTCCTTGGAAAATGATTACTAAAGGACATCTTAATCTGCAAAATCGGCAGCATCCATGGCAAGTTGATGAACTGAACCCCAATACCTATTATTCTTTAACAACCGAATTACAACCAATGTTTTATCAATTGCCAGCTGGACACCAACTTGGCCTGATTATTTATGCAACCGACTTTGGAATGACAGTTCAGGGAAATCAAAATCTTGAATACTCCTTTGAACTTGAAAACTGCCATTTAAATTTACCGGGTTGCCAGTTTGAGAACGCCTTTTCTTAAATCTGCCGAAAGTGTTATGATATTAGTAAATTAAGAAATGGGTGAAGTTTAATATGAAACAGGGAACAACAATTATTACATTAGATAATGGCTATCATCTATGGACTCATACCAGCGGTCAAGGTGATATCAAATTGCTTTGTTTGCATGGCGGGCCTGGTGGCAACCATGAATACTATGAAAATTTTGCTAGTAAATTAGCTGATTTAGGCGTCCAAGTGTCTATGTACGATCAATTGGGTTCATGGTATTCAGATCAACCTGACTTTTCAAAACAAGAAAATGTTGATAAATATTTAAACTTGGAATACTTTGTTGATGAAGTTGAAGAAGTGCGACAAAAGCTAGGCTTAGATCAATTTTATCTATTAGGACAATCTTGGGGTGGCGCATTAACCCAAGAATATGCTTTAAAATATCCGGAACACCTCAAGGGGATTATTATCTCCAGTATGACCGACAATATTGAAGAATATGTAGTTAATATCAATGCAATTCGTGAAAAAGAATTTTCAGCCGAAGATTTAGCGTTTATGAAACAATGCGAAGCCGATAATAACTACGATAACGATCGTTACCAAAACTTAATTGACATTTTAAACCGCGGCTATGTTGACCGCAAACAACCACCGGCAATTTCTCACTTAACCGAAACAATGGCAACTCCCGTCTACAATTATTTCCAAGGCGACAATGAATTTGTTGTAACTGGCAAATTAAAGGGCTGGGATCGCCGCAAAGATATCCACAATATCTCAGTACCAACTCTAATCACTTTTGGTGAGCATGAAACGATGCCAATTCCAACTGCCAAGCGGATGGCTGCTACCATTCCGCATGCACGTTTGAAAACCACACCAAATGGCGGGCATCATCATATGATTGATAATGCTCCAGTCTACTTTGCTCATTTAGAAGAATTCTTAAGTGATGTCGAAAATAATAATTTTAATGATTAATTAAAATCAGTCTGGTTGGTTTAAAGCGGTGGTGTCATTTTGGCTCACCGCTTTTAGCATGGAAAAATGCTGGCATTCTGACTTTGAAAGGGGGCAACTGAATGCAAAAAGCAGCTCTTTTACGTGAAAGCAGCAGCTACATTGCCCGCAATATTGCTGCATCACTTGGAATTTCTTTGTACGTAATTATCGATACACTATTTATTGCAATTGCTGCAGGAGCTGACGGTTTAGCTGCTCTGAATATTGTGCTTCCGGTATTTAACTTTATTAGCTCGATCGGTTTGTTATTGGGAATTGGTGGCTCAACTATTTTCTCCATCAATAAGATTCATGCTCGCTCTAAAATTGCTACACTTTATGGACAATTGTTGATTTTTGGAATCCTTGTTGGAGTTATTTTCAGTTTAATCGGCAATTTAGCAACTCGGCCCTTACTAATGTTACTAGGTGCTAATCAGCAAACTATTGGTTTAGCTAGCAGCTATTTGAAAATAGTTTCCTTAGGAGCTTGCCTCTTTATCGCTAACTACATCACCGTTAATTTTGTACGAAATGATGGTAATCCTCATTTAACAATGCTGGCTACTTTAGCAGAGACTTCTACAGTGATTGGCCTAGATTATTTATTTGTCTTTGTTTTTAATTGGGGAATGAACGGGGCTGCTTGGGCAACATTATTTTCACCATTAGTCAGCTTAGTCATTTTAACACGCCACCGCAAATTTCCTTTACGCCAACTACAATTGAAATTCACTTGGCCGCAATGGCATTCAATTCTACAGGCTACCAAACTAGGTTTTGCTTCATTTTTAACGGAAATGAGTACCGGCATCGGAATATTGATGTTTAATTTGGTGCTTGAAAGGATTGCTGGAACCTATGCAATTGCAGCATACGGGGTTATTGCTAATACCGCCCTAGTTGTTTTAGCACTTTTTAATGGGGTATCCCTAGGAATCCAACCTCTAATGGCTCGCGAATTCGGTAATCATGTTTGGAAAAACATTAAAATGGTTCTGCAAGAAGGTATCTTAGTTTGTCTAATGCTAGCAGTTATCAGCTATATTATTTTGGTTTTCTTTAAATATCCGATTATTAATATCTTTAACATTGAACATCAGCCTGACTTAATTAAATATGCCGCCGCTGGGATTCCACTCTACTTTATCAGTAGCTTTTTTTCCGGCAGTAACTTATGTTTGATGATGTTTCTTATAGCTATTAATCAACCACGCTATGCTTTATTTTTGTCCATCAATCGGGGCTATATTATCTTATTACCTGCAATTTATTTATTAGGGTTATGGGGTGGCTTAACTGGGGTTTGGCTCAGCACGGTTATCACTGAAGCAATGGTTCTTTTATTGGGAAGTTATTTTGCTTGGCGTTTTTTGAAAAACCCACCATTAAATTAATGTCTGAAAGGAAGTTTTATTGTGAAAATTAAACGTGTCGACCATTTAGTTTTGACCGTAAACGATGTTGCCCGGGCAATTCGTTTTTATCATGAAGTTTTTGATATGCCTATTATTAATTTCAAAGATGAAACTGAACCACACTGTGTTCGCTGTGGTCACCAGTTATTAGAATTTCAAACTACTAGCCAACCGCAACAGCCAGCTGCTGCGACACCAACAGTTAGTAGCGCTGCTTTTTCAATCGTTACCGGTGATAAACTGAGCGATGTCTGCAATCACTTGGAAAGCTACTATGTTCCAATTATTGCTGGCCCAATTAAAAAAGTCGGTTCGGAAGGTCCATTGACCGCTGTTTATATTCATGACTGCGATCAAAATATAATTGAAATTGCAAGTTATCAAAATAAGTAAATAAAAATACTATTATACCAACATATGCTGATATAATAGTATTCTTTATTTTTCAATCCAACCACCATCAACCGGTAAAACTGTCCCATGAATAAAATCGGCTTGCTGACTGGCCAAAAATAGCGTTGCACTCGCAACTTCAGTTGGTTGCGCCCAACGTCTGGCTGGTGTTTGCTCAGCTACTTGTTGAGCCATTTTACCATCTCCAGCAAAATCCGCTTGATTCATCGGTGTATCAATTGCTCCAGGTGCCAAACAATTAGCACGAATTCCCAATGGTGCATAGTCATAGTCTAATTGCTTAGTATAGCCGATAATTCCATGTTTAGCCGCTGTATAAGCCGCACCGCCGCCGCCAGCTACTAAACCGGCAATTGAAGCCATATTTACTATTACGCCATGCTTTTGCTGCAACATTCTTGGCAACAATCCGTTGGTCAGCAAGAACATACTCTTTAGATTAGTATTCATTACCCGATCCCATGATTGCTCACTGGTTTCCAATGTCGGGCGATAGGCGTCTAAAATGCCCGCTGTATTTAGCAAAACATCAATCGAATCTGCAGCCATAATCTTGGTAACTGCTAACTTCAAAGCTGCTTGCTGACTGATATCTGTTTGTAAAAAATGAAAATTATCAGGAAATTTTCGATTAAATTGCTGAATTGTTTGGTTCTCCTGAATATCAAGCGCCCAAACAATCGCACCTTGATTTAAAAAAGCTGCTGTTTGCGCTGCTCCAATTCCAGAAGCCGCTCCAGTAATAACAATTGTCGTCCCATTAAACTCCGGGTAATTGACTATCATCCTTCAACCTCAAGCCAATCTTCCGCCAACAAATCACAACTTGTCGGTTGAAACATTGACAAAGCAGGTATTTCAGCTGTTTTAATTAAAAAATACGGATTAACGGCTTGACCGGCATGCTTTGGCTGATCAACTAAAAAAATATATTTCTCCCCACTTTGCCAGCTTTGCCGAATTAATTTTTTACCTTGTCTTAATAATGGCAATGCCTGTTCGAATTTCATAAACTCACCTACTTTGTTAAATCAATTTTCAAACTAATAATTCCAATAACAACTGCGCCTAAAACCATTGAGCCTAACTCACCAATTGCGACACTAAGATAAGTCGCCCAAAAAGGCACATGACTAATTAAATTAAGCTCCAGTGCCACACTCCAAGTTGATAAGGTACAAACAACAACGGCAATCGTTAATTTTTGCCACTTAAGCTGGACTAAGCGACTCAAATAATGGCTGATAGCGGTCATCACTAGCGTACCTAATGAACCAAAAATTACATCCATCGGTCCTAAACTTGACCAAAGGTTTGCAATTACACAACCAAGTGTCAGGCCCCAGATGTACCGTTTATTAAACACGGCTAAATTATTCAACGTCTCTGATAAGCGAAATTGAACCGGGCCATAACTTAAAGGCGCCAAAGCTAAAGTTAAAACAACGTATAATGCTGCAATCAAGCTAGCCTTAATCAGACTAACTAAATGTTGATGTGATGACTGCATTTGAATTTCCTCCTAGTTTTTTATTACGGTGGGATGTTTACGAACCACCAAGCACTAATTGTACCATTGAAAATTATAGCAAACTCCCTTATCAAATTAAAGCAGTGACCGCATGCAAAAAAAATACGCTCAATACAATATTGGCGTATCTAATAAGATTTATTTGCTTAATTAAGGATCTTTTGAATCTGCTCTAGCTCCGTAGCCGTAAAGTCTGCATGCTCAAGAGCCTGTAAATTTTCATCCAAATGTTCAATGCTGGTAGTGCCAATAATTACACTGCTAACAACTTGATTTCGTAAAAGCCAGGCTAATGCCATTTGTGACAAACTTTGTTCCCGTTTCTGAGCCAATTTGTTTAAAGCCTGCAGTTTAGTAGTAACTACTGCTTTCCCTTGATCAAAAACATGATTACTGGTCCGATGGATTGCAAAATCAGCCGGAATTCCACTTAAGTAACGATCTGATAACAAGCCCTCCGCTAATGGACCATAAGCTACTAAACCTGCCCCCAATTGCTGCATTTTATCCAACAAATCATCTTGTTCAACTGATTGGTTCAACATATTATATGAAACCTGATTAACTACAAACGGTGTTTTTAAATCACGGAACATGGCAGCAATTTTAGCTGTCTGCTGCGCATCAAAATTTGAAACACCAATATATAATGCCTTACCTGAGCGAACAACTTGATCTAAAGCTTGGGCAGTTTCAAATAAGTCAACGGTTGGATCAAAGCGATGAGCATAATAAATGTCAACATAGTCCGTCTTTAACCGTTCCAAGCTATGGTCAATTGCCTGTAAAATTGACTTACGTGATAAAGAATAACCATATGGTCCCGGATAGGTTCGGAAACCTGTCTTAGTTGTAATAACCAACTCATCTCGATAAGGTTTAAATTCATGCTGCAAAACCTCTCCCAGAAGTTTTTCTGCTGAACCTACTTCAGGTGAACCATAACGATCGGCACAGTCGAAACTAAAGACTCCCCGATCAAGAGCTGCTAATAGTAGCTGTTTTCGCTGGTAATAGGGACTTGCACTATCAAAATTATGCCATAATCCAAGTGAAACAGCTGGCAATCTAAGCCCGGTTTTCCCCACTTGACGAATTGGTAACTGTTCATATCGATCTGTTGCTGCAAGATACATTTTCTCGACTCCCTTCAACAATCTAATTTAAGCATAGCATGGTTTGGTCTTTTTGACAGGTTGAACGCTTACATAATTACAGAACAAATTTTTGTAAAACTTCCGCAACTGCCCCCTGATTGTTATTAGTGGTAGTAATATAATCTGCCACCTCCTTAACAAATTGCCGACCATTTGCTACACTAACTCCCAGTCCCACTTGGCGAATCATTGGAAGATCATTACTGTTGTCGCCAATTGCAATAATTTCAGCGGGTTTTATTTCTAAACGTCTGCCCAAAGCAATAGCCGCTTGCCCTTTATCAGCTTCAACCGAATTAAATTCAATATAACGATCAGATGAAAAGGAGATATTCAAAGGGTAATCGTAAGTTGCTGCAACTTGTTGTCTTAAAGCTAAACGATCAGCTTCTTGTGGTACAAAAAAAATAATTTTAATCAATTCCTGTCCGCGTAAAAAATCCAAATTGGGTTCATTTGACTCATGCCAAGAATTTACCCGGCCAGTCAAATAATCAATTTCGTTTGCAGAAATATTCCAAATATATAATTGATTAACTGTATAAACATGAATGCAATATCCCTTAGCAGCTCCCAATTCAAATAAGTTTTCAACTACCGAAAATGGCATTGCACGAGTTTGCAGAATTTGATTATGGAAATTTTCGACAATTGCTCCCCCATTATAAGAAATTACATATTCATTCTTGTGTTGCTCTAATCCAAGAGTTTGCAAGTTATCTTGGACTGTTAGATAACTACGACCTGTATTAGGTACAAAGTAAATTCCTTGAGCGACTGCTGCTTTAATTGCTGCAACGTTTGCAGCTGGAATCTGCTTTTGATCATTTAACAAGGTCTCATCCAAATCACAAACTACCATTTTATAAGCCATAACTTTATCTAATCCTTTCATTAATGTCGTATGCGGTTAATTACCACCGTAACAATAATTGCTCCAAAAACAATCGCAGCAAATGCTGCCGCTGGAATCTCAATATCAATCATTGGAATGGATAAGAACAATTTCACTGCAATTAACCCAATTAAGGCATAGGCCATAACCTCTAATTCTGGAATTAGCTTCATTAAGCGCATGATTATTTCAGCAATTCCTCTCATGCATAAGATTCCAATCATTCCACCAATTAAAACAATCACTGGATTAGTTGAAATTGCAAGTGAAGCAAGTACTGAGTCAATTGAAAAAACAATATCCATCATCTCGATCGAAATTACGACTGACCAAAAAAGTGGAATCCAACGTTTCTTTGCCTTAGCTTGTTTACTATCCTTGGGTTTTTGCGGATTTAATCGATGATAAAAGTGACTAATTGATAAATATAATAAGTAGCCAGCACCTAAAACTTTTATTTCCCAAAAATTAATCAGGTAGGTCCCCAACCCAATAATTAGCAAGCGAAAAACATAAGCACCCCATAACCCATAAAAAAGTGACTTTTCCTGTTCCTTTTTTGTCGGCAAAACCTGAGTTTGCGCTGCTAATACAATTGCATTATCAACGGACAGCAAACATTCGATCAGTACTAGTGATAAAATAATCATCCAATCTGAACCAGATTCAACTACTGTTTTCCAGTTTTCCAAATCAAAAAATGGCCCATATAACTTTGTAATAACTTCCAATCATAATCTCCTCTCGAATCTAAATCACTTAATGCCTAATGGTCAAGTGGCAAAGTTAACTCACTCTGCTCACTAGATAAAGTCGTTGCTTTTTGCGGGTGACGACCACGTAAATAACTTTTTATTAAGCCATAAACTGCTTGTCTTTCGGAAAAAGTTAGCTGTTGCCCTTCTAAAGTTAGCTGCGTATTCATCGCAAAGACATCAGCTAAATCCAATTCTTGATAGCTGCGGCCTACTAGAAAATCCATTGAAACTCCAAAAAAGCTAGCTAGTTTCAAAACTTCAAGATAAGATGGAGTATTAATTCCCCGTTCCCAACTACCAATCTGTGGTCCAGTATTTGACTTATCTTTGATCACACTCGGAAGTTGATTCAACTCCTCAGCTAACTGGTTCAATGTCAAGTTACGTCCCTTGCGCAAAGCTTTTAATCTATCTGGAAACATCAATTGGCCCCTCCTTTTAAGGATACACTATTCCGAATAAAGATAGCTATTTAAAATGCCATCTTTTCCTAAAAAATCATTTAACTTCTACCAATTTTCCAATCCTCAGTAAATATAAATATTTATGAACAACTGACCGTTGTAAAATTTTTGTCAACGCCTGGGCATAAAGATTTAATTGACCACGATAGCGCTCGATGATTTGCTGTTCCTTGGCAGCATCAGTTGGTTGCAGGTAATCAGTTTTGTAATCAAATAAATAAACGGCTTGGTCTGTAACTAAAAAACCATCAATAATTCCATGAACCAAGATATCTTCAGTCGTAGTGGCTAATTCTGGGAAAAGTTTTTCTGCTGGCAATAATAAAGAAAAGGGTACTTCTCGTTGAACCTGTTGTGGATGAGTCAAAATTTTTTGGCCTAGTGAACTGGCAAAAAAATTCAAAATAGCTGTTAAATCAATTTGAGCAGCTATTTTATCAGTTAGCATTCCCGCATTAACTAAAGACTGCACTAATTTTACCAATGATGTTTTTGTTGGTGCCACCTCTAACGACACTTTTTGTAATACTAAGTGAACCGCGGTTCCTAATTGAGTTGGTTTGATCGTTTGGTTTTGCTCCATAAATTGTGGCAAGTTCAAATCTGCTGAAACCAGTCGCCGCGCCCGAGCTGGTGGTGTCGGCTGCTGTGGCGAAACCATAAAGTCCAACTCTGCTTCATCGGGATCATTGAACAATCGTTTAATTTCAGAAACCGATTGATAGGCTGTCGTTGACGTCAGCACCTGATTAGGATATTGATATTCTAATTCAGCTTGAATAGCCGTCATTTGTGTAGCAGCTGTTTTGGACGGCTGCTTTGCTTGAAGTAATTTATCCGGCGGTGTAACTACTGGAGAATCAGCTGCTGAATACCAGTTAAATTGAAAACGAGCTCCAAATTCCTCTAGTTTCGTCAAACTAGCTGACTGCTGCTCAAAAATTTTACTAACAGCCGGATGGCGAAATAGGCCAGCTCCAATCCAATCCATAAAACTTTTAGTTCTTTGACGTAAACTATCCGGCAGCAGCAGTTGCTGGCTTTGTTCAGCTGTTGCCCACTGCTTAAGTGCTTCATCACGGCTCGAGTATGACCCGGTGATTATTAGTTTCTGTTCAGCACGGGTTAAAGCTACGTATAATAAACGCATCTGCTCAGCCGCTAACTTTTTTTGAGCTCGATCCTGCAGCAAAACTTTAGTTAAGGTGGCCGTTTTAACTCTTTGCTGCGGATCAAACCAGGTTATCCCAATTCCACCAGTCGAATCAAGCAAATAGTTTTGTCGCAGATCCTGTTGATTGATCTGGTGCGTCGCATTCACTAAGAAAACCACTGGGAATTCCAGTCCTTTGCTACTATGAATTGTCATCACTTGAACTGCATTCGGAGTTGTCTGAGCCGTTGCAGCTGCCAAATCGTGCTGCTGTTCTTGCATCCGTTGAACAAAACGAATAAATTGAAATAAACCTTTATAACTCATTTTTTCATAAGCACTGGCACGCTCATACAAGGCATGCAAATTAGCTTGTCGCTGAGCGCCACCAGGCATTCCACCAACATAGTCCAAAAAACCGGTTCGATCATAAATCTCCCAAATCAAGTCAGCAATTTCTGCTCGTCGTGAAAAGGTTCGTAAATGCTGGAGTAGTTGCAAAAAATTAGTAATTTTGCGATAAAGCTGCAGTACAAATTCAGTAGCCCCTTGACCTGGTCCTTGTTGTTGAAATTTTTTAACTGCTGCATAATAATCTCCCGTTCGATCAGTAATTCTTAAATATGCTAATTCATTTTCTTTCAATCCGACAATTGGTGAGCGCAAAACACTAACTAATGGAATATCTTGGACTGGATTATCAATAATTTGTAAAAATGACAACATAATCTGAATTTCAACCGTTTGAAAATAATTTTGTGCATCTTTGATAATTACTGGGATTTCTAACTGTTGAAATTCATCCATGATCAATAAATTGTTATTACGGGTTGGAACTAGTAAAGCGATATCTTGCGGTTCAACCAATCGCATTTTTTTTGTTTGTCGATCATAAATTTGTTGTGAATGCAACAATTTCTTAATTCGTCGACCAACCAGACGAATTTCACCTTGTGTTTTGCTGTCAACTGAGAAATCAGTCTGATAGGGCTCTGGCCCGGAATTATCAACGGCTTTTTCTTGCTGCTTTGTTTGATCCGCTGCATTAAACAAATCAATTTCGACTTCATCTTGTGGTAATTCAGGATAATAATTTGCTCCAAATTTTAACTGAGCCGCTTGATCATAAGCAATTCCGCCAATTTTTGGATCCATTAACTGAGCAAATAATAAGTTGATGAAGTCATCAATGTTGGCCGCCGAACGAAAGTTTTCTGCCAATAGAATTCGTTGTCCTGGACTATCTGATTGAGCAAAGGTTTGATATTTTTGCAAAAACATTGTCGGATCTGCTTGCCGAAAACCATAAATTGATTGTTTAACATCACCAACCATAAATAAATTTCCTGGATCTGGTTGTGTCAGCTGCTGTAAAATAGCTTCTTGTAATTGATTAGTATCTTGATATTCATCTACTAAAACTTCTTGAAATTGTTCTTGCAAACTAGCTCTAACCTGCTGCCCTGCTTTTGTCTGGTTACCTAAAATCTGCAACGCCAAATGTTCAACATCGCTAAAATCCAGTAAGTGTCGCCGCCGTTTTTCGTTAGTAAAAGCCTGCATGAAAGATTGCACCGTTTGTGACAGTTCTCCAACCAGCTGACTGCTTTGATCATTAATTTTCCGCAATTGTTGTTCGTCCGCTGTAAAAAAACGTTCTGTTAACTTTTCAAATTGAAGCTTCAATTGTTTCCGTTGATCCATCAATTGTTGTTTAGCTGCTTTTTGTTCTGGCAAAATTTTGCTAGCTTTAGGCCGGGTCAACTTAAAAAGATTGAAAGCTGTTTGTATTTGATCCCAACTCGCTGATGTTAGTAAAGATTGCAGATCTCTTAGCTGTTGCTGATCCTTGGCCAAAGCAGTTGCTAATCCAGTTAATTCTTGAGCATCAGCCTGCTGCTCCAACAACCTAATTTGTGCTTGAAGTTCGGCTAACTGATCATGCAGTAATGGTTTTAATTGAGTTTGATAAAAATCACTATCAACAAATGCTGACGCCACTGGCCACTGATAGCCATGGTTTAATTGCTGCAACCATTTTTGCGGATTCGGCCGTGCATTTGCAAACTCAAAAACTTTCATTACTACAGCCGTTAAGCCATCATCACTGCGATCATTGGAAAAGCTTTGAACCAACAATTCAAATAAAGGTGATGCCTCTTGGTACTTAGTTTCTCGAACCTCATTCCAGACATCTTCTGCCAGTAGCTGACGCTCAGTTTGATCAGTTAATTGACGAAAAACGGGATCAAGTTGAATAACATAATAATATTGTTGGACTATCCGTAAACAAAAAGCATCGATTGTACTGATTGCCGCCGTATTCAAATGTAGCAGCTGCTGCATCAACCAACTTTTCTCTTGCCGTTCATTTGTTTGATTAATTGTTTGCTGTAATGATAACTGTATTCTTTCCCGCATTTCACTAGCAGCCGCTTTAGTAAACGTCACCACCAGCATTTGATCAATTCCGACTTTTTGCTGTAGCAAATACAACACACGTTCAACTAGAACCCGGGTTTTACCTGAACCAGCTGAAGCTGCCACCAAAACATTGCTACCACGCGCATGAATTGCTGCCTGCTGTGCTGGAGTATAATTAAGCTTTTGTGCCATTGTTTTGGCTCCTTTCAATTTGAATAGCCGCTAAAACCTCTTTAGCTGACATTAAAGGCAGGCGATGATAATTATTTTCTGGCAACATTGCATCAAATTGCATAATCGCTTTAAACGGTGAATACTGCAAGGCTGACCGCTGATCGGGCCATAAAGCAGGGTCAATCGCCAAATCTCCAGCAAAAATTGTGGCTGCAGCTTTTTTAATTAATTGCTCATTTTGCCAGAGCAATAAATCTAATTGTTCTGGTGTAATCAATTGTGGATCCGTTCGACCAGTTGAAGAATAGTCACCGGCTTTTTTCCGTCGGAATGGATAAACCAACGAAACGCCACTTTGATCAGCCGTCAAATCTCCATCAAGAAGTTCTAATAGTTGTGGGTCAGCTAATAATAACCCGTCATATTTGTTTTTTTGCAACCAAGCTTTTTCAAATGAATTTTGATTAACAACTTTTAATTCCAATTTAGGATTTTGCAGATGCAAGTAAACTGCTCCAGCCGGTTTAGCCTGACGTCCCGGCACCAACAAATCAAAATTCTTAATCAAAGCTGATAAATAAGTCAACATTTGCAATGACATTCCGTAATACGCATCGCGATAGTTAAATTTATGCAAACTCGATTTGTAATCAACAATCCCCAAATACGTTTGATCACTATTTTCCAATAAATCAATTCGATCTATCTTGCCTCGAACCTTAACTTGATGGTTTTGTGGCAAAGCAAATTCCAGTGGGCGCAACCCCTCCCGACTGCCAACTTGTCCAAAAAGAACCTCAGTTTTGTATGGCCGAGCCTGTGAATGCTGTAATTGTTGGTGAATTGTCCAACTGACTTGTTGAATCGTTGCTGCTAACTGACGACTAAGATAATCCATCCGAGCCGAACTATGCAAAATTTGGAATTGTGGTCGAGCCAACTGCTGCGGAATAATCTCATTCAAATATGCGGTTAACTCAGTTGCCGAGATTTGCGTCAAGTCTCTTTGCTCCGCCATTAATCGTCGATGCAGCTGATCAAGCACTGCATGGAAAAACTCACCAGTATTGGCCGGAGATAATGCAAAAACATCCCTTTCTTTCAACTTTAAACCATATTTCAAAAAATAAGCATACTGGTTAGCATAAAATTCTTCCAATTTTGAAATAGAAGTATTGATAGTTTTGCCATATAACTTTTCAACTAAGTCTGGCTGTAGTTTTTCTGGTTGATTGCGATAATTTAAACTAGCAAAAACTCGGTTCGCCAAATCACCAACCTGTACATCCCGTTTTAACCACGCAGCTAGTGAAACAAATGCCGCTGGTAACTGGCGTCCATTTTTACGTGCCAGGTTTAGTAATTGCGTCACAACTGGTCGTTTAGCTCCAGAAAAATGTCGTTGAAATTCAGTAAGCGTAATATCCGCCTCTGGTTCTTGACCGACATGCTGGGCTTTCAGGGAGAATAACTGTTTAATTTGTTTAACATAGGGTGAAATTGCTAATTTTTCACCATCAGTTCCTTGTTCCGGAAAAGACAATACTAACCGAGTTGCTGGTGCTAAAAAGGCCAAGTAAGCTAAATAATTCTCACCGGCCAGCTGGACATCACTAGTTTCGGCTAAATCAAGCTGATCTTCAGGCAAACTGTCTCCTAATTGTAATCGATCGCTATCTGACAACAAATTAGGGCGAACTACATGATCTGGCATAACTGCACTAGTTGCCCCAATTACAAAAACTGTCTGACTTTGATTTAGTTGTGCCATCCCGGTTTCAGTGATAGTAACTTGATCAAGGGTTGATGGTACTTGGCTATATTGTGCGCCCGCAAAGCCGCTTAATAACAATTCTTTGAAACTTGCTGGATCAAATGGCCGTTCTCCCAACACTAAAACATACTCATCAAGCAAATGGACAAAAGTATTCCACGTTTCTTCTGGTCGACTGGCGGCTGTTAAATCACCAGCAGCTAGGGCCTGATCACGCCAAACTAACAACTGGCGTCCAACTCCATTGTTCAATAAAAATCGGCATAATAACTGAGCAGCTGCTTTTCCAGTTTTAGCTTGCTCAAATTTTTTGAAGAATGGTGGTAAAGTTTCTTTGATGAAATGCCGGATTAGATTAACTTGTTGGGTTTGCTTTTCTTCTCGTGTCGTAATAACCCGCTGCTGATCATTAGCATCAAAACGATAAAAAGTCCAATCCTTCTGCTGTAACCAATTTTTACCCGTCATTCCCGTTTGCAATAACAGATTCTCAGTCAAATCCAAGCACTGACGAAATTCGCTTAGATCCATAGCTTGCCCTGTGGACGTTTGTGGCAACAGTAATTCTGTTTTTAATAACCTCATCAAATCATCATAACGGTAAAAATTGTCATGTACATCAAATAAAGCGCTTAGTAACTCTACTAATGGGTGTGAACTCATCTCATGTTGCAGGTCAACAAAACATGGAATTTGATACTGACGAAAAATTGGTTCAATGATATTGCGATACAAGTCTAAATGACGTGTCATCACTACAAAATCACGATAATGAAGGTTTTCTTGCTGAACATAGTGTTTAATCTGACCGGCAACTTCTCGAATCTCTGCTTGGCGATCGGTTGCTGCAACTAATTGCAAATGGTCCGAAGTCGGTGCTGTTGTTGGCTTTACGGGTTCCAATCGTGATTGCCTAATCCAAGCTGTTTCTAATTGACACAGCAATGGATCGGTAACCCGTTGCCAAGTCGTCTGAGTTAAGTCTTCCACCTCAAACTTAATGTGTTTGCTATGCAGGTAATTAGCTAAATGAAAATACAGTCGTTCAGAGCGGTAAAATAAATCATTTGGTGATGGGAAATCAAGCGGTAAAGCCGCTAATTGTTTGGCTGGCAACGAACGACCAGCAATACCAGCAACATCAGTCACTAAGGAAATCACTACTTCAGCAGCTTGAGAACAAAGTGCTTTTACTAAAGCCAGTTCCTGCTGATTAAATTGTGAAAAACCAGTAATGTAAAAATGACTGTGAGTTAAATCTTCCTTGGCTAGTTGTTCCTGTAAAATCGGTAATAATCCCTCACTACCCAGAAATTGTTGTTGTGTTTGTTGAATAAAGTATTGATAAATAACTGCTAAGTCATGCATCTTAGCTTGTAAGCTGGCTGAAAAGTTCACATTCTGAGCTAATTCGGTCAAATCAGCAGCCGAAAGTCCATTTTGTTGAAGTTCCGTCAACTGCTGACTAAGTTGCGTAATAAAGCCGATTTGAGCGTGCTCTCCTCTAAAAATCGTCAAATCAGCTTGATGATCCTGTAAAATGGCCGCTACTAACATATTGATCCCAGCACTTGAAAGTCGAGGAATTTGATAGACAGGTGTGTCCTTGAGAAAATACCAAGCCAAGCGTGTGAAAGAAAAAACCTGAACTGTTTGTTCTGCAAACAAGCCACTAATTTTTTCAAATGAGCGCAGACCGCGCAATACTTTGACCTCAGCAGCAAATTTAATATGGTTCGGAACTAAATAAAAAAACTTATCAGTTGGTTGATACTGCCTTTTTTGTGCTAATTGACTAATCAATGCTTGTTGATGATCAGCTGAGGCTTTCCCTAAAATAAACTTAACTCCCACTTTTCCCATCTCCTTAAACGAAACTCATAATTTCATTTTAGCATTATTCCAACTAGATTAAAGATTCACTGATTACAAAAAAACGGCATGCTTTCGATTTATAATCGCATCCCGTTAATTACAAAAATTTATATTTTTTAGGCTAATGAATCCCATGGCGCAAGATTCTTAACCGGTTGATTTAACAAAGCTTTTTCATTAGCATGTAAATAATCTTTCTTAACAATTACTTCATAAACATAATCATCAAACCACTGATCGCTCATCACGAAATAACCTTGATCACCAATTTTTTCTCCCCAGCTATTTTCGACTTTCCACTTACGCGGCTGATTGTCAACTAAGTCTACTCCGACCAAAGTCATTGCATGCGAAACACCAGCTTCATGACTTTGCAGTCGATCAGCTTTGGTTAACTGCAAATCAACTCCAAATAACTCGGATTTAGCAAAAAATTCTGGCGCCAAAATTCCTTGCTGCCGATCCAGATCCTTTAAAACATCATTACCAAACCAAACAGTTTCACCGGCCTGCAGCTGAGCAATTGCTGCTGCTTTTAAAGCACTTATGGTTGTGTTAACAAAAGTATTTTTTTTACCATTAAAAATGTAGTCTTGGCTAGGTAACCCATAAACTTGATTTAACTCGTGGTCGGGCGCATTAGTTAAACAAACATATTGATTAAAATCCCAGGTAAAGTATTTAGTCAAAAACTGTTGCGGAGTTAATTGACCTACCGTATGATACTTTTTATCATCATCTCGATAAGCAAAGTCAAACTGACGCGGTGGTTCACCAAAAGCATAAACCAGGATTCGATAAATTTCCGCTAAACTATTTAATTTTAATTGTTTTAACTCAGCGGAGTTTTTGCCAGCGGCAGCAGCTTTTCGTAACTCCAAGCCGTCCTTGCGCAGTTTCAGCTGCAAAACTTCATTCATTTCGTCGGTCTTACTGCTATTATATGTTTCTGGCATCACAGCTTGTGGAACAACACCATACTTGGTAATTAATGCCGCTGCATTCGCCCACTGACCGCCATCACTGTCTGGAGCTGCAAATAAATCGGCCGTTTGCCGCTCATCCAATGATTGATCCGCCGTTGCCAAAACTCTTTCGAAAAATTGATTGGCTTTTTCTAAACGGTCATAAAAAGCATTATAATTTTGTGATAGCTCAAAATCCTTGCAATGATACTTTTGAGCAAACTGATGTCGCATCGTATTCAACGTTGAAAAAAGCCAACAACGACCACTTTTTTTCTGATTAGTAACTTTCCCGATTGGTAGTTCAATGGAGAATACTCGATCTAATTGGCTTTTAGCTGCAATGTTTTCACTTGCTGCTGCTACACCATTATTTTGTACTGCCCGTGCAATTACTTGTTGTACCGGTTGCTTTTCAAATAATTGATGAAACTTTTCTAAATCAGCTGTTGTAATATCTTTTGTCATTGAGCTATCCCCTTTTGTATCAAATTAATGTTTTTGAGCAGCATAAAGTTTAATTGGTCGTTTCAATAAAGGCTGACAATCACGCGCATTAGCTGAGGAAAATAATTGTGCTAATCGCTCCAGCTGCTCAGAGGTGGCTGAAAGAGGTGTAGTTGCCACCCACCATTCAACACCACGTGTTAATGGTGGAGTTGTCAAAGAACCCAAGTAATTATAAAACCCTTCTTTTTGTCCAGCAAGCATCGTTGCTAGATCAAGTTCAGCAAAAAAGTTCGTTTTTTGCCCTTCAGCTAAATTAAAAGCTTGATAAAATGGGTTTAAACTTAACATTTCATCACCGATTTTAACTGTAAAAGCAATGACAGCTAAGTGCCCAATTGCGTCTTGATGAACAAAATGCCATTCACAAGGGAATTGGTGTTCATTTAAATAATGTTCAGCTGGAAAATGAAAATGTAATTGTTTAAAAATAAAGGACCGACCTAGCAGGCGGATCCTCCCTGAACCATTAAATTGTAAATTATTTCCGCGATGCTCAATTGAAGTAAACTGATATGATGTTTCCGCTTGAAGTGGTTGAGCTGCAAGTTTAACTTGTTCAGCCATTTTAAGATCAAGTTTGATTGGTGATTGCCAAGGATCAAGCTCTGAATTCCATTTTTTTTGGTTTTGATAGTCTAACATCATATCACCTCCAAAATTAATTAAATTTCATGTTTGCTAAACAGTGAATCAACTGATTGATTATGGTAAATTAAATCAATTGCCTTTGCAAAGGTTTGAGAAACGGACAAAATTTTCAATTTCTTAAATTGCTTATCGTTTGGTACCATAATTGTATCAGTTGCAACAATTTCAGTATAATCCGATTTTTGTAATCGAGCAGCAGCTCCATCCGACAAAATTGGATGTGTCGCGCAGGCGTAGATTTCAGTGGCCCCAGCTGCTTTAAGCGACTTAGCTGCCACCGTGAGTTTGCTGCCGGTATCAATTAAATCATCAAAAACAATACACCGCCGACCAGCAACATCACCAATAATTGTAGCTGCTTCATCTTGAATTGCACGATCATGGTTGCCGGCTACCTCTTCATCTCGCTTATCAACAATCGCAATCGGTGCTTTCAAAAGTGTTGCCAAATTTCGAGCGGCTTTAACACCATTATGATCCGGAGCTACTACCACAACGTCATTTTGAATTCCCCGTGAAATAAAATAACGCGCTTGGACAAAAATAGCTAACAAGTGGTCCACTGGAATATTGAAAAATCCTTGTAATTGTCCAGCATGTAAATCCATTGTAACAATTCGATCTGCGCCAGCTAATTGTAAGAAATTAGCAATTAGCTTAGCAGTAATCGGTTCGCGTGGACGCGCCTTGCGATCTGCTCGGGCATACCCATAGTATGGCAAAACGATATTAATCGTCCCAGCACTTGATCGGCGCAAAGCATCAATCATTATCATCAATTCCATGAAATTTTCATTGACGGGATCTGAAATTGATTGAATGACAAATACATCAGCTCCACGAATGCTTTCATTGATATTAATCTGAATTTCACCATCACTAAAATGTTTCACTGACACCTGACTTAATGGTTGTCCCAGTTCAGCTGCAATTTTTTCTGCTAACGCAGGATTTGAATTCAACGAAAATAATTTCAGAGCTGCTCCAGTCTGTTTGTTGCTCATAATTGCCTCCAAAAGTAGTATTTTAATTAATTATAACTAACTAACCAAGCAAATTCTATCCTTTCGGCGAAATTACTTACGAATCTGTCCATTACCACGGACTAAATACTTCGTCGTTGTTAATTCAGGCAACCCCATTGGCCCACGAGCATGTAATTTTTGAGTCGAAATTCCAATTTCTGCCCCAAAACCATATTCAAAACCGTCTGTAAACCGCGATGATGCATTTACGTAAACAGCTGCTGCATCAACCAGTGACAAAAAGCGCTCACTATTTTCATAATTTTGCGTAATTATCGTTTCCGAATGTTTCGTGCCATATTGGTTAATATGCTCAATTGCTGTTTCCATCGATGGAACAACTTTAACTGCTAAAATTAAATCATTATATTCAGTTTTCCAATCAGCCATTGTAGCTGGAACTACGGCCGCACCTAATATCTGTTGAACAGCTTGATCGCCACGGATTTCAACACCTGCTGTCGTTAATTTAGCCGCCAATTCTGGCAGAAAATCAGCCGCAATTTTTTCATGAACTAATAATTTTTCCATTGCATTACAAACCGATGGCCGTTGACACTTAGCGTTTAAAATAATTCTTTCAGCCATTGCAAAATCTGCTGACTGGTCAACATAGACATGGCAATTCCCTGCTCCAGTTTCAATCACCGGTACCGTTGCGTGCTGAACAACTGCTTGAATTAAGCGCGAGCTTCCCCGGGGAATCAAAACATCCACATAATCCGTCAGCTGCATTAATTGATTGGCTGTTTCATGAGCAGGATCACTGATCACTTGAATCGCATTTGCAGGTAAATTCAGCTTTGATAACGCTTGTTGCATTACGGCTCCAACCTGTAAATTAGTTTTAAGAGCTTCCTTACCGCCACGCAAAATAACTGCATTCCCAGATTTAAAACAAAGTGCCGCTGCATCAGCCGTAACATTAGGACGAGCCTCATAAATAATACCAATTACACCTAGCGGTACATGCTGTTGAACAATCTGCAATCCAGCATGGTTAACCCAACCGCGTTCCACTACTCCAATTGGGTCCGGTAAATTAGCAACCTGTTCCATTCCTTGAGCCATTTGGTTAATTCTTTCGCTTGTTAATCGCAAACGATCAATGAATTTTGCTGGGAGTTTATCTGCCAATTGCAAGTCCTGCTGATTAGCAGCTAGAATCGCAGCTTGATTTGTTCGCAAAGCTTGAGCCATTGCCAACAAAGCCTGATTTTTAACCGTTGTTGCTAATTGACCTAACACAAAAGCAGCTTGTTGAGCTTGTTGACCAATCTGTTCTAATTCACTTATCACTTGCAGCTCCTCCTTAGTTATCCTTGAAAAAGAGTTCCAACTTCTTCGCCAGCAATTAGTTTAAAAATTATTGACGGATTTTTACCACTAGCTAAAATCATTGAACTGCCGGCTTGCAGCATCATTTGTGCAGCCTTAAGCTTAGTTGTCATTCCTCCGGTTCCCAACCGCGTTCCACTACCACCAGCATGTTGAAATAACTGTTCGTCAATTCGTTTGACTTGTTTGATTAAAGTAGCATCCGTAAATTTTCGGGGATTTTTATCATAGAATCCCTCAATATCTGACAACATAACCAGCAAATCAGCTTTGATTGCCGTAGCAACTAAAGCTGACAGCTGATCATTGTCACCAAAACGGGTATGATGATCAAGTTCATCAACTGCCACAGTATCATTTTCATTGACAATTGGAATTACTCCGGCTTTCAATAAGCTTTCAAATGTATTTAAAACATTTTCTCGGCTAGTCGGGAAATCGACGACATCATGCGTTAAAAGAATTTGCCCAATCTTTTGACCATACATAGAAAATCTTTGCTGATAAACAGTCATTAATTCCGTTTGACCAATTGCGGCAATTGCTTGCTGTTCTGGAATTGCAGCTGGTCTTTGGGTCATTCCCAGCTGTCCCAGCCCCGCTCCGATAGCTCCTGAAGATACCAAAACTACTTGCTTTCCCTCGTTAACCAATCCACTCAATGTATAACATAACTGATCAATTGCGATTAAATTAAGTTTACCATTCGGGTGAATCAAAGTGCTGGTGCCAATTTTAACGACAATTCTTGTTGCTGCCAGCTCACGCATAGATTACTTCACTCTTTCTATATTATTAATTAAGTAGATTTTAGCAGTCAAATTAGTAAAGCTCAACGATTTATTTTTCAACCGAAATCGGTGTTGAAGGTGAGTTGGGCTTTTCTTCTGAATGGCGGGTAACTTCCAACCAGTCAATATAATTACGATTAAATTCAACAATTTTCAAATCAAACTGTCCAATCGTAATCACATCGTTTAATTTAACCTTATAGTTTTCTAACAAATAGCCAGCAATCGTAACACTATCTGATTGATCAAAGTCGCGATTTTTTGTTCGGAAAAAGCGTTCAAAATCATATAATGTTGTTTTTCCAGAAACACGGTAAGATCCTGCTGCGTTTTTGATAATATATTCACTAGAAACATCATCAATTTCGTCTTTAACAACCCCAAAAAGTTCCTCATAAATATCTTTATCGGTCACAATCCCGCTAGTACCGCCATATTCATCTAAAACAACAACAATCGGCGTCTTTTTGCTGATCATCTGCTGCAACAAACCCTGAATCGGTGTTACTTCAGGAACAGTAATAATCGTTCGTAGTAATTTGCTGACACGAATTGTATCATCAACTTGCGCTTGGCGAATCAAATCATAAATATAAACATAACCTAAAATCTTGTCCTTATCGTTATTAGCAACTACTGGGAAGCGACTGAGGCCCTTGCGCAAATAATTATTAATCACCGTTTTAACGGTATCAGTGATATCAACAACTTCCAAGCTTGTTCGATCAACCATAATATCTTTGGCAATTTTGTCATTGAAATCAAAGGCTCGCTGCATATACAATAAATCATTTTTATCAAGTTCACCGCCACTAACAGCATTTCGTGATAAACGTAAAATTTCTGCTTGCGATAAAACATCATCACTTTCATCAGCCGGTCTAAGTCCCATTAAGTGGATAATTCCACCCGCTGAAATATTTAACAGCCAAACAAATGGATAAAAAAGAATGTGGAAATAATGCAGCGGATTAACAACCGCCATCATCATCTTCATTGGTTTATCGATACTTAAGTTTTTCGGAACAATTTCTGTTAAAACAACTTCTAAATAAGTCAACAGCAAAATCCCTAAAACTGCCCCAGCAATATGCAATGAACTGCTGTCAATTGGTGTAATCTTCAGTGCATCAACGATTAATAATTCAATCGTTTCCTCACCAATCCAACCCATGATAATTCCAGCTAAGGTTACCCCAACCTGAGTTGTTGAAAGATACTCATTTAAATTCTGAACCATCTTTAAGGAGCGCAATAATTTTTTGCGGTTACCCTTACCGGATTCAAGCACGCTTTCTAAAGCACTTTTACGTGTTTGAACCAGTGCAAACTCAGCTGCCACAAAAAAGGCTGCCATAAAAAAGACAATTAGGATAATAATCAGATTAGCTACTAGCTGACCATCCGTCAAAATTCATTCCCCATTTCAATAAATTTACATTGATATCATAACATTTTTCTAAGGTTGATTGGTACTTTAACCACCTAAAAAGCCATTCTTTAATTGATTATAAAAAAGCGGAGGTATCTTTAATCTCCTCCGCGTAATTATTCAGCTAAAAATCAATTCAACTTTGACGTTAGTCAGCCACATTTTTTACCAATTGCTTCAGATCAGCCGCAAACATTTTTACAGCCTGTTGCTGCTGTTGTTCCGTCCATTGTGTGATTTCTCCTAAAGTATCAATCCGCAAACCAGAAGCATTTAGTTTAGGTGAAGTTACTACCAGATTAGCTAACACTTCAGTTTCAGTATCACTATCAAAAAAATTATCGACATGATTGTTATTGGCAAACGGCAAATTGATAACACCAGTTTCCAACGCAATTGTTACCACCTGACCAACGAAATTTACCGGTTGCTCAATCCGCCCTAATTTCTCAGCAGCAATTAGTTTAGCAAAATGTTCAAACAACGGCTGTAAAATCTCAGTTAACTTTTGCTCCGTAATCTTTTCAACTGCATCAACAGCTGGCAAAACATCATTTTGATAATTTTGCCCATCGATCTGCTGCATAAAATCAGCAACTTTTATTTTCATAAATTCACATCCAGACTAATAAAAATCGAAACTCTTAACCTTAGTTAAAGATTCTTATCCATATTAAAAGTTAGTTTAGATAATGTCAAACCTTGTGAAATATAGTCACTGACTTGCTGCAATGTTTTTTTCTCAATCATCGTTGCTAAATTTTGATTTTGCTCAGCCAAATAAACTGGAACCTTATCAGGAGAAATTTTAGCGGCTTGATTATCTGTCTGTTGTAAAAATTGGTAAATTACTTGACGACAAGCAGTTAAATAATCAGCATCTTTTTGAATAAACTGTGCGTAATGCGTTTCTGTCAGCATTGAAACCGCCCGATATAACCAATAGGCACTTTTTAAGTCAAAAGTCAGTGGCGTTTGACTCCAATTGGTTGGGACCACAGTCGTATTGGTATAAAATGGCAAGTACGGTGCAAATGATGGAATTCCAAAACATAACCACATAATTGCTGAATTTTGTTTAGCCACTTGATTGCGTAGTTGCAAAATATGTGAATTTTGAGTGCGATTTAATGAAATTGGTCGGAAACGTAACCGATCTTCCGCAGATCCATGACCTAAAGGATCAAACTTGGTTTCATTATAGTGTGATCCCAAAATATATTGCAAATCTTCAATAGAGATTAATCGATCAGCCCGACAAATAAATGGCAATTCAGCTGAGGTTGGCTCTTGTTGAATGCTTGGAGTCAGATAGCGCTGACCGTACCAGACCCGCGGTGTATTATAATGACGGTCTTTTTCAGTATTTGTCCCAAAAATTCGACGAAAATTCCAAGATTCACGTTCTGGATTAAGACTATGCTCAACAACAAATTCTCTAATACCCTTTGACCACAAATAATTTTGGGAGTCATCAAAATCAATTTTCTGTTGAGCCACCTGATTAGCCGTAATCACATAAGCATCATCTGGAATTCGGGTAGCTGCCCAATGATGACCAGTCACAATTTCCATATACCAAGCTTCATTTTGATCGGCAAACAAAACCCCGTTGCCTTCTGGTGAACCATATTTCGCAATCAGTTGTCCTAAGTACTCAACCCCTTGCCGAGCTGATTGAATGTAAGGGACTACCATCGTTGGCAGACAGTCCTCTGCTAACCCATTAGGTAACCAAGGATCATAAGCCAGGGCGCGTGGATTACCATAAACACTCTCAGTAGCTGAAACCGCGACATTAGCCGCATTAATCGAACTTTCCTCAAATAGACCATTTTTTTCAACATCGGCATTGGGGGTCGCTGTATAACGCAATCCGTTGGCTGGTAAATTACCTTTAAAACCATTTTGATTCGAAACCAATTGGCGAGCCTGTGCGATAGCTGGCCGCATAACAAATCGTTGCGGTGTCAAAGGCAAAAAGGTGTCATCATTTCTAGCAATCATCACCGAACCATCAACTGTTGCTTTTTTCCCAACTAAAATTGAAGTACATGCTTTTTCCATTTCTTCTACTCCTTGCTACCTATGTTCTCTTTTCCAAGTAACTTGGCTGCTCAAGCAAGACTAATTTAACTTGCTGGCTAAACTCTTGGCGTGAAATTACTCGAAAAGTTGTTATTAATTGCTGAAAACCGGGAATTTTCCCGATTTTTAGTAAGATCTGTGCCAACAACCAATTACTGTATCGTTCTCTATTATAAATCAAACCGGGATAAAGCAATACCGCTCTTTGACCGAGTTTTGATCGCAGAAGCTTTTCCATTTCTTTTTTGACAACCAAATAGTTTTTTAAAAAGAACGGTGCTCGATTTGCTGAAGCAAACAAGAAGCGTGTCTGGCCTGCCGACCCCAACTGTTTAATCAGCGGTAATAATGGAGTTAGGGTTAACTTTCGGTAGGCATCTTGGTTTTTAGCAAACAAAACTCCAATTAAATCAATTATCCAGTCAGCCTGCACAACTTGGTTAAGCCAAGCCTCAGCTGGTCGCTGCAAGTCCACCTGCAGCCACTTCACCTGCGGAAACTTACGCTGTAGCTCTGAATTACCACCTGAACGCGATAAACTTGTAATCACAAAACGCGAATCATTGGCAAGTTCAGCTAGTAACCCTCGTCCTACAAAACCTGATCCTCCTAAAACTACAACTTTAATCCTTGCGCTCATTTCGTCACCTACTTTAATTTAATCTAAAAAAAGGACAAACTCAGCACTTTTTATGTAACTAGAACATAGGATTGAGCTTCTCCATTGACTAGCTAAACAAAAAATTTGCCGTTTGTCCGATAATTTGAATTTTATTCTGTAAAATTTAAGATTTGCTTGACTACTTTCAATTACTTTGGCAGTTTTCTTTAAAAGAACTGGCGCAAAATATCCTTAAATGGTGGTAATTCTGGAATCTTCCAATAATTTTCCAAGTATTCTTGCCCGAACTTCATATAGCCTTTAGCTTCTTCCATGACGATTTTGCCTGGTAATGGCGCGTTATCCTTCACATAAGCGTTAATCAAAATTGGCTTATCCGTAACTTGATATGCTTGATCTAAAGCTTGTTTAAACTCGGCATTACTCTTAACATTGATACCCACTCCGCCACAAGCTTCAGCAAATTTTGCATAATCCATGTCAGCTAAATCTATTTGATAATTCAATTGGCCAGCTGATTGCTGCTCATATTCAATAAATGCCAATTTTTGATTATTAATTACCACACAGATAATTGGCAGCTTGTATTTAACGGCTGTTACAAAGTCTTGCATTACCATTGCAAAGGCCCCATCACCGTTTAAAGTCAACACTCGCCGATCGGGGTAAGCAACTTGCGCAGCGATTGCTCCTGGCAAACCACAACCCATTGTTCCCAACCAAGCCGATATCGCAAACTTCTGCGTTTCCTTAACATGTAAGAAACGTGCACTCCAAGAAGTTGAAGTCCCAACATCAATTGAGTAAATCAAATTGGCTGGAGCAGTTTGATCAATATAGGCCACCATACTTTCTGGTGAGGCTGGCGTTGTATCTAATTGGCGTTTATCAGCCATCCACTTGTTCCAGTTAGCCATGTTCTTTTGACAAGCAGCCAAGAAACTTTGGTTCTTACGTAATTGGCCCTGCTGATTAAACGCGGCAACAGTTTTAACGACATCTCCTTGGATAGCTGTATCAACTGCATAACGTTTTCCTAAGTTTTCAGCTTTAATATCAACTTGAATACATTTTGCTTGACCCTTAGCTGGCAAATATGGGCGATACGGGTAATTAGTTCCCAAAAGGATCAATAAATCAGCACTTTTCATTGCTTCATAGGATGGTTTAGTTCCCAGTTTGCCGACATTCCCTAAAGAGTTTGGATGATCATCGGCAATCGTTCCTTTAGCCGGTAAAGTTTCAACAAAGGGAATTTGGTTAGTTTCAACAAATTTCTTTATTTCCGCCCCAGCGCTTTTTGCACCCACACCCAACAAAACAATTGGCTTGTCTGCTTGCTGAATTAAATTAACTGCCTGCTTTAATTGTGCTTGGTCCAACTCTGGTTTAGCTAGCGAAAAAGCTTTTGCTGAAGAGTTATAGGCCGATTTCAAAGTTTGATCAGGAATATCATCCGGAATTGTCAAAACTGCTACACCTTTGTTTTCATAGGCACTACGAATTGCTTGGTCAACAACCTCGGCTAAATTATCCACTGAAGTAATTGTTCGGTTAAAAACTGCTACATCATCAAACAATTTAGGGGTGTTAACTTCTTGAAAGTAACCCTCATTCAATGACTTAGAAGTTACTTGGCCCAGTAATGCTAAAACCGGCACATGGTCCATTTTGGCATCGTAAAGCCCATTTAACATATGGATAGCCCCTGGACCACCGATCGATAAACAAACACCTAATTTGTCAGTATATTTAGCATCTGCAGCTGCAGCTAAAGCTGCGACTTCTTCATGTCTGACCTGAATAAATTTAATTTTTTCTTTTTGACGCCGCAAAGCATCAATTGTAGTATCAATTGAATCACCCGGGAGACCATAAACATTTCTTACGCCCCAATCAACTAAGACATTAACTAATAAGTCTGAACCTTTTATATTTGCCATCATGCAACACTCCCTCAATAGTTGGTTCCGAAAATTGGTTCTTTATCTATTCTACCGCTAAAAAGGTTTTGCACAATAATATTTTGCTTGGAATTCACAAAACTTTATTTTCATTTGATGGAAATACATGATTTTTCACTATAAAAAAGGACCATTTACTTATTCTTGATAATTATCAGGCTTTAAATTTCACAAGGTTGGTATCAACAATTGAGTTAAGTTCGAGTTTTCACTAGCCTAATTAAACAAAAAAAGTATTCACCTCGTAGTCGAGAAAAATACTTTAGTCTCTTTACTTTAGAACTATTTAGCGAACCACGACAACTTTAGTTCCACTGGGAATATTATTATAGAACCATTTGGCATCTTTTACCGAAAGCCAAATATTACCATGAGTATTAACTTTTTCTTTTTTACCAAGCAAACTAGCTTTATCAGTTAAATATTCTTTCCGAATATTGGTTGGAACTGTTTGAAACAAATACTTTCCATTTCCTTTCCAAGAAACCCAATATTTACCGCCTTGATCCGTCTGCGGATTATAGAAAAACTCACCTTTTTTAGGTTCTATTTCGGACGTGCCTACAGGAACTTGAGCTGACTTTTCCTGTATTTTTCTAGTTGTTGCCGCATACATGGTATAAATTGTTTTTTTACCCGACAAAAGATAGACCCGCTGCTCGGTCAAAGATACTTTAACCGAAAGATCAGTAACCGCTGCTGCGTTTGGATATTGAATTGTTTGAGAAGATTTTCGCCAGTTAATCGGATATCGCAAATGCCGATTCCGTGAAGCTAATTTTTTATTTTGTTCATTATGCTCTTCTTTTTCAATCTTAACTGCATTTCGTTTTTCTGCCTGCTTAACATAAACGTAACTCCAACCAGCTAAGACAACAAAAATCAAAGCTATCAACCAAGCTAAAGTTTTCCCCTTCTTCATCTAAAATCCACACTCCTATTTTTGATTTAAACGTATATTTTCAACATTTAAAATGTGATCAACCCATCCTTGATAAAAATCAGCCTCATGGGTAACTAGTAAAACATTACCATTGAAACCCATTAAAGCTTTTTTAAGAGCTAATTTAGTTTCATCATCCAAATGATTTGTTGGTTCATCCATAATTAGAAAATTACATGGTTTTAACTCAAGTAAACACAGCTTAACTTTAGTTTGTTCTCCACCACTCAGTAATTTAATTGGCTTCATAATATTACTGGCTGTTAGTCCTACTCGCGCCAACCGCTGACGAATTAATTTTGCTTCAAGCTTTGGATATTGATCATGCACAATTTTTAATGGTGTTTGATCAGAATGATCCCAAGTTAAATCTTGACTGAAATAATTTACAACCACTGCATCTGTAAAATTTGCTTGACCGCCGAAAACTTTAATTTTGCCCAAAATTGATTTAATTAAAGTTGATTTACCAACACCATTAAATCCTTGCAATACCATTTTTTCTCCATGGCTTAAAGTAAAAGTTACCGGTTCTAATAGTGGTCGCTGATACCCAACAGACAAATCTTTAACAACTAGTGTTTCGGCTGACATGATTTCCAAATACGGAAATTTAAAGTTAGCCTGTTTGGCCGTTTCCGGTGGATCAACTAACTCCAATTTATCAAGCCTTTTTTGACGAGACTTAGCCAAAGTTGAACGCGAACCAGCTTTATTTTTTCGAATATAGGCTTCATCTTTTTCTATCTGCCGCTGCTGTTTAGCATAAGCCTTTTGTTGTGTTTCCAATTTTTGCTTTTTTTGTTTCAAAGCTGATCGAAAACTGCCGGTGTACTTAGTAATTTTTCCTAGTGATACATCAATAATTGTATTGGTAATTCGTTCCAAAAAATTATAGTCATGAGAAACCACCATAAAGCTACCACTAAAAGCATTTAAATAATTAATCAACCATTCAATGTGCTGAACATCTAAATAATTGGTTGGTTCATCTAGGAGTAACATATCAGGCTGCTCCAATAATAGCTTCGCTAAAATTATTTTTGACCGCTGACCACCACTGCATTCAGCAACTTGGCGTTCTTTTCCCAGTGCATCAATTCCTAAACCTGTCATTACTTGATCAATCTGCGTTTCCAATTCATAAAAATTGCCAGCTTCTAGCTGTTCTTGATAACGACCAGCCTTAGTCAATAACTCATCATCAGCTGTCTTGGCATATTTTTCATAACAAGCTACCTGAGCTTCACTAATCCGGTAGAGTTCAGCAAAGGCCGATTTCAGAAAATCAAAAATCGTTAAATCATGCGCTGTTTGAGCATACTGATCTAAGTAACCGATTCTAATTCCATTTTGCCATTTAATCTGTCCGTCATCAGGAAGTTGCTGTCCAGTAATGATTTTGATTAAAGTGCTTTTACCCGCACCGTTTTGGCCAATCACTCCCATGTGATCTTCTTTATTTACCCGAAAACTCGCCCGGTGATACAATTGCTTATCAGCAAATGATTGCGACAAGTTTTCAACTTCTAAAATACTCATTTTCTCTTCCTCTCAAACTGAAAGTATATCATACTTTCAGCTATGGCTCGCAATTTCATGCAAAAAAAACCAGCATAAAACGTCGAGATGTCTTATGCTGGCAAGTTTAACTTAATCGATCTTTAGTTGGTTTTTTCTTCTAATTCGGCACGACTCTTTAAGAATTCTAAAACCGCCTGATGCTGTGCACGACGTTTTTTAATGTTCTTCTGATTGACCGGGCGACGATCATTAGCAACACCTACGTGGGTATTTTGTGACATGCTGCGCCCCTCCCTTCAAATTTAACTTATGCATTTTTCAATTCTATACTGAAATGCAATTTTTTTCAAGTAATCTCCAACAAATATCACTAGGCCTTCCGTTGACGATGGCTAGTACTTTCTTGCAGTCGGAATTTTAACAACGCTTGCAAAATATCAACCTGTTCGCGATATAATTCTTCCATTCCTAATTTTTGATATAGAGCAAAAGCGGCTGAAACCATTTTGATTCCCTGTTCATAATCGCCATCTTCAATTACCTTAAGTCCCTTAAAGAAGTCTTTGCAGCCATTAGCATAAACATTGTCAGCTGCCACCTCGATATGATCTAAAATACTAAAGTAAAGTGATGCTTGAGTCTCACGACCTGTTTTAATAAACAGCAAAATCGCTTCGCAGAGAACTTTAACCTTTAAATTCTCCATTCGTATATCCTGAGCGTCATCATTGTTAAACCATTCATGATCACTTAATAATTTATCAAGTGATGAACCATCAAACATAAAAATTGAGTCAGCCAATAATTCATATTCATAATGACTCCAATATTTGCTACGTGAAAGATAGTGAACTACTTCCCGTCTTTCTGGAAGGATACTCTCATGATGACCAAAATGTTTTTTCATCGCCAATGCTACCAATTTTAAATTATAAAAGCGTACCAATTGATTGCTTTGATAGTCGCGTTCAATTTTTTTCTCTAATAAACGAACTTCATTAAGATTTTTTTGTTTGAAAGCAGTCATCAAGTTCTCACGATATTCTTCATAATGAGTTCGTTCATTGTTTTGTTTCTCAAAAAGTGCAATAAATTCTGTTGAATCCACATTCAAACGATCAAGGATGTGTAAAAATGTATCAGCTGTCGTCTCAACTAAACCACTTTCATACTTGTAGTACATCGATCGTGATAACAACCCATCGTAAATTGTTTTAGCTTTAATCCCCTTTGATGTTCGAATGCTTCTAATTAGTTCTCCCGTCTTCATGATCTTTTAAATTCCTCCACTCTTCGCGTTATAAAATATACAATCGTCTAAAAAATAAATTATTGAATACTGTAGTACCCTAAAATTGAAAACTTTTTAATGCGTTTAAAAATTACCAATTTTAAGCCAATACAGTCTGATATTTTTTGGAGCTTCCCCATTTTTTTTATACTAAACTTCTCTTTTGGGAAACTATCGTTTTGATTAAGTACCAAACTCTTACTTAAATATAGTACCAAAGAAGTCCAAAAAAGTAACCAATTATTTCCAATATTAGCAATTATTATGGAAACTAATAAAAATTGTAATTATCTAAACTAACAAATTTGCTCATTAAGACGTTAAAAAGAATAGTTTTTGGAACACCAAAAAAAAATGGCTTTATTTCGCTAAAAAATCGGCAACAAAAACAGCAGTTTTTGTTGCCGACTAGATATTATTTATATTGAAATAATAGTAATTCAAAAATAATAGCTATTACTATAATCGCTATCGACTATTTTTTTTCCTTGAGCAAGTCACGAATTTCTTCTAACAATTTAACCTCGGGTGCAACAACCACCGGAGCTACTTCTTTTTTAGGAGTAAGCTTGTTGACTAATTTAACAATTAAGAAAACAACAAAGGCAATAATTAAGAAGTTAATAACTGAATTCAAAAAACTTCCAAATTTAAAAGTTGCATCACCAACTTTAAAAACCCAGTCCGAAAAATCAATTCCGCCAATAAATAGACCAATAAACGGATTAATCAAATAATTAACTAATGATTTGACAATCGCTGTAAAAGCACTCCCAATAATTACCCCAACAGCTAAATCAATAACATTTCCACGTGAAATGAACTCTTTGAATTCTTTTATCAAAATTGCACGTCCCCTTTTTATATATTAAGAACACTTTAGCAATCCACAAAAACATTTTCAAGTATTAACAACTAATAAATCAAAATTAATTTGCTAAACGAGTCAAAAACTTTCCGTTATAGTTGCAGTTATGCTAACTTTAAATAAACACGTGAAAGGAATAACCTACAATGGCAAAAAAATATCACCAACTTACCGTCAAAGAAGCTCTTGCTGTGCTAGCCTCAACATCCTCTGGTTTAACACCGATTGAAGTTAACAAGCGACTTACTAAATTTGGGTCAAACACTTTAAATACTCAAAAAAATGCTTCTTTGTTGGAAAAATTCTTTAATCAATTTAAGAATCTGATGATCATTATTTTACTGATTGCAGCTATTATTGCCTTGTTTGCCGGCGATTTATCTGATGCTATCATTATTTTCCTAGTTGTAATTTTGAATGCTGTTTTTGGAGTCTTTCAGGAAGCCAAGGCCGAAAATGCCATTAACGCACTTAAAAAAATGACTACTACTACTTCTCGCGTTAAGCGAGCGGGAAAAATTATGATTATTAAGAGTGCCGACCTTGTTCCTGGAGACATCGTGTTATTAGAAGCTGGAGAGATCATTCCAGCTGATTTGCGATTACTGAAAACCAATAATTTAAAAATCGAAGAAGCTGCTTTGACAGGTGAGTCAGTTCCCGTTGAAAAATCAGCGGCAGTTTTAACGGCTAGCGAGCTGCCCCTAGGCGATCGTCATAATTTAGCCTATATGAATACTAACGTTACTTACGGAACGGCTGAAGGAGTCGTGATCGCGATTGGCATGCAAACTGAGGTTGGTAAAATTGCTACGATGCTTAATAAAGCTGAATCAGCGACCACTCCCTTACAAAAAAACATTACCCATCTTAGCAAATTACTAAGTATTTTAATTTTAGTAATTGCTGCCTTAGTTTTTATTATCGGAATTGCTTTACACCGTTCAAGTGTTTTAAATATGCTTTTAACCTCAATCTCGCTAGCTGTTGCTGCAATTCCGGAGGGTTTACCGGCAATTGTAACCATAACTTTAGCTTTAGGCACTCAAGTTATGGCTAAGAAGAAAGCCTTGATTCGTAAATTACCAGCAGTTGAATCCTTAGGAGCAACTCAAATTATTGCTTCTGACAAAACTGGAACCCTAACACAAAATAAAATGTCTGTTGAAAAAATTTACCGCAATTTGAAATTATCAACCGTTGCAACCTACTCAACTAACTTGAATGATCCCTTGGTTCAAGCAATGGTTTTAGCTAATGATAGCCAACAAACCGAGCAAGGTTTAAGTGGTGATCCAACCGAAACAGCTTTAATCCAATTTGCTTTGGATCAAAATTTAAATGTTGCTAAATTAAAACAAGACTTCAGCCGGCAAGCTTCAATTCCATTTGATTCAGAACGAAAACTAATGTCAGCTGTTACAAACATCCCTAATTCGACAAAAAAACAATTATTTACCAAAGGCGCTTTAGATGAATTACTCCAACGTTCAAGCAAAATTCTAGATAATAACCAAGTTAGAGAATTAACCATTGCCGACAAAAAAACTATTTTAGCAGCAAATCATCAGCTAGCAACTCAAGCCTTACGTGTATTGGCATTCGCCTATGCGCCTTTCAATCAACCAGCAACTACTGACATATCATCGCAAAGTGCTGAAAGAGACCTGATTTTTATCGGAATGGTTGGAATGATTGATCCGCAACGTCCTGAAGTCAAACAAGCCATTGCTGAAGCTAAGAGT